>NZ_CP154878.1:1200000-1800000 GCF_039955095.1 Limosilactobacillus sp. WILCCON 0051
GAATAGGCGCTGCCGGCTACCGGAATGGCTGATGAGAACTCGGCATAACACATCCCGGCCAAGCCGCATACTACCGCGGCGGCCAAAAAGGAAAGCGTCACGCCCGGACCGGCATCATTGGCCGCAACCGTCCCCGGCAGGATGAAGATCCCACTGCCGATGACAGCGCCGATGCCCATTGCCATTAAATCTCTGGCATTCATGGTCTTGGGCATTTGGCCGTCAGTCTTCATGTAGCTGGCTAGGCTTTCTTTACGAAACAGATCCATATTATCAACCACCTTTAGTTTGGTAAACGATAAAAGCCGATTATTATTCGATCTCTTTTTCAAATTCATTAATAATCTTGCTATCAATACTAGTGCCCGTTAAATTAAAAATCAATTAGAAAATGTTCATAAAATTTAATGTCAATAATTAAACAAAATGAACTTGGCATCGTTTGCAACTAAATTTTTTAAAGAAATAGGAAATTAAGCTTAGGGATGCTGAATCAAGGATGAGTAAAAACTTCACGTGATTTCGCGGCTTGAAAGATTAGTTGTTGAAAACCAGTTATTAAGGATAAAATTAAGATGGATTATTTTTGTTAAATGAGGTAATGAAACATGACAACCGTCTTACTGGTTGAAGATGAACCCGGCTTGGCCGATTCATTAAAAACCGAATTGGAATTCTCCGGAATGCAGGTAATTTTAGCCCGCGATGGCAAACAGGCGCTGGATTGTTTTGCTCAGTATCAAACGCAGATCGACCTGATCATTTTGGACTGGATGCTGCCTAAAATCGATGGCTTTTCAGTACTGCGTCACATTCGCCGCGAAAGCCAAGTACCGATCATCATGCTGACGGCGCGGTCTTACATTGGCGATAAGGTAGCAGGGCTGACTGGCGGGGCCGATGACTATATTACCAAGCCATTTGAAATCGAAGAACTGCTGGCACGAATTGAGGTTGCCTTAAGACACGGCCAGTCCGCCAAGCCAAGCGCGGCCAGCTCGACCTATCAGATTGGCGACCTGATGATTGATGACGATACAAAACGGGTGCAGCGAGGAACGCGCCTATTGTCATTGACGCCGCGTGAGTACGCACTGCTGCTGGCATTGGCCAAGAATCGCGATCAGGCCTGTTCAAGAGATGATTTGTTGAATCAGGTCTGGGGCGTTGATTTTATCGGCCAGCCCAATATCGTCGACGTCTACATTCGCCAGCTGCGACATAAGATTGATGGCAATCCCAAACTGCCCCGGCTCATTCATACCATTCGCGGAACCGGCTATATGCTTTCGGCCAGCCTGGATGCAGGATAGGGGGATAAAGGATGAAAAAGATTCCGACCAGTGCCGATATTTTGCAGCGTGCCGTCTGGAAATTGATCGTTTTTATTACGCTGGGCTTTGAAATCGTGATTATCGGCGCAAGCGGTCATCAGCTTTATGAGCGCGTGGTGATCAACAGTCAGCGAATTGCCAGAAAACTGGTCAAGACCGAGATTGATTCCGAGTTTGACTGGCAGCATTGGCGAATGAACAGCAATCTGGATACTGAAAATGTCTATTTCTTAGAGGTTGATAATCTTCGTCATGCCAAGCCGCAGCGTTTTTATACCGAAAATGCCAAAAAGCTGGCAAACAAGCCGCCACGTCACCTTTTTAAATCATTTTGGTATAGTGAGCGGTTTGGAATTTTATACCGAACCGTCACGACCAAAAATGGCATTCGCTACGTTTTATGGCACCGCATGTACGAGCAGACCACGATTCTTATCCGCATCATCTGGGTAACGCTGGCTGCAATGATTCTAATCATGGCGTTGAGTCCGCTGTACGTCAAGCGCCTGGCAAAACGACTGACGCATCCCTTGACCGAGCTTACGCAAGGCGTTCAGGCCGCCAGAGAGCGTGGGGATGATGATGGCTGGCAGCTGGCGGTTCCTAAGCAGCCGGCTGAGATCGTGAGCTTGACACAAAACTTCAACCAGCTGCTTAAAAAGCTTTATAATCATCAAGCCGAGCAGCAGCTGTTTATTATGAATGCAGCACATGAACTAAGAACGCCAATCGCGGCCATTCGCAGCCACGTGCAGCTGTTGGAGCGGCATGGTCAAGAACACCCCGAGATCATCCCCAAATCGATTCGCTATATCGACAGTGAATCGCGTCAGATGCAGGATTTGGTGGATTCGTTGTTGAAACTGACCCGGGCGGACGTTTCCAGTTTGACACTGTCAAAAATCAGCGTCAGCCAGACCGTTGCCAAACTGGTTGAACAGATGCAGCCTAAAATCGCACAGCCGCTAAAATCGCGGATAGAGCCAGACTGCTGGGCAATTGCCAATCAGGATGCCGTTGCCCAGATCATCCATAATCTGATTGCCAATGCCGCTAAATACTCACCAGCTGACCAGCCGATTCAGGTTACGGTTGAACAGCAGTCAAATCAGATCGTCTGTCGCGTCATTGATGAAGGACCCGGGATTTTGCCTCAGGACTTGCCGCATGTTTTTGAGCGATTCTATCGCAGTGCCGAGGTGCGCAGCCAGATTCCCGGGACTGGTTTGGGGCTGGCAATTGCAGCTCAGCTTTCGCAATTGATTCAAGGAAAACTCACGGTACACAATCATCAGCCCCATGGCGCCGTCTTTGAGCTGCGGCTTTTGCAGACGCCAAAAAAAGCTTCAGCAGACTAGATGTTAAGCGACTGTTGAAAACGCGGCAGTTCATCAAAACAATTAAACTTAGACCAGCCTATTAGACCAGCCTATTAGACCAGCCTAATGGATCGTAAGCTTCGAGGACAAACCCAGCTGCGATCTTTTTTATTGGATGCAATTCTGAAGATTCTTCAGAAAAGCCTCATTTTAACTCTGTATCAAGCCCAGCCAGCTTCTCGTATGATAATAAAAAAACGAGAGGAAGTTGATCTAATGCTTAGTCTTGATCACTTAAGTCAGATTATTACGCAGCTGTTGGCTAATAACGGCTGGATGGTATATGGTGGTCTGTTTTTAATTATCTTAGCGGAAACCGGTTTGGTGGTGACGCCATTTCTGCCCGGCGACTCGCTGCTGTTTTTATGCGGATCGATCGCCGCGATGAGTTCGCATCCACTAAACATCTGGTACCTGCTGATCCTGGTCGTAATTGCCGCAATCTTGGGCGATACGATTAATTTCTCGATTGGGACGCGATTTGGCGAGTATTTAACGCGGCGGCATCCAGGACTCATCAAGCCGAAACATCGTGAAAAAACCGAGGAATTCTTTGCTCGGCATGGTAACCTGGCAATCTTTTGGGGACGGTTCATCCCAATTATTCGGACGATTATTCCGTTTACGGCGGGGATGGGCTCAATGCCATATCGTATGTTCATCTTTTATAACGTGCTGGGCGGACTTGCCTGGACGACGATTGCCCTTGGCGCTGGCTGGTTCTTCGGCGGCCTGGCCATTGTCAGAAGCCACTTTGATCTGATTATCGTGGCGATTATCTTGATTTCGCTATTGCCGATTGTCTTTACGCTCATCAAGGATCGACGGGAGGCAGCCAACAATGATTAAAAAGCAGAATATGGGGTGGGCCTGGCTCAGTCTAGCACTGTTCGGCTTTCTGGGCATCTGTATTAAGCTGCAGGCTGCGTGGATCAGCTGGTTTGATACTACTGGCGCAAACGTGATGCCAAGAGTAACCTGGGCCAATACTACGATCTTTGAAGCCATTGCTAATCTTGGCAGCCCGGCAGTCAGCCTATTGGTAGCGGTCCTGGCTGCTGCCTTGACCTGGCGGGAGTTTAGAACGCAGGCCATTTTGTTTGGTCTGGCTCAATTTGGCGGCGCTGGTCTGCTGTTGGGCTTTAAAATGCTTTTTCAACGAGCTCGGCCAACGCAACCGCTGCTGCCGGAACATGGCTTCAGTTTTCCCAGTGGTCATGTTTTTATGGCAGTAATCGCGGTTTTGATCATCTGGCGTTGGAGCGACTGCTACGTTAAAGACGCGGAACAAAAGCTGACCATCCGGCTGCTGGGCATCATCTGGATTGGCCTGGTAGCGGCATCGCGAGTCTACCTGCGTGCGCACTATCCAAGCGACATCTTGGGCAGTCTGCTGCTGGCTGGATTTTGGTGGCCAACGGGACAGTTTTTGATCAATAAGTGGGCATTAAAACGACAAAAAGAGGCGAATGAAGCATGACCAAACTAATGATTATCGTGCCGGCCTATAATGAGCAGGAGGTATTGAAAAGCAGTATTGAACGATTATGGCAGATTGAAAATAAGCTTAAGCAATCTCAGCAGATAACGATGGATTCGGGTATTCTGATCGTTGATGACGGCTCCGTTGATCAGACGTGGCCAATTATCGAGCAGCTGCACCAAAAACAGCCTGCGATCAGCGGTTTGCGTTTTTCGCGCAACTTTGGTCATCAGGCAGCGCTCTTGGCAGGACTGACGACGGCGGTCTGGGATGCGGACGTTATGATTACGATTGATGCTGATCTGCAGGATGATCCAGAAAAAATTCCGGCAATGATCGAGCAGTATCAAGCCGGCTGTGAGATCGTCTATGGCGTTCGCAGAGACCGGCAGACGGATTCATGGTTTAAGCGCAATACCGCGGAGCTTTTTTATGGCCTGATGCATAAAATGGGGGTCACTATGATTCCTGACAGTGCTGATTTTAGACTTTTGAGCAATCGAGCCGTGCATGCCCTGCTGAAGTACTCGGAACGCGGTTTGTTCTTGCGTGGCTTGGTACCGCAGCTGGGTTTTCAAACGGGCCGCGTGGAATATCGACGAACGCCGCGGCTGGCTGGAAAAACCAAGTATTCGCTTAAAAAGATGGTCGGCCTGGCACTTAACGGGATCACGTCCTTAACCAGTATTCCGCTGCGGCTGATTTTTTGGCTGGGAATGCTGGCCTGCATGCTGGCAATCGGAATGGGGATCTTTACGCTGACCGTGCATCTGCTGGGCAAGACGATGCAGGGATGGTCTTCGCTGATGCTGTCACTATGGTTTATCGGCGGCGTTCAGCTGATGAGCATTGGCGTAATTGGCGAGTATCTGAGCAAGGTGCTGGTTGAAGTCAAGCATCGACCACGCTTCATCGTTGATCAGCATTTAAAGTAGAGTAGGAGGGGTAAAAATGCGCGTTTGGCAGCGAATCTTATGCCTGGCGCTGATGATTGGCATTGCAGCCTGTGTCTTAATGCCGAATCCGACCAACTGGCAATACCAGAGCTTATTGGTGGCAGCCGTTTTGGCACTATTGGGGATCCTGGTCCAACCGACGGCGCGTTTAGAAAGACTTTCGGCACGCCGTTTTAAGATCCTGCTTGGCCTTTTGGGGAGTGCTTTAGTCTTGACCCAGCTGCTGATTTTAATCTTTTTGCCTGTGACGGTTTATCACGATCCGTTTCGGGTGCTGGCGCAGGCTGCTCAAATGGCTGGCGGCAACTATGACTGGAACATCACCTATTTTTGGCGCTATTCGCAAAACGTGCCAATTGCCTGGCTGCTGTCACGCTGGCTGATGATTACCAACTGGCTGGGTCTTTCAGTGAACTGGGGCGTCAATCTTTTAGAGCTGATACTGCTTGACGGCTTTATTTATTTAACGCTTTTGACGGCTTGGCAATTGACGCATCGTAAAAAAGTCGTGCTGGGTCTGGCAGCTTTCTTTGTGCTGACCCCGTTTGCCTACACGTATTATCTGCAGGTTTTCTATACTGATCTGCCAAATATGTTGATTTTACTGATTATTTTTCGGCAGCTGATCTTTTGGTCAAATTTCAGTCATCGGCAAAAATGGATCCGTGGTCTGCTACTGAGCGGACTGACTGGATTGGGGATGCTGATCAAAGCCAATCTGATCGTACTGGTGCCAGCGATTTTGCTGACGGTACTGCTCATGCGGCCAAAGCGCTCGATGAAACTGGCCCTGGGCGCGATTATTCTGGGCGTTGTCTTAAGCGTACCTGCTCATGCTGGGATTGACCGGGCCGCGCATTTTCAGCAAAACGATGCTTATAAATTCCCAACGATTGCCTGGGTAACGATGGGGATGAATGAACGGACGCAGGGAACCTACAGCTCAGCTGACGTTATCCGCAATATCAAGCAAAAAGATCTTACAGCGCGGCAAAAAGTCGATCAAAAAGTGCTGAAAAAACGTCTTGCCGACATGGGGGCAGCTGGTATCGGCAGACAGGTCATCATTAAAGATGGCATTTTGCTGGATGTCAGTCAGATGACGGAATGGTATAATGGCGGCTTCAAAAATGCTCCTGCCTGGTATCTAAAATTTGCCGATCATTGGCATGAGCTGGCGGTGTTGATGATGAGTTCGGCAGCAATCTGTCTGTATCTGCTGACTATTATGCGCTTATGGAAATGGCGGCCCCAGCGGTATGATGATCGGCAGACCGTCTTAATGCTTTTGGTAATGACGGCACTGGGGTATCTTGGCTTTCATGCCTTGCTTTGGGAAGCTGAGCCGCGTTATGGACAGGCGGTTTTTCCGCTGCTGTTTATGATTCTGATGCTGACCAAGCCTGCTTCGGTTCCCGTAGTACAATTGAAATGGCTAAAACGACCGCGGCCAGCTGCATCGGTGATTGTCTTGTTCGGGGTGCTGTTATTGGCATGGAATCAAGGCCTGCCTGGCAGCAATACCAGTATCGTAGCTGCCCAGCGCTCACAGCTTTCCACGCAGTATCACGCGCGCCCAACGTTTTTGGCACCACACCAGACCGTTTCGCAGCAGATCAGACTCTTGGTAGCCGGCAGCCGGATCTCTGTTCAAACCTATGCCAATACCGATCTCAATGTCGAACTGCAAAACCTGCAGACCAGACAGAAATGGCAATTAACGCGTCATGGCGATTCGCATCATCTGTGCCAAGACTTAGGTGTCGGTACTTATCAAGTTACCGTTACCAATCCAACCCCTAAGCCGCAGCCAATTGCAATCTTAAAAACGAATCGCTATCAAATGGCAGACCGGCCGCTGATTTTTAATGGTCATGCACAAAGAGATGCTTCTTTGATTTATCTGGTCAGCAATCAATGCGACTAGCTGTCTTAAAGACTGGTTTTGACCGCCGACAGTTACAGTCAATGCAGATCTACCATCATTCATTCAACAGTTATGGACCTTCTATACTTGAGAAAACTCATCTATAGGAGGTTTTTTGAATGGCCAAAAGTCAGTCCCACGCCAAAGCAAACAAAAAGCCCACAGTATGATACTGTGAGCTAATAAAAAGAGCGCCCCGATGATAAGGAGTGCTCGGCCGGCTCGTTGGCTAGCAGGCACCAACTGCACACGACCTAATCATTATCTTAGTTATTGTACAACTAATAAAACTCTGATGTGACAAGGATTTGAGACGTCGCACGGATAACTAGTCTTCAAACGATTGGATGCAGACCAATTGATCGTTTGAGATGTGCTCATTCAATGCATTGGCCAGATCACTAGAGATTACCCCAGCGGCAGCCTGTTGCTGAACATAGCTGTGCTCATCTTGAAACGCCTTAATAGCTAATGTCCGCAAAACGTTGATGTCCATTTCGCCCCGTGAATGGAAACGATCCAAAGTCTGCTGCCGATTCAGATACATGCGGCGAACCATCGCGACTTCATGGACGTTGTCGGGCGTCTGCACCTCGTCGAGAAACTCGTTGACATCGGTCATGGTCATGTTAAAGATTGACTCTAACCGATCAAAGTACTGCTGACGAACGGCCTTGGATTTGTCCTGTAAGGTTTTATCGTCGTGGATTTTCTGGAGTTGTGCAAATGTCTGGGGATGATGCTTATGCAGCTTATGACTCAAACGTTTCCACTTAAACCGGTAATGCCAGATTCTTAAAAAGGCAAACAGGCCATGCTGACTGTGCATTAAGGCATCGCGGCCAATCATGCGGTTATAGACCTGCTCTTCTTTGGCAGTGACGACGCCATTTTCGCGCAGCTCAGCCAAGGTCTGCATTTCAACGCCGCGCGCCTGACTGGCAAGCCGATCATAGACGTTGCGATTGATCTTAAAGGTCAGCGTCATCTGACTGCTCAGCTGGTCAATCAAAAGCGCCTGTTCTTTTTTGTGTTCTGGCGATTGGCTCAGTTCATCGATGGCATATTGCACGGTGTGAATCAGCTGATCTTGGAACTCATCGTTGGTATAGTTCTTAGTCTTGGCTGGCAGCAGACGCGGAAAGGCCAGTGTGCCGACCGTCAGACTGATCAAAATGACGATGGCGGCTAAAAGAATCAGCTGATTACGGGTTGCCAGCTGCGCGCTTTCGGTTAGCACGGGGATGGAAAAGGCCATTGCCAGCGTAATCGTACCGTGAATTCCGCCTAAAGCGAGCAGCAGACCATCACGTTTCGGATTCGTGGAGTGCATGTCGACTAATTTGAAGCGTGCCCATAGATAGCGAATCAAGCCCATTGCCAGGTAAAGACCCAGTGCCAAGAGCGCCAGTTTCAAGATCGTGGCGGTCAAAGTCTGGCTGACGACTTCTGGCAGCATAACCCCCAGCAGCACGAACACAAAACCGTTTAGCAGACTGGCAATGATATTCCAAAGCGTCGTCGTAGCATTCTGCACGCGCGAAGAAGTGAGCCGCAGCTGGTCGTATAAGATACTGTGCACGATTCCGGCTGCCACGACCGCCAGAATTCCCGAAAGATGCATTTCCTCGGCCAGCCAATAGACGGCAAATGGAGTCATAACGTTGATTGGAATAACGATGGAGCCGATATCGACGTGGGTTCGCATCAGCGTCGTTCGCAGCGCGATCAGCATCCAGCCCATCAGCGATCCAAAAATAATCCCGCCAAAGAACACGTATAAAAAGGTTAAAACGCCGTGGCCCAGCGAAAATTCCCCAGAAGTCAAGGTCCCGGTAGCCAGACTGAACAAGACCAGTCCGGAAGCATCGTTGAACAGCGATTCGTATTCCAGAGTCTCATTAACGTTTTTCGGCATCTCAACATTGGTCGTCAAAGACTTAACCGCGACGGCATCCGTTGGCGTAATGATCGCCGCCAGCATGAAGGCCAGCGCATAGGTGAAATGCTGCGGCAAAGCCAGCTTGAGGCCGCTGCCAACCAGAATTACGGTGACAATTGCCAAGCCGACCGCCATTGACAGGATCTGCCGAATATTTTGCGAAAGCTGGCGAAAAGACACGTTTTGGCCATCGTTAAACATTAATGGCGCGATAATCAGCAGCATGAAAATCTCAGGCTCCAAAACGATGGCATGCGTATCAATCGGCAAGATACTGAGCATGATGCCGGCTAGGATCTGATAAATCGCCAATGGCAAAACCGGCCAGAGCAGATGAATGATGTTGGCTGCCACAACGGTTATCAATAGCAGACCAACAATGTAGACAGTGGTCATAAGGTTCCTCCCAATATTAATTTATTTAATTATAACTGATCAGACCAGACTGCGGATACTGACACGCACTTTATTATCTCGATAATTTATTGACGATATTATATCTTATGTAAAATTATTTGGCAGAACTGAATTAAATCATTTAGCTTTCCTTTACGGCAACCCGGCTTAAACAGCCTGCACCTAAAATCGACAGCTTGTCTTACAATGAAGTTCTCATTAAGTCATAAAAAAAGAGCGCCCTTATATAAGGAGCGCCCAGCCGGCTTGCCGGATTGACGGTCCAGCTTGCACAACGATATATTCCTAATTACGATGGAATTGTAACATACTTTTGTGCTGTGTTACAATATTTTCGCACAACTAAAGCGAGATTGACACCCTCGACTAGTGCGGGAAGGAGGCTCCTTCCAATGTCTCACTGGTATATATTCCGAATTATCGTGCCAAGCAAGCACGTTAAACAACTAATCAAGCGGCTGTTCAGGTAATGGCTGCCAGCGCTCATCGGTTTGGATACTGATCGAGCGCTTTTTTATTGAAAACAGCCGGCTTACTAAGCATTGATGACCGTAATCAAAGATTGATTAAACTATTTTGAAGCCCATTTGACTTTGAGCATGTTATAATACTTTAAGTTTTATAAGACTATGATTGAAATTAAGTAAAGAAGGGATCTACGTGACACTTACCGGAGCAGATTGGCAGCTTTTAGAATCAATCATCGTTGTCTTGCCGAAAAAGAAACTCAAAAAAGTGTGTAAGCATACCAACGCAACCAAGAAAGCCATTAAGCAGGTACGCAAAGGCCAGTCTTTTGTAAGAGAATGGGACCCAAAAGTGGCATCTCAGACTTTGCAGTATTTAGAAAAGCACGTTTATAAAAAAGACCTGGCCAAAATGAATCAGCACCGTTTGATCTGCAACTATCACGTGATGATCAACGACTTGAATCGGGCAATCTTTGATGAAAACTATCGCGGGCAGTATCCGCCACTGACTCGTGAATCGCGTATTCAGATCGAGCGCAATCCTTTAGTACAGCCGGGGGAAGGCTATCGCAACATTATCGACTACTATCTGGACGATGGGCTGATGGGAGCACCCCGATATGCCAAGCTGCATGAGGCCACGATCGGCGAGGTTCTGGATGAGATGGCGATTATGGGTCAGTACAGCATTTAAGACATTATTCAATCAAAACCAAAGCGCCTGGCAGCCAGCCAGACGCTTTTTTAATTCAGCTTTCAAACAGATACGGCTGATCAAAACGTACCATTAAATCTGGCAGCCGCTGTTTCAATTTTTGCTTTGTGGTCAGATCATAAAAATAACTGGTCTGGGTTTGAACGTCTACCATCTCTAGATAATGGGTATAAACTTCATGGCCAGCCAATTGCTCGAGCACGACTTGTTTTAAAAGCTTGTCTCCTTGCTTGATAGCGTCCTGATCTTCAATAGGGGATGTCTGCCAAAGATTGAGCGAGGCATTGATAAAACGTGAAGTGGGCGTTCTTTTTAAGGGTGGGGGAGTCTTGGAGCCGCGAATCGCCATGATTATCTCGGCATCGCTGGCCGCTTGATCGATTCCCAGATAGTCAGTCAGTTTTTGATGCTGTTTTGCATAGCAGGGACTGTTGGTTAAGACACCCAGCTGGATGGGCTGAATCTTTAAATCAAGCTGGGTGGGCTCGATCAGATAGGTACCAGTGGCATCGCTTAAAAGCCAATGAAATGGATGGACGATGTCATGATCGTGCCAGATTACGCCATTTAGTGCTACTGAATCCAATTCTGCAGCGATTTCGGCAACTGATGCGTGCATGCCCAGCAGCCAGCCGATCAAGTCCTGTGGCGACAGATTAAGACGCTGGCTTTGGGGATGGTCATAATAAACCTGCGGACCGGGAAAATATAGCTCAGCTGCCCATAAGCCCGCCGAATTCAAGCCATCGCCAATCAGATAGTGGTGATTGATTTTGCGCATCCCGCCTAAGATTGCGTAGTCGTTGGCAAATGAGTCACATTCCGGCAGACTCTGCCATTGATAATCGATTGGCAGATATCCCAGCTGCCATGGCGTAGAGCGGGTCGGAAAGTCCATCGTGCGCCCGACAAAGCGATGCTGCTGCCTGGTTGTAAAACTGATTGCCGTACACATGCTATCAACGCCTTTTTCTTAAACTTCACCGCAATTCTAGCATTAATTTAAACGGATCACTAGTTTCATAACCGGCTATAATAAATTTAAAGGAGCTGAAAGAAAATGGGAATTCTACTGCAGATCTTGAGTATTTTGATTGCTCTGGTCGCGATTACGGTTAGTTGGCAGATCGTCCGCAACACGCATCGCATTGCCTTTCATGGTGAATCGGCCTGGCGCAAGGCATTATTTGAGGCAATCGACAATCCGCGCTGGACGGCAGCTGACCTGGAAAAGATCCGCAACCGCATGAACTTAAAGATTCTGGCGTTTTATGAGCATCGCTGTTTTAGTACCGATGATTCACTGCAGCCATCTTTTGAAAAGCTGCGCCACGAATTGGATCGCTTCGCAGAACTGGACAAAGGCGAAAAGTCGCTGGATCTGCGCATCTTTTTTGAAATTGACCGGCTGTTGCGTCTGCTCAATGAAAGCAACCGTGAAACGCTGCCATATTCTGAAACACGGATTTTAAGACAGCTGGTGCGTATGAAACTGAAAAACGACTGGCTGGTCTTTAATGGTCAGAATAAAGAGTTCAATAATGACGAAATCATCGAAAAATGGCTGCCATAACCAGTTGGATGTTTGTATAATTAAATTTAAATATTATGCTCGGCAACTGGATTGAGACCGCCAAAAAACCGAAGTCAAAATCAATGCCGTCAATGAAAAGGTGATCAGCACCGAAACCGATGATTAGCATAAAAATGCTCGTCAAGCTGCTAAAAACTTGGCGGGCATTTTAGCATCCAAATTAAGCAGAGCCGCTTTCCCTAATTTTTGAAAGTAGCATTAAAATTTTAGTTTTAATGCGTTTGTGTTTTAAAATCGTTCAGGATGTCTATATTTATCTATATCTAACATGATCTATCCAAGGAGTTTGCCATGATTAAAATTACTGCCGTTGATCCCCAAGACCTGCCAGCCATCCTGCGCATTGAACGACTTGGCTTTAACGAGGCCGAAGCTGGAACTGCTGCTCAGTATCAAGCGCGGATCAATCAGCTTGCCGATACGTTTCTGGTAGCACGCGACGCCGATCAGCTCGTTGGCTTTATCGTCGGTCCTGTCGTTGATGCGCGTTTTAAATATATTGAAGACTGGATGTATGAAGCTAACGTGCAAAATCGCGCTCAGCCTGGCGGCAACCAGATGATTCAAACGATTGCCGTTGATCCTGATTATCGTGGTCAAGGGATTGGCTCCAGTCTGCTGCAGGCCATTGAAAAACAGGCAATTCAAAATCAGCGGCATCACATCGCGCTGACCTGTTTACTGGATCGCGTGCCATTTTATGAGAAAAACGGCTATGTCAATCAAGGCATCGCGGCGTCAGCGCATGCCGGCGAAGTCTGGTACAACATGACCAAGCTTTTGCCCAGCCAACCGCATCCCCTTGGTTAGCATTTCAGCTATTTCAATCTTTAACTGCGGCTTGTCACTGGACAAAATGAACCTTAGAATAAAAGCAGTCAATTCGTTTTTGAGGAGTGATCTTAATGATTAAAGACGGCTTTATCCCTTTTGGCCCTTACCGAACTTATTATCGGATCGTTGGCAAGCCCAGCGATAAGGCACCTTTACTGCTGCTGCATGGCGGGCCGGGCTCGACACACAACTACTTTGAGGCTTTGGATGAGCTGGCGGAGCGTGATCAGCGGCAATTGATCATGTACGACCAGATTGGCTGCGGCCTTTCCTCAATGCCCGATCATCCCCGGGTCTATCAGGCTGCGACCTGGCTGCGGGAACTAAAGAATCTGCGGGAACGGCTGCATCTGGATCAGATCCATCTATTGGGCCAGTCTTGGGGCGGTATGCTGGCAATCATGTATCTTTGTGATGAAATGCCGGCTGGAATTAAGAGCCTGATTCTTTCAAGCACCCTTTCTAATGCCCAATTATGGGGTCAAGAACAGCACCGTCTGATCAGCTTTATGAGCAAGGAGGATCAGGAAGTCATTGCTCAAGCTGAAGCAGCCAATGATTTCACCGGCGATGCCTATCAGCGGGTCAATGCCCGGTTTATGGAACTGCACGCGGCAGCAGCACCTGATGAGAATGCTCCTGAATATCTGTGGCGCGAGAAAAACGTTGGCGAACTGGCCTATCAAACGGCCTGGGGACCCAATGAGTTTACGCCGACCGGCAATCTCAAGGAATATGACTATACCGACAAGCTGCGCGGTCTATACGTGCCAACGCTGATCACCAGTGGGACCAACGACCTTTGCACGCCCCTGGTTGCCAAGACGATGGCCGATGCCCTGCCCAATTCGCAATGGCATTTGTTTGACGGCACGCGGCATATGTCGTTTGTCGAAAAGCCTTTGGAATATCAAGCAGTACTGCAGGATTGGCTGGATCAGCACGATTAGACCAGCACAAGCAGTCAGACTGCCGCATGATGGTACGTTGCAAAGATGACAAAGCTCCCTGCCCAGACAAATGGCCCCGGCAGAGAGCTTTTTATTTATCAGTGGCTGTCGTTCATCCGTAAGCACACCATAACACTACTGCGCAAAGGCATTGACGGACTAGCTGCAGTGATTGCTGAAAACTATGATGATTATTAAAAGTGTACTATTTTGTGTACACAAATGTTATAATTAAACCAACAAACCAAGGTGGTGAATGATCGTGATTGAAGCTGTAACGACACGAGAATTGCGGAAAAATTTCAAGAAGTATGCTGATGATATAGTTGAATATGGTGATACGGTTTTGGTTGCAAGACCCGAAAATAAGAATGTTGTAATGATTTCTGAAAAAGAGTACAACTCTTGGCAAGAAACCAACTATCTGCTAAAAAGCGAGGCGAACAGGGATGCTTTAAAGCATTCGATTGAACAGCTCGGCAAGCAGGAACATTTTTTAACGCCAGAAGAATTTGAGAGCTTAAACAGTCATGAATAAGCTGAATATTGTTTTTACAGCCGATGCTTGGGAAGAATATTTGGAATGGAAAAAGGTCAATCGATCAATGGTTAAACGTATTGACAAGCTGATCAGTGATACAATTAGGCATCCCTTTTCCGGATTGGGAAAGCCAGAGCCTTTACAACATGACCTGCAAGGATTTTGGTCTAAAAAAATTAATGACGAGCATCGCATGGTATACGCGGTAACTGAGACGGCTATTCAAATCATCCAACTAAAGTATCACTATCATAAATAAGCAGAAAGGCCCCAGCGAACTTGCTGAGGCCTTTTTAAGATAACAGATCCAATCAATGGTGTGATTGCGTTCATGCATGCATAAAGTCGCAGTAATAGTCACAATGCATGGCTTGCGGAACCTGATCCCATTTGACTGGATAGCCGGCACCATGCGCGCAGAAAACCGAATCCGGCGTATTGGCCAGATCGGCAGTCGGCAGATAGTCCGCCTGCTGAATAATCTCGTCGGCATTATGACATGGTCGATAGCCAGCCGGCAGACACTCCAGCTGCCCCTGACCATGCGTATAGCCGCGCAGCACCGTGGCATAGTCGCTCATTTGGGCAACTGGCGCCAGACCGGTCAGCAAAACGCTGTCAGTCGTCTGATCACCAAGCGGGTCAACCTCGCCATGCATTCGCTGCAGATCGTTAAGCGCGCGACCAACCTGAGTACTTGGAACTATTAGGCGGAAACGATACCACGGCTCCAAAAGCTGACACTGCTGCCGAGCTTTTAGAGTCATTAGTCCCTGCCGCAGCGCGCGACTGGCAGCTTGACGGAAGTCCCCGCCCTCAGTATGTTTAACGTGCGCGCGGCCGCCAACCAGCGTCACCTTGACATCAGTCAGCGGAGCGCCAATCAAAACGCCTTTGGGACTGGCCTGCTCCAGACTGGTAATAATCTGATGCTGCCAGTTTTTATTCAGCACATCGACACTGCATTGGCTGGCATAGCGCATCCCTGCTCCCCGCTTGGCCGGTTCCAGCAAGAGATGGGCTTCGGCATAGTGCCGCAATGGCTCAAAGTGGCCGACTCCCTCGATTGGCGCGGTGATGGTCTCGCGATACAAAATGCCGCCCTTAATGAAGTCGACATCTATATCGAATCGTTCTAGAAGCAGCTGCTGCATAATCTCGAGCTGTACGTTCCCCATGATCTGAACGCGAATCTCCTGCAGCTGCTCATCCCAGACCACGTGCAGCAGTGGATCTTCGTCAGCCAGTGTCTGCATGGCCTTTAAGCATTGGTGAACGTCATTTTCTTTCGGGTCAACCGCATAGCTCAACACGGGCTGCATAAGCGTCTGCGTATCGTCTTTAAGCTTCCCCAGTCCTTGCCCCGGATAGGTTGTCGTCGGTCCGGCAATGGCACAGGTAGCGCCTGATGCAACCTGATTGACAATGGTAAACTTACTGCCATTGTATACCCGCAGCTGATTGGCTTTTTGATCCGGTAAAATCGCGGTCTTTGCCTTGAGACTGCCGCCCATCACCCGTACCCAGGTTAAGCGCTCGCCCCGTTCATCATGTGAGACCTTAAACACACGAGCCGCAAACTCGCTGGAAAATTCACGGGGCTGCGTCCATTGAGCAAGTGAAGCCAGCAAGGCATCAATCCCCTGCAGCTTTAATGCTGAGCCAAAGCAGCAGGGAAAAAGCTGTCGGTGTTGAATCATCTGCCGAATCCGCTCATCTGAAAGCTGTCCTTGATCCAGATACTCTAAAAGCGCGGCATCATCTTGCATAGCCAGTTCTTCATGATCAAATGCTTTAAGATTGCCATTAAAATCCGTCAACGCAAAACAGCCTGGCGCCAGCTCAGTCTGCAGCTGACTAAGGACAGCCTGACCATCAGCCGTATCAGCATCCATTTTGTTGATAAAGATAAAAGTCGGGACGCGGTTTTCAGTCAGCAGCTGCCAAAGCGTTCTGGTATATCCTTTCACGCCATCGGTTGCCGAAATTACCAAAACCGCATAGTCTAAAACCCGCAGCGCCTGTTCAGTCTGAGCGGCAAAGTCAACGTGGCCAGGGGTATCCAGCAGCGTGACGGTCATATTGTCATACTCAAGCTTGGCCTGATGCGAAAAAATCGTAATGCCGCGCTTTTTTTCAAGCTGATCAGAATCCAGGAATACATCCCCATTGTCAACGCGTCCCAGGCGGCGAATGATTCCCGTCTGATAAAGCAGCGCCTCTGAAAGTGTTGTTTTACCGGCATCGACATGTGCGATCATGCCAATCGTAATCTGTTTGCTCAATTCAATTCTCCTTTATGGCAGTGAGTTGCCAGCTGCCAGATAGATATCGTACCATTCCTGGTTGGTCAAGGTTATATCGCTGCCCAATGCACTGTCAATCAGATGCCGCGGATTCATCGTCCCCAAAAGCACCTGCATGTTAGCGGGATGTTTGAGAATCCAAGCGACCGCGATGGCATTTTTAGAGACTTGATACTTATCGGCAAGCTGCTTTAACACCGCGTTTAATTCAGGGAACTTCTCATTATCGATAAAGGTTCCCGCAAACGTACCATATTGAAACGGCGACCAGGTTTGAATCGTCATTTGCCTGCACCGCGCGTACTCCAACACTCCCCCATCATGATTGAGCGAGGCCGGATCGGTCATGTTGGTATGCAGACCAAAATCAATCATCCCCGTATGCATGATCGAAAACTGCAGCTGATCGATCAAAAGCCGCTGGGAGCAGGCCTGCTGCAGCAGTTCAATCTGTTGCGGGTTGAAGTTGGAAACGCCAAAGTGCCGCACTTTACCGGCTTTTTGCAGCTCATCAAAAGCCGCGGCAACCTCGCCAGGATCCATCAACGGGTCGGGACGATGAATCAAGAACGAATCCAGATAGTCAATGCCCATTCGTTTTAAGATGCCATCCACGGCAGTCAGCAGATGCTTTTTAGAAGAATCATAGCGGGTAATGCGGCCCGTTTCATCAGCAAACAGCCCGCCCTTGGATTGAATATAAAAATCATCCCGGTGCAGCCCGCTTTGTTTGAGTGCCTGACCGAAATGAATCTCGGATGAGCCGCGGCCAAGCTTGGGATCACGACCATAGATGTCAGCCGAATCGATAAAGTTGATGCCGGCTTCATGAGCGGCCTGGAGCGTCTTAACGGCCTCAGCAGCGGGCAGTGTCCCCATTCGCATAATTCCTAAGGCAACGTTTGACACTTCCCAGCTTGTCGCGCCAATTTTAATCGTCTGCATTGATAAACGCCTTCTTTGTTTTTATTAAAATCAGTATAACCCAAAATAAAAAAATCTCCTAAAACTCATGCTGGTTCTAGGAGAATGCGGTCAATGCGACTGATCTGGCAGATTATAAGTAAAGCCCTCGCCTTCCACACTGGCGATGTCAAACGTAGTAATAAAGGCATGCGGATCGATGTCATTGATCAAGCGTTTCAAGGTCACGACTTCTTCAGAGGCCACTACGCAATAGACGGCTTGCCCTGGCTGATGCGAATAGGCGCCTTCGCTTTTCAGCAGCGTGACGCCCCGTTCCAGCTGCCACATGATCTGATTGCTGATTTCCTCAGCTTGTGTCGAGATGATGATAAAGCCTTGTGCAGGATAGGAACCGGCCTGCGTAAAGTTAACCACCTTGGAAAAGACATAGGATGCTAACAGCGTGTACATCATTTTACGAATATCGATATAGGAAAGCGATGCCGTTAAAACGATCGCGTCACAGATTAAAAGCGAACGCCCCATTGGAACGCCGCGATGCCTTTCAAACATCCGCGCGACGACATCCGACCCGCCCGTCGTACCATCAAAACGGTAGACGATTCCTGAGCCAAAGCCGCCGATCAGACCAGCCAAGACCCCAGAAAGGAACAGGTCATGCTGAATATCCAGAGTGAATGGGACGCGCTGCCAAATCCAGATCCACACTGAAAGCCAGATCGTGCCATAGACGGTATAGATCAAAGCGCGCCGTCCCAACAGCCGATACCCGATAATAATCAGCGGAATGTTGATGCAAAGTGTCGAAATGGAAGGATCAACATGAAACAGGTGATAGATAATCAAAGAAATCCCGGTAACCCCGCCTTCCGCTAATCGATTGGCAATGTTGATCTTAACGAATCCCAATGCATAAATGCCGCAGCCGATCGTGATCATCAGCAGATCCAACAGCCTTACTTTATTTGTTGATGCCTGCTTGAGCATTGCATCACCCGCCTTTCTTAAGTCATGTTCGATCAATTCAGCTTCCCATGCCAGGCAGCTGATTAAATAACTAAATTCTAGATGCAAACCGGTTGTTTAGTCAAATCACGCCGTTTAACGATATAATAGAAGTCAATTAAATTGGGAGGCAGTGGGATGCAGAAAAAGAAATGGAGCCTGCTTTTAGGAATCATACTGGGAATGATGATGCTGACGATTCCAGCACGTGCGGCTACGAATTCAGCAACGTTTATCTTTCATGATCGAACCGGCAGTCAGCGTGACGAGACGCCATTAATTACAGCCGCGCAAAAAGATGGCGTGAAGCTAAGCGTTTTGCATGCCAAGGTCAGTGCGCAAGGAAAGGTCAGGCTGAGCGGAAAATTGACAAAGGAAACGGCGCCCGTAATCGAAGTCGAGTTTGCCAAGCATGAAGGCAGCTATTCTAAAACTGCGCAATGGTCATATCAAGTTATCAAACAAGCACGGGCTAAGTGGCATTTTAAGACCATGAACCTGGTGGGAATTGGTACTGGCAATATGGGCCTGCTGAACTGTCTGACGAGATATGCCGATGAAAGTCAGCTGCCAAGCCTTGCCAAACAGGTTGCCATTGCTGGTCCTTTTAATGGCACGCATATTCAGCCAAACGCCGATTCAAAGCTGATGAAAAACGGCCGCCCCTATCATATGAACATGCTTTATCATGAGCTGCTTGGCTTAAAAAAGACCTACCCCAAGTCAAGCGCCGTCTTAAACATCTACGGCAATCAAGGCAATCATTCGGATGGAACAATTGCCAATCGCTCATCACGTGCGCTGAAATATTTGGTAATGCCACGCGCCAAGAGTTATCAAGAACAAGAAGTCAAGGGCACGCGTGCAGGTCATGATCAGCTGACGCGCAACCCGCAAGTACAGACTGCCGTAATCAAGTTTTTATGGAAATAATTAAAACGCTGAATCATCTATCCTTGAGAGAATTGATTCAGCGTTTTTTTGATGCTCACGGCCATGCTTGATCAACGGTCGCCCGGATTACAAAAGCGGTGCCGGATCTAACCTCAGTAATTTTTAACGACTGCCTGAACTGCCAATAAACACGTCCCGTTGGCTGCTTATTGACTGTCCATTCGCCAAGCATGTGAAGAAAATCAGGCTTTGACAAGATAACCGCCTTGAAATTACCTACGATACACGGATTTTTAATCAATAGTAGGTAAATGTATATTGGATTTTCCAGCATTTACCTACTTTTGCCGGCTTTTTTCCAATTTGTAGGTAAAGATGCATATTTAAAGGTTGATTGGACCAGTCCGACTTTGTGATTTACCTACAATGGCGCAGATTTTAGTCAATAGTAGGTAAAGTTAGGCATCCCTAACTCGATATACATCATTTTTTACCTACTATGCAGCCTGTTTTGAAAAAAAGTAGGTAATGATTTTTTCGTCATACGTTTTATGCAGGATTTTTTGCATAATGATCCAGCTTGAGAAGATTTTGGCTGCCATTAACGCCAAACGACTACCTATTTCATTATCATGACGCTATTGTTGTGACTGTTTGGGCGACGAGACCGCTGATTCGCCAGCTGCTAATGTCTGAAAATACTTGTCGAGATAGACTTTGTGACTGACCGTCATAATCAGGTTGCGCAGCATGCGTTTTTGTTCGGTATGATCATGCCCCACTACTGCCAGCTCATCTTGCAATCCAAACACGTATCGTAAGACGTTTTCCAGTTCTTCACAGAAATAGTCATAGGCTGTCTGCGTATCATAGCTTTGCTGTTGAATCCGGATTGCCAGTTTCAGATTATCCAGCTGCAGGACGTTTTTAGCCACGGCAATAAACATCAGCTCGGCCAGCTGCTCTGTTTGATAAAGCTTCTTTTGCGGCCGCGAGATCAAACCATGCTTGACATAGTTGCTGATCATGGAGCTGGTCAGCTTAACGTCGCCTAATGGACTGAGACACTGATTCAGATAATTGGTCGTCTGTTCCAGATAAAGGCCAACGTTAGGCAGATCTTGATAGCGCGGCAGTTTAAAATCAATCAGGTCTTGGGCCATTTTTTGTTCTCTCTTGGTCATCATAGTTTCCTTTCACAAATCAATTAAAAATATTATAGCTCAGTCTTGATAATTAAACTAATAGTATCTTAAATTCTCTTTCCGGTTTTTAAAAAACTTGACGTTGGAAATCGGATCAACTAAACTTCAATTAAAGAGTTTTCGAAAAACCGCTAATGTAATCGAGGTAACTATTAATGAAAAAGATCGTCGTTGACTCCGGCGCCAATCTGCTGGAAAAATCCATCAAAAACGTTGAATGCGTTAATGTTCCGCTCACCCTGACAATTGAAGATCAAGTCTGGTCTGACGATGAAGCCCTTAACCTGTCTGCTTTCACGGCCGCCTTGCAGCAAACGAGCCAGCCGGCCACCTCTTCATGTCCCAATCTGGCACAGTGGCTGACCGCTTATGAAGATGCTGATGAAATCTACGTCTTAACGATTACTGGCAAAATGTCGGGCAGCTATAGTACCGCTCAGCAAGCCGCGGCAATTTATCTTGAGTCGCATCCCGCTGCTAAGATTCAGGTCTTTGACTCGCTTTCAGCTGGACCGGCAATGCATTTAATGGCTGAAAAACTGGCTGAGCTGATCAATAGCGGCCTGTCGTTTGACCGCGTCGTGATGGCTTTAAATGAATTCATGTCGCAAGTTGAGCTGATCTTTGCACTGGGTTCATTAGATAATCTGGCGGCAAACGGTCGGATCAGTCCCGTATTGGCTAAAGTGGCGCATTTAATGAATCTACGAGTGATCGGTACGGCGGATCAAGGCAGCTTTAAAATGCTGACTAAGGCACGCGGCCCAAAGAAATGCTTCCAAGCCCTGATTAGCCAGATGGAACAAAAAGGCTATCAAGGCGGCGCGGTCAGAATCGATCACGTGCAGAATCGAGCAGCTGCCGAACAGTTTCAGCAGCTGCTGTTGGCTGAGTATCCCAATGCCAGCGTAGTAATTGGCGAATGCCGCGGACTATGCAGTTTTTATGCTGAGCAGGGCGGTCTGATGATTGGTTTTGTCAAGGGCTATGAGCAGCAATAGTCATCCTTTTTACTGCGATCAAAAATTCGTATACTGCTATCAGTAAAAGTTATTTTACTTAACATCTAAAAACCGCTATGCTAAAAGAAATTCAAATTGGGGGACTTGAAAATGCACGGATTTCTTTTAAAAAAGTGGCGGTGGCTGCTGACGGTTTTGGTATTGGCAGTAATTGGCGGTGGACTTTGCTGGTGGCAGCGAGCCCAGGCAGCTCAACAGTTCGTTCAATCCAAAACGCCGACCTTCTTTTTCCATGGCTATGGCAGCAGCCGTCATGCTGAAGAACACATGGCTAACGCCGCCAAACGAGCAGGGGCGACCAATACGATTATCTGGGCAAATGTCGACCGTGCTGGCAAGGTTACCTTCCATGGTCAGATCAAGGCCAACGCCATTAATCCGATCATTGAGGTCAACTATGAAAACCCGCGGGAAACCAACTATCATACTGATGGACAGTGGGCCTTCAACGTTTTGAGCGCGGCTAAGCAAAAATGGGGTTTCAAAAAGATGAATCTGGTTGGTCACTCAATGGGTAATATGGACATTATGTATTGCCTTTTGGATCATCCCAACAGCCAGCAGCTGCCGAAACTGCAAAAACAAGTTGACATTGCCGGACATTTCAATGGCTTGAATGGCGAGGACCAGGCATCATCAAAGCTGGCTGAAGATGGCAAGCCGACTGTGACCAATCGTTTCTATCGTGAGCTGACTAAGCTGCGAACGACCTATCCAACCGGCGTCAAAATCTTAAATATCTATGGCAATCTGCAGGACGGCTCCAATTCTGATGGCACGGTCCCTAACAACTCATCCAAATCACTGCGCTATCTGGTGTCGCCAGTTGCCAAATCGTATACTGAGCATGAAATTAAAGGTCCACGCGCTCAGCACAGCAAATTACACAGCAACTCACAGGTTGATTCCCTGCTGATCAATTTCTTGTGGAGAAAATAATACAGCTCAATACAGCGTCATCTGGTTTTCAGAATGGCGCTGTTTTTAATTGGTCTAGTTTAATTCAAATTGATGAATCTGATTAGAAATCCAATGAATGATTAAAATAAAGACAAAAAAGGCCCTTTTTTTCTTTTTTAAGCAACTAAAATTGATTAAAACTTGTGATTATTCGTTTATCCCCTAAATTGGTTTACACGTCGGTCAGCTGGTGATAAAGTCTTAAACCATAAAGAGAAAGCAGATTGATTTTGAAAGGTGTGTTAATAATGAGAAAAGAACACGATTCACTTGGCATTCAAAGCGTTCCCCAAACTGCCTACTATGGCATTCATACCGTCCGGGCTCGCAGCAACTTTCCAGCTGTCAGCAGCGTCAATGATCGAGAGCTGATCAAGAACTTCCTACGCGTCAAGCTGGCCTGTGCCCGTGCCAACCAAAAAGCGGGCCGCTGGGATGATGAGCGTGTTCCAATGGCGATTGCCAAAGCCTGCCAGGATCTGTTGGCACACTTTGAGGAATATGAAGATGAATTTGCCATCCCTGCAATCCAAGGCGGTGCTGGCACGAGTACCAACATGAACGTTAACGAAGTCATTGCCAACCGGGCGATTGAGCTGCTGGATGGACAAAAAGGCGACTATCAGCTGGTCAACCCCAACGATGACGTCAACAAATCACAGTCGACCAACGATACCTACCCAACCGCGGGCCATCTGACCATGATTCAGCTTACGGATCGTCTGTCGCTAACGCTGAAAAAAGTAATTGCAACGCTCAAGCAGCTGGCTGAAAAATACCAAGCCACGCTTAAAATGGGCCGTACTCAATTGGAAGATGCGATCCCAACCACGTTTGGCCGCTCGTTTCATGCTTATGCCTCACTGTTGGAACGCGACCTCAAACGCCTTAAAGCTGCCCGTGATCAGCTGTTGACGGTGCCTTTGGGTGGAACGGCGATTGGCACCAGCTTGACTGCCACGCATGAGTATCTCAAAAACGTAATCACGGAGCTGCAAAACGTCACGCTGCTGCCGGTAAAAGGCTGTGAAGATCTGATTGATGGCGTGCAAAACACTGATGAATACGTTCAGCTTTCGGGTGCCTACAAGTCATTGGCCGTTGATCTTTCTAAAATGTGCAACGACCTGCGCCTGTTGGGATCGGGTCCGCAAAACGGCTTGGGCGAACTAAACCTGCCGCAGCGTCAAGCCGGTTCTTCAATCATGCCGGGTAAGGTCAACCCGGTCATCCCTGAATTCGTAACCCAGACTGCCTACCAGGTGATCGGTCATGACGCGACCATCACTATGGCTGCCGAAGCCGGACAGCTGGAACTCAACGCTTTTGAGCCGGTTATGTTCTTTGATCTGTTTGACGATGCCCGCCTGTTGAACGGTGCCTTGCAGACGCTTAACGAAAACTGCCTGATGGGAATTACCGTAAACGTGGAGCGCTGTCGGCAGATGGTTGAATCTTCCGCGGAAGCCGCGACTGCCCTTTCTCCGCTTTTAGGATATGAAACCGTCAGCCATCTGGTTAAAAAGGCCTTAAAAGAACAGCGGCCGATTCGTGAACTGGTTGGTGATCGTCTAACAACGGCAGAATTGGATCAAGCCCTGGCGCCGACCGCATTCTTTGTTAAATAACGTTGCTTAATGAAAAACAGGCTCAGCAGCAATGCTGGGCCTGTTTTTGGTCGATCAGGACAGGTTGAAAATCGACTGAACCTCGCGCAGTACGCCGTCATGATCGTTATCATAACTGGTGATGCGGTTGGCGAGCTTTAAAATATCGGGACTGGCATTTTTCATGGCCACCCCCAGACCGGCTTCCTGCAGCATTTGCCGGTCATTTGATGAATCACCAAAGGCTACGACGTTTTTTAGCTGATCATGATCGTCATTGATAATCAGTTCTTTTAGTCCGGCTGCTTTGTTGACGCCCAAAGGTAAGACGTCCATACAGCCAAAGCCGCTATAGGTTGCATAAACCGGATAGCGCTCAATCATCTGTTGAGCAAAACCGCGGATCTGGTCTGGCGTGACTTGATGATTGAGCCAGATCGGATTAACGTTATAGATCTTATCGTCAACCTGAGTCAGATCATCAACAAAATCGATATTGATTCCAAACGGCCAGGCTTTTAGGTCAGAAATCCTGGTGCCCCAGGTATGGTTCCAACCAGTCAGCAAAATTACATCAGGCGTAACTGGCAACGCGTTGACTGCTTTGATCAGCTCATTGACCTGTGACTTGGCGTGCGTTCTTTCAAAAACGACCTGCCCTTTTTGGACGATCAGCGCGCCATTGATTGAGATAAACGTGTCAATCAATGGACAAGGCGCAAAACACTTTTTTAAAAATCGATAGCTGTCACCACTGGCCACGATCCAAGAAACGTTTTGCTGCTGCAGCTGACCTAATGCCATATTCAAAGCAGCAGAATTTAGCTGGTGCCGACTGTCAAGCATGGTGCCATCGACGTCGGTTGCGATATAGCGATACATGGCGATCCTCCCTTCAATCGATTGAGGATAATAAAGATGATTCTGATTAATAGCGACGCTTGCGCAGACCTAAAAAGCCAAAGCTCAGCATCCCCATCAGCATGCCCAGAATCGTCATTCCTAAACCATTGCGATTGCCGGTCTGTGGCAGGAGCTGTTCAAAAATTGATGGCTCAGCAGTCGTAATGGCGTTGGACGTGCTTAAGAGCTGACTGTCGCCGTGCTTAGCCTGACTGACCTTTGTTGGTTCACTGGTTGCCTTGACCGTAACGTCTTTAAGGCTGCTCTGCTTGTTCGATTTGCTGTTGGACGTCTTGGTGCTGGAAGCGGTGCTTTGCGAAGATGACGTCTGATTAGCATCCTTGGCGACGGCTTCAATCGCCATCAGCAGGTTGGCTTTTTCCAGGGCATCCTGTGCTTTATTCAAGGCATCGACAGCATCGTTTAATTCTTTCTCTGCATCGCTCAGCCTGTCTTTTTGCGTTTCAACGTCTTTATTGGCATTGGCTAAAGCCGTCTGTGTTTCATTGACCTTTTGCAGTGCCGATGGAATCAGCCCATAGATATGTAAGACTCCATAGTTGTCCATCGCGACGCCGACATATTCAGTATTGGTACTCAGCAGCATTCTGGCATGGCTGTTTTGCGAGTGAGCATCGTTAAACAGCATATCCCAAATCGAGACCGTGGCAACACGCTTTAAATCGCCCATGGTTTTAATCAGCGTGGAAGCAATGTTTGGATTCTTTTCTGAAATAATACCAATGTTTTCCCAGCTGGCCTTAACTTTGTCGCTGGTGCCATTATACTGGTATTCAACGTTATTAAAAAGCTTATCAAGATCATGAGCTTTGTCAAGATCAATCAGCGGCTCCTGCTCATCTGGCTTGGCAGTTTTGTTTTTGGCTTCAATTGCTTTGTTTTGAGCAATGATTTCCTGTAACTTGACACTGGTATTCCAGTTTTGGCTATTATAGGCATAATTAACGATTGCCAACGCCTGGGCCAAGGTCATGTCGTTGTAGATCCAAGCCGTCAGCCCAAATCTAGCCCGAATCTGATTGATCAAAGCGGCAACATAATTGCTGATCTCGCTTTGCTGAGCCAGCGTCAGTTTGGTTGGATCAAGCGTCATGCTTTCATCATCCAGTGTCGGCACGACGGTTAAGGCATCCTTGAGACTTGGATCCATTTCGTATTTCTGCGTGGCCGAATTGAGATGCCAGTTTTCGGTAACGTTAGTCTCGCCAATCTGATTCTTAACGTTAGCTGATTCATCAGATGACGTATTGTCAAACATGCTTAGATTGGCATTTTTGGTGTCAATCGTACTGCCGTTTAAAGCGGCTGCCTGTTCAGCACTGGATGGCATTTGTGATTGAGCCGCCGCACTGGCAATGGCATAGTTGCTCTGCGCGGCACTGGCTGCACTGGCCGCGCTGCTTTGGACAGCTGCTGCCGAATTAACCGCTGCCGAAGCCAAGACCACGGCGGCAGAAGCAGAATTCACGTTTTGCTGAGCCTGGGAAACGGCGGCCTGCGCGCTGGCAACGGCACATTGCGCATCGGTAGTCGAAGTTGCAGCATTTGGATTAGTCGTCGTAATTTGTGCAGTGGAATTGTTGACGGTATCGGCATGAGCTTCCTGCCAGCCACCGCCAAAAAACGCTGCACCGGCAATGACTCCTGCCGTTAAGACCGATTGTTTTAAATGTTGATTCTTCATCTTAGATTACTCCCTTATCAAACAAGTTGGTGGTCAAACCAATCTCAATATTTACTTTACCGATTTCCACATTTCATGTCAAACCATGCTCAAAACTTAGCAAGAATCTTTCTGGCAAATCTGATACTATATAATAGTAGAAACAAATAGAAAAGAGGAAACATATGGAAGCCGATAAGTATTTGAAACTGATCGATGAGGAACTGTCGCGGCTCCCAGATTACGTTAATGAATACCGCCTTGGAACCAATCATGCCATTACGACAACCTATCAGTATCTGACTGAGATTCGTCGGTTTATGGATTGGCTGCGTACCAGCGGCCTGGTTGATGCCAAGTCCAATCGAGAAATTCCGACTTCAGTATTGGAACACCTGCGTCGCAATGACATCATGCTTTATATCGATCATCTGCGCCATACTACCAATGCTCAGGGACGCGTCAACTCGCCAACCTCAATCAATCGTTCAATCAATGCCCTGCGCAGTTTGTTCAAGTTTTTGACGGTCACTGCTGACAACAACGATGGCGAGCCTTATTTTGAGCGCAACGTCATGCTCAAGATCAATTCGCTAAATGATACCAAGACCTTGAACTATCGCGCCCATGCTTTGGCTGCGCACATGTATCGGGGTCAGATGAAGTTTGATTTCATTGATTTTATTGAAAACCGCTATCCAAAAGTATGCGACAAGCGTTCATTGCCCGCATACCGGCGTAATAAGGAACGCGACATCGCGATCGTTGCCTTGATCTTGGGGACCGGAATCCGGGTTTCTGAGACCGCCAACGTCAACGTTAATGATATCAACTGGCAGCAGCAGATGTTGGACGTTACCCGTAAAGGTGGCCAAAAAGACAGCGTGCCGATTGCTCCGTGGGCAGTCAAATATGTACAGGACTATCGCGATCTACGAGCTCAGCGCTACGGGGCTACTAAAAAGGACCAGGCTTTCTTTTTGACGATCTATCAAGGAAAAACGCGCCGGATTACTGCCAATGCCATTGAACGGATGGTTAAAAAGTATTCGACGGCATTTGGCCATCCCTTGACCCCGCACAAGCTGCGTCACACTTTGGCCTCGGAGCTGTATGACGTAACCAAGGATCAGGTTTTGGTCTCTCAGCAATTGGGACAAAAAGGCACCTCGGCTACCGATCTCTACACGCACGTTGACCAAAAAGAGCAAAAGGCAGCGTTAAGAGAAATCAGCGAGCAGGCAAACCAAGCGCCGCAAAATGAATAATCAAGCTGCTGTCTGGCAATGGCTAGACAGCAGCTTTTTATCAGCATTGATTTTACATAATATTCAAAACGTAATATTCAATCGAGATGCCGATAACTATTATTCAGTTGGTTCTCCATTTTAGCTGTCGATTTAAAGTAGCCAATTTGGCATGCTGGCCGACCTAGATTAAATCCCCC
Source organism: Limosilactobacillus sp. WILCCON 0051 (assembly GCF_039955095.1). NCBI lineage: Bacteria > Bacillati > Bacillota > Bacilli > Lactobacillales > Lactobacillaceae > Limosilactobacillus > Limosilactobacillus allomucosae. Next base: position 1,228,503 of record NZ_CP154878.1, read on the forward strand.
TTCTCTGCAACATTATGCATGACTTATGATCCCTACCAATAATAAGCCTAGGTCAGGACGCCTAAAACGACTGTTAAGATCCTTGGCAAATTATTATTTGCAAAATCGCCGCTCAGCCGCATCTAAGCGACCAACTACCCACGCAGATTGATTTCAGTGCGTCTGAGAGCCAAATTCTGAAAATACCTGGTTTTACGCTGATTTCTGGTGCCAAAACGTTAATCGTAAGACACTTTTGATAAAAGAATCTTACACTAAACTGCCACAAATGCCGTTAAATCAAGATTTTTGATTGGCAGAAAAACGTGTAAGACTGTTATATGATTATATTGAAAAATAGGCTTGTTGATTTTTAGCTGTTAATCAGGCGGATTTAAAAGCAGACAGCTGGTTAACCCAAAATAATTAACGTCCATAATATTATGTAAAAAATTAAAGACTTTTAATTTTCACGCCTTTCTTGTATCATTAAAACCATCAATCAATTCAAGGATGTGAGATTTTGAAGAATATCGTGATTATTGCAACTGGTGGTACGATTGCCGGCAGTGGTGAAGCTGGCCGGACTACTGAATATCGGGCAGGAACGGTAGCGGTGGCTGATATCTTAAAGAGCGTGCCCCAACTGGGAAAATTGGCCAACATTGAAATGATTTCTTTAATGAGCGTTGATTCCAATGAAATGGACGAGCAGAAATGGCTGCAGCTGCGCGAGGTTATCAATCGGCAGGCCGCTCGTGATGATGTAGATGGCATCGTGGTTACGCATGGCACCGATACGATTGAAGAAACGGCCTATTTTTTAAACTTAACGGTCAATACTGCCAAGCCAGTCGTTTTGACGGGAGCAATGCGGCCGGCAACTGCTACTAGCGCTGATGGTCCCTTCAACATCTACCAAGCCGTTGCGCTGGCAGCAGATGATCAGACCTATGACTGCGGCGTGGTCTGTCTGTTTTCCAGTACGATCTACTCAGCGCGCGATATTGCCAAGATCAACAACTATAAAATTGATGCCTTCAGCAGTCTGAATGATCATGCCGCACTAGGATACATGCGTGACGCTGAGGTCTTTATTACCAGTCGGCCAGTATCAAAACACACGATTCACTCCAGGTTTTCAAAGCTTGAATATTCAACATTGCCCAAAGTTGGCGTGGCGGTCTATTACGCAGGGGCCCCGGCTGAGGTTTTAGAACTACTGGGACAAGACTGCGATGGATTGGTAGTAATTGGAACCGGGAGCGGCAACTATTCTCAAGCCTGGCGCCAGAAACTGGATGCGTTGGCTGAACAGGGCGTGGTTGTCGTGCGCAGCTCACGGGTATCAAATTCAATCGTTTTTGACGAACCGATTTTTGACCCGCATGATCACTTTATTGGAGTCAATACCCTCACCTCTTATAAAGCCAGAATTCTGCTGATGCTTTGTCTGACCCAGACTAACGACATTGCTGCGATTCGGCAGACCTTTTTTAAATACTGAACTGCTAAAAAGCGACCCCTATCTGCATTTAGGAGTCGCTTTTTGTTTTTTACAGTTTATATATTATGTTAAATTTTCGCTAATCAATAAATCAGCACTGCTTTCTTAACGGCGCTTCTCATCTTTGAGGCTGCGCAGATAAGTCGCGTCTTGCCCAACCTCCAGACAGCCCAGATAAGTGCCATCTTCACGACGAACGGCAATGTATTCCAGATGGATAAAACGCTCACCATGCAGACTAAACCAAAACTCTTCGCGATCACTGGCCCCCTCATGAAAACTGGTAAGAATTTTCTTAACCTTAGGCTGGGCCTTGGGCGGATGGCAGTTGTAGACGGATCGCCCAATCACGCTCTTGGTCCGCGGAAAGATGCGATCAGGAATATCTGAATACCAGCGGACCTGATCAGTCGCGTCGACAAAGGTCAGATCAACTGGAAGCAGCTTAAAGATTGCGATCAATTCTTCCGGACTCAGCTGACCGGTTGCCAGATCGATTCTGGCTTGCGGATCAACTGGCAAGTTAGCTGCTGGTTCTTGATGATTTGGCTGAGTGATTTGGTTAACCTGCGCGTCAGTGGCGGCCAGTTGTTTGGCGATTTCATTAAACTGCTGGCCCAGTGCGGAGTTGGTGGGCTTGTTTGCCGCATCAGCAAGCTCCTGTTCGGTAGGCTGCCAATTGATTGGCGGTGAGATCAGCGTATAGCCGATCGAATCCTCATCTGCTCGTACGCGGGCCCAGTCAGCAGGCGTGGCAACCTCAGCAAGCATTGGCAGCATGATGTCTTCTTCTTTAACGATCATTGCCAAGACTTCCTGAGCGGCTTTTTCTACGGCTGCCTCAATGACATATTTGTCGGGCAACGGCTGCTGATCGACCAGCTGACAGGCTTTTTTGATATAGCCGCGAATGTCGTCGTCAACGCCCCACATGACCTTGGGCGGTGCCGTAATGCCATATTTATCCATTAGTGGAAACAAGGTATTTTCTTTTCTGGCATAATGCCGATCGATGGTCATCAGATCTTTTAGGGCCTGTTGCATTCGCTTGAGATATTCGTTCTCACTGCCATCTTGCTGCCACTTTTTAAGACAGGGCAGCAGTTCGTCATTGATTAAAGAGTCAATGATCTTGTTCTCCAGTTTCAGTGTGTAGACGGGATGTCCAGGAGTATCAAAAGCAGCGGTTGGCTTGCCCGGCGCAATGGCATCCTTAAACAGTGCTACATGCACGTTGCATAATTTTTGAATCTCACGTGGGTCCAGACCATTGGCAATCAGCTCTCTTTCGGCTGCCGTAATCTCAGCTACGTCAACGTTGGCAAATTCTTGATCAAATAACTGCTTGGCCTGATCAAAATTGCCACCATTGCTTAAAAAAGTCAGAATCTTGACCAGCTGCTGCTGACGCTGATGGAGATTATGCGGTTCAGTCATGGTTAATCACCTCATACCCATGTCGTTTAAAAGTGTCGATTACAAGGTGCTTATCAATATTCATCGCTAGACAGCCCCGATTGATATTGACGAAACGGCCAACCGTGTCAAGCATCCCAGGAATCTTGATTTTATCAAAGCCGGCTTCGACCATGATAGCGATAAAATCAGGATCCTGTTGGGCCAGATCGTGTACTGGTCGGCTAAAGTCAACGGTTTTGATGGTCATGCAGGCTACCTCCAATTCCTAACTGACGGCGTGCTTTGGGCGACATTCTGGCAATACTCCAGACTGGATACCAGACCAGCTGGACGCGGGCATCACGAATACCGGGCACGTTTTGAGCGGCTTTTTCGATGTCATTTTGTAAAAAACTGCTTAGCGGACAGCCAGGTGTCGTTAAACTCATCTTAATGCGGCAACAGCCCTGTTCATCGACTTCAACTTCATATATCAGGCCTAGATCAACAATGCTGACGTTAAGCTCAGGATCGATTACAGCAGTGAGCGCGTCCCATACTTGTTGTTCAACTGGGGTCATCTCATCCCTCCTAATCCATTTCTCTGCGCTTTATTTTAGCATGATTATCTGGTTTCCTTATTAATTTTTTTATTGCTCAAAGCCAACACTGATCAAACGCTCGCCGAAAATCAGCTTATTTTTTTGCTTTCGTTGCCTGTTCGCCCCCTAGTATCAGCCTCATTTAAAGCTAAAAAGCTGGTTGGAAAATCAAGTGATTTCCAAACCAGCTTTAACTTTTGAATCAGTGGTTATTCAGGCTTGTTTAGGCGCCAGGTACCGCCAAAAAGATCGGAAGCCAACTCATTGGCACTGAGATTGCCGTTGTTTTCCTCAAATCCGCGGAATGGCCGCAGTGCTTGAATTGCGCCATCCTGATATTTACGTGCTTGGTGCAGCGCATAGTCAACCAAGGAATTGTTTTTGATCTTCTCGACCAGCTGACCGCTTGGCGTCGTTTCGGGATGGTTGACCCGATATTCCAGATCATCCAGGATTTCTTGATACTCGGGTCCGGCTTGAATCTGATTGACGAACAGCTGCAGGTGACGAATCAAAGCCTTGGCAGTTGGTGCATACTCACACGGCGCGGTCGGATCCTCCAAGGCCACGTGCTCATTCATCTCATCGGCACGGGCAATCACGCGACCAGCCTCGCTCTCCTTTAATGATGGGCTCATGATGAAGTAGCCGGCCAGCAAGCGAATAAAGCGCAAAGTTCCCGTCCGAATCCCCACGGAACTGGTCGGATCCAGATCCAGCATGCGCAGTTCGATGTAGTCAACGCCTTCTTTGACCATCTTGTTTAAATCGCTGTTGCCCTTAAAGCGAACCTGCCCATGAAATTCAGCCGCTGACTGCAGCTTGCCAGCCTTAACCGCGTTCATGACCTTCTTGGCATAGTTTTCAACTGAAGAATAGTCGCCGGGGAATTTGTTTTCAAAACCATACTTTTGGCTTTGACGAATGCTGCGGACGGGACGCTTTAACGGCTGTTCGCCATTTTCAAAAAAGTTGGCCTCAGCAATCGGACTAGCGCCAAATAAATAAGTCAAAAACCAGCGATAGCGCATAAATCCTTGAACGATGATCTGATAAAGATAGTTCTGGGCAGCGACCTTGTTTTCAAAACGCTGCGGCAACTGTTGATAGACCAACTCCACCAGATCATCATTGATACTCATGTTGATATGCGCGCCAGATGGAGCCCCTTCTGAAATGCTGTGGTGCTTGAGCCATTCTTTAAAGTAGGCTTCTTTTTCGGGACCAGCATGTGCGATTTGAATCTTGGCACGATCCTTAGGCAAAATCGGCGGCATCGATAATGGCCAGAGCAGCTCGCCTGGTGCCAGCGCGGTTCTTAAAACGGTATTGATGCTGTACAGATAATGCATTGCATCAGTAGCATTGTCAGCTGGGGGCGTTACGATCTCTGACATGGTTTCCAAAAAATCATTGGTGATCCATGGATTGACCTTTTCATCGCCAATCGTGTCAGGATATGGCTCTTGACTCAGATGACCGGTTTCATCCACTCGCTGCATCTCGATCTCCAGCCCCATCTTAAAGTCGGATGCCTCTAAAACGGCCTCATTGTCAAATATAATCTGTCCAATCTTGCTAAACATTGGCTCGCCTCCCAGTGTTCATTAACTAAATTTTGTTCATTATAACGAAAATCTCATCTTTTTCAACTATCTTAACGGCTTTCTTTAATTCTTTTAATAAAAGCAGTGCTTAGAATTGAAATCAAGCGCCTGCTCGGATGTCGTTCGGTAATTGTCGTTGGATATCCAGGAACTTTATAATCTAAAGCCAAGTATATCAGAATTAAAGATCGTTTCTTAACGAGACACCGGCGAAAACGATCCCAGACTATTAAAAACAAAATTATAAAAAATTTGATTGACATCTGTTCGACATTAAAATATCATGATAAAAAATCAAACGAAAGGAAGATTGTAAACATGAAATTTATTAGTCAATCATGGCAAAGCTGGCATCGGTTAAAGTAGACTTACATTTCAAGGGTGTAGGTTTGCTTCGTTTTACACTGTAAACAAAGAAGACCTATGCCGGTACAATCTTCAATCAAAGAGCGACCGCATAGCCAATCAGGCCAATGCGGTTTTTTTTTTCAAGTATCTGCTGGGTTTTCATACTAAACCAATGAGACGGAGATCAAAGCAAGTCAAGCGCGCACAGGGAGCCTGGGAAACTGAGAGCCAGACCGAACAGCTGCTTGCCAAATGGACCGTTGAGGGCGTGGTGAAAAAGCAGCCGCTTGAGTATTCCACGACGCAGCAGCAGGCGTTATCTGCTTTGCAATGAGCGGACGATGATATAAATCGTCACACAAGGTGGCACCGCGGGCAGACAGCTCGTCCTTGACCAAGAGTACGACTCTGGTGGGGACGAGTTTTTTTATTGGTCCCGATCAGAAAACCATCATGCAAGGGAGAATCAAAACTATGCAGCCAGAAATCAATAAAATCAAAGAAATCATGCAGACCCATGAATATCAGCGAATCCCCGTCTATCAAGAAATGCTTGCTGATCAGATTACACCGGTCGCGGCCATGCAGCGGCTATGCGCCCACAGTCAGCATTGCTATCTGCTGGAAAGCGCCAGTCAGGATGGCAGTCGTGGCCGCTACTCGTTTCTAGGCTACCATCCCCAAATGGAAATCACCTGTCAAAAAGGCTTGATGACCATCAGACAAAAATATGCTGGCGGGGAGAAATCCAATGTTTTTTCAGTCAAACATCCTGGCGACACGCTAAGAAAGATCATCAAAAACTATCACAGTCCCGTTATGAAAGAACTGCCACCATTTACTGGCGGTTTGGTCGGCTACTTTGCCTACGACTATCTGAGATACAGCGAACCCAAGCTGAATCTTGCAGGCGATGGCAGCTTTAAAGATCTGGACCTGATGTTGTTTAACGATGTGATTGCTTTTGATCATTATCAGCAGAAAATCTATTTGATCAGCGGTGTCATGACCGATGATTTTGAAAATTCATACCAACAAGCACAGACCAATATCAACCAGATGAAAGACGACCTGGCCAGTGCCGTCAAAAAGGAGTTTCCCCCTCTGCAGCTGAAAACGCCGCTGACGCCCAGATTTGATCTTGATGAGTATTGCCAGAAAGTCGAACGCGCCAAACGCTATATTCATGAAGGCGATATTTTTCAGATGATTCTTTCCAATCCACTGCAGGCTCAAGCATCTGGCAGTCTGTTTGACACCTATCGCATTTTGCGTGCCAGCAATCCCTCCCCTTATATGTTCTACTTTGCCAGTGATGATCTGGAATTGGCCGGCGCCTCGCCTGAAACGCTGGCTCGGGTAAATGGCCGTGAGCTGAGCACGTTTCCATTGGCTGGCACGAGCCGCCGCGGCCGCACACCAGCTGAGGATCAGGCCATGGCTAAAGAGCTGCAGACCAACAAAAAGGAACTGGCTGAGCACAACATGCTGGTTGACTTGGGACGCAACGACTTAGGCAAGGTCTCGAAAATTGGCACCGTTCATCTGGAAAAATACCTGCAGATTCAATATTTCTCTCAAGTCATGCATCTGGGGTCCACCATCAAAAGCCAGCTTAACCCTGATCATGACGCGATTGACGTGGTAGATGCCGTGCTGCCGGCAGGGACGCTTTCCGGAGCACCTAAATTCCGTGCTTGTCAGATTATTGAAGAACTGGAGCAGGATCAGCGGGGCGTTTATGGCGGCGGGATCGGCTATCTGGATTTTGCCGGCAATCTGGATATCTGCATTGCAATTCGTTTCGTATCCAAACAAGGCGATCAGCTTGGCATTCGATCGGGCGCGGGGATCGTTGCCGACTCGGTTCCGCGCCAGGAATTCAAGGAATGCCAAAATAAGGCCCGCGCCGTTAAACTGGCCGTCTTGGCAGCTGAAGGAGGTTTAGAAAATTGATTCTTTTAATCGATAACTACGACAGTTTTACCTATAATCTCTACCATTTAATTGGCAAGGTCGATCCACACGTTAAAGTCATCCGCAATGATGAAAAAGACATTCAGGAGATCGCGGCCATGCATCCTCAGGCGATCGTTCTTTCACCAGGACCTGGCCGGCCAGCAGATGCCGGTATCTGCTTAGCCGTGATTCGTTATTTTACCGGCAAGATTCCGATTTTGGGCGTCTGTCTGGGACACCAGGCGATCTGTGAGGCACTGGGCGGCCGGATTACCTATGCCAAGCAGCTGATGCATGGCAAAAAAGAGCCCATCCGTCAACTGTCAGCAAGCCGATTGCTAAAGGGACTTCCCCCAACCTTTAAGGCGGCCCGCTATCATTCATTGGTCGCCGATGCAGCTGCTCTGCCGCCTGATCTAAAGGTTACGGCGGTATCTGATGATGAAAATCAAGAAGTCATGGCCGTAGAACACGTCACCGCACCGCTTTTTGGCGTTCAGTTTCACCCTGAGTCCGTTATGACGACTGACGGACTGCAGATAATCAAAAATTTTTTGGAGGTAGTAAATCATGATTGAACAGGCAATTAAAAAATTAGTCAACCAAGAAGATCTCACCTACAGTCAAGCTCGGCAGGTAATGGACGAGCTGATGAGCGGTCAAGCGTCAGCCGTGCAGACCGCCAGCTATCTGACAGCGCTGGCAATGAAAGGCGAAACGGTTGCGGAGATCACGGCTTCAGCAGAAGGAATGCGCGCAGCCGGTACCAAGATTCATCCCGACCGCCCCGTTGTTGAGATCGTTGGAACTGGCGGTGATCACTCTAATTCATTCAACATCTCAACGACGGCATCATTGATCGTTGCCGCGGCAGGCGTCCCGGTTGCCAAACACGGCAATCGCGCCGCCTCTTCAAAATCCGGCGCGGCCGATTGTCTGGAAGCGTTGGGCGTCAAGATTGATCTGGCGCCTCAGCAAAATGAGCAGGTACTTAAAAACACCAATATCTGTTTTCTGTTTGCCAAGCGCTATCACAGTGCCATGCGTTTTGTCGGTCCAGTTCGCAAAGAGCTTGGCATCCGCACGATCTTTAACATTCTAGGGCCGCTGACCAGTCCTGCCAGTGCCAGCTGCCAGGTCATGGGCGTTTTTGATGAAAAGCTGGTTCAACCGCTGGCCCACGTTTTGCATCAGCTGGGCGTTGATCGCGGCATGGTCGTATTTGGTCAGGATGGACTCGATGAAATCTCGCTGAGCGCGCCGACAACCGTCTGTGAGATCAATGGCGATCAATTTACTAATTATGTGATCAAGCCGGCTGATTTTGGCTATTCATTCTGTACATCTGCTGATCTGATCGGTGGTACGCCTGAAGAAAACGCGGCGATCACGCGTGCCATTTTAGATGGTCAAGAACAAGGACCTAAACGCCAAGCCGTCTGTCTGAATGCCGGGGCCGCGTTGTATATTGCTGGCGCAGCGCCTGATCTCAAAGCAGGCGTCAAGCTGGCGGAACAAACGATTGACTGTGGCGCGGCTGCTCAAAAGCTCCAGCAGTTTATTACTATAACCAATCAGGAGGCGTTGGCATGAGCATTTTAGATGAATTGGCTGCCAAGGCCAGACAGCGAGTAGTTGCCGCTGATCAGAAGCGTCCCCTGGCTGATGTCGCCCAGGCAGCGCGGCTTTTAGCTCAGACTTCACCGGTTCCCTCTTTTTATCAGGCACTGCAGAATACCAGCCTGGCCTATATCTGCGAAGTCAAACGCGCCTCGCCTTCTAAGGGGATGATCGCGCCAGATTTCCCCTACCGCCAGATCGCGCTTGACTATCAAAACGCGGGGGCAGCAGCGATTTCCTGTCTGACGGAACCATTTTATTTCAAGGGTAAGAATCAATATCTGCAAGAGATTGCTCAGACAGTAACGATTCCCGTGCTGCGTAAGGATTTTATCGTTGATCCCTATATGATCTATGAGGCAAGACGATTGGGCGCGGCGGCGATTCTGCTGATTGCGGGTCTGCTTTCCGTTGAGCAGCTGGCTGAATATCGACAACTGGCAGAAAGTCTTGGCATGGATGCGTTGGTTGAAGCACATAACGAATCAGAACTGCAACGGGCTCTCAAAAGCGGCGCGCGGATTGTCGGCGTCAACAATCGCAATCTGAACGACTTTACGGTTGATCCCCACACCAGTGTTCAATTGCGCGGGCTGGTTCCTGATAACGTTTTATTCGTTTCTGAAAGCGGCATTAAAAACGCGGCGGCCATTCAAGAACTGAAGGACAATCGCGTCAACGGCGTCCTAATCGGCGAGACTTTGATGCGCAGTCCTGATAAGGCGCGGATGCTGCAAAAGCTCAATGGCGGTCCCCTCGTTGAGCCATCACTGAGAGGAGTTGATTGAATTGGCTGGATGTCAAATCAAGATATGCGGTCTGAAACGATCGGCAGACATTGCAATGGTTAACCGCTATCGCCCTGATCTGGCTGGTTTTATCGTTGACTTTCCGCGCAGTCATCGTTCCATAACTGAAGAGCAGCTGCGATCGCTGACGAGTCAATTGGATCCCGGCATCAGATCAGTTGGCGTATTTGTCGACGCGCCGGCGGAAAAAATTATCCAGCTGCTTAATGATGGCGTTATCGACATGGCCCAGCTGCATGGTCGCGAAACTGATGCCGATGTGCGCAGAATTCAACAAGCTACGCACCGCCCAGTGATCCGCGCCTATCTGATTCACGAGCGCCAAGACTTGATCGCGGCACTGAACTCGCCAGCCGATTTGATATTGCTTGATCAGGGGCTTGGCAGCGGCCAGCCGTTTGACTGGCAGCTGGTCAGCGACGTTGCAATCAAGCGGCCGTTTATTCTGGCAGGCGGATTGAATGCTAATAATCTGGATCAGGCGATTGAAACGCTGCGTCCAAATGCCGTCGATCTCAGCAGCAGTGTTGAAACGCAAGGCATTAAGGACCCAGTCAAGGTTAAAAAAGCAATTGCGATCGTCAGAAGACATAACTTGAATTTTTAAAGCGATTTAGAAAGAAGGAAAATAAATGACAAAAGGAAGATTTGGCGAATTTGGTGGTCAATATATCTCTGAAACCTTAATGAACGCGGTAATTGAGCTTGAAAATGCCTACCGCCACTATCAAAACGATCCCGCGTTCCAACAAGAGCTCACCAAGCTGCTCAATGAATATGCCGGCCGCCCTTCAATGCTCTACTATGCCAAACATATGACAGAAGATCTGGGAGGCGCCAAGATCTATTTGAAGCGCGAAGACCTCAATCATACTGGCGCTCACAAGATCAACAACGTGCTTGGCCAGTGTCTGCTGGCTAAGAAAATGGGCAAGACCCGTGTAATTGCCGAAACCGGTGCCGGCCAGCATGGGGTTGCTACCGCGACGGTTGCGGCATTGATGGGGATGGAATGCGAGATCTACATGGGCAAGGTCGACTGTGAGCGCCAGGCTTTAAACGTTTACCGTATGAAACTGCTGGGGGCTAAGGTTCATGCCGTTGAGTCCGGTACCGGTACGCTGAAGGACGCGGTTTCCGAAACGATGCGCGAATGGACCAGAAGAATTGACGATACGCACTATGTCTTGGGTTCAGCCATGGGACCATATCCTTTCCCAACGATCGTGCGTGATTTTCAAGCCGTAATCTCTAAGGAAAGCCGTCAGCAGATTCTTGAAGACGAGGGCCGCCTGCCGGATGCCGTAATTGCCTGTGTCGGCGGCGGTTCCAACGCGATTGGCAGCTTCTACAACTTTATCAATGATCCATCCGTCCAGCTGATTGGCTGTGAAGCGGCTGGCAAGGGAATTGATACGCCAAAGACAGCGGCCACGCTGGCAGTTGGTACGCGTGGTATTTTTCATGGTATGAAGTCATATTTCTGCCAAGACAAATTTGGTCAGATTGCCCCTGTCTACTCCATCTCAGCTGGACTGGATTACCCAGGCGTTGGTCCCGAACATGCCATGCTGCGGGATAATGGCCGGGCGCAATACGTTCCGATCACTGATGATGAAGCCGTTGATGCATTTGAGTATCTGTCCCGCACTGAAGGCATCATCCCGGCTATCGAAAGCGCGCATGCCGTTGCCTATGCGATGAAGCTTGCGCCTAAGATGAATCCTGACCAGATCATCATCGTCACGCTTTCTGGCCGTGGCGATAAAGACGTTGCTGCAATTGCCCGTTATCGAGGAGAGAAGATCTATGACTAAAATTAAAAACGCCTTCGCAAATGGCAAGGCATTCATTCCATTTATTACCTGTGGCGATCCTTCATTGACGATTTCTGAACAATTGGTCTACGCGATGGAGGCTGCTGGCGCCGACTTGATTGAGCTGGGAATTCCATTTTCAGATCCCACCGCGGAAGGCCCCGTTATTCAAGCGGCCAATCTTAGAGCTTTGCATGCCGGCGCGCTTACCGATGCGATCTTTGAAATGGTTGCGCGGATTCGTCAAAAGACACAGATCCCCTTGGCTTTTATGACCTATGCCAATGTCGTCTATCACTATGGCACACGCCGCTTTTTGCAAAAAGCCGCGGATCTTGGCGTTGACGGCTTGATCCTGGCTGACGTTCCTTATGAAGAAAAGGCCGAGTTTGCCGAGGTTGGTCAAGAGTTAGGCGTTGAACTGATCTCAATGATCGCGCCCACCTCACATGATCGGATAAAAATGATTGCCCAAGACGCGGCCGGTTTTGTCTACTGTGTCTCATCACTAGGAGTTACCGGCGTGCGTAATACCATCACCACTGACATCAATGCCATGGTTCAGCTGGTTAAGCATGAACAAGAGATTCCCTGCGCAGTTGGCTTTGGGATCAGCACGCCAGCCCAGGCCCGTGAAATGGCTCAGCAGGCTGATGGCGTCATCGTAGGTTCAGCAATTGTCCGCCTGTGCGAAAAATACGGTCAAGACTGCGTTAAGCCAGTTGCTGACTATGTACGGTCAATGAAAGATGCCATTCGCGACCTTTAATGGGCATCTTCCATTGATATTGATAATTTTTACTCGTTTAATATTATGTAAAATACAGAAATTGAAATAAAAGCCAGGTAGTTTCTAAGTTGAAGCTCCTGACTTTTTATGATGTTATTTTTTAATCAAATGATGCTCAACCAGATATTCATGGGCAACCTGACTGGCTTTTCGATGCTGAACCGTTACTTGATAGTTCATCTCCTGCATGTCTTTTTCAGTAATCTTACCGGCCAGCTTGTTCAGACTTTTAACGGCTTGGGGATGCTTTTTGGCAAATGAGGCCTTCATCAAAGGTGCTCCTTGGTAAGGCGGGAAGAAATGCTGATCATCTTTAAGCACCTTGAGATGATACTGGCGCACTTGCGGATCCGTCGTATAGCCATCGACCAGATTTACGCGCCCATCGGCAATTGCCTGATAGCGCAGTGCGGGCTCCATCGTCTTTACCTGATTGAAGTTTAAGCCGTACGCTGATTTGAGGCCTAGATAGCCGTCTTTTTGATTGGCAAAGTCCGGATCGAAGCCGGCCGTAATCTGATCATTGATTTTAGCCAGATCGCTGAGTTTGGTAAGCTGATGTTCCTTGGCAAAATCAGCATTGACGGCCAGGTCGTAGCCATTTTGATACTTCATTGGCTTCAGATACGTCAGATCATATTCCTGTTTCAACAGACGCCGCGCCCGCTGGTAGGTCTTAACCGGATCATGCGGCGTCGATCGTTGGTCATGAACCAGCGATTGTAAAACGGTTCCGGTAAACTCAGGATAGATATCGATCTGATCGTTGCGCAGCGCACGGAATAAAAAGCTGGTCCCGCCAAAGTTAGCCTTTAATTCGACCTTGGCATGTGGATCATCGTTTACAATCAAATCTTTGTACATATGAATTAAAATATCGGGTTCGCTCCCCATTTTACCAGCGATTACGATTGGCTCTGATTCGCTTTGAAAGCTGCTCCAGACCCGCCAGCCGCCAAATCCGACCAGAGCGAGCGCGGCGACGACGATTCCCTGCTTCAGATGTTTCTTAGAAGCACCGACATATTTTAGCAGTGCCGACATCAAAAGCGCCAACAATGCTGACAGCCCCGCCCCGATGATCAGGTAGGCATTGTTGTTTTGATTGATCCCCAGCATAATGTAGGTCCCCAACCCACCGGCACCAATCAAAGCAGCGAGAGTTGCCGTTCCGATAATCATGACCAACGAGATGCGAATTCCGGATAAGATCACAGGCAGAGCCATGGGCAATTCCAGTCGCGTCAGCTTTTTCCAGCGCGAAAGACCAAATGCCGTCGCGGCTTCTTCAAGGTTGGGGTCAACGCTGCGCAGTCCAGAATAGGTGTTTTGATAAATCGGCATGATGCCGTAAACGACCAGGGCAATCAAAGCTGGAACGCTGCCAATCCCAACCAGCGGAATCAGCAGTCCCAATAGCGCCAGGCTGGGGATCGTCTGCATCACACCAGCCAGCTGCAAAACGATCTCGCCGGCATGTCGACTGTTTTTCAGCAATACTGCCAATGGAATCGCGATCAATACGGCAATCACCAGCGCCCAAAACGATAGCGACAGATGCTCCCACAGCGCCTGTCCAATCTGGCTTTTTTGCGCCACGATCGTATTAAGCAATTCAGTCATATTACCGATCCTCTCTTTGTCCTAAATAATGCAGCAGATCAGTTGTCTGAATTCTGAAATTCTGCCCCTGATATTGAAAATGAAGCCAGCCAGCCGCGTCAGGCGTGAGACTTGCCAGTTGCGCTACCGTGGCGATAACGACAGATTGATCAGTGGCTGGCGTTTTTTGTACTAGTTTTGATGATAAGAGTGCAGTCATAGTGCCTAATCTTGGTCGCGCCGTTGCAAAAAAGTCAGCGACAAACTGATTAGCCGGCTGTTCCAAAATCTCATTTGGCGTACCAACCTGCTGCAGCTGACCATCATTGATCACGGCAATCCGATCGCCCAACCGCAGTGCCTCTTGCATGTCATGGGTTACAAAAACAACCGTTGTATTTGACTGATGATGCAGTTTTAACAACAGATCCTGCTGTTGAGCACGCAAAACCGGATCCAGCGCGCTGAACGATTCATCCATCAAGATCAGCTGCGGCTGGGTAGCCATTGAACGAGCAATCGCCACGCGCTGCTGCTGGCCACCCGAAAGCTCATCTGGATGCCGGTCGATAAAGTCACTGGCTGGCAGACCAACCTGATCAAGCAGCTCCATCGAACGCTTGCGCCGATCATTTTTATTGATGCCCTGCTGCTCTAGTTGAATGGCAATGTTTTCGCCAACCGTTAGATTAGGAAACAGACTGCTGCTCTGCAATACGTATCCCATATGCAGACGCAGCTTGCGCAAGTCATAGTCTTTGACGCGCTTTGCATTCAAATAGACGTTACCGGTAGTCGGTGCCGTCAGCCGGTTGATCATTCTAAGCAGCGTGGTCTTGCCGCTACCGCTGGGACCAACCAGGACGAACAATTCGCCATCATTGATCGTCAGCGTGATGTCTTTTAAGATGACGTTTTGACCATATCTCATGCCCACGTTTTCGTATTTAATCAATCTAATCACCATGTTCTCTGTTTGATGTAACCATTAAAGTTTCTTTTTGCATTCTACTCGATCTTCACATCTTTGTAAATTGATATGCTTTAATTTATATAAGATAAACAGTTACTTTCAAACGTGCCATTCATTTGCCGTTGCTTTTTTAAGTTGGATCAGTTATATTATATATAACTAATAAAGTTACAACAGGAGATGATTATTTGAAGGTTTCCACTCGATTCAGTGACAGCATTCATATCTTGGCTTTCATCTGCATCTATCAAGGGAAAATCACGCTTTCCAGTGCCAACATTGCTGGTTCACTGGAAACGTCGCCAGTGGTGGTCCGTCGTTTAATGACATCCCTCAAGGAGGCTGGGTTCATCAAGACCAAGCATGGCACCCCCGACCCTGAGCTGCTGGTGGATCCTCAAAAAATCACGCTTTTGGATGTCTACCTGGCAACCGAGGGACAGACACCGCTTTTTACCATTGATCACAATACCAATCCGCAGTGCATCGTGGGCGGCAATATTCAATCAACGCTGGAAGACTATTATCGTCACGCCGAAACAGCCGCCAAAGCCAAGCTGCAGCAGATCACGCTGCAAGACGTTATTGATACGATTTTGGTTAAGCAGGCAGAAAAGGAGAAGCAATCATGAAATATACCATTACCGGAGCCACTGGACATCTAGGCCGTAAAGTCGTTGAGCAATTGAGCCGTTTGGTTGATGTCCAGGATATTCGCCTGGCCGCCCATACGCCTAGCAAGGCCCAGACTTTTTTGGATCAAGGCTATGAAGTCGTTAAAAGCGATTATTATGATGTTGAATCAATGACCAAAGCGTTTGCCGATACCGATGTCTTGATCTACATTCCAAGCATCACCTATGACGTCGCCAACCGCGTGCTGGAATTTGAAAACTCGCTAAAGGCAATGCAAAAGGCTGACGTAAAAAATCTGGTTGATGTCAGTTTCATTGCCGATCAGCCCAATAATCCTTTCCAGATGGCGGGATATTATGCCTACCTGCCCGCTCGGCTCGCTGGCACCAAACTGAACTACGCGGTCGTCAAAAATTCGTTATATGCCGATCCGCTGGTACCGTACCTGCCAGAGTTAATTGAGCGGCAGAATGTGATCTACCCAGTCGGCGATCAGGCCATGAGTTTTATTACCCGCGATGACAGTGCCGAGGCAATTGCCAATGTTGCCGTCAAGCCTTACCTGCGTGATCACCGGCAAATCTACCTGCTGACGCAAAAGCAGAATTACAATATGGTTGAACTCAGTCGGATCATGTCTGAGGTGACGGGCCAGAAGATTGGCTATGCCCCGGTTTCTTTGCAGGAGTTTGCCGACATCTACCGGGCGGAAGGCGATGGCGATGAACTGTCCTCGATGTATCATGCGGCCGCAATGGGGTTGATGGATGCCGTCACTGATGATTTCCAGCACATTACTGGTCATGAGCCAATGCCAATGGACCAGTTCCTGCGGCAAAACTATCAGCGCTGATTGATAATTTGATTTATTCGGTCATTTTACTGTGTATATGCGTCAGACGAAAAAAACACTCAGTCAGTTTCAAAACTGCTGAGTGTTTTTTATTTCATAAGGTTCAAGCTGGCAGTTTTTGGTATGCCACCCGTCTGATTACTTCAGCCTGCTTCGGATACTTAGCCAGCAGCTGGTCCTGGGTAAATAGTTCAAAGTCGTGATAGTCAAAGCCCGGTGCTACAGCACAGCTGACCAGCCCAAACGATGAAGCATCCAAGACCTCAGAACCAAAAATCGTTCCCGCTGGCACTCGGAACTGCAGCTGTTCGCCCTGTTCAATATCACGGCCTAAATGTACGGCCTCATAGGTACCATCCGGATAAAAGCAGTGGACAACGATTGATGAGCCATCATGGAAATACCATAGTTCATCATGAAGCAGCCGATGCAGATGCGATGGCGAGCCCCCGTCCAGAATAAAGTAGATTGAAGTGTACTCATAACGGCTGGCCAGGGATGTAGCATCATAATGCGTCTTGGCACTGTGGTAGACCTGACGATACCAACCGCCTTCTGGATGTGGCGTTAAGTTGAGCTTTTTAATTATGTCTAGCCGAAAATCCCGTGACTTTAGTCGTGGGATGGATAGGCTTCCTTAAGACGTTCTTTTTGAAGCGCATTGTATTTTTGATTATTGATGTAGTTTCCTACGACGTCTTTGCTCATATTGCCAAGCGTACTCATGTAGTAGCTAGGCGACCATAAATGACCACCCCAATATTGTGATTGTCGAATTTCTGGATGTCGTTTGAGAAAGAATGTCGTTTGAGAAAGAATGTCGTTTGAGAAAGATGAATGCACTACGTCCCTTTAGTGCTTTGATAGCGCTGGTTGGCGACTTGCTAGGTGGAAAACTGATCAGTACATGAATATGATCTGGCATTACTTCCATCTTTTCGATTACAATTTCGTTATCTTTTGCAACCATTCGCAATATGTCTTTCATTTCGTCTACCAGTTCCTTAGTTGAAAAAGTCTGGTGACGATACTTAGTTACCCAGATTAAGTGATAATGAAAATTATAGATATATCGACGAGTATAAACTGCATCTTGAATTTTTTCTTTAGTCATTAAGAACACCTCAATCGTTATAGTCATTAGCTGATGATATAATCCAATTAAAGGAGGTGAAAAAATGAAGTCAATGGCCCAGTTAGAATATCATTATGGATTGAAGGTTCGCATCTATCCGAGTGATTACCAGAAACAAATAATCAAGGTTAACAGCGATGCCAGTCGTTTCGTCTATAATGAGATGGTTGCGATAGGTAAAGAGCTCTGGCAATTAAACCGAGTAAAACTGTCGATTGATACGGTTCAAGATCGGATCCAACAGCTAAAGCTTCGTCAAAACGCTAAGCAGATGTCAAATCATTTCCAGTTTTTAGAAGATGAGCGCATTGACAGTCTTGCTAAGGCTAATGCCATTCAAAACTATCACAAGGCTTGGAACGCTTTTCGCAAGGTTCATGAAGCCGGTGTGCCAAAATTTCATCGTAAAAGCTATGCCTGGCGATACCAGACCAACTGTCAATATCCAAAACAAAAGACGGCCCGGCTAGACAACGGTACCGTCTGCTTTGAAGACCGCAAACATATTGTGGTGCCTAAACTAGGACGTTTGCGGATCAAAGGCACTCAACAGCGACTATTGGATCGTCAAGGCGAAACACGCATTGGTACGGTGACCATTTCCAAAGATGCTGCCGATCGATTCTTTTTGTCGCTGCAACTAGGTTCAGATACACCGTTTGTTCCTAAGCTTAGCCGCACTAATCGGCAAATTGGCATTGACCTAAACACAGAAAACTTTCTGACTGCCAGTGATGGTCGAACCATCGCTAACCCACGCTACTATCGAACAATCAAGGGAAAATTAGCTAAAGCACAGCGCACTCTTTCACGCCGCCAGCGCCGGGCTAAAAAAGAGCAACGTTCCTTGCGAGAAAGCAAAAACTACCAGAAGCAGCGTTTGTTAGTCGCTAAGATCCATGCACGGGTATTTGACCGCCGCCATGATTTTCTCCAACGCACGTCTACAGCACTGATCAAGAACCAAGATCTCGTTGTAGCCGAAGAATTGAGGAGTAAGAATCTGTTAAAAAATCATGCCTTGGCAATGAGCATCAGTGATGTTGGCTGGCGGTCTTTCTTGGGGATGTTGTCATACAAAGCCGACCTTTATGACCGTCAATTTATCACGGTCAGTCCTAAAAACACGACCCAAACCTGTCATGACTGCGGTTTTGTAATGGGAAGTGACGGGACCGAAAAGCTGACCCTGGCAGATCGTGAATGGATATGTCCAAAGTGCCATGTTCATCATATCCGTGATTACAATGCAGCACTGAATATTTTAGAAAAAGGACTCCAGAAACAACAAAAAGCCTAGTCAAAAAGCTAGGCTCATTCCTATGGCAACCTGGGAATGTAAAAGGCATTGGTAATTAGATGATCACTGCTCAAGCAACTGCGGCTGTTTGAGTAAATCGTCCGTATCTATGCAAATTGTGGTTCGGATACTCAATACAGGGGTGTTTGCCCACAAGCCATCGACTTTAGCCGATGGTGGTTGACTATATTCGTCTTTAGTCGGCATGGCATCGACCTCACTTTTTTCTTTTCATTGTAGCAAAGTTCGGCCTTTTAAGCGGACTGATTGCAAAAAATTATTAAGCCTATTTTACTGGCGCCTTAAAAAGATCGTTTAGGGCCTCAGACATGGTTGGATGCGTAAAGATCATGTCGCGCAGCGTTTCGTATGGCAGATCCGCCTTCATCGCCAGCGCAATCAGGTTGATCGTTTCATGGGCCTCAGCAGCATAAAGCGTTGCGCCCAGAATCCGATGCGTATCGCGCTCAACGATTGCCTTGTAGACTCCCCGCTGATCCTCCAGCACGCGCGCCTTAGGAATGGCCTTGACTGGCAGTTTGAAGACCAGATAGTCCTTACCGGCAGCCTGGGCCTGGCGCTCGTTGATTCCGACGTTTGCCAGCGGCGGCGTCAAAAACGATGCAGTCGGCACGACATTGCGATCGGCAGTCGTCCGCTTGCCTTGGCCAAACAGCTGGTCTTTAACGATCCGGAAGTCGTCAAGCGAGATGTAGGTAAACATTGGCCCGCCGTTGACGTCGCCTAAAGCCCAAACATTTGGCACCGTGGTTCGCAGCCGATCATCAACTTGAATGGCATTGCGCTCGGTCAAGGCAATATCGGTGTTTTCCAGTCCTAGTCCGTCGATGTTGGGACGTCGCCCGGCAGCTACCAGCACGGCATCAAACTCGGCCTGTTGTTTTTGGCCGTTTTGGCGGTAGGTCAATAAGACTTTTTGGCCATCATCTGCCGCACTGGTTAATTCAGCATTCAGCTCAATCTTAATCCCAAGGCTGGCAAGATCATTCGTTACTTCAGCCGCGATGTCTGCGTCTTCGCGGCCCAAAAGCTGAGCATGGTGGTCAAGGATGGTTACCTCGCTGCCAAAGGAATTAAACATTTCGGCAAATTCCAGCCCGATATAGCCACCGCCAATAATTGCGAGGCGGGCCGGCTTTTTAGCAAGTTCCATGGCTTCTTTGGAACTGACAATGCGCTCGCTGGGATCCAGCCCCGGAACTTTTGGCCAGACCGGCGTGGCACCAGTGTTGATAAAGATGCGCTCGGCAGCAGCCTGTCGTACAGTCCCATCAGCCATGGCAACTTTTAGTTCATGATTGCTGACAAAACTGGCCTGACCATTCCAAACCGTTGCCAGCGGTTCATCAGCAACCATGTGATAGTTCTTGTTCCGCAGCTGCTTGGTCATCGTGCCTCGTTTGGCAACCGCGTCGGTAAACTCAAGGTGACGCTGACCATTGATAATCATATTTTTGGATGGCAGACAGCCAACGTTGATGCAGGTACCGCCATACATCTGATCCGATCGCTCAATCAGCAGCACTTCCCCATCATGCTGCGCCAAAAACTTAGCCAGCGTCTTACCCGCCTTACCAAAGCCAATTACCACATTTTTAAATTTTTCCATTGCCGATCATCCTTTCGCCAATTCAAAATAATTGATGTTTTACTTACTATAAATAAGCGACTTTCAAAAAGCAATCAATCTGCTCAAAAAAAGCCACAAAAAAATGATGCCATGCCAGACTCTTACCAAAGAGCGGCTCAGCATCATTTCAGAGCAACAATTAATTAAGATTAAGCTGCTTTAACCAGGCATCCATCTGGGCGTCACTGTTTAAAACTGCGCCTGGCAGGACCTGAACGTCAGCATTGTTTTCCTTGACGGTTCGTTCCAGATAGCTTTGGGCGCGCTCAAAGCCAGAACTGCCGGAAGTTGCAAATCCAGCCAGCTGCTTGCCATTGAGCGGCAGACGATCAATCAGGTCAGCAATCAAGCGAGGCGGAATTCCCCACCAGATTGGAAAACCGATCAGTACCGTATCATAGTCATTGATCGCGGGCAGATCGTCTTTAATTGCAACCCGGCTGGCATGCTGATGCTGTTCAATGGACGTGCGCGAGTTAGGATCATGCCAGTCCAGATCAGCGGCTGAATAAGGCTTTTCAGCATGAATTTCAAACAGATCCGCGCCCAGCTTTGATGCGATTTTTTCCGCGCGCTGCTTGGTCGTATTGGTAGCCGAAAAGTAAAATACAATCGTTTTAGCCAAAGTGATCAGCTCCTTTTATTTTGCTTACTTTTAGTATATTACTAAGCGTCAAGTCTTTAAAATACTTATTTAGTATGCCGGTATGCGTTCTTGGCATAGCATTGATAACGCAGGATCGCGCATCAACATATCAACGCTGCTGATTTGACTTATCCGGCATTATTAGCCAGCTGTTTGATTTTATGTCGACTTTCAATGATCATCCAAACCGCCAGAGCAATAATCAGTACAATGATGCCCAGACCGGTTGCCCAAGTCATCAACCGCGTGTATTGCTGATCATGACTATAGGCGGCAAGCATCAGCGTCTGCAGGTTATACAGAGAGATCAGCGCGGTAACCATAACCACGCTTTTATCGGTCTTTAAGAGAATCGCGGCACGGCGGGTCTTGGCAAAACCACGAAGCACGCTGCCTAAGTTGATAAAGGTATATAGAGCCACGACCAGCAGCACGTTTTGTGAGAAATGCGTCGTTGAGCTTTCTTGATGCAGGATCAGAATCGTCATGCCGCCCAGAATCGGCGTAAATAAAAGCAGCAGCCAGCCGATCATCAAACATGTCTTTAAACGAGCAGCTGGTGAACTGCGACGACTGGTTCGAATCTGATGGCTTAAGATCAAGCGAATCAAAAACAAAAGCAGATAGTAGAATGCCTGCGTGATAAACCATGCTGATCGATACATCATGCCGATCGAAAACGTATAAAGACAATACAAAGTTGCCACCATCAGCCCCAGATAATTACTGATCAAGGCATTTAGGCGCTGATTTTTAAATAGCTGCTCCATTAAGGGAACCCGCTTTAAAAACCGCTGCCAGCCTTGATTAATACCATTGATCAGACTAAGCAAAAGCCAGCCCGCCAAGACTCCGGAAATCACCATCATGATGACTTGCAGCAGCTGGGGAAGCTTTATCATAAAAATCATTGGCTGCAGCAGCAAAAGAATCAAAAGAACGCCAGCCACAGCCGACCATGATTTGAGCAAGCATCGTTTCATTTTGTTGCTCATCTCCTTGACGCTTGGTTTTAAACGTTAATTATATCAAATTCTGGTGATGATCTACCCAACAAAAATCGTTAATCTGTTGATACCATTATTAGCTTGAGACCGTTATAATATTTTGCAACAAACAGCGAGGTGATAAAAAATGAAAGCAGCTCTTTATGAAGGAAAGCACAGTATTAAGCTGACCACACAACCGATCCCAGAATGCGGACCAAATGATGTCTTGATCAAAAACCTGCGCGCGGGTATCTGCGGCTCAGACGTTGCCGTTTATGAACATGGTCTGGCAAGCGGACATAAGATCAAGCTCGATCATCCATTTGGTCACGAAATGATCTCAGTAGTGGCCGCGGTTGGCAAAAACGTTACTGACTTTAAGGTGGGACAACGCGTCTACCCTTACCCATTATTAGCTAGTGGTGACCCTAGCAATGCTGGCAGTCTGGGAGGCTTTTCCGAATATCTGCTGGTGCCAAACGCGCATTTGAATCGCGAGCTTTATCTAGTCCCTGATTCAATCAGCAATCGAACCGGTGCCTTAATCGAGCCATTTACGGTCGGTACGCATGCTGCCTATCAAGCTCATCCTCAACCAGGCGAAAACGCGATCGTATATGGTGCAGGCACAATTGGCATCGCAGCAGCAACCGCTCTGCGTCATGCCGGCTGTCAAAAGATCATGTTGGTCGATCTAAGCGATTATCGTTTATCAATTGCGCGTCAAATGGGATTTGCGACTTGCAACTCTAGTGAAACCGACTTGGAAGCTGCCTGCACTGAGTTTTTCGGCTTGGCTCCCAGCTTAAATGGTCAGGTGCCGGCGATTGACATTACGATTGATGCCGTGGGGGCCGCTGAAATCTTTGATCGTTTTATGGCTAAGGGCCCGATCGACAGCCGCTACGTCATCGTAGGCGTTGCCAAACAGGCTCGTCAGGTAGATCTGCTGTCTTTGACCTACTCATCACGGGCGATTATCGGTTCTGGCGGCTATCGTCCAAAAGACGTTCAGATCGTTTTAGACATTATGCAGCATAACAACGACTTAATCGAAAAGATGGTTACGCACGAGTTTGCCTGGGAAGACTTGGAAAAGGGTATTCAAACCGCAGCTGATCCCCAGCATGCGCTTAACGTTCAGATCGTTTATCAAGATTAGCGTTTATCAATTGTGGTTGGTGAAAATCATTACATTTACGGCTAATTCTAATCGTTTGCCAAAAAAAGTAAGCAGGTTACTTTAAAGTGCCTACTTACTTTTTGTTAACTCCCCTTTTATAATTAATCTCGTAATAAATTGAATAATTCTGAACAAAGGGGCCTTAACAATCATGAAACAATATCAGTTTTTAACGCCGCTTAAGCTGCCCAACGGCGTTACCTTGAAAAACCGCGTCGTAATTCCGCCAATGACCGAACAATTGGCGCTTGAAGATGGTACGGTATCATTGAATGAACTGGACTATCTGAATAAGCGATCAGGGGGCGTGGGCATGTTTATCTCACCAGTTGCCAATGTCAACGAACTTGGCAAGGGTTTTGAGGGTGAACTGTCAGCAGCTGACGATCGCTTTATTCCTGGTCTTGCCAAAATGGCAGCCGTTATGAAGCAGGGTAACTCTAAAGCGATTCTGCAGATTTTCAGCGCGGGCCGCAAAACGACTTCCGCGATTCTGCGGGGAAAACAGCCGGTCAGTGCCAGTGCGGTGCCTGGTCGCCGCGAATTTAATGAAATGCCGCACGCCTTAACTGAAGCTGAGGTTGAACAGACGATCGAAGACTTTGCTCAGGCAGTCAGACGAGCTATTTTAGCCGGTTTTGATGGCGTTGAGATTCATGGTGCCAATACCTACCTGATCCAGCAGTTCTTCTCTCCTCACTCCAATCGCCGTACTGATCAATGGGGCGGCGATGTTATGCAGCGAATGCGGTTTGCTTTAAGCATCATCAAACGCAGCCATGAAATGATTGAGCAGCTGGGCGCGAAACGGTTTATTCTTGGCTATCGTCTCTCGCCTGAAGAAACGGAAAAACCAGGCATTCGCATTGACGATACGCTGCGATTCGTTGACGTATTAGCCGATCAGCCATTAGACTATCTGCACGTCTCCATGGGTAATCTATGGCGGAAATCATTAAACGATCCTGATGAGCAGCGTTTTACGATTTTGCGAATCAAGGATCAGCTGCGCGGTCGACTGCCCTTAATTGGCGTTGGTTCTTTGAAGACGCCTGCTGACGTAGAAAAAGCAATGGCAGCTGGTATCGATCTGGCAGCAATTGGCCGTGAATATCTGGTTGAGCCGCATTGGATCGAAAAAGTTCAGGCCGGTCGAGAAGCTGATATACGCTATGAAGTTGATCCCAATGACGCTGAAGAACTGGGATTGTACCCGCCACTGATGAATTTTCTAACCAGCGGCATCCCTTTCCCGTTTAAGAGTCGACAGCAAGAAAACGGTAATGACGCGATTTTCTCTAAATAGAATATTTTAATAGCAGTGTCAGAAAGCCCTGAAGCTTCCAACACTGTTTTTATTTTCATCATTAGCGACAGCATCTGCAAAAAGAAAGCGTTAATTGTGCACAAATTAGTTAATCAACCACAATAGATAGTTTTTGAATCGGTAATTACCCATTTCATTTGATTTATTCTTCCTATTGATAATGTGATTTAGTTCACTATTAAGTCATTTTTTAACATTTGTTCAAAAATAGTTCAAATATTCTCGCTATACTTTAGTCATAGTCGAAACAGCAATGACAAGGAGGTTTTAATCTATGTACTCTAACCTATCCAAAGGTCTGATGGCCACTCCGCTAGCAGCCGTTTTACCGCAGACAGGCAATACCGTAAGCATGATTTTTGCCACTGCCATTGGTATTTTGATGGCGATCCTGGCCATAACGCTGATTGTGGTTGAGATCAAGAAACGTTCCTCCTAATGTTTAAAAAGGAGGAACATTATGAAATTCAACCTGGCCCTGATTATCGCCATTACGGTGTTTGCACTCAGTATTTTGGCAGTTGGCCGCATCCTGGTTGGCTTGATCGTATCAAATCTGCATCAGATCAACAGTCTGAATCGTGAGCAGCTTGATCAAAAATCAGCCCATCATCGCTTCTCGGTCGTGATTCCCGCATTTAACGAGGAAAAATTTATCCGTCGCTGTGTTGAGTCAGTCTTAAACCAGACTTATTCCAACTACGAGATTATCACGGTTGATGACGGATCAAGTGACCAAACGGGGATGATTCTGGATGAACTGGCCAGGCAAAATCCCAAGCTGCGCGTAATTCACCAGCCGAATCAAGGCAAGTCGGTGGCAATCAATCATGCTTTAAAAAAATTTGCGACCGGCGATTTGATCATGGTGCTTGATGCCGACTCATATCTCGCGCCTGACGCTTTGACCAGCATGGCGCGACGTTTTGACGATCCCCGCCAGCTGGGGGTCAGTGCCAACGTTCGAATTACCAGGCCCCATAATCTATTGGAATACGTTCAAAAAGTCGAATACCTGCTTGGTTATCGGCTAAAGGGATCTGAGGAGCTTTTGGGAATTGAATATATCATTGGCGGGGTTGGCTCAACTTTTCGCAAGGCAGCCATGCTGGAAGTCGGTGGCTATGACACTGACTCGATCACTGAAGACATTGACTTTACGATGAAGATGATCGACTACTTCGGCAACAGCAATCGTCAATTCGGCTATGCGGATGACGTTATCGCTTATACTCCGCCAGTCAGCAGGTTTTCTCAGCTGCTCAAACAGCGCTATCGGTGGAAACAGGGCCGCTTTAAGGCTTTATTCAAGCATCGTCGCGTAATCTTTAATCGGGATGCTAAATACACCTTTAAGCTCACGTTTTGGAAACTGCCCAAGGTTTTCTTTGAAGAATTTTTGATGCTGATCGATCCATTGCTGCTGCTTTGGATTTTAGGCATCATCCACTACTTTGCCGACTTTTCAACGATTTTTGCCATCCTGGGTCTCTATTATCTTTTCGCCATGGCTACCTTTATTCCAGAAGATCTTAAATTCTGGGAACGCATCCGTTTGATGATGGCAGCGCCGTTTGCCTACCTGATCCTGTATCTAATCAATATCGTTGATTGGATCTCATTGATGCGCTGTCTATTCAATATGAAGCGGATCGCTGGCAATGAAGACAAGACTGCTAAATGGCAGCACGTTGATCGCTAAACAAAAGCCACAAGTTCTGAATTCAATCAGTGCTTGTGGCTTTTTTACATTTAATGTTTTTGACGACGCTGTACTGCTTTAACGATTTCAACGATCAGTACCATCAAGACGCCAGCTCCAATCACAATGCCCCACTGAGCCGCATTCAGCTCGGTAGTATGAAAGACTGGATTCAGTGATGGGATGAAGATCGTGCCCGCCAAAAGAATTGCCGAACTTAAAACTGCCCAGTTAAAGTAGCGATTCTTAAATTCGTCAGCTTTAAAGATCGTTCCCTGCAGCGATTTGCAGTTGCAGGCATGCAGCAGCTGAATCAGGCCTAGGGTAATGTAGGCCATGGTCAATGCATCGGCATGAATCAGCGCGGATCCTTGATGAACCGGGTAGAGAATACCCAAAGCGTAAACGCCCAGCGTCAAGAGCCCTTCCAGGATGCCTTGGTAGATGATGTTGAAACCGACGCCATGGGCCAAAAAGCTGCCTTGATTACCCCGTGGCCGATGTTTCATAACATCACCTTCAGCTGGCTCGACTCCTAGTGCAATCGCTGGAAAGGTATCAGTAACCAGGTTGATCCACAAAATCTGAACCGGTGCTAAAATTGACCAGTTCATCATCGTCATGATTAAAAGCGTCAAGACTTCGCCAAGGTTGGCCGAAAGCAGGTATTGAATGGCTTTTTGAATATTGGCAAAAACCTTGCGTCCTTCTTTGACCGCGGCAATAATCGTAGCGAAGTTGTCATCAGCCAAGACCACATCAGCTGCGTTCTTAGAAACCTCAGTCCCGGTAATACCCATCCCAACGCCAATGTCAGCCGTCTTAAGCGCTGGTGCGTCATTAACCCCGTCACCAGTCATGGCAACGACTTTATCATGTGCCTGCCAAGCCTTGACGATCCGGACTTTATGTTCAGGGGCAACCCGTGCGTAAACCGAGTATTGGGCGACTTGATCCTTCAACTCCTGATCACTGAGTTCATTCAACTCTTGACCGGTAATCGCGCCGTTTTCATCACCTGGCTCGATGATTCCCAATCGTTCAGCAATCGCCCGTGCCGTTGTTTTATGATCACCAGTAATCATCAGTGGACGAATACCGGCTTCCTTAGCTTCTTGAATTGCCGCTTTGACTTCAGGGCGTGGCGGATCAATCATCCCTGACAGTCCAATAAAGATCAGCGACTGCTCAACTGCAGCCGGGTCGTCACTTTGACTCTCAGCATCTGTCAGCGGCCGATATGCATAGCCAAGCACTCGCAATGCCTGTTTGGCTAATTGGTGATTGATTTTAAGAATCTGCTCACGATCAGCGGCCGTCATCTCACGTACCTGCTCACCGTCAAGGATGCGATCGGCACGCGTTAGCAGTTCGTCAACCGCCCCTTTCAGATACAAGGTCGGCAGCTTGTCATTGACGGCGACCGACATCAGCTTACGTTCTGAATCAAATGGCCATGAGTTAAGCCGGGGATAACGATTCCTAAATTCGTCAATATCCAGTCCTTTATCAATATAAAACTGCCACAGCGCCGTTTCGGTCGGATCGCCCAACAGTTCTTTTTGACTGCCCCGCTCAGCATCATTAGCCAGGATCATCGCCTTGGTCAATGGTGAATCAGCATCAATCTTAAAATCATTCGCGGCCGTAACCTGACCATTCAGCATCAGCTGTTCGATCGTCATCTGATTTTTAGTCAGCGTCCCCGTTTTATCAGACGCAATAATTTCAGTGGCCCCTAGTGTTTCAACGGCCTGCAGCTTACGAATCAGAGCGTGGCGCTTAGCCATGGCTTGGGTTCCTAAAGCCAGCGTAATCGTAACAATTGCCGGCAGCCCTTCCGGAATTGCGGCAACCGCCAGTGAGATGGCAGTCAGCAGCATATCCAGTGGCGTTTCGCGCTTGGTCAGCATTCCCAGTGCAAAAATAATGACGGCGATTGCCAACACCAGAACACTGAGAATCTTACTGAGATGAGTAATATTGCGCTGCAGCGGCGTGACGGTCTGTTCGGCACTGTTCAGCATCTGAGCAATCTTGCCAACCTCGGTATCCTTGCCAGTCGCGACTACTACTGCCTCTGCCGTACCAGCCGTCATACTGGTATTCATAAAGCCCATGTTATGCTGATCGCCTAAGGCAGCCGATTCAGCATCGATTACAGCTTCATCCTTGGTTACGGCAACCGATTCACCAGTCAGAGCTGCTTCCTCGACTTTAACGTTTTGCGTCTTTAAAAAGCGCACATCAGCTGGAATAACGTCTCCAGCCTCTAAAAGAATCACGTCGCCAACTACCAGTTCCTTGCTGGAAAGCTGAGCAATCTGACCATCTCTTCTGACGCGCGTGGTTGGCGTACTCATTTTTTGCAGCGCATCAATTGCATTCTCGGCCTTGGTCTCTTGAAAGACGCCAAATGCGGCATTTAAAATCACGACCAGCAAAATGATGATGGCATCTGACAATTCACCAGCAAATGCCGCTACCACTGCTGCTGCCATTAGAATCAAAATCATCAGGTCTTTAAACTGGGCAATGATTCTTTGCCAAAGCGTGATCTTTTTTCCTTGGGGCAGCTCATTAGGACCATTTTTCTGCAACCGTTCCATGGCTTCGGTCGTCAGCAGTCCTTGTGGCGTTGCGTGAAGTCGTTCTAAAACCTGCAAGGTGGTTTGACGATAAAATTGTTCTTTCATAGACGTTAAACCCCTCTCCGTATTTAATAATCCCTTTCTACAACAACTATTACAACATAAGCATAACATTGATACTGCAGAGATGATAGGGATTACAGGCAGGATTCTGCTAAAATCATTCAACGACAAGTTATAAGATAGGTTGTCAAAGTCTGATCAGCCAATTACAATGATTCAGAAAGTCAAATTATGAATCAATTATAAAGAAACGAGGCGCTTGCCGTGACCAAACCTAAAATTGCGTTTATCTGTACGCATAACTCTTGCCGCAGTCAGATTGCCGAGGCATTGGGCAAAAAGCTCGCTGGTGATGTTTTTGAAAGCTATTCGGCGGGGACCGCGATCAAAAATCAGATCAATCCTGATGCCGTTCGCTTAATAAAAAAAATCTATGGCATTGATATGGAAGCATCAGGACAATATAACAAGACGCTTGATGCATTGCCGCCAGTTGACGGTATCGTTACCATGGGCTGCGGCGTGAAATGTCCCTATCTGCCGGCTAAATGGCGGGTTGATTGGGGGCTAAACGATCCAACCGGCCAAGCCGATGATGAGTTTATTAAAGTTATCAAGCAGATTGAAAAAAATATTTTGGCGCTCAAGGATCAGATCAAGCAATCGCTGCGTTAATTTTTTCAGCAAAATAAATCATTCAATCGTCCCATCCAGGCATTTGTTTATGCTTAGATGGGACTTTTTTGAATGTTACCCAGTATTTTTACTGATTCAAAATCAATAGTCGCAAGCGCTGCCATTAACAACTTTTAGCTGGTCATCGGCACGGGACGCTTAATTATCAGCGTTAATGACTTAAGACTATTAACTTATGCCTTTTAATGCGTTAAGCTATGCCCAATCTTAAAAATCAATTTGAAAGCGAGGTTTTTTACATGCAAGCAACGATTCAAACAACGGTGAAACGAAGCGAACGCAAAATTGCCAGCAACATTTTAAAGGGTTCTTTGGGCAACATGATTGAATGGTTTGACTGGTATGTCTATGCCTCGTTTGCCATTTATTTTTCCGGCGCCTTTTTCCCGGCTCATAATCAAACAGCCGAGCTTTTGGCTACTGCAGGCGTCTTTGCCATTGGCTTTTTCATGCGGCCGCTGGGATCATTCGTGATGGGCCGTTTTGCTGATCGAAAAGGTCGTCGCGCCGCATTGACGCTTTCGGTTTCGATCATGGCAGCCGGCTCATTGATTATTGCGTTGGTCCCAACCTATGCGCAGATCGGTATCTGGTCACCGATCATCTTGATTGCAACTCGACTGGTACAAGGCCTTTCATTAGGTGGCGAATATGGAACCTCGGCAACCTACATGTCAGAAATGGCATCCCCAAATCGGCGCGGTTTTTACTCATCCTTCCAATATGTCACGCTGATTGGCGGTCAATTAAGTGCACTGCTGGTACAGATTATTCTGCAGGCCATCTATACCAGCCAACAACTATATGCCTTTGGCTGGCGGATTCCATTTGCCATTGGCGCGGCTGGTGCGATGGTCGTATTATGGCTGCGGCTTTCAATGGAAGAATCCGATCAGTTCAAGAACAGCAACCGCAACAATCGCCAAGCTGGGACACTGCGTCTTTTAGCCCACTATCCAAAACAGGTCCTGACGGTTGTCGGGATGACGCTTGGCGGCACGATCAGCTTCTATACCTACACTACGTATCTGCAGCAGTTTATGATCAACACGACCGGTCTTTCTAAAAAAACGGCAGCCATGATCAACTTTGTGGCGTTGCTGGTGATGGTTGTGCTGCAGCCGCTATTTGGGCATCTGTCGGATCGAATCGGCCGTAAGCCACTGCTGATTTTCTTTGGGATTGGCGGTACGCTGTGCACGGTTCCACTATTCACGCTGATGGCTGGCGCATCAACTGCTTTGGAAGCACTACTATTAATGATTGTAGGCATTGTTATCGTTTCCGGCTACACTTCAATCAATGCCATTGTTAAGGCTGAGCTTTTCCCATCTGAAATTCGGGCATTGGGCGTAGGGATGCCTTATGGTCTGACCGTGGCCCTGTTTGGCGGTACCGTAAACTACATTGCTTTATGGCTGCGTTCGATTCACCTCGAATCTGCCTTCTTCTGGTATGTATCCGGTGCAGTATTTATTTCGCTGCTGGTCTACGCGTTCGTACTTAAGCCAGGATCCTTGATTGATGAGGAAATGACTGAATCCACGACTACTGACTAAACGATTGCTTTTGATAAGCATAGGTAAGCAGGCGGTCATTTCAAGATTGAGATTGCCAGGTTTCTGGCTGACCATAATTAAAAGAGATCAACGAAGTAATTGATCTCTTTTTTATTTTGCCCAGTTCAGCTATTCTTTTTCCGGTTTAAACGACAGCTTGATCTTGCCATTAAGAGTATTGCTAAGCTTTTGCAGATCAACCAGGCTGACGGTTTGCGCCTTGGCTTCCTCCAATGCATTAAGCTCGGCTAACGGAACGCCAGCCGCATGACTAAGGGTTTCTCGCGTCCAGCCTTTATCTTGACGCAGTTTGATGATACGATAAGCCAGTTTGGCAGCCGGATCTAATTTAACGGCTTCTTCCAGCGGCTTTTGGTGTGCAGCAGCATAGATCAGATTCGTCATCTTCTTTTTGGTCAGCCCACCCTTAACATGACGGGCAAAGAAATCAAGGTTGTCTTGACCGATTTTTTCACCCAGGTCATTAGTGAGTTTATGCATTGCCTGATAAGAATCATAAGAATTGTCTTTCAGCTCTTCAAAACGGGCTTCCAATCGTTTGCGGATGTCTTTTTTCTTCATGTTAGGTTTCCCCCTCTGAATCAATTAAACTACAGGATATCACTTTATCAAGTTTTTGTAAGCGGTTTATTAAAATTGTTTTTAAAAATCCCATGCCCACTGACATGAGATTCCTTAACCACTGAGGGCTAGCAGCCCCTGCCAAACAATTGTGCTTGGCAATCGCGGAGGTGAGGAATCGAACCCCACAGCTTGGAGCATTGCAAATAACAGCGTTTAGACCGGCACTCCGCAAATTTGTAAATTTCTAAATTATCGTCGTTGCATTTATGTTTGGCGAAATCAGCAAAATTCACAAAATCTTCAAAAATTATCTTAACGCATCAGTATGATTTTGTCAAACAGATGTTCGTAAAATAAAAATTCCCCACTTCATTTTGGAAGCAGGGAATTGGTCTTGCCAATACGATTTGACAAACGCTCCAAACTATCAGCTGACTTAGCTCGCTGATACCGGCAGATTCAAAAAGCTGATAATCTCTTCAGCAATGGCAGCTGGACTCAAGCCATCCGTTTTAATGGTCAGATCGGCACAGGCATTGTAGTTGACCTGGCGCTGGGCCTGCATGTCGGCAATGCCCTTTTCGTCCAGCGACTGTGCCAGCGGCCGACCATTGTCACCGCCAATTCGCCGCAGCGTTTCAGTCGCACTGGCTTTCAAAAGCACTACCGGCGTTGGCGAGTCTTTAAGCATGGACAGATTGTCAGGGCGCATCGGCGTGCCACCACCAGTTGCCAAGATTCCCTGGTCAGATTTCAGAATATCAGCCAAGGTATCATGTTCCAGCTGACGGAAGTATGGCTCGCCGTTTTGGGCAAAGATGTCCGGAATCGGCATGCCCGCACGCCGAACGATTTCAACGTCCAAATCAGTAACTGGTGTGTTCAGCATCTCACCCAGCAGCCGACTGACGGTAGTTTTGCCGCTTCCCATAAATCCTATCAAAATCAGTTCCATTTTGCTTCCTCCTAATGATCGAGTTCTTCTCGGTCGGCCTTGGCTTTTGAAAATACGGCAAAAAGTTTTTCTTGATCATCGGCGGCAATTACCTGCCGCAGTGACTGCAGCTCGTTTAGATATTCGTCAAGCTGTTGAACGATCAGCTCACGGTTGTTGTGCATGATCGCGCTCCACATGGTCGGATCTGACTTGGCAATTCTGGTCGTTGACTTAAAGCCACCCGCCGCCAGCTTTAAAAGCTCGCGATGATCCTTAAAAGTAGCCGCCGATTGAGTCATCAGAGCAGTCGCAATCACGTGGGGAACATGACTGAGCTGCGCGACGATCTTGTCGTGCTGACGAGCATGAATTAAGTACCAATTGACGTTCAGACCGCTTAAAAGATCTTTAAGTTCGCTAACTCCCTTTGAGCCGCTGGTTGGAACCAAAAAGTAGTAGGCGTCTTTGAAAAGATCGACTCGACCAGCTTGAATGCCTGATTCATGTGAACCGGCCATTGGGTGCCCCCCGATAAAGATATCGCCGCGCTCAATCAGCGGTTGGGCAGCATCAATAATCGTCTGCTTGGTACTGCCGACATCGGTAATGATCACTCCTGGCTTTAGTTCCAACTGAGCCAGATCATGCAGGTCTTTTACGATTGCTGAGACTGGCCCGGCAAGGATGATAAAGTCGGCTTGATCCGCTTGGTATAGATTGGTTCCCGCGTCGTCAATCAGCCCCTGTTCAATGGCAAAATCCAGTGTGGCCGTTGAAATATCGCTGCCCACAATGCGATATTGGGGATGCTTTTGCCGAATCGCGCGAATCAGAGTACTGCCAATCAGCCCCAATCCTTTGACAAACACCGTCGTCATGCCAGGTCGCCTCCCAAAAGCCGTTCTAGATCCTGGAAGAATCCGGGGTAAGACACGCTGACTGCATCGGCATTAGCAAGCTGCAGCGGTCGATCCGCTTTGAGAGCCGCAATTGCATCCATCATACCGATGCGATGATCGCCATAGCTGTCCAGCTGATCATTATTGATTGCCCACTGACTTCTTCCCTTGATGATCATGCCATCCGTCAGTTCTTCGACTTCAACGCCCAGTTTGCGCAGTTCGGCAACTACGGTTTGAATTCGATCCGTTTCTTTTACCCGCAGCTCCTCGGCCCCACGAATCGAGCTGGTTCCCGCGGCACAGGCTGCCAGCAGCGCCACTAGCGGCAACTCATCGATCACGGCCGGAATGTCTTCAGCTTCAATCTGAATCGGCTTGAGCTGACTGGTCGCAATCGTAATATTGCCCAATGGTTCGCCATCGGTTGGCAGTGCTTCAATCTGCAGATCCGCGCCCATTTTCTGCAATACGGTAATGATGCCGGTTCGTGTAGGATTAAGGTTGACGCGTTCCAGTCTGATTCTGGAGTTCGCAACGATTGCTCCTGCCGTCAAGAAAAAGGCTGCCGATGAGATGTCACCAGGCACCTCAATCGTTTGCCCCGTCAATTCCGGTTTCGGTATGACGCGAATCGTTTTTTGATCTGCCGCGGTTTGAATATTGGCACCAAACTGATTCAGCATGATCTCAGTGTGATTTCTGGTTGGCAGCTTCTCGATGATGGTTGATGGCGTATCGGCCTGCAGTGCAGCAAAGATCAGCGCGCTTTTGACCTGGGCACTGGCTACCTGCATTTGATAATGAGTGCCATGCAGCTTTTGCCCGTGGATTGTTGCCGGCAGCGTCCCATTATCAGTCAGCTCAATTCGCGCCCCTAAATGACTCAGGGGTTCACTGACCCGCTTCATCGGACGTTTCTGCAGCGAGGCATCCCCAAAGAGTCGGGTCTCAAAGTCACGGCCCGCCAAGATCCCCATCAGCAGCCGGGTAGTCGTTCCTGAGTTGCCCATATCAAGTGGTTGAGCAGGCTCTTTAAGCGCGTCGATTCCGTTGCCGTAGATAATGACGGTTTCGCCATCCCGCTCACTTTTGACCCCCATGGCATTAAAAGCCGCCAAAGTTGACAGACAGTCGTCACCAGCCAAAAAATGATGAATCACCGTTTTGCCCTTACTGATTGAACCAAGCATGACTGCCCGATGCGAGATGCTCTTATCACCAGGAACCGTCAATGATCCGTGCAGTCCATGGGGTGCCGTGACTAGTTTTTTCATGACGTTTCCTCCTTAGTATTCGCGCATTTCCTGACGCCAGGCTGCGACTTCTTCTTGCAGGCGTTCCAGGCTGGAAGCTTCAAACGCATCCGTAATTGCCTTGGCCAGTTCGATGGCAACGACATTTTCAACCACCAAAGATGCTGGCACGATCGCGGTTGTATCAGAGCGTTCGACATTGGCTTTAACTGGCTCATGACTGGTGACGTCAACGGTCTGCAGCGGCTTGTATAAGGTTGGAATTGGTTTCATCGCCGCGTTGATGATAATTGGCATCCCGTTGGTCATCCCGCCTTCAAAACCGCCAAGATGATTGCTCAGGCGTGAGTAGCCGGTTTCTTGATCCCAGCTGATCTCATCCATCACTTGACTGCCAAGCCGCACCGCGTTTTCAAATCCATCACCGATTGAAACTCCCTTCATGGCATTGACGCCCATTACGGCTGCGGCTAGTTTGCCATCTAATTTGGTATCCCAGCTGACATGACTCCCCAGACCAGCTGGTACGTTTTCGGCAACGACGCGGATCACCCCGCCCAGCGTATCGCCATTGCGCTTGGTTTGATCAATCAATTGATGAATTGCCTCGACTTTGGAATTGTCGATAATCCGCAGATCGTTTTGGGCAATCAGCATCTGGATCGCCTTGACATTGGCTGGTTGGTTGCCGCGCGCATCAATAAAGCCCACCTGCTGTACGTAACCAACGATTGAAATATCCAATGCGGCCAGCAGCTGCTCGCAGATATTGCCGACTGCAACCCGCATGGCCGTCTCTCGTGCTGATGATCGCTCCAAAACGTTGCGCAGATCACGATGTCTGTACTTCATTCCGCCAACCAGATCGGCATGTCCAGGACGCGGATGGTTAACCTTGCGTACGGTATTTTCCGGTGTGGCTGGCGATGTTGGATTCATGATCTCTGACCAATGCGCATGATCGCGATTTTTGACTGTCAATGCGATTGGTGAGCCCAGCGTTACGCCATGACGAACGCCACCGACGAT
Organism: Limosilactobacillus sp. WILCCON 0051; assembly: GCF_039955095.1. Taxonomy (NCBI): domain Bacteria; kingdom Bacillati; phylum Bacillota; class Bacilli; order Lactobacillales; family Lactobacillaceae; genus Limosilactobacillus; species Limosilactobacillus allomucosae. The sequence continues at coordinate 1,264,551 of NZ_CP154878.1, forward strand.
CTCAACCGTGTCATGTTCGATTTTTTGGCGGTTGCCGCGTCCATAGCCTCCTTGGCGAGCGGCCAGCGCTTGGTTGATCTGATCAACATCCAAGTGCAGGCCAGCGGGGATTCCTTCTAAAATTCCCGTCAGCTGTGGTCCATGCGATTCACCGGCAGTCAAGTAGTTCATAAATGTTCCTCTTTTCTAATTTTCCTGTTCCGTATTCAATAGTTCAAACTCATTACTCCAGCTTTTTGGCCTCATCCATGATAGTTTGGAAAATCGCCTGAATAGCTGGTTTTAAGGACGGATCCGTGACCTGTCCTCTAAGGCGATTCAAAACCGCCTGTTCGCGTGCCTCGTCTTTTACCGGCAGATTGGCAGCCTGCTTGACCATGCCCACCTCTTTGACAATGGCAAAACGCTGCTCAAGCAACTGCAGCATTTTTTCATCGATGTCATTGATCTGATCACGCAGAGCGTTTAATTGCGGAGTCTCCATCTGTTATCCTTTCTTTTCAGCAAGCAGTACGATGACAGCTACCAGGATCCCGATTCCTGCCATCACCAGATCACCAGCCATAACTGCGGCCATACTGATGTCGGAAAGCATCCCGGTAATGATTGGTACCGTAAACGAGGCAATGCTGCCGAAGAAGTAGAAGACGCCAGTAATCATGCCGCGGTGCGTTGGGTAAAGCTTCATGAAGATCGTCAGGCCGGTCTGCATGATTCCGCTGGCCGCGCTGAAACCGAATGCGAACGAGGCAATCTGCATCATAAGGAGCTGTCCGCTTTGCATGATCACCAACAGGGCTGCTAGGGCAATTGCGTTTACGATCAGCAGCAGGCGCGATTCCTTAACGTTGCGTCCCAATAAGGCAAACAGTACCAAAACCCCAGTGATTGAGCCGATACTGTAAAGCGAAAGCAAGAAATGGGCCGCGCTATCTGACATGTGCATCGTCTGCTGAGCAAACATCGTGATCCATTGCGTAAACCAGATCATCAGAGCCATTGAAGAGTAGCCGTACACAACCAGCGCGCCAGTCATGACTTTTTTGGCAACTCCTTTGATCTCAGATTCCTGCTCATTAACGGCACTGCCATCAGCTTGATTGGCAGCTGGGAACTTAAGCGGCAGAATCAGACAGAAGTTGATTGCCAGCAAAATGACCATTGCCATGAAGCTCCAGCCAAACCACATTCCTTGACCAGCCAGAATCGTAACCAGAATTGGCAGAATGAATTCGCCAACGGAAACGAAGGCCTTGATCAGAATCGTGTAGGCTCCGTTGCCGCCATTCATTTCAACAAAAGTCGTGTAAGTACCGGCATCAAGCGATGAATTGGCGACCCCCGCCAGGATGGCAAAGAAGTAGGCAATCCAGATGTTTTTCGCCATTGGCATGCCAAGCGCAAATACCGCGTAGCAGAACATCCCTAATTCAACGAAAAACTTGCGGCTGATCTTGTCCGACAAAAAGCCGGTAATCAGGTATGAGATCAAGCGGCCAATCCCGATCCCCGAAATTACGAAGGAAACGATTTTGATGGGTTGATTCCAGGCCGTTCCTAGACTGTTCATGTTTTGCGCCAAAATAATCAATCCCATTCCGTGTACCAGGTAGTTGAGGTACAGGCTGACGGAAAGACGTCTTTTAGCAGTTGTATCGATCTGATTTTTTGCAATCTCCATAAATAATCCCCCTTAGTCAGGTACTAAAAAAAGTCAGCCAGTTTTGAGACGTCTGCCTCATCAATCCAGCTGACCTTCTGCACAATACTTTTTATGAAGGGATGTACTTAAGGTTGGTTATTTAAAGAAGAAGTAAGCTTCGTCTTTGCTGGATTTAGAGTTGCCCGGCAAAGACGCGCCAAAATGCGACTCTGCTCAAGCGCTGAACGTCTCGCGTTCGCGCTTGAGCAGCACGAACGCTATCCGAAAGCATAATAAGCAAAGCCGAAATAAAACGCTGGTCGATTTTGGCATTGAAGTTTCATGATAACTTCTCCTTTCAATAATTTGTTGCTAATATTAAAACACTCTAATCTTATCTCGTCAACCTCTAATCATAAAAAAGGTTGATTATTTTTGATCTCTTGATATTTTAGTCTTTTTAAACAAATAAACAGTGGCAAATTCTCATTTTCGACTAATCAATTACCTGAACGCCTTCCGTATCAGGTTCAATTTCCAATAATGGATCACTAAGTCCGGCCTGTAAAAGCAGCTGCTTAAACCGCGGAATCCCCTGTTTATCGATAATCGTCATGACGGTCGGACCCGCGCCGCTTAAATAGGTCGCCAGCGCACCGGCTTCATGACCGATTTCGCGAATCTTGGCCAGTTCCGGTACGAGCTTGGCACGCGGCTGTTCGTGAAACTCGTCAGCCTCCATCAGTTCACCAACCAGATCATAGCGATTGGCAAACAGGCCGGCTACCAAAACGTTGGCAATCGCGCTGCCATGCGTTGCCTGTTTTAATGTCAGGCTGGCTGGCAGGGCCGCTCTGGCATCAGCAGTCTTTAGATTATATGACGGCACATAGGCAGCCAGCGCGTAAGGAAGCAATGGCGCCTGAATAGCATCGAAATGACCGTTAACGTTGGTACCAATCACCAGGCCGCCTAAGATTGCCGGTGCGACGTTATCGGGATGGCCCTCGATCTCGCAGGCAATCGCTACTTTTTCATCATTGCTCAACTGCAGCTTGCCCAAGACATTGGCCAGTTCAATCCCAGCAACAATGGCACTGGAACTGCTGCCCAGACCATGAGCTACTGGAATGGCCGACTGCATTTTCAAATGATGCGGCGGCAGGTCGGCTTTGATTTTTAATGCCGTATCGATGATCATATTGGACTGGTCATGCGGCAGATCGTCAAAGTCGTGATCGATAACCCATTCGTCGCTGGGTTCAAGTACGTCCAGCGTAAGGTAAAGCGAAACAGCCATCCCAATTGAATCAAATCCCGGTCCCAGATTGGCACTGGAAGCTGGTACCTTGATCTGCATAATCATTCCCCCTAGTTTTCCAAAACCTTGTAAGCCGCATTAAGCTTAATCGAGTCGGCCTGCTGCAGTTGTTTTTTGAGCTCCGCCAATTGACTTTGTGACAGCTCGTGCGTGATTACGGCTACATGAGCAATGCCTTCATCCTTGATTGGTGCCTGCACGATTTGACTGAAACTGGCTTTGATATCAGCCATGATCCTGGTAAATTTAAGCATCTGTCCAGAAACGTCCGGCATCGTCAATGAAAGATAGTAAGGGTAGCGCACGTTGTCGGGATCAGCTGGCACGTATTCGCTTTGATAGGTATTAAACGCGTGGCCGCTGGTACCCATGATCAGATTCTTAACCTCTGAAGTAATGTCGCTCAAGACACTGTTGGCAGTTGGCAGACCACCGGCACCTGGCCCATAAAACAGCGTGTCCCCAACGGCCTTGCCAGTAACCATAACGGCATTGAATTCATTGTTGATCGTTGCCAGTGGATGATCTTCTGGAACCAGGGTCGGCGCTACATCAACGAACACGCCGCCATTGATGACCTTGGCTGAGCCGACCAGCTTGATAACGTAGCCTAGTGACTCGGCTTGGCTGACGTCATAGGCATTCAGAGTATCGATTCCTTCCGTTTTGAAATCATCAATCCTAAGCTGTGCTCCAAAGGCAAAATAGCTCAGAATGATCATTTTGTAAGCCGCGTCCTTACCCGTTACGTCGTTGGTTGGATCGGCCTCGGCAAAGCCCAGCTCCTGTGCTTTTTTCAGTGCTTCTTCATAGGTCCAGTGCTTTTGATTCATCTGAGTCAGGATATAGTTGGTCGTACCATTAACGATTCCTTTGACCTCAAGAATATTGTCAGCCGCAAAACTATTGACGATCGTGCGCAGAATCGGGATCCCGCCTGCCACGCTGGCTTCATACATCAGATCACAGTGATTCTCATAAGCCAACGCTGCCAGTTCCGGACCATATGATGCAATCAGGTCTTTGTTGGCAGTTACCACGTTTTTATGTGCTTTTAGCAGTCGCTCAATATACTCTTTGGCAGGATGAATCCCCCCAATCAGCTCAACGACGATCTGAATTTCTTCATCGTTAAGCACTTCTTCAAATTCAGTCGTCAGCTTGGTAACCGTGGCCGCGTTTTGATGCTTTTCTGGATGACGAACCACGACCGTCTTGACTGACAGTTCGCGACCAATAATATTGCGAATCTTGTTCTCGTTGTTTTCAATCATTTCCAAAACGCCAGAGCCGACAGTCCCCAGCCCCAGCATTCCCAGTTTGACAGTTTCCATAGCGCTGCTCCATTCTCTGTAGTTTTTAATTAAATTTTCATATTTATGATTGTAACATGGACTATCCATAGGCTACAATATTTAAAAGAATTCTACCAAACCACTACTGTATTAAGAATGGAGGATCACAATGAACTATCGCAGTACGCGTGGTAATGTTAAAGATGCATTAAAATCTAGTGACGCCGTTGTTCAAGGACTGGCTCCGGATGGCGGATTGTACGTTCCGGTTGACTTTCCCAAACCAGCGTACGATCTGGAAAAATTGATCCAGCTGCCCTATCAGAAACTGGCGCAGACAATCCTGCAATGGTTTTTTAACGATTATCCTGAAGATCAGCTGGCTGATGGCACAACCAAGGCCTACGCCAACCAATGGGATAACGATTCAATCGCACCATTAAGCAAACAAAAAGCCGGTTTTAACTATCTGGAGCTATATCATGGCCCGACCCTGGCTTTCAAGGATATTGCCCTGCAGATGCTGCCGCAGTTAATGACCAAAGCAATCAAGCTCAATGGCGTTGATCGCGACATCGTAATCCTGACCGCTACTTCTGGCGATACCGGTACGGCTTCTATGCGCGGCTTTTCCAATGTTGATGGCACGCAGGTAATCGTCTTTTATCCAGATGGCGGGGTCAGTCCAGTTCAGCTAAAGCAGATGCTTGGGCAGCCGGGGCAAAACCTTACCGCTGTGGCTGTTAAGGGGAATTTTGATGATGCCCAGACTGAAGTCAAGCATATCTTTAACGACCAGGCCTTTAACCAGCGCTTGATTGACAATGGCTACCAGTTCTCCTCCGCCAACTCGATGAACATCGGCCGGCTGATTCCACAGGTTGTCTACTATTTCGCCGCTTATGGTCAGCTGGTTGAACAAGGCCGGATCAAGCTTGGCGATGCGATCAACTTCACCGTGCCAACTGGGAACTTTGGCGACATTCTGGCCGGCTGGTACGCCAAGAAACTGGGACTGCCAATCAAAAAGCTGATCTGCGCCTCAAACGAAAACAACGTCCTGACTGATTTCTTCACTACTGGCAAATATGATCGGCGGCGCGATTTTCATCTAACCTCCGCGCCCGCTATGGATATTCTGGTTTCCAGCAATCTGGAACGGCTTTTGTTTGACGTTTATGATGAAGATGCTGCCAGCGTTAAGGAATTAATGGAACGGCTGCAAAATGATGGCTGGTATCAGATCACTGCTGCCGCCAAAGCCAAGCTGGATTCCGAATTTGCGGCTGGTTACGCTACGCAGAGCCAAGTCGCGGGTGAGATTAAATATGTCTATGAAACCAGCGGCTATTTGATTGATCCGCATACCGCCGTGGGATCATTTGTCGCTCGTCAATATCAAAAGAACAGTGATGATCAGACGCCAATGGTTATCGTTTCAACCGCCAGCCCATATAAATTCCCAGAAACCGTCTATCATGCTTTGACTGGCCAGGATACTCAACAGCAAGGTCTGCCATCCATCAAACAGCTGCATGATCTGGTCGGTGGCGAATTAACGGCTGGAGTCAAGGAACTGTTTGATCATCAGCCGCGCAAAGAATCCGTAATCGCACCTGATGAAATGGAAAACTTGATTGCCCAAGTCTTAAAATTGAAATAAACGTTTGCCCTGATTGGAGTTGCCTTCAATTGGGGCTTTTTATTGCTGTAATCTATAACACCATCAAAGCTATGTCGCTGGGCGGTTTATCAATTAAGCCTCCTCAATTGTCCAATTAGATTGTTCGATTGCGGGCGTTATGCAAGATATACTGCATATCAACACATGAAGAAAAAGTCATTACCTACTTTTCGCAAAAATCAATGTATAAGTAGGTAAAAAGCAATGTATATCGAGTTAGGGATCCCCAACATTACCTACGATCGATCGAAAATTCAATAATAGTAGGTAATTCACAAAGTCGGTCTGACCCAATCACCCTCAAAATATTCATCTTTACCTACGATTTCGGAAAAAGGCATCATAAGTAGGTAAAGTTATGTGAGCCGAAATATACACTCACCCTCATTTACCTACTCTTAGCTAAAAAACCGTGCCAAGTAGGTAATCTATCCCTCGAATGCCGTTCAAGGATTGCTTTTCTTCACAAGGTTATCGTTCACCACGTTTCTAATCAGCGTCAATATCGCTAAACTTTAGTCGTCGATATGAATCTTGATTAATTGATGACTGCTGCGTTTTTGATAGTGTGCGGCAATAATTAATTGACAACGAATAGGGATTGGATTATTTGGTTGATTTTCTATAAGTTGTTAGTTAAGGTAAATTTATACTGTTATGTAAGGGGTAGCTAAACCAGGATCACTGCTCTTGCCGATTCTACTGCCTTGCAATATTAAAAGCGCCACCAAGCCCAATTGCTTAGTGACGCTTAACCTAATGATTGATTGGTTTTATTTTTCCGATTTAGCCAGCTTGGCAATCGCCTGAACCGTTTGACGATCTTTAGCCGTACCGTAAAACTCAGCTTCTCGTCTGGCATTGAGCTGCTTGACCAGTTCTCTGATTTCATGGTTTTGAGCCAGCTTGCGCGTTGGCAGCGGAATAAATGCATTGGCGGCAATAATGGCCATCACTACCCCAATGATCCGGGCGCCATAAAAAGAAACGTTCAAAAACAGAATCGTTACCGCGGCCACGGCGAACAGTACCGTGTTGAAGTATAGCGGCCAGTGCGGATTGTGCCGCTGCTTTTGGCCCAGATTAAAATGCAGATCGTATTTTTCACAGGCCAGCTTGGCATAGGAATTCAGCTTATTCCAATAAAATGCCAGACCAACCAGCGCGAGCATCCCTAACAGATTCAGCAGATTTGCGCCGACTACACCGCGAAGCCCCCAAAAGATCAGACCAGTAGCTAAAGTTGCGGCATACCCAGCCATGAAAGGATGGCGGACAGAAAATTTTTGCATTTTAGTGCCTCCCAGATTTTGATTGACTTTATTATAAAGCCCTTTCAATATTTGAGCAAGCGTTTGCACAAAAACAACATCATTTTTGCCCTGCTTAAATTAATTTACTGGGACCGCTTGACAAATTAACGATCTGTTTCTAAAATGAGCTTATATTTAAATAATGAAAAGTTAGTGAGAATAGTAGCCGCTTTTTCTAATCTTAGCGAGCGTGGTCTGGTGCAAGCACGCATTGGCAGACACGGCGAAATGAACTCATTGTTAAATGGAACGGGTGCAAGCTACGTCCCCGGCTGATTACCGTTATCAATCATGGAGGTCATTGTTATGCAATGGCAAACCAAGGTGGTACAGCGAACACAAACGCCCTTGAGCAGCCGGCTCAGGGGCGTTTTTTTAATGAAAGGATGAAAGAATATGCGAATCAACGCGGAAGATGAACGCAGCTATCTACAAAACGTTTTTGACAAATTGGGCTTTCAAAAAGAGGATGGCGCCTTGATTGCTGATACGCTGGTTGATGCTGACCTGCGTGGAATCTCCTCACATGGGATCCAAAGACTATACTGGTATCGCAGCATGATCAACGACGGCATCATCGTACCCCAAAATCATGCCAAGGTTTTAAAAGAGCTGCCTGGCGCCGTTTTAGTCGATGCCAACCAAAACATGGGTCATCTGGCAGCCAGCCTGGCAATGGATAAAGTAATTGAAAAGGCTAAGCAGATTGGGGTCGGCATCGGGGTCGTTCGCAACTCCAACCACTTCGGTATTGCCGGCTACTACGTTCGCAAGGCACTGGCTGCGGGGCTGTCTGGGATTGCCCTGACCAACACGCGGCCGCTGGTAGTACCAACCAATGCCACGGAAGCGTTTCTGGGATCAAATGCCTTTGCGTTTGGCTTCCCGGCCTCACCACATCCTTTCATTTTTGACGGGGCTACTTCCGTGGTTGCTGGCGGCAAGATTCAGCTGGCGGACAAAAAAGGCATTGAGCTGCCCGGTGACTGGGTCGTTGACAAGAATCGTCAAGTCGTCAAGGATCCAAAAGAAGCAGAAAGCATCCTGGCAACCGCGGCCTTTGAAGAAGAACAAAAAGGCGGCGGCCTCTTGACGCTGGGCGGCAGTGAGATCAACTCCAACTACAAGGGCATGGGCAACTCGATTGTCGTTGAGATTCTGACCGGTATTTTGGCACAGGGATCCATTTCGGCCGACACCAACACGGGCAAGCACGACTTTAGTCAGTTCGTCTTTGCTTTTGATCCAGCGTTCTTCGGTGATGTCGAAACGCTTAAAGCCAACGCAACCAGCATGTTCGATCGAATTCGCCACCTTAATCACGTTCCCGGCAAGACGATCTGGGTTCCAGGTGATCGCGAATACAAGAACCTGGCTGAAAATCAAAAGCATGGCGTTGACATTGATGCCAAGACGATTGAACAGATGCAGGAAATCGCCGCTGACTTACAGATTGAGATGCCCGCTGAAGTTTAGGATAAACAACAAAGCCGCCACGGAATTTACCGTGACGGCTTTTATGATGCCCTCAAACCGCTATGACCAGTGGCAATAAAATCAGCCGCAGCCATTAAAATCATTTACCGTAACCAAACTGGCTTAATTTTTGCATGATTGCCTGCGCTGCAACCATTCCCCCAGCCGCGTTCAAGTGCAGATGATCGCCAAAATCATAAATCTCTTTAAGACCACCATCGCTATCAAGCAGCCATGGATCAAGATCAATGACCCACTCAAACCGTCGCAGTTCCTGGTTGATCAAAAGCCGCCGCTGCTGAGCATCAAGCAGCACGTTTTCTTGTTGTGGAGCCACGTGCGGTGAAAATGGCGGAATCGTTGTCAGAATCAACGGGCACCGCCGATCATCCAAGATTTGCTTTAGTCGACTGACCCCGGCTAGATATTGACCCGATGTTACCAGCTCATGCGCCGACTGACCGTCAATCAGCGGCAAAACCAGATCGTTGCTGCCAATCAGGGCAATAACTGGATGCGGACGCGAATCGGTTGACTGGGCGACTCTTTTAATCAGCGACTCACCAAACGTCTGATACAGCGGACCATCTTGCGGAGCATCATGAAGCAGCCGATTACCCGAGATGCCTGTGTTGACTACCACAGCCTGATTTAAAAGCTGCTTAATCAGTCCAGTTTCAATCATTCCCGTTTCTGCCAGGGAGTCGCCGGTCAGCTCAATGATCGGCGTTTTTTTATCCGTCCAAACCTCTAAACAGCTGATGGAAAACCAGCCTTTGCGTGCCTGCCAGTTATGCGGCAAATGCGGCGCGGCGTTCTTAGTTCCGGCCATGATCGCGTTATAAAACGTTTCGTCATAGACACAGCTGAAATCGGCATAGGTCTGTTTTTGCGACGCCCGCATCCTAAAATAAAGCGGCTGACCGGCAACGACTTCAAACGGCAGCGCGTCCGTATGCACTGCCCCGTTACCGACAATGGCAATCTGCTTTTGCTGGCCACGAGTAATTGATTTTGCATCGCTCATCTTTTCATCATGGCTGACGGTAAGCTCATCAAAAAACAGCGTCGCATCATTAAAACGGTTTTGCAGAATCAAACGCAGACCACTGCCGTCGACTTGAGGCGTAATCTTGATCAGCGAAGTGAGTTCCTTCATCTTAAAAGGCAGCGCGCTGAAATCATGGGTCAAGCGGCTGCTGGCGATCTGCCATCCCATCTGGCCACCTTCTTTCTAATTTATTGCCATAAAAAAGGCCGACGCTGTAATACGCCGGTCTTTTGCCTGCCGACCAATGACTGCCTGATCATCGCTTTAAGGCGTTGAAAAGCAGTCGCTGGGTGCTGGAAATTTTAATGCTGCTTGGTCAGCAGGTTGATAACAGCCTCGGGATCAATCCCAACAAAGTAGCGTTTCAGATCAAGCTTGGCCAGTGCCTGCTGCATGGCATCCTGATCATAAGGCTGCCCGATCAAGGCGTTTTGGACATCGGCTACGTCACCGGTACCAAAGAAATCGCCATAGATCTTCAAGTCATTGATGCGGCCATCTTCAACCAGGAAACGGGCATCAATGGTTCCGCCATCGAAATGCTGCCGTTTTTTAACTGAGAACTTTGGTGACTTGCCATATACCCAGTCCCAATTATCGTAGTAGCGTTTTTCCAATTCAGAAATCGCTGCTTCATCTTCAGGCGTCAGCTGATATTCAAACTGCTTGGCCTTCTCGACCGAATCGACATGCCAGATGCGTTTGATCAATTCATCTCTAAACTGCTGCGTCGTCAGATTTTGAAATTCCGGCTTAAGGTATGGCTTAACGTTGGTAACTCGCGCCCGTACCGATTTGATGCCTTTTGACTCGATTTTGTCTTTTGGGACGTGCAATGCAGAAGCAACCGCGCTGGTATCAACGTCATACATCAGCGTCCCGTGTGAAAAGGTCCGGCCGTTGCGCGTGTACATGGCATTGCCAGAAAATTTCTTGCCATCAATTACAATGTCGTTGCGTCCAGTGGTTTCCGCCCCGGTTGCGCCCATGTCATGCAGTGCATCAACGATTGGCTTGACCAGGTCCTTAAAGTCGCCGAATCGAATCTCATCGGCAGGAACGACAAAACTAAAGCACATGTTGCCCAGATCCTGATACATCGCGCCGCCACCCGACAGACGCCGCGTAATCGTAATATCATGTTCACGACAGTACTCGGCATTGATTTCTTCCATCGTGTTTTGATTGCGTCCCACGATAATGCAAGGCTTTTCGATATAAAACAGCATAAATGGCAGCTTCATTTTGTCGCTGTTCATCAGATACTGCTCAGTTGCCAGATTGCGACGGATATCCTCACTAGGCATTGCTAAATATTGCATTCGACACCACTGTTCCCTTCATCCAATTTAAATATTGGTTGGCATTCCAAGGCCGACATCAGCAGCATCCATCAATGTTTCTGAAAGAGTTGGGTGCGGATGAATCGTCAATGCAATGTCATCAATCTCATTTCCTGATTCGATTGCCAAAGTCAGCTCACTGATCAGATCTGAAGCATCCGGCCCCACGATCTGAGCACCGACCATGACATGCGTGTCCTTCATAAATACCAGCCGGACAAAGCCTTCCGTTGCCTTCATGGATACGGCCCGACCATTAGCCATGAATGGGAACTTGGCAGTCTTGACGTCCAATCCCTTTTCTTTTGCCTCAGATTCAGTCAGCCCAGTCGTGGCAATCTCATTGTCAAGATAGCAGACAGCCGGCATTGCGTGGTAGTCGACGGTTGTTGGCTTGCCAGAGATTGCTTCGGCAGCGACCTTGCCTTCATAGCTGGCCTTGTGTGCTAACGCGGCACCAGCAACGATATCGCCAATCGCAAAGATGTTCTTGACGCTGGTTCGTCCTTGCGCGTCAACCTCGATTAAGCCGCGTTTGTCAAGCTTGATGCCGGCTTGTTCAAGGCCCATGTCTTTAGTGTTGGGACGCCGGCCGACGGAAACGACGACATAATCGGCAGCCACCGTATGTTCTTGGTCGCCAACGGCATAGGTAACCTTTACGCCATCTTCGGTTTGTTCAGCCTGCTTAGCCATGGCACTGGTAATCACGTCAATTCCCTTAGCCTTAAAGTCTTTAAGTGCAACCTTGACCAGATCGGGTTCATAGTTGCCCAGAATCGACTTGGTACCTTCCAGAATCGTAACGTGTGCTCCAAAGTTGGCATAGGCATTGGCTAATTCGCTGCCAATGTAGCCTCCGCCAATAATGACCAATTCCTTTGGCACTTCCTTTAAAGCCAGCGCGCCGGTTGAATCCAGAACGCGACCTTCAAACTTAAAGCCTGGAATTTCAATTGGATGACTGCCCATTGCCAAGATCAGATGCTTAAACGTGTAGGTCTGACCATGCTGATCATTGATAACGCGCAGGCTGTGGTCGTTTTTGAGATAAGCCGTTCCCTTGATCAATTCAATCTTGTGCTCTTTGAACAGGAAACCAACCCCATTGGTCATGCGCTTTACGACGCTGTTCTTAAATGCCTGAACCTTTTCAAAATCAAGCTTGGCATCGCTGACTTCAACGCCTTGATCAGCTGAGTTCTTGGCCGTTTGATAGTTATGGCCAACCTGAATCAAAGCCTTTGATGGAATACAGCCGACATTTAAGCAAACACCGCCAAGATAGGTACTTTCCACTACGGCAACCTTTTGTCCCATTTCGGCAGCGTGAACGGCAGCAACATAGCCGCCAGGGCCCGCGCCAACTACGATGGTATCCAAATCAATTGCAAAATCACCAACAACCATGCCTGATCACCCTTCCATCAATAACAGTTCTGGATCACTCAACAATTCCTTGAGCCGGTTCATTGCCCGCTGTGCCGTACCACCGTCAATTACCCGGTGATCGCAGGCCAGCGACAGTTTCAAGACCTTGGCAACCTTGATTTCGTGATCAACAACGACTGGTTCTTCAACAATGCGTCCCATACCCAGGATGGCTACTTCCGGCCAGTTGATGATTGGCGTAAAGAAGCCGCCGCCAATTGAGCCGATATTGGTGATCGACATGCCAGTGTGGCTCATATCATCACCAGAAAGCTTGCCTTCCTTAGCCTTTTCGGTATTGGCGCTGATTTGACGCGCGATGTCAAACAGACTCATGGAATCAGCATGCTTAACGTTTGGTACGAACAGACCGCGATCCGTGTCCGTAGCAATACCGACGTTGATGTAGTCACGGTAGACGATCTTTTGGTCAGCCATGTCCACCATTGAGTTAAAGATTGGGTATTCCTTCATGATTACGGCCAGTGCCTTGGTCAGGTAGGCCATAAACGTCAGGTGAACGCCATGCTCTTTAGCCAGTTCCTTGTACTTCTTGCGGTGATCCCAAAGCTTGTCAACCACTACGTCATCAAAGACATGAATCATTGGAATCTGCTGTACGGAGCGGATCATGGCCTTAGCCGTTGCCTTGCGAACTGGCGTCATCTTTTCATCGTGCAGTGGCCATTCAGCGGAACCCTTTGGCAGTGCTGGCTGTTCAATAGCAACCGCACCTGCCGTTTGAGGCGTTTCCGGTTCAGCAGCAGCTGGGGCAGCCTTGGCACCGCCAGCCAAGAAGGCGTCAACGTCAGTCTTTAGAATCTGGCCATGACGACCGGTACCGGCAATCTGAGCCAAATCGGCACCTTTTTCGCGTGCATAGCGACGTACGGCTGGCATTGCCAGTACTGGCAGGGAGTGGTCGGCAGCACTAGGAGCAGCCGCTGGAGCAGAAGCGGCTGGCGCTGATGCTGGGGCAACTGAAGCAGTGCTTGGTGCTGGGGCGGCACTTGGCTCAGGAGCAGCACTGGCATCGCTTTCTGCTTCGGCACCGGCATCAACATTACCTTGACCATCAGCAACCTCAAATTCGATCAGTACTTGGCCAACCGTAACATCGTCGCCCTTTTCAAAATTGATCTTGGTTACCTTGCCATCGACTGGTGATGGAATTTCAGAGGTTGACTTGTCGTTTTCGATTTCAACCATATCGGCGTCTTTTTGAATGGTGTCGCCAACCTTAACGTGCCATTCGCCAATCGTGCCTTCTGCCATCCCTTCACCAAGTTCTGGCATTTTGAATTCATATTTGCTCATTGATCTTCCACCTCGCGATTAAAAGTTGACGGTTTCCTTAACCTTGTCAACGATATCTTGCTTGTTAGGCAGCCATACTTCTTCGGCATCACTGAATGGATATGGCGTGTCCGGAGCAGCTACCCGCGCAATTGGTGCATCCAGGTACAAAATGCCTTTTTCACCGATCAGCGAGGCCAACTGACCACCAACGCCGGCTTGCTTTTGAGCTTCTTGAACCAGTACGACGCGGCCCGTCTTCTTAACGGATTCCAGGATCGTATCTTCATCAAGCGGTGCCAGCGTACGCAGGTCAACGACTTCAGCATTGATGCCTTCCTTGGCCAGTTCATCAGCAGCTGCCAGACTTTCTTGAACCATGTAGCCATACGTGATGATGGATACGTCAGTGCCCTCGCGCTTGACGGCTGCCTTGTCCAATGGAACAGTGTAGGCTTCATCAGGCACTTCTTCTTTGATCGAGCGGTAAAGCTTCATGTGTTCACAGAAGAAGACCGGATCATCAGAGCGGATTGCCGAGATCAAAAGTCCCTTGGCGTCATAAGGACCACTTGGCGCAACCACGCGCAGCCCAGGAACCTGAGTCAGCAGGCCTTCAAAGCTGTCTGAGTGCAGTTCTGGCGTGTGTACCCCACCACCAAATGGAGCCCGCACCGTGATTGGGAACTTGCGCGTGCCACCCATCCGGAAGCGGTAGCGCGCCATCTGACCAGCCAGCTCATCAAAGGCTTCGTAGATAAAGCCCATAAACTGCAGTTCTGGTACGGGACGGAAGCCTTCCAGCGCCATCCCGTTAGCCAGCCCGATAATGCCGGATTCAGCCAGCGGCGTGTCGAATACGCGATCGTTGCCATATTTTTCCTGCAGACCATCAGTTGCCCGGAAGACACCACCGTTTTTACCAACGTCTTCACCAAAGATCATTACCTTGTCATCATGAGCAAGCTCTTCATCCATGGCAGCCGTGATTGCCTTGATCATTGTCATCTTAGCCATGATTACTTAGCCTCCTTTGCTTGGTAAGCATCCAGCTCTTTTTGAATTGCTGGCGGCGTAACCACATACTCGTTTTGCATCAGTTCGGTAACGGTCTGCGTTGGCTGTGATTCAACTTCCTGCATTGCGTCATCGACTTCCTTGTTGGCTGCTTCAACGCAGGCCTTTTCCTGGTCTTCATCCCAAAGGCCCTTGCTCTCTAAGAACTTGCGCATCCGAATCAGTGGATCCTTCTTCAGCCAGATATCTTCTTCATCTTCGGAACGGTAACGACGTGGCACGTCACCAGCCGTCGTGTGCGGTCCATAACGGTAGCACAGCGTTTCGATCAGGACGGGACCATTGCCGGCCGTGATCCAGTCACGAGCCTGCTTGGCAACGCTGTAGACAGCCAAGGCATCCATCCCATCAACCTGCAGTCCAGGAATCCCGCTGGCAACAGCCTTTTGAGCCAAGGTTGGCGCTGCCGTCTGAGCCTTTCTTGGAACCGAGATTGCGTACAGGTTGTTTTGTACGAAGAACAGGGCCGGTGCTTTAAAGGCACTGGCAAAGTTGACCCCTTCATAAAAGTCACCCTGTGAGGTACCGCCATCACCAGTGTAGGTGTAGGCAACGTTCTTGGCACCCTTCTTCTTCAGACCAAGTGCCACGCCGGCCGTCTGGGCATATTGGGCACCGATGATGATCTGAGGCGGAACGGCATTTAATTCCTCAGGGTACTTGTTGCCGTTAACGTGGCCCTTGCTCCACAAGAATCCCTTCCACATTGGCAGACCGTGCTTAACCAGCTGTGGCACGTCACGGTAGCCGCCGAGCAGAAAGTCATCCTTGCTCATTGCGAAGTTGGAACCCATTTGACTGGCTTCCTCACCGGCAGTCGGGGCAAAGAATCCCAACCGGCCCTGCCGACAAAGCTTCATGGTACGGTCACCCAATACTCGCGACCAAACCATCTGCTTAAACAGTTCAACCAACTCTTCATCACTCAGGTCAGGCATCAAATCGGGGTTGACGACTTTGCCATCTTCGTCCAGAACTTGAAGCGGCTTGATTTCGGGGTTATGTTTCAGCTCCTCAAAATCCAACTTTTTCATCTAGAACAACCTCCTTTAATAAACAATGAAACGCTTACACTTATAGTTTTATAACATTTTTTTGAAAAATCAAGTCTTTTTTCGAAAAAACGAGGAAAACATCATCTTTTTAAGAAAACGTTTTCCTCGTTGATTTTGTGAAATATTATGCATTAGCAACCAGCGAAACGACATCTTTATTCAGACCCGTTTCCTTCATGCCGCGATCAACTGCTTCACGCAGAACGGCCGCGGAATGTGCCATTGCTTTTTGTTCGCGTTCGTCAAGCTGAACGTCAATAACCTGCTCAACCCCATGCGCATTGATGACAGCTGGCGTCCCCAGATAAAGGTCGTGAACGCCATATTCGCCGTTAACATAGGCACCAATTGGCAAAACGGCATTCTCATTGCGCAGAATAGCCTTGGTAATCCGCATCAAGGCCGTGGCAACGCCATAGTAGGTCGCACCTTTCCGGTTGATAATTTCGTAGGCTTTGTGACGAGTTTCATCTTCAATTCGCTTGAGACGTTCTTCTGAAATACCTTCTTCTTTGGCAATCTGCAGCAGGTTCTTGCCACCGATTGCTGCTGATGAGTAGGCCGCAAATTCAGAATCGCCATGTTCGCCTAACACGTTAGCTGATACATCGGCAGGGCTGACGTTGAACTCCTTAGCCAAAGCCACGCGCAGCCGTGCCGTGTCCAACAGCGTGCCGGAGCTGATTACACGACTGGTTGGGAAACCGGAGATTTTTTGGACGGCATAGGTCAGAATGTCGACTGGGTTGGCCGCCACTAAGAAGATGCCGTTAAAGCCGGACTTAACCACGTTTTGCGTAACATCAGCCATGATCTTGAGATTCTTGTTGATCAATTGCAGCCGGGTTTCGCCAGGCTTTTGGGCAGCCCCGGCACAGATCACGACCAAGTCGGCATCGCGGCAGACCGAATAGTCGGCTGATTCAACCTTTTTTGGTGAGGTAAAGACCGTCGCATCCTCTAAGTCCAGCGTGTCGCCTTCACCCTTGCTCTTGGTGTGGTTGATAATTGCGAATTCTTCTGCCAATCCTTGCTGAACCATGGCAAATGCATAGGCAGAACCAACCGCACCGTCACCAATCAGCACGACTTTTTGTTGTCGATAAGACATATTACGATACCCCTTTGTTAATTATTTCATGAACAGGTTGACGTAGATTGGAACCAGAATGTCCATTGCCAACGAAACGATAACTACGGCAACCGAAGCCATTGCCCCTTCAATTGAACCTAATTGCAGCGCCTTGGCAGAACCAACCGTGTGGCCAGCAGAACCCAGACCCAGACCAGTACCAACCTTGGAAATCTTCTTCAAGCGGAAGATCTTGATCAAGAAGTTGGCCAGGGCGTAGATGATGACGGCGTTTAAAATACATGCCATGGCAGTAACGGCAGGGTCACCGCCAACCCCCTTGGCAATTGGCATGGCAACAGCAGTCGTTGCGGCTTGTGGCAGCATGGCAGCCGTGGAAACTCGCGACAGACCAAACAGCTTGGAAACCAGTTGAATCCCAAACAAGGAGATAAAGCCACCGACAAACAGCGTCAAAACAATATCAAGCCAGTACTTCTTGAAAATATCATTTCGACGATACAGCGGAATGGCAAACGCAACCGTAGCCGGGTTTAAGAACCAGAAGATGATGTTTCCGCCCGGCAGGTAGTACTTAGTGTAGACGGCTGCCGTCGTAGATCCGATGCCCTTAGCCCAGATTGCCAGAACCGCAATTCCAAAGACCATTCCGACCAAAAGCGGCGTAAACAAGAAGAACCCATGACTGATCTTAAACAGCCACATCCCTAAAAGATAACCAGCCAGTGAGATTAAGATACCGGTATAAGGCAATACCATTGATTGACTAAACATTTTTAATCCTCCCTTTTCTCGTACACGGCTTAGTGAGCCATATGCTGCGTGCCCGCGTGACTTGCATTTGAGCTTGACGCTGTGTTTGACTGCTTATGTGCCAAGCGTTCATGCAGCTTAACAAAGAAGTTGCCCACGTAAGCAATTACGACCAGCAGGATAATCGTGGAGATGATGATGACGCAGATATCCTGAAGACCTTCACGCTTCATCAGTCCCAGACTGCCACAGAGCTGAACGCCAGATGGCACGAATAGAAAGGCAATCATACTGATCATAAAGTCGCCAAACTTTTCAACCTGCTCCAGTTTAACGATGTGAGCTGCCAACAGAATGTAGAGCAGCACCATCCCAATCAGTGGCGTTGGTACTACGAAACTAGCTGGGAACAAATCTGAAATCAGCTGTGAGACAAACAGAATAGCGGCAAAAATGCCCATTTGTACCAGAATTGGCGCTGCCTTTTTTTCTTCCTTGGCTGACGCTTGTTTTTCCTTCTTATCCATGTTGTTTTCCCTTCCCTCAAATCAATCCGAAAATATCATAAAAAATAATTGCAGTTAATCTTATTTAAGATGGCCATCTTTGATATCGATTACACAATGTATTGTAGTTAATCTTATTGATTTTGTGTTAGTTTTCACATTGATTGACAGAATTTGACGATGAAATGCCTTTACCGGCTGCTGAGATGCCCTGAGGATTCTTTTTTGACAAAATAAAAAGCACTGAATGCATTATCTTAACATTCAATGCTTGTGCAAATATTAGACAATTCGAGCTACTGCAGTCCGATTGCCTTCTTGGTTTTAGCCACATATGACCTGCTGACTGGAATTTTGCTGCCGTCTTTTAACGTTAGCTCGTAGGTATGATTAAAACTGGGCTGCATTTCGTCAATCTCGTCCAGATTAACAATAAATCCCCGATGAATCCGCAAAAAATGCTTTGGATCCAAGAGCTGAGCAATACTGGTTAGCGTCTGCCGACTGATCAAGAGCTTATCGTTTCTGAGATGCAGATGCGTGTAGCCGCCTTGGGTCTCAATATACATCACATCGCGTTTTTGAATCACCATCGTCTTGTCATCAATCGTAATCGACAGCCGCGGATTCTGCCAGGCAGTCTGTTCAGCAACGTCTTCTGACTGTTCCGCATTGCCCAAAAGCTTGGCGACTCTGGCAACGGCTTCGTTGATTCGATCCGGGTCAAACGGCTTTAAAACATAGTCAACGGCCGCTTCATTAAACGCATCGATTGCGTAGTTGTCATAAGCCGTGGCAAAAACGATTGCTGGTGGCTGAGGCAGCTTTTTCCAACGTCTGGCCAGTGCCATACCGTTGCCATCATCTAGTTTGATGTCCAAAAAGACCAGATCGGGATGCGTGGCATTGACTTTTTGATCAGCCGTCATCACCCCATCGGCCTCATCAATCTGATTGACCAGCGTGTTTTTCTCCAATAGATAGTGCAGTTCATTTCTGGCCAGCGGTTCATCATCAACAATCAGTACTTTCATTATATAGATGCCCCTTCCGTATTTAGATCCTGTTTAGTTTGTGCATAAGGTATCAAAAGCGAGATTGAAGTCCCCGTCTTGCCGGTTACGATCTGCATCTTGGCACTGTCGCCATAAAGACCTTTCAAACGCGCATTCAGATTCTGCATGGCCGTACCGCTCCCTTGCTCTGAATCAATTTTTTCCTTGCCAAGCTTGCCTATGACTGCCGGATCGATTCCCTCGCCATTGTCGGCTACTCTTATTTCCAGATACTTACCGGATTTGGTAATCCAGATATTAATGATGTTGCCGGTCTTGCGATTGCCAAATGCATGATGAATGGCGTTTTCTACCAAGACCTGAATGGCAAATGGCGGAACCAGCACCTGATCATCAACGCTGCTGTAGAACTCAACGTCATATTTGTCGGGAAAGCGCGTCTGTTCTAGATTCAGATAGGCCTTAACGTGGGCTTCCTCTTGTTTGAGCGGAATCTTGGATTGATTGGCACCCAACAGATTAGAACGGAAAAACGTACTGAGCTCACGCAGCAGAAACCGCGCCTTTTCACTGTCAAAACGCGAGATGGCAATAATCGTATTGATCGAATTAAAGAAAAAGTGGGGACTGATCTGGGCCTGCAGCGACTTAAGCTCCGCATCTCTAAGCAGTCCTGCCTGGCGTTCTTTTTCGCCCAATACGATCTGCGTGGCTAAAATCTCACCCAGTCCCTCGCCGGTTTGAATCTCAACGGGGGTCAGCTGCCAGTTTTCCTTAAAATACAGCGTCAAAACGCCTAGTACTCGGCTGCCCAACGTTAAGGGAATCGCCATCCCTGCCTGCAAGGGGCAATGATCGTTATGACAGCCAATCTGTCCAGTGTTATAGGCCAGCTGTGTCTGCCGATTCTGCAGCGCCTGTTTAGCAAAACGCGGCACATCAGCTTTTGGCATGTCATGATAATGATGGTCGCTGCCAGCTCCGGCAAAGGCCAGCGTTTTTTCAGTATTGCCAATGCCAACCGCGTCAAAATCAGTATACTCCAAGATCAGATCAGTAACCTGACGCGCCGATTCTGACTGCAGACCATGGCGAAATGCCGGCAGCGTCCTGACTGCCAGTTTCATTACCGAACGAGTCTGAACGGCGCGCGTATCAACTTCCTGGCGAAAATATAAAGACAGAATCATCAGGAAAAAAGCCGTCCCAATCGAACTGATCACAATCATCGGCAGCGCGATAAAGTGGGCCAGTTTTAAATGCGTCGGACTAAAGAAAACGACAAAGATCATCTGAATCGATTCCATCACCAAACTGACCAAAAAGCCCTGCCATGGCGGCATGACGACAAAATGACGGCGATTTTTGTGGTACAGCATCCCAGACAAAATCCCGATCAAAGTCGAGCTGACAATGTAAAACCAGGCATCCGCGGCCCAGCTTTCCTGCATCATTCGGTGAGTTCCGGCAACCAGACCCGTCAGTCCGCCAACACCAGGTCCGCCAACGATCCCGGCTACCGTTACGGCCAGAATGCGGACGTTAGCCACTGAATAGCCAGGAGTGACGTGCCATAAAATGGTTTCGCGCATAATATGATTATCAGGATCGATCTCAATCCCCAATAAATTAGAAATGATTGCAAAGGCTGAAAAAATCAGCGCCAATTTAAATAGATTGGCCGGCGTGGCATCTAAAAGCAGCCGCCGAAACGGCCGGATATTGACCAGAATAAAGGCCAGCAGGATAATCAGTCCCACTCGTTCTGCAATCAAAAAAGCCAGTTCTCCCATAAGTTCACTCCTTAATCTTGCTCATCCAGTAACTTAATATACCACAATCTCTTAAATGTTTAGTGAGATGCTTAACAAGATTTTGATTTTAAGCCACTTATTCTATCCATATCCAAATAAAAAACATGGTCTGGATAACTCCGGATCATGTTTTAGCGGCTATTTGGTAATGTCAGCACCAAAGTACTTTTGGGATAGCTTTTGGAGCGTGCTATCCTTTTGCAGTTCCTGTAGTGCCTGGTTGTATTGTTTTTGCAGCGCCGATGAGTTCTTGTTAAACATTGCTGCAACCTTGACCGGCTTGGCTTCGCTGGAAACGTCAATCATCTTGAGTCCCTTGGTGCTGTGCTTTTTAGCATAGACGTACCAAGCCTCGCGACTATTGATCATCCCTTCGACCCGGCCTTGCTTGATCATATCCAGTCCACTGGCAAAGTCGCTGTCGTCAACCGTAATCCCGCCATACTTTTTAACCAGCGTAGCGTTGTTGGTCCCCACACCCGCGGCAAACTTGTGGCCTTTGATAGACTTAAGCGTTTTAAGCGAGCTGTTTTCTTTAACGATCATGACAAAGTGCGATGAAATGTAGGGATCAGAGAAAAGGTACTTCTTTTCGCGTTCAGGCGTTTGCGCAATGTTGTTCATGACCACGTCAAACTTCTTGGCGCCTAATCCGGCAATCAAAGAGTCCCATTTGGTTGGCACGAACTTGGCCTTTAAGCCCATCTTTTTAGCAACGGCTTTGCCCAGCTCAACTTCAAATCCCTGCAGCTTGCCGTCTTTACGATATGAGAACGGTGCGTAGGTACCTTCCAGACCAATCGTCAGCGTATCAGGCGTTTTCAACTCGGACTTGACCGAGTCGGCATGGCTGATCGTCGTGCCAATCGCAGTTCCCAATGCCAGTGCAGCTGTCATTAAGGCAATCTTCTTAAAAATCTTCATGTTGTTTTCCCCTTGTTTTTCCTTTTAGGCTTCCAGTTCTTCCATTGTCATGGCCGCAATAAAATGGCGAATCCGCTCATCAGGATTATCCGGTGCAAAAAAAGCTGCCGGATCGCCATCATATTTGATCGTGCCATCCTCGACAAAAACGATCTTATCGGCAACGCGTCTAGCAAAGACCATGTTGTGCGTTACGATAATCAATGATTGATTTTCCTGAGCCAGTTTAAGCAGCACGCGCAAGACCTCTAATTCCAGTTCCGGGTCAAGTGCTGAAGTTGGCTCATCCAATAACACGTATTCCGGTTTCATGGCCAGCGCACGGGCAATTGCCACTCGTTGCGCCTGCCCGCCAGAAAGCTGTGCGGGATGGGCACCAGCCAAATCACCCAGTCCGACCTTGCTTAATATTTCCAGTGCTTCTTGATTGGCAGTTTCTTTAGACTGCTTGAGCACGCGGATGGGACCTTCCGTAACGTTTTGCCGAACCGTCAGATGTGGAAACAGGTTGTAGTCTTGAAAAACCATGCCTGTTTTCTGCCGCAGCATCAGTTTCTGCTTGCGACTGACGCTCTTTTCAAAGTTCAAATGCAGCTCATCGAAATCATAGGTGCCGCGATCAGGCTGCTCTAACAGATTCAGCGAGCGCAGGATCGTTGACTTGCCCGATCCAGAAGGGCCAACCAAAACCGTCGTCTGCCCAGCCGGAAACTCCAGACTGACATCTTTTAAAACGTGCTTTTTGCCAAACCATTTGTTAATCTTAGCGAGTTTCATTAAAACCTCCTATTGAACAGGTGCGGTCTTGGCCAGTGATTTTTCCAGCCAGGCCTGCAGACGCGATAAAACGGTCGTAAACAGGGCATAGATCAAAGCCACGATAATGTACATCAAAAGCGGCTCGTAGTTTTCAGCCGTGATCTGCTGAGCTACCGAAAACATTTCTGCAATCGTAATAGAAGCTGCCAATGAGGTATCCTTGACCAGACTGATAAATGAGTTGGCCAGCGGCGGCAGCGCGACTCGCAATGCCTGGGGCAAAATGATGCGCCAAAGTACCTGCAGTCTGGTCATGCCAATTGCTTCAGCCGCCTCCCATTGACCTTTGGGAACGGAAGCAATCGCCGCCCGAATCGTTTCTGAGGCATAAGCACCAGTATTGAGCGAGAAAGTAATCACCCCAGCGGTAAACGGCTTGAGCTGCACGCCGTCAGGAAAGACTCCTGGTATAACCAAATGCGGCAGGCCAAAAAAGACAATGAACAGCTGAACCAATAATGGCGTTGAACGAAACAGCCAGACATAAAAGACTGCGATTCCCTTTAAGATTCGAAATGCGCCCTTTTGTCTGGACAAACGAATCAGCGCCACGAAAAGCGCGATCAGCAGTCCCCAGAAAAAAGATACCAGGGCTAATGGAATCGTGTATTTAAACCCGGCCGCCAACAGTTCTGGCAGCGAGCTTTGAATCGTATGCCACATCTTATCCCTCCTAAGTTAAATGTTTCAAATGATTTTCAAATGTAATAAAAAAGGCGCAGTCGGGATTGACCAGGCTGCGCTTCATACTGATCCGGCCGTTTTCAGCCAACCAGCTGAGCAACGGCAATAAGCGGACAGCTAAAGCGCGGTCCGCTGCAACATGAATGGTTGGTTAATGGATTGAAGTTTGCCATTGCTGATTTCTCCTTTGAAAAAGTTAGTAACTGTATGATAACTTACAAAAAATAAGCTGTCAACAAAAAATTCCTAAAGCTCATCCAAAACTTTAGGAATCAACGTTTTATTACCAGGCAAAACTAGTCAGGCATGTTGCAAAGCTGAAAAAGATCCCAGGGAAGTTGGCCCAAAAAACCGGCCAGTCCCGATCTTCTTTAAAGTAAGCATAGATGCTCCACAGCGTACAGTTGATGCCGGCGACAAATGGCTGTACCGGTGAGCCATACTGACCATGCAGATTATTAATGATCTGAGCAATATAGGAAATGTACATGAGAATGGCGATTACGCTGGCAAAACGTCCCAGCCAGCTGATGAATTTTTCGCTGGTAAAGGAATGTGCTGAATGTGAATGTGGATTAGTCATGAATAAGTTCCTTCTTTCCGATCGATATCGGCTTAAATCAGTCAACATCTTGCAAAATCCCAAACTCAATCGTAAACGTTTACAACTTGTTAACGGTTTCATCTTAACACCATTGAACTTAATGTCAACCGGTTGTCAGAAAACTGCATCCAGACCAATTTATTGATAAACGTTTAGCTTCACGACTGACTGAATGCTTCATTAATCTGCACCGCTGACTTAAATTTTTCAAAAAAAAATAAAACTGAGACCGGCTTTAGCCAATCCCAGTTTCATTAACAATTAATCAAAGCTATGCAGTGCTTCCATAATCAGCTCAATAAAACGCTGCCGATTGATTCCCAGCATGACCTCGGTATTCTGCGGCTTGCCGGTCAGCTCATAGTAGTCGCAGACCGTTTCGCCACGCGTCAGCTCACCGGTCGTTTCAACATCGACGTTCATTTTTTCGGTTTGGAACATCTCTGGTTCAATCAGCCAGGCAATCGTGCAAGGATCATGCAGCGGTGCTCCTTGAAAGCCCCACTTTGGATTTTCATGATAACGCTCAAAAAAGCTCAGCAGGCCATAAAATGCCTGGCCAACTGGATTTTTGATCTGCCGCAGGGCCTCAATTTCCGGTTTCAAGATCTGCGCTTGATGCGTAACGTTTAATGGTGCCATTACCAATGGAATCCCGAAATTCATGACGATCTTAGCCGCCTCGGGATCAACGAAGATGTTGAATTCCACGCTGGGCTGCCAGTTGCCAAGTCCCATGGCCCCTCCCATGTAGACGATTTGATCAATTTTTGCCTTGGCTAGTTCTGGGTAAACCCGCAAAAACAGCGCCGCGTTGGTCATTGGTCCAGTAACTACCAGTGTCACCGGCGTTGCACTCTCTTTAAGCGTTTTGGCAATCAATTCGATCGCAGTCAGCTCAACCGGCTGGAAATCTGGCTCCGGCAGCGGATAGCCGTCCAGACCGCTTTCACCATGCACCTCACCGGCTGTTTCCAATGGCTTGACCAAAGGAGTCCGGTTCCCGCCAGCAACTGGAATATCCTCTCTGCCCAACAGCTTAAGCATCCGCATGGCGTTGTTGAGTGTCTTGTCTGGCGTTTGATTGCCAGCTGAAGTCGTAACGGCCAGCAGCTCTATTTTAGGCGAGGCCACCGCCAACGTCATTGCCAAAGCATCGTCATGACCAGGATCACAATCGAGGATAATTTTTTTCGTCATAAATTTTCCTGCCTTTCCATTTGATAAAGCGTTTTCAATTGTAAAACTAGTATAACATTTTACCTAGTGACTTCAAATCCCCGAATTTAATTTTTAAAATTTGCTTTGAAAAGCGCAGAAACCTTGATCTATCAGTAGTTTTTCGTAATTCAGATTCCCATCAAAATATAATAATTTTTTCGTGGTAAAAGGCTTGATTTTTAGATCGATTCAGCTAAAATACTATCTCGTGAGTAATCGAAAAAAGCATCTTCGCTTTAATAAATTTTAGGAGGCATGAAACGTGACTTTGCGCAGCTTTTTCAAATATCACCACAATCAAAAAATGATCGAACGCCTGGCAGTTGAACTGTCGGAAGTAATCGAGCGGCGGCATTTGGATTCCGTACAAAGCGCAATCGTCTACGTTCAAGATCATGCTTTCTTTCCTAACGACCGCGACTATCAAATTAAGCTGCATATTGACGACTGCATGGCAATGGACATCCTGCCGCTGGTTGAAAAAGAAACGACTACGGTTTGCCAAAGTCTGGCCAAGGCACGCTGATCAAAAACCCGTTACTAAGTATTTTGCTTAGCAACGGGTTTTATTTGTTGGTATTCATATGACTGGCAGCTGTTTTAGAATCAGCCAAGTCGTTTTTTGTCTGCTCTTAATCTGGATTTCCTGCTGCTACTAGTTAGACATTTTGATGCAGCTTAAATCCAGTCAAACCAACGTTAAAGTTTAGATTATGATTTGACGACTCTTGACTGGCAAGGTATGCGGGTTGGCAGTGAAGTAATCGATAAAATCCATTGTTTCCTGCTTGACCTGGGTACGCGTCATGATGTCCAATACCTTAACGCCGCCGATCATGTTAAAGTGCTTATTGATATAAGTATAGGTCTCTTTAACGTTTTTTACCTTGTCGCGTCGGGTGTAGATGCCTTCCACGATTCCCAGCGCGATATCTTGATTGTTCGTCAGCTTGCTGGCAAAGAAACTAATTGCCTTACCAGACAGGTCCAGCTCGCAAAAGAAACGAATCAGCCAGTAAGGATCCGTATCCGCATTCTGCTCATCATACAAGCGCTTGCCTACCCACCAGTATTTTGATAATCGCTGTCTCAACTGAGCGCGAATGGTGCTGCCATAAAAGAAAAGATAGTTTTTGATATGCTGATCAAAATTTTGATGGTTGGCTACCTGTTTGAGACTGGCCAATAAATAATCAAGATAGACTGTGTTAAGCATCGTAAACCACATCTCTTCCTGGGTGGCCTGCACCGGCGTCAGCCAATTTAGCGCACTGTAGACGGCAATCGTATTATGGACCTCATCGCCTGGTTTCAGCAGCTGGTATTCAAACTCATGATTGATCTCGTATACCTCATCGTTTTCAAAAAGTTTTTGGATTGCTGCTCGATCCAGATTGCGATAGAGATCCAGGTATTTTTCATCGAAATCACGTTTAAAAGCTTCCAAAAATTCATTCGTACACGTCCGCAGCTTAGTCTTCATCCGTCGTCAACCTTTCTATTTCGTCAAACGCACGATCCAGTGGCATTTCCAGTAGAATCTGCGCTACTTTCAGCGATAGGCTGGGGTCTTTATACAGATCCTCAACTTCAAAATCATTAGCCTGCATCTTTTTTTCAATCACCTGATACCAGCGTTTGTCAGACAATTCTTCAGCTCCCGGCTGGGCCATAAAATTCAGCAACTGCAGCAGGGCCGGCATAATCACGATACTCAGTGAGGTGTTGGGAAGGTCCTGATCCCGAACATACTGCTGATAGATCTTTTCTGGCAGATAGATATAAACGACATCCCCATCATTGTTGACTTTCATTTCTTTGTCCTTATGCGAGGTTACCTTCATGATTGAAGAAATGTTTTGGAAACTGTCGATATCGGATACGTCCAGGTTGATCGTAAATGATACTGCCAATGGGTCCCCTGGCTCCAAATCAGGAAAAACGTAGCCCGGCCCGTACAGATCAGGATTTACGCTGGCATTGCGTAAGCCGATGATTGTATCCTTAGCCAATAAAAAGCCAGTAATTTCTACTTTTTGACGCAAGTAGCGCGGATCAATCTCGAATGCAATCTGTGTTTTGCCTGGTTCAACCGGGATCAGCCGCCGAAAAGCCGCACGCGAATTTTCAATGTGCAGATAAAAACCAGCCTTATCCAGTTCAATCTGCTCGTTCAGCACCTGATCATGCAGCTCAAAATCAGCATACAAGACCGCATTTTTAAATGGCGTCGCATCCTCAAGGCGGTAATGCACGACAAAGCTTGAATCTGCCTGGTAATCCGGGTCGTTAATCGACAGAACTGGGTAAGGATAGATGCTATTCACAATGCGCATAGACTTCCACCTCCAGTTTCAAGCGCGAGTTCCGATTCAAAATCATTTCAATCCGATGCCACTGTCCTTTTGCCAGCTGGTCAAGATAGACACTGTTAAAGCTAGTTCCCAGCGGCGTGCCATCCAAGGAAGCGGCTTTTACATGTACGATGTCTTTATTGCCTGAGTCGCCCACCACATTGATTCCGATTCGTACCTGGTCAAGCGGCTGGCCGGGATTGATCAACAGATTATAGCGGCCTTGATGATAGTCGGCTTCAATACAGCGATAGGTAACGTTACCGATCAGCTGCCGTTTTACATTGATTTTAGCGTACTGATCACTACCTTTATCAGGAGCATGGCTGCCGGGCTGATCACCAAACGAGGCATTGTTTGAACCGCCAATGCCGCCACCTTCGCCACCATCATATCCCGAGCCGCTGGTCTCACCATCCTGAACGCCAGTCGTGCCAAATTCATCCAGATCATCGCTAAGCTCGGTCTCACTGGCCCGCACTGGACTTTGATCGCTGGTCTGCGGCTGGGCCTCTAGTTTGACTTTAGGACGATTGCTGCCTTTTTGTTTCAGCTGCGCCTTGGCACCTTTAAAAGCATTTAGATCATCCGGCAAAAAGCTGCTGACGCCAAACGCATCAACCTGTTCTTCAATCTTTTGCTCGTATTGGTTTTTAATCGTGGTACTGATAAAACGACGGATACTTCTTAAAAACTCACCCATTTTCTTTGGATCCGCGGCTCGCTTTTCAGACCATTTGTCGTGATTGGGATTTTCCAGTTCCTTCAGCAGCTGATTGATTTTTTCACCATTGGCCCAGAAAATACCCGAAAATTGAAGCGTGGAACTGATTCGATTCTGTTCATAGATTTTCATCCCCACTTCACGCGTCATTAAGACTCGACGATTATTAGCCTGTGAGCAGTTTGAAGTCAGCAAGATTGCATCGCCATCCGGTACCCCGTAGTTGGTCAATCCTTGAAGCGAAAACTCGCAGTGGTCGGGATCTTCCAAAACGTTGAGATAGCAAAAGGCATCTCGATATTTCTTAGCCAGTCGTTTATCTTTTTGCAGGTCATCTAAAATCATCTTGGCAGCTGGGTAATCAATCGTTTCACCATCTACTTCAACCACCAGTCGATTCTTATAAAGTGAGAATAAGAAGTTGTCAACGATCGAACGCTTGATCTGCGTCTGCCAATCACTCAACAGACTGCGGTTAAAGCCAAGAACATAGATGTCCGTACCAGTTTCTTGGCGAGGATGTTTTTGATCAAACGGTAGATCGGTATCAAAAGGCTGTTTGCCACACACGCCAAAATAACCGGTACCCTGAGTAATATTTTGTTTGGCCTCTCGCAGCTTATAGGAAACGAATTTCATCACGCAGATTGAACGATGCCCGTCAGCTGCCAGCGAGTTATAGCCAACCATTCGCAGATCACTGACTGCAAACGGCGCTCCTTTGCCGATTCCAAATGAGCCGGCTGAAGAATCGTCTTTTTTGATTGACGACCCCGCCTGCTCAATCAGCGACTGCCAGTTTTTATTCAAAAGCCCAGTCGTTTGGTAGTCACTGATTTTTAATACCGGAATCGTTGGCCGGCTCAGCGTTTCTGCCATCCGTTTAAGCATCTGCTGCGTCTTTTTCTCATGAGACCATTCTTTTTGCGCGGCTGGCAGGATATCGTCACGCAGTTGATTGACGTTTGGCAGCTGTTCAGTAGGCAGGTCAAAATATTGAAATGCGACTTTTACTGGCTCCCGGCTGGCTGCTGCATCAAGCGAATTTTGACATATCTCGCGAGCCAGTGAATCCAATGGCTGGTCGCGAAACATTTCCAAAGACGCGTTGGATCCTGATTCCATCTGCAGATCTTGACCATATGGAAAGTACCATTGATCAGGATTCATTTTTGGTTGATTATGACTAGAAAATAATCCCATGCTCATTCCCCCAATTCTTTTATTGCAACTGATTTAGCCAGACTGTTTTCACATTGCCATTAATGCTATAATCAAGGCGTCAATAAGCTTTATCATTAAATTTTCTTGTTGACTGATTCTAACGGCAACGCTTAAACCAGCTGCTGCAAGGATCATTTTTTCGAGGCGTCTCAGCGATGAGGTGCCTTTTTATTTGAACTGATAATAGTAGTCGTCAAGTACATACGTCTTAACCGGCTTAATATGCAGCTGGTATTTTTCGACCAATTCTGCCAGCTGCTGACCATCGATCAAGGTAACCGTATTGCTGCCTTGATAAGCCTTGAACTCGGCCTGAGCGGTAAAATGACTGGTAGTGATAAAGATGCCATAATCCGCGTTAAAGCTTGCCATTACGCCTTTAAACTTGTCAATTTCCGGTTCCGAAACCGGCTGCTTGCCATAGCGTTTGCATTGGATGGCAACCCGGCTGGTACGAAAATCATCCGCCATAAAATAACCGAACCCATCAATGCCATGATCGCCAGTCAGTTTAATGCCGCGCTCTTTATCCAATCGGACGCCCATCTTGGAAATCAGCAGCCGCGAAAAACTTTCAAACTTGGCTGGACTAAACTGCATCAAACACTTAAGCAGATCCGCTTTCCAATCCGCGTTTTGCAGATCCTGTGCCTCAGAAGCCCGCGTAAGTGTCATCTGTTTAGGCTGCTGATGAGAATGCCGCTTTGAATCATGCTTGGTCTCATAGTCAGCCAGATCTTGCCGTCTACCCAGATCCGTTGTGACGATATCCTCACCGGCTCGGGGCTGCTCAATATAGCCAAACTCATACAGATCTTGAATTGCGGCGGTAAAATCCTCCATAAATGGCGTATGACGATTCTCATCCTTGCCTGCATAAACATCCTCATAGCGCAGCCCGTCATACTGATTTTCAGCAATCGTTTTGCGAATCATCTCGCGACTGGCTGAACCGCCCAGATCCTGCAGTGCCATTAAGATTGCTTTGTCTACAAATCTTTTCTGATACTTCAAACCGATCCGCCCTTTTACTCAAAATAAATATACATATACCAATTTTAACTGAATTCAGCCGGGCTTGACATAGCTGACGGCAAATATCTTGGATAAAATCTATTTAAATTGACGTTCAAACGCTAACTCGCCTTTCAATCCAACAATTTCAAACTTAATTGACCGTTTTTCCATCTGATTTAGACCATTATTCGCCAAAAACTGCTATCATAAAAAATAAGATCATCTATCGGAGGCAGATCATGACGGAAAACTATATTCGCGACTACATGCGCCTGGCCTATCAAGAAGCCGTCAACGTACAGCGGCTGTTCGTTGATGCCATGAAGTCAACCGGCGTCAAGGAACGGCTCTGGGCTCATCTGGATGCTTTTCAGCGCAACGTCAATACGATGAATGAATTTATGTACCATACCAGTGAGGTTGAAAATGCCGCACAATATGTCAAATTTTTAGAGCAAGCCAAAGAATTTCGTCAATTAGTCGATGAAAAAGTGAAAAAACATACCTATACCAGAGCCGATCGTGATAACATCTATGATGCGGTGATGGCGTTAGACAGTGCCATGCCGCTAGTACTTTAAATTCATGTCTCAATCAGCTTAATCGCCGTTGTTCCCCAAAAGCAGCGGCGGTTTTTTCTACTCTAAGTCAAGTGTTATCAACGATTTTAGGCAATTTTATTTTAAAATAAGGACTTGATCGGGAAATGACTCCCGAAGGATCAAGTCAAATATCTGATTTAGGGCATGATAAATACAGCCACCTTCTGTAATTTCAAAAAGAGGCTGTTATAATATCTATTGGATCAATTTTTATGACAAAAGTCTTTGGTTATGTTTGGCTACGTCATAGCTATATAATTGATCATTCTTAATTAAAGCGAAGATCGTCCGTAATAATTTATGGATCGATGCGATAGCGGCCTTCTTGTGACTTGCAGTCTCAGAAGACCGTTTTCGTTTCTCGTAATAATCCGCAATATGACAAGGGTTTCCCGCTTTCTTAGCCGACTGAATTTGGTTTATGGCCAAGTACAGCACCTTTCTGCCAATAGCTGTCCCGCGCTTTGAAATTGACAGGTGGGCCGCAAGGTTGCCAGATTCATAAATCTGAGGGTCAACGCCAACGAAGGCATTTAATTGGTTAGGGTTTTTAAAGCGTCTGATATCTCCGAGCTCACTAATAATTCTCAAGGCAGTATTTTCGGCGATGCCAGGAATGCTTTTAAGGATCTCCAGATCCCGCTTGGGAGCGAGCTTGGTCATCTCCTTTAAAGCAGTCTGGCACTCTTCTTCAGCGCTTAGGATGTTGTTAATGGCCATTTCAAGGCCACGAACATAAGCACTGCTCTTTTTGACAGCTGGGCATGCGAGCTTAGCCAGCCGGATAAGCCTCTGTGCCAGATCATTGGCACGTTTTTCACCAATACCAGATAAGCTCTTTAAGAAGTCGATGATATCGGCTTCTTTTGTTTCTAATACGATATCAGGGTGCGGGAATCTGAGAACAATACTCCAGTAGTTTTTTCCTCTCGGATTAGCCATTAGGTGCTCAATCTCTGGGAAAGTGAGCTGAATGGCTTTGTGCAGTCTATTCTTGTTGGTTATCAGATCGTGCGAAGCCTGCTCGTAGATGCGGTTGTTGGCCATCAATTCTTGATATTCTTCGCTTTGAACATAGGCCAGCCGTTGTGGGTGCTCAGACTGCAGCTTGGCAAGGCACAAGGCATCAAGCTTATCGGTCTTGTTCTGGTGCAGGTCATCCTTTGTCTTTCTTTTGGCTTCCAGCGGATTCATCATGACATAGCGTAATTCGTGCATGTCCAAAAACGCCTGAAGTCTTCTGGAGTAGACGCCAGTTGCTTCAAAAATAATTTGCGGGTTGGTAACCTGTTTAAGATCATCTAGCAGCTGATTGAAGCCTACCATATCGTTGGAGATGGCATAGTCATTAACTTTTTGGCCATTGACCATAATGCATACGTTAGACTTCCGGCTGCTAACATCAATACCGAAAACAGTTTTCAATAAATCCATAAGAATAAACCTCCGCTTTACTTGGAGATGAGCTGCCTTCACCCAATTCAATCAGATCTAATTTTCTCAACCGGACTTTAACAGCCAACATACTTAGACGAGATTCTCAATTGAATGGTGAAGCTGCCAGTTTTGTTTACGACATCATGTGTCCAAGAGCTCCACGGCATTGGCTTCATCTCCACTTTACATAGTAAAAGAAAAAGTGTTGAACGACTACTCCGTCGAGTAATCATCCAACACTAGATTAGTATGTTTTGTTTGGATAAAATAAAAAGCCTCGCCATTGACAGCGAGACCTGCAGTTTAGAGAGAACCTGAATGGATTGTGAGACCGCTAAAAGCTTTCTCAACATTAATTAGTCTA
This sequence comes from Limosilactobacillus sp. WILCCON 0051, assembly GCF_039955095.1. Lineage (NCBI taxonomy): Bacteria > Bacillati > Bacillota > Bacilli > Lactobacillales > Lactobacillaceae > Limosilactobacillus > Limosilactobacillus allomucosae. Next base: position 1,297,691 of record NZ_CP154878.1, read on the forward strand.
ACGAGGCATTGTAAAGATTCATTCGGTTTTTGGGTATTATTTTTGTAAAGTTTCTAATTTGCTTTTAGACAGATCCTGATTAGATGAGCGCCGCACCAACAGCGTAAACCGCAAATTGACTTTTAAGGCGATTTTCTTTAAGATTTACGCAAACACGGCTGCATTTAGCCGCTGATATTTGATTTTAACCACCTTAACCAAGAAAAGAGTGAGAGAGAATGAAAGTTGCCGTACCAAGCATTATGTCGCAGGCTGGCAAGGATTATCTGACCAGCCGCGGTTTTGAACTGATCGAGACCAAAAGCCAAAGCGCCGCTGCCCTGGTTAAGGAAGCCGCGGAAGCAGATGGCATTATTTTGATGACGGAACCATTTCCCAACACCTTAGCCGATCTGCTGCCCAAATTAAAAGTCATTGCCCGCCATGGCGTCGGCTACGACAATATCGATTCTGAATTCTGGGCTAAACGAGGCGTTTGGGTAACCATCGCTAAAAACGCCAATGCCTCAACGGTTGCGGAATCAACTCTGACAGCCATGATGGCAATCTCTAAAAATCTGGTTCCCACCACTGAGCACCTGCGCCAGGGTGACTGGGGATGGACGTTTGCTCATCAGGGGTTTGATCTGGCCGGCAAAACGCTGGGAATTGTCGGCTATGGTCGCATCGGCCGCATGATTGCCAAAAAAGCCAGCGCCCTTGACATGAGAATCATCGCCTACACGCCATCCAACCGTTCAGACGGCAATGCCGAAATGGTTGATCGCGACACGGTCTTTAAGGAGGCTGACATCATTTCGCTCAACATGCTGGTTACGCCAGAAACTACCAGAAGCGTTGGCCAGCGTGAGTTTGACATGATGAAAGATTCGGCCGTCCTGCTTAACTTTGGTCGGGCCGCTCTGGTTGACCAAGCAGCAATGCAGGCCGCGCTTAAAACCGGTTCGATTGCTGCCGCTGCGGTCGATGTCTTTGATCAAGAACCGCTGCCCAAAGACGATCCCTGGTTCAGCACGCCCAATGTCTTGCTGACGCCGCATTGTGCCGGCAACACCAAAGAATGTATGGATCGAATGGCCGTTGATGCCGCCAGCGAGGTCGTGCGCGTTTTGAATGGCGAAAAACCGCTGTGGAGCGTCAATCAGCCATTAGGCATTGATTAAATGAATCATAGTCAAGAATCAATAATCTGTCTATTATCTATAACCAAAAAGAAACGCGCTATCGGCTAAACAGCTTGACAGCGCGTTTTATTTAGCGTGATTTTTTGAATTGAGCAACGACTGGATCTTCAGCGGCTTGGGCAGCAGCAACGTTGGCGGCCTTAAAGTAGACCCGATTGGCATTATTGTACATAACATCAGCCAGCTCGGCATCATTGAACAGATCAGTCTGCTCCAACCAGACAGCCAGCTGATGATAGGTATTAAACGTTGCCGACCATGGTGAGTCAGTCCCCCAGATCAAGCGCTTTGATCCAACGATCTGCTTGGCCAGCGCGACCGTTTTTTGACAGCGCGGATAAGGAAAGTCAGCCGGCTTTTCCCCATCGATATCTTGGATTGCTGAAATGTCCAGATAGATGTTTTTAAGCGGTGCAAACTGCCGCAAAACGTTTGCCAAGCGCTCCAGATGATCAGCGTTGGGAAATGACAGATGACAAACGACAAAATCCATTTTGGGATAGCGCTTGGCCAGATTAACGATGGCTTCGGGCTGATAGCTGGTCTGGGTATCGTCACCATAATCAACGGTTACGACAAATCCCGGATAGTCAGCCAGATAATGCATAATCTGCCCAACATGAACGTCATCATCCAAGCGGAACGGTTTATGAAAGCCATGCAGGCCGCCTGCTTGGCTGATCTCAAACTTAATGGCCCGAAAGCCCAGTTCTTCAACGTGCCGTTTAACGATTGCCATCGCCCGCTCAGCGAATGGATCCACGGCAAACGCGCCGATAAAGCGATCAGGATATCGTTTGATGACTTGATAAGTGTAATAGTTTTGATAGCCGTTCAGTGTTCCTTGCAGTAAAACGGCCTTTTCGATATTTTCAGCCGCCATGATGGGAAGATATTTTTCCACGCGAAAATCATCGTCGCCCCATCCCGCTGGCAGCAGGTGAATAATCTCACCATCGTCCCAGATCGCATAGCCATTGCCCAATGGACTCAAGCGCCCTTGTCCTTTAGAGCCGGCCATCGCCCGAATCAAGTGAATATGTCCTTCAATTTTTTTCAAAGCAATCCTCTCCTATTCAGAGTGTCTAACGTCGCCTACCCAATTGCAGCCGTGATAAGCATGGTTCGCTGCTAACAACACGGACTGACAGCTCCCGAATTTAAGAGCGACGTTATTGGCAAAGCGGCCGTTTTAAAACGCTCCGCCGCCTGAACCACCGCCAAAGCCACCGGAACTGCCGGCTGAAAAGCCACCCGAGCCGCCAGTTGATGATGATGAGTTGCCGGTATCCAATGCTTTTTCAAAAGTGCTTTCAAACATGCCCGTCCAAGGATCACTGGCAAAAATCCATGGATACGTAATTAAAAGCGTATCATTAAGCTCAGCTTCATCAAACGAAAGCCTTAATTCACGAATAACTTTTTTGGCCAGTCCAAACGCCGTCGCATATGGCAAAATCTGTTCCCATAAAACAATGTCGCCAACTTCTTTGAGCTTGAAGTCGCCAATATCTTTGAGCATGAGAATAAAGCAGTCTAAATCATATTTCATTTTTTGCCCCTTTGGCGTATATGGCAGGAGCTGGCGGTAATATATAATTCCCCAGCCAAAGCCGCCTGCAAATATCAGCCCTACGATCATTTTGAAAATCCAGCCAGCGACGATAAAAATCATCCCAAAAATCAGCAAAAGCTCGGCGATCAGCCAAAAGATGCCAATCTGCTTGAACAGGTCCGCGTCGGCATCATAGTAGCCGGTTTTTCTGGCACTTTCCAGACTGGCTTGCGACCATTGATCAAAGGCTTTCGCGATCTTTTTAGCGTGCTTGCGCTGCTTGCTCCATTTTTTCAGCTGCTGGATCGTAAAGCTTTGGCCGTCCCCGCAATCGCTAAACATAATCTTAAGCAGCTGATTTTCGGCAATAACGGCCGGTTTTTTGACGGTAAATCGATAGTCGTCGTTTTCAGTCTTGCTGATTGCAATCTTATATTCACCTGCCAGCTGCATCAGATAGCCGCTGAGTACGCGCGCGTCAGGCTGTTGATTTTTATCGATCACGTAGGCCTGTTCAACTGGATATGGCGGAATCTCAAAAGAATGAACCAGTGGCGGCTGCTTGGATCGCTGGGGATGTTTTTTAATCAGCCACCAGCCATAAGCTAAGATACTGATGCCGCAAATGGTACTATAGCCGATTTTGAAAAGCTGTCGCCGTCTTTTTTCCCGGGCGCGCTTGGCATTGGCCGCTTTTGCCAGCTGCTGCTCCTGCTTTAGCTTAGCAGCCAGGACCTTTTTGGCGACTCGGTTATCGTTTTGCGGTACGACGGCATTGGCAAACAGCAGGTGGCTTTCAACAAACTGATTGGCCGGCACGCGGTCGACCGTCATCTTAACCTGACCCTGCCGCTTCTTGACTGACGTTTTGCCGTTTAATGGACCATGCGTAAAGGCTTTAAGCGAGTCAACGTTTTTAGCCGGCAGCTGAATGGTGATTGAAACGTCATGCAGTGCTTCATCCCAGCCCGTCCCAATAATCTTCCAATTCAACTCGGCCGTATCCTGATAACTGGTAATCACGCCATGCAGCCGGTAGTGATAGATAAAGGTTGCTTCCGCGTCGCTGATTTGATGATAGACCTTGAGTTTGAGCCAGTCTGCGCTCTGCGTGGCCTTAACGGTATTATTCTGACCGGATTGGCTGAGCGCCAGGTTAGTCAGCTTACCGTTCTGCTCCACGGCTGCCGAGATCTGATCAGCCTTGCCGATGCCTTGCAGGTCTTGATTATAATAAACGCCATGAAAATCACCGTCAAAATCATAAGTAATCCTTTGCGTCAGATCCGCATCGCCGTTTTTTAACACGTCAACGTTCACTTGGTAATGCTTGATGGTAAAGTCGCCATCCGCATGACCCACGACTGGCTCCAGCATGATCAGCATCAAAGCCAAAAATCCTAGCAGCCAGGCATTCTGCTTTTTCATTCGCCTGCCCCCGTTTCTTAATATTTTCTTTAATTTTACCAAATCCGCGCTTTTTAAAATAGCCTACTATAAAAAACTGCTATCAACGTCCTTACTATCGAGCATCAGATAGGAATAAATATTTTGATACAATTCCCCATAACTGTCTATTTATTCAGATTTCTTGAAACCGCTTGCGAAAAACGCGCTAAAATAAAGGCAAAATCAGATGAAAGCGATCTTTATCAGTAAGGAGGCTTTAATAATGAGCAGGCAAAAAAATCATGCTGACGCCGCCTCCGATCAAGTCGCGGCGCAAAAGGCTCGGCAAAAACGCGTTGACTATGCAGCAACGCATTCGCCAGCCGAGCTTTTCAAACATTTCAACACCAGTCAACAAGGCCTAAATGATTCGCAGGTAGCGCAAAGCCGCAAGCTGTTCGGAGCCAACCACGTGCAGCAGCAGCACCAGCCGTCAATTGGCAAGCGTCTGATCAGCGCTTTTGTTAATCCATTCACGGCAATTCTATTGATTTTGGCAATCGTGTCCACGTTTACCGATATGATTTTTCCCTACTTTTCCTTATTTGGCAGCCGGCCAGAAAACTTCACCTGTGCCACGGTCGTCATTATCGTTACGATGATCATGCTTTCCGGCTTGCTGCGCTTTGTTCAGGAATACCGCAGCGGCAACGCAACGGCCAAGCTGCTGGCAATGATCAAGACGACCTGTACCGTTACGCGCAATGGTCAGGAAAAAGACATTGATCTCAATGACGTCGTGGTCGGCGATATCGTTCATCTTTCAGCCGGCAATATGATTCCCGCCGATCTGAGAATCCTGGAAAACACCGACTTGTTCGTCAATCGTTCCGAGCTGACTGGGGAAAGCCGTCCCGTTGAAAAAAGCGCGGCTGATGAGACGTCCAAAGATCAGATTACTGATTACGAAAATATCGCGCTGATGGGCAGCAACGTCATCTCAGGCAGCGGGCTGGGACTGGTCATTGAAGTCGGCTCAGACACAATGTTTGGCTCAATGGCCGGGGCCGTCGCCAAAGAAAAGGTCACCACCAACTTTACCAAGGGCGTCAATTCCGTCAGCTGGGTTTTGATCCGCTTCATGATGGTCATGGTGCCATTGGTATTCTTGATCAATGGTCTGACCAAGCACGACTGGCTGGAGGCTTTCTTGTTTGGGATCTCAACGGCGGTTGGGCTGACGCCAGAAATGCTGCCGATGATCGTTACTACTTGTCTGGCCAAGGGTGCCATCGCGATGAGCCGCAAAAAAACGATCGTCAAAAATCTTAATTCGATTCAAGACTTTGGGGCCGCTGACATTCTTTGTACTGATAAGACTGGCACGCTGACTCAGGACAAGATCGTCTTGGACTGTTATTGGAATATTGATGGTCAAGCCGATGATCGTGTTTTAAGACATGCCTTTTTAAACAGCTATTTTCAAACTGGTTATAAAAACGTGATGGATAAGGCTATCATTGCCAAAGCCGAGGACACCGAGTCGCATCCCGAACTGCAGGATCTTGAAAACGACTACGTTAAGATCGACGAAATTCCATTTGACTTTAAGCGGCGGCGACTCAGTATCGTCGTCAAGGATCCAAACGGCAAGCGGCAGATGGTAACCAAGGGCGCGGTTGAAGAAATGCTTAGCGTCTGCAGCTATGCCGAAACCAAAACCGGTGTCCAGCCGCTCAATGACGCCTTGCAAAAACAAGTTAAGGCCACGGTTGATCGTTTAAACGACAAAGGCTTTCGAGTTCTGATTCTGGCACAGAAAACCGATCCGGCGCCAATTGACGTTTTAAGCGCCAAAGATGAAAAAGACATGGTTTTAATGGGCTACCTGGCGTTTCTGGATCCGCCAAAAGAATCAACGGGGCGCGCGCTAAAAGCCTTATTGGAGCATGGCGTCACCACCAAGATTCTGACTGGCGACAACGACAAGGTTACGGCCACCGTCTGTCAAGAAGTCGGTATGTCGGTCACCCACCTGCTTTTGGGTGAAGAGATAGTCAAGATGTCAGATCAAGAACTAGCCGCGCAGGTCGAACAAACGCAGATCTTTGCCAAACTGACTCCCGATCAGAAGGCCCGCATCGTCTCTGCCCTGCGCGCTAAAGGCCATACCGTTGCCTACATGGGGGACGGCATCAATGACGCAGAAGCCATGAAAGCAGCCGATATCGGAATCTCCGTTGATAATGCCGTTGACGTGGCTAAAGAATCGGCCGACATTATCCTGCTGCAAAAAGACCTGATGATTCTGGAGCGTGGCATCGTGGAAGGACGCAAGACGTATGCCAACATGATCAAGTACATCAAGATGACGGCTTCTTCCAATTTTGGGAACATTTTTTCCGTCTTGATTGCTGCCGCGCTGCTGCCATTCTTACCGATGAAGAGTATTCACCTGCTGCTGCTCAATCTGATCTATGACTGCTGCTGTACCGCCATTCCTTGGGACAACGTCGATGCTGACTATCTCAAGATACCGCGCGAATGGGATGCTTCTTCGATTGGCAGCTTTATGATCTGGATGGGGCCAACCAGCTCAGTCTTTGATTTGACAACCTACCTGTTTATGTACTTTATTTTCTGTCCATTATTCGTTTCCCATGGCATTCTTTATACCGATCTGCCGGCGCATTTCTCCGGTGCCGTATTAGCGGCCATGCAGCTTAAATACGTCGGCATGTTCCAGGCTGGCTGGTTTGTCGAGTCAATGTGGAGTCAGACGATGGTAATTCATATGATCAGAACTCCTAAGATCCCCTTCATTCAAAGTCGTGCCTCTGCTGAACTGATTCTGCTCTCAACGATTGGCATTGCCCTGGCAACCTTGATTCCGTTCACTGCAGTTGGCCGGGCAATCGGCTTTGTCGCCTTGCCAGACAGCTATTTCTGGTACTTGATCCCCTGTGTAATCTGCTACATGCTTTTAGCCACCAGCATCAAGAAAGCTTATATTCGTCACTATGGCGAGCTGCTTTAAGGAAGGTGATCATCATGATGACTTTATTAACTGCTTTTCATCCGGCTCATGATTTTTGGATCGGACTGCTGATCGTCTTGGCAATCATTGCGTTGATGAACCTGATCTGCTGGCTGCTGCCGCCTAAAAAACGGCCATCAAAGCATCCAGCTCAAAGTCATTCCCAACTAAAACAGAACTAAGTAAAACCGCACTGACTGGCTGAGTCGGTGCGGTTCTTTGTTTGACTTTCATTTAGCGAGCGGCTTGAGCCTTTCGCTGCTTAATGGCTTCGTTAATGGCGGCCACGTTCATCTGCTGTCTTAGACTGTGACGATCGATTCGATTATATTCACAGTAGCGCCGCCAGTTTTGCCGCGGCACGCTCCATGACCGCCCCGTTTTAGGATCACGAATTGAGACGCGAATGCCGCAAGCCAGGCCCAATACCAATAAAACGGCTGCCAGAGCAAACTGCATGAACAGCGCAAATGCCAAGGCCAGCATCAAAAAGAGAAACTGACCAACCGGAATCAAGCGCTCAAACGGTCGGTCGTATTCCATCGTAGCATCGCTTTGCAGCGGCAGCTTATTCTTATTCATGATATCCATCCCCTAAGCTTTATTTGTACTCTAATTATAGCTCAAGATCAGATATTTGTACGGATAAATATATCGGGTATCGCTTTATTTATCTGTCAATTGCCGTCAAGATCAGGATTCAGCCATGATTAAAGGCAGCCGGATCCTAAACTTCTTTTTCAGCAATCGCGTACCAATTGCCCTCTGGATCGGCAAAATTGAACGTCTGCTGGCTGCCTACCAAAACGATTTCATTAACGGTCGCGCCCATCTGCAGCAGTCTGGCATGTGCCGACGCCAGATCGTCAACATAAAACATGATTGAAGGCGAGTTCAGCGCAACTTCCGGCGAGTATTTCTGAATAAAGGCGCGACTGTAAAACTGGAGACTGGCTTCAGGAAGAACCGGGACCGTAATCGCCTTTGAACCGTCGATCATCGTTTCTTCACTGATCCGTGGCGTCCCAGCTGCCTGCTCAAAAAAAGCGGCTACCTTTTCGACATCATCGACATAGATCATTAAATTCATTGACTGTAACATAATAAACTCCTTATCAACTATTGTTTGGCTTGCCGTTTCTTGATCTGCGCCGCAACCGCCTCTGCTCGGCTCTGCTCACGCCACCGTTTCCAGTCGATGTTATTATAGCGACAGTATTGGTGCCATTTTTTGCGCGCTACGACCCATGACTGACCGGTTTTAGGATCACGGATGCCGACTTTTTGATAAAACAGCAAACCGCCCAGCAACACTGCCAGTGCCAGCCCAAATCGATAGAAAAGGCATAGAATGATCACGCTGATTAAAATGATAAACTCAACGCCCGAAAATGCCCGCACGTAGACATGATCGTACTCACTGGGATTTTGACTCAGATTTTGCAATGGTTCAGCCGGCTTTGGGTCAAGACTGATTGGCAATTCTGTTGTGCTTTTATTAATGGTTTTTCGCATGATTTTCCCCCAAAACTTTATCTGCCTAATAAAGATATTATATCGCAAATCTTTGATAGCGCCTACAGGTTCAATTTGTTGAGCTGCTCATCTGAAAAAGATAGAATCTAAATATGCTTAAACAATCTATTGAGGTGAAAAAAATGGCTGACATATTAACACTGCGTCAAATCAGCTTGACTATGCAGGGAAAAACGCTTTTAAAAAACATCAATCTAAGCGTACCCAAAGGAGCCTATATCACATTAGCCGGGCCTTCTGGAGCTGGCAAGAGCACGATTCTAAAAATCTGTGCGCGTCTTTTATCGCCCAGCAGCGGTGAGCTCTTATATCAAGGACAAAATGCCTTTCAGATGCCGCCCCAGGAATATCGCCGCCACGTCTCCTATTGTTTTCAACAGCCCGTCTTGTTTGGCGAAACGGTCGGCGACAATCTTGATTTCCCATTTCAGATTCGCAATCAGGCTCCTGACCGAAATCGACAGCAGGAACTTTTGGATCAGGTCAATCTGCCCAAGGACTACCTGACCAAAAGCATTGCCAGTCTATCCGGCGGCGAGAAGCAGCGCGTGGCTTTGATCCGTAATCTGATGTTTAAACCAGCGATTCTGCTGCTGGATGAGGTAACGACCGGCCTGGACGCGCAAAACAAGCAGATCGTCCATCAGCTGATTGCCAATTATCGTCAAACCGGCACTATTTTAGCCATTACCCATGATCCTGATGAACTGGCCAAGGCAGAAAAGATCATTACCGTTAAGGGAGGCCAAATCAATGAATAGCGTTCACGTCAACAACATCAGCCTGGTCTATGCCGCCGGACTGGTACTGATTGCTCTGTTTATCTCATATCGTCAAAAGCTGGGACTGAACCGCGACATGATCATCAGCGTCGTCCGGGCTATCATTCAGCTAACGATTGTCGGCTATCTTCTCAAGTACATTTTCGCGCTCAATAACGTTCTGGTTACCGGGGCCATGGTGCTCATCATCATCTTTAACGCGGCTCATAACGCGGCCGGCCGTGGCAGTGGCATTCCTAAGCTGTTTTGGCCATCCTTTTTGGCAATCTTGATCAGTACCGGCATTACGATGGGCGGTCTGGTTTGGTCTGGAGCCATCAAGTTTATCCCTTCTCAGATCGTGCCGATTGCCGGAATGATCGCCTCCAATTCAATGGTTGCCATCGGTCTTTGCTATCGGCAGATGAAAACCAAATTTCATGACATGCATCAAGCGGTTGAGGAACGGCTTGCCCTTGGCGCGACTGCCTTTCAAGCTTGCGGCGACATTGTGAGAGCCTGCATTAAGACCGGTATGCAGCCAACGATCGACTCTGCCAAAACCTATGGCATCGTCAGTCTGCCAGGGATGATGTCAGGCTTGATCTTTGCCGGCGTGGACCCAGTATACGCGATCAAATATCAGATCATGGTCGTTTTCATGCTGCTTTCGGCTACCAGTCTGGGATCGGTATGCTCATGCTACATCGCCTACCATCGCTTCTTCTCAGACGATCTGCAATTGATTGACCGTTTGGCAAAGGAAAATCAAAAATAGCCAAAAAAGTCGTACTAAGTTAGAAATATTATTGAGACTAAGGCTTAAAAAGAGGGCATCCCGCTGCTTGGCGAGGTGCCCTCTTTTATCGTTACAGTGCTTTGCCAATCAGCTCATCGTCTGCTGAAGACACGCTATTGACAGCAGATGATTCAACTTATGGTAATGACTGATTTCTCAATTGCGGCTATTATACAAAAAGTCCTGCATATTAATATATGACAAAACCATCATTACCTACTTTTTTCAAAAAAGCGATGCATAGTAGGTAAAAGTCAGTGTATATCCAATTAGGGATCCCTAACATTACCTACTATTTAACAAAAATCCCGCAATAGTAGGTAATTCACAAAGTCGGTCTGGCCCAATCACCCCCAAAATATGCATTTTTACCTACGATTTGAGGAAAAGCCATCAAAAGTAGGTAAAGTTAGGTTAACCAAAATATTCATTACCTACTTCAGGCTCAAAATCAGCGTAAAGTAGGTAATTTCCGCCCCTCAAGCTGACCAAGACTCGATTTGCTTCACAATTGACACACCCACATACCCACGGAGGCGTAATTGACTGGTAGAAAGATACGCTCGCATGCCTGCGATAGAACGAACCAATCAATTTTGCTGAAATCGCTGCTTCAACTATCATAGATCAAGCCATTAACGCTAATCACCAGCATTACTAATCGCAGTTGCCAATAAAAACTCTCCGTTTGATAAATCAAGTCGCTTCACCTAGTAATAATTGTCATTTTTATCAACTGCAACTGCCGCTCGATTTATTTTATGCTTTTAGTTAAGGTAAATTCATACTGCTATATTGAAATTCAGTATCATCAAAATTTAAGCATAAAAAAGCTGAGCCGCCGATGAATCTGCCAACTCATCATGTGCTCAGCTGATATGCAGCTAAAAAGATCCTGCATGATTGCTGTTTGATTAAGCATTTAAGCCAGATTCAGCAACGATTTCCAGCTGAACCGTACTTTAGTTCCCAATTTTCGCTTTGCCCATGCTTATCCCTAGTCTAGACGTCATGCTTTGGCTGAGTCGGCCAGCTCGGAATAGCGAACCAATTGAACATCGTGTCGCTCAATCATTTCAATTGCCTGGCCACTGGTTGCCATTTCAACATCCAGCGTTCTTGGGTAGACCAGATGTGAATGCTGCAGGATAAACTGATCCAAAAAGCCGGGATGCAAAATCAGTTCAGGAATCACATGTGGACGCTTGTCAGCTACTGAAAGCACGTGCGCCAGCGTTGCCACTGGATCATAATCCAAACTGAAATCTTCCATAAATGGCGTCAGTTTCTGACCTTGAAACTCAACCTCATGCTCAACGTCAAAGCTTAAATATGGAATCTGATGCTCGCTGGCCACGTCACGCAGCGCCCGAATAAAATTAAGGCTTAATACCGTGTGACCGGCCAGATAGTCCGGCTCGCGCTTGGTCATTTCTACGAAGCATTCGTATTGAGCCTCGACTTCTCTGACCGCGTCTTCGTAATCAACAATGTCTTTTCCCTGTTCAAAAGCATCGTGATAGACCTGCGAACGTTTAAAACTCCCATCTTCCTGCACCAGACTCGCTACCAGTTTTGGATCGCTCAGCGGTTTCCCCGCACAGATTACGACATGGAGTCCAATATCAGTGTCTGGTTCGTTTTTTAACAGGTCCCAGCCATGCTCGCTGAATGGCAGATTAACCATCAGCGAGACGTTATTAACGATGCCACGATGCGTTGCCTCATAGATTCCGTAGTTGACGGCACATGAGTATCCCAGATCATCAGCACGAACAATTATCTTTTTCATTCAACGTTTCCTCCGTCCTTTAAACCTTTTCAACCTTTCTAATGAGTAATAATATCATTATTGGATTACCGAAAAAACAAAAATACTCCAGCATTTCAGTTTGCTGGAGTATCTTTACGAAACATTTTGTTTATTTATTCAAGAATTGCCTTCAATGCCAGCGCAAAGTTGCCGATCGTCGCTGAGCCATTGTTTTTCGCCAGCGGCATTGTGATGTAGTCCTTTAGATCACCTACTTCAACGTAATTGTCCAACAGCTTGGCAAATTCATCCCGCACTTTTGCCAAAAACGGCTCACTGACTACGCCGCCGCCAAAAATGATCTTCCCTGGCCGCATCATCAAAGTCGTGTCGAGGGCAGCTTGAGCAACATAGTAGGCCATAATATCCCAGACATGATCATCAAGTGGCACGTCTTGACCCTTCTTTCCTGTCCGTGCCTCAAAAGTCGGCCCGCTGACCAGACCTTCCAGGCAGTCGCCATGGAACGGACAGATGCCTGGAAAATCAAGATCATCAGGGTGCCGCTTTACGCGAATGTGTCCCATTTCCGGGTGTCCCAGATCGCCAAGAAAATGACCATCCACAACCGCGCCGCCGCCAACACCAGTTCCAATCGTAAAGTAGACCAAAGAGCGCAGCCGCTGGTTGAACAGCGTTGACAAGACGTATTCGCCGTATGCCGACCCGTTGACGTCAGTCGTCCAGGCAATCGGTACGTTAAAGGCCTTTTTCAGCGTCCCAACAAAATCAGTATCGGCCCAGCCCGGTTTAGGCGTGTTGGTAATGTAGCCGTACTTTGGTGAGTTGCGCCGAATCTCGATTGGGCCAAACGAAGCAATCGAAATCGCCTGCAGATCATTGAATTGCTTAAAGTAGTCAATGCATTTTTGCAAGGTTTCTGCAGGTGTCGTCGTTGGAAACTTGGTACTGTCCATGATGCGATAGTCTTCGTTCCCTACTGCACATACAAATTTTGTCCCGCCGGCCTCAATGCTTCCTAACAACATAAATGTCACCTCTGAATCCTTATTTGAGCGTCATTTTAAAACGCTTTCACTTCTCTACGGCTATTATGTTAACGCTTCCTATCATGACTGTCAACCGGTTGTCAGTGATTATTTCATCAGTTCACAGCAAATATCCGCTCACGAATGGCTTTTATTCATGAAAACGTGTAACATGAAGATTAAGCAATTTTACGAATAATGGAGGAATGCCTAATATGGAAGCCAATCATCGGCCTAAATTAGAAGACGTAGCTGCCGCGGCCGGCGTTTCCAAGACCACTGTCTCGCGTGTCCTGAACCATCGCGGCTACCTAAGCGAAAAAACAATTGCCAAGGTTCAAAAAGCAATGCAGGAACTTGATTATCGCCCCAACATCATCGCTCGCCAGCTGTATAAGCAGCGGACGGATCTGGTCGGTATGATCTTTCCTACCGTTGATAATCCGTTTTTCAGTCAGCTGGAAGCCGAGATGGAACGTCAGCTTTATCGCAATGGCTATAAGGTTTTGATCGGCAACAGCCAAAACGACCCTGCCAAAGAAGAAAACTATCTCCAGCAGCTGTTGACGCACCAAGTCGATGGTTTGATCGTCGGAACCCAAAATCGTGGTCTGATCGGCTATCAGCATGCCAATCTGCCAGTCGTGGCCATTGATCAGGTTGTCGGTAAAAATATTCCGGTGGTTTCTTCAGACAACTATCAAGGTGGTCTGCTGGCGACCCAGCGCCTGTTGGATGACGGTTGTCGCCACATCATCCACACCAACGGCCCGCTTGGATTGGACACGCCAACGCAAAAACGGCGCGAGGCTTATGAGCATCTGATGGCCAAAAACAATCTGCCAGCCATTACCTACCATCTGGACTTTAACATCAGTACCATTGATAAAGAGCGGGTTTTCCGCCGCATCTTTGAAGAACACCCTGAAGTCGATGGTATTTTTGCCGCTAACGATACCGATGCCAGCACGATCATCAATCTGGCCAGCGAATATGGCAAGCGAATCCCAGAAGACCTCAAGATTGTCGGCTATGATGGAAGCAACGTTACCCGCCTGCTTTTGCCGGGACTGACCACGATTCAGCAGCCCATTGATGAAATGGCTGATCTGGCAGTACAGCTGCTGCAGGCACGCATCAACGGTCAAAACGTTAAATCCGTGGTTCTGCCCGTCACCATCTGGAATGGCAAGACGGCTTAGCTTTTTTGATCATAACGGCAGCTGACCAGCTTCTTTAAAATAAAATGAGTAAATAATTAGACAAAATTGGTTTTTTCGTTATAATATCTCCGAACATCCATTTATCGATATGGGGGAACCATCATTATGAGCAAGTTAAGTCAAATCATCGCCGAAAATGAGCTAAGCAGCCTGCTGACAAAAAACTACATGGGATTAGAGCTGGAGGAGCACCGCTTGCTAAAAGACGGCCGCATCAGCCGCTACCCATACCCAGCCGAATTTTTGTCACGCCGGCATAATCCATATCTAAAAACCGATTTTGCCGACAACATGCTGGAGATTTCCGGCACGCCAACATTGGGAACCGATGCCAATCTGGCCAATCTTGAAATGCTCCAGCAGCTGGTGTCTGATCATCTGCAGGCTGACGAGATCATCTGGCCGCTAAGCATCGCGCCTGCTTTTTCAAAAGATGATTTAGACTTTGCCGGTTCATTCAACACTCGCTTTTGGATGGCCGAATATCACGACTATCTGCAGCAAAAATATGGCACGGCTCGGGAGATCTTTACCGGCGTCCATGTCAACTACAGCATCAATCAAACCCTGGTGCAATCACTGTGGGACTTCGGTTTTAATGAGGACTTCGCCACGCTGGCCGACTTTAAGAATGCTTTAAACTTCAAGCTGGCCCAGAGTTTTGTATTGTGGCGCTGGCTGTTTACCTACTTTTTTGGGGCCAGTCCAATTGCCGGCAATCTGCCAAGCAATCTACCACGTGATCTGCGTTTTCCGGTTCGCAGTCTTCGCAGCAGCTCATATGGCTATGCCAACCAAAAAGGCGAGGAGATTACCTATGACTCATTTGAAAAACAGCTTGCTCAGCTCAAGGAACGGATTGATCAGCATCAGTTCTTCTCGATGCATGAATTTTACGGCCCTGTCCGCTTAAAAGGTCGTGGCGACAGTCTGGCCGACCTGCAGAATAACGGTACCGAACGGCTGGAATTTCGTTCGTTCGACCTGGATCCGTTTGCTCCGGCGCGGGTCAGCCCAGTCGCATTGAACTTCTTGGAATTATTCTTGATCAATGCTCTGCTGCAGCCGCTTCCTGAAAAAACAGCGGAACAGCTAAAACTGGCTGCCCAACGCAATGAGCAGATTGCCCTGCAGCACCCGGCCGAAGTCTTTGCCTGGGTCAAGCCGCTTGCTGCCCCACTGATTAAACAGCTGCGCGCTACTGCTGCCCAGCTGGACTTGCCGGATAAATATGCCAAGAGCCTGGACCTGGCTGAACAGCGCTTGGAAAATCCCAAATTGACGCTGAGTGGCCAATTGCTCGATCACATCAGTCCTCAAGGCGATCTTTTGGAATTTGGGCTCACAACCGCTTTGGCAGATCGCAAGCGCATTGCTGAATATACCGAGCCATTAGCGGCATTGAAAGGCAAGTGCTCTGCCAGTCTGCAGTCGCTCATTCGCCAAGCCGTGGAGCTGGGAATCAAGGTACGGCTTGATCAGCATCACTTGCATCTGCAGCTTAAAGAACATGAGGAGATCTTCCCCATCCACGTTACGTTTGACTACCAGATCGGGCCGCGCGAGTATCTGCTCTCGCTTTTTCCTGAAGTTTTAAAAATCAATAATGATCAACAATAATCAAAAAGACTGACCAGCATCTTGCCGATCAGTCTTTTTTTGAAATCGAATTATCTGGCTAGGCAGCCTTTTGAGTACTCCAACAAGCAGCAACGCGTCGGGCGGCTTCTTTAGTTGAAAGCTCAGCCGCGTCAATCATACGATCATGTCCAAAGCTTTGTTCCAGCATCGCCTCAAACGTTTTGTCCGCGTTTTTTTGATCTTTCAATACGACGACGAATGCTCCTGTTTCCTGCAGCATCTTCAGGTTTTCGTAGCGAGCAAGAACATGACTTGGCGCGGTTAAAACGACATTTCGTTCCGCCAGCTTGGCACCGAAAACGTCATGTTCGATTTGACGGAGGTTTTCTTCACCACGGCTCATCGTCAGTTCGTCCATCGTCTGCCCACTTAGATTAACGATTTCCTGATTCAGATCCGTAACGGGACGATGTAGAAACTCGCTAATCAGTCGGCTGACACCTGCTTGGTTATCTTCCATGAAATTTACAACGACTAAATCCATAATGAATGCCTCCATTCCTCTAATATTTTTCTAATTGAATTGCCATTATATTAATTTAGCCACCTTAAAATGTCAATCGTTTAAAACTAATATTTGTAAAATTAAACAAACAACAATCATTGAGCATCAGCACTTGATCAATGATTAATAAAATTAAGCAGGGTGCTTTAGCCGACTCAAGCTGTTAATCCGCAATATGTTCCAGCCGATCGCTCGGACTTAATCTGCTTTGTTTTTTTCTTTAACAAATCGTTTATCAATTCGGCACACGGCTTTAACATTAAAGATTATTAAGTAAAATCCCATTTGCAAATGTTTTCATCACATTTTGTAATTCGTTTTATTTATTCAATGCAACTCGTGATATGATAATATTAGTCGTTTTATAAATAAATTCAGGAGGGAATCGTTAAAATGAAAGTGCTAATGTATGGTACGCACCCATATGAAAAGCCCTACGCTGAAAAATGGGCCCAACAGACGCAAACCGAACTCAAGATGGTTGATGAGCCGCTCAATGACGAAACGGTTGATCTGGCAAAAGGCTTCGACGCCATCACGGTTCTGCAGACTGCTTCAATGGGCAGTACTGCGGTTTACGAAAAACTGGCCAGCTTCGGCATCAAGCAGATCAGCTGCCGCATGGTCGGCGTCGACATGGTGGATCTGGATGCCGCCAAGGCCAACCATCTGACCGTTACCAACGTTGCCAGCTATTCGCCACGTGCAATTGCCGAGATGGGAGTCGCCCAGGCAATGTATCTGCTGCGCCGCATTGGGATTTTTGATGCCCGCATGAATCAAAACCACGATTTCAGCTGGAATGAAACGCTCATCAGCAATGAAATCTACAACTGCACGGTCGGCTTGATTGGTGCCGGCCACATCGGTACGGCTACGGCGCAGATCTACAAAGCCTTAGGAGCCCGCGTTCTGGTCAATGACATCGCCTATGACCCTGCCCTGGAACCATTTGCCGAATACGTTGATCGGGAAACCATCTTCAAGGAAGCCGACATTATCTCCCTGCATACACCGCTATTGCCAAGCACGCGGGGTATGATTGGCGAAAAAGAACTAAAGAAGATGAAAAAGACTGCCTACCTGATCAACATGGCGCGGGGTGCTTTAATCGACACATCTGCTTTGATCAAGGCCCTAAAAGATGGCGAGATTGCCGGTGCCGGTCTGGATACGCTGGCTGACGAAACGACTTTCTTTGGTCAAACCAACGTGGCCGAAAAAGACGTTCCTGCCGACTACAAAGAGCTGGCAGCCATGCCAAACGTGGTCATTACTCCTCACGTCGCTTTCTTTACTCAGACCGCGGCTCGCAATATGGTGCAGATTGCCTCCAATGATGCCATTACAATTGCCAATGGCGGCCGTTCCCGCAACGAGATTCGCTACTAGAGGCCGTTAATTGAAAACGCTGCTTGTCAGAGACGTCTGGCAGGCAACGTTTTATTATTGTAAATCGTCGGACGGCTGCGTAAGAACTAGGCAGTAATTTAATCATTATGAAAACAAAAATGCCAGTGACTGAAAAGCCACTGGCGTTTTTTCGTACGCGATCTTAAAGATTATGCGCAGTTTTAATGAAGAATTAAAATCTGATAAGATGGACTCTTAATGCTTACAGGATTGCAGTTCTAAGCGAATCTTTTCCGTTAAGAATGCTTTGTTTCTTATCAACTTTTAATTTACGATTATTATAATAGTCCCTGTTCAAGATAATGTCAACCTTATTTTTTAAATTTGCGAATTTATTTTCAAATTTAAAATCCATCAAATTATTACGGTATTTTTTAAATTTTTAAAAACATTTTATTTTAGCAAGAATAATCAGCCCTAATCAAATCCAAATGTTCGGCTTTCGATTTACTGATTGGTGTCTTGCTGACCGTCCGTTTCATCAAAAGCAACTTTTGCCAACTAGGCTTTTGATTAAGAATTGATGAGTTCAACCAAAAGCTGACCATACTGACTGGTGGAAAGCGCTGCAGCTGCCGGTACTAGATCCGGCGTGGCCTTCTGCATGGCAATGGCCTGCGCAACTGCTTTTCTGATCATTTCGGCTGCTTTCCCCCATCCCAGATACTCCATCATCATTGCACCTGATAAGATCAGCGACGTTGGATTGGCGCAGTTTTTTCCGGCTAGCTGCGGTGCCGTACCATGTGTAGCCTCAAAAATTGCGCAGCCAGTCTGGAAGTTAATGTTGCTGCCCGGCGCAATCCCCAAGCCGCCCACTTGCGCCGCCAATGCATCAGATAGATAGTCGCCGTTGAGGTTCATCGTGGCAACAACATCAAAGTGCTCTGGAAATAACAATGCCTGCTGAAAGAAATTGTCGCAGATGATGTCATTGACGATCAGCATTCCTTGTGCCTGGGCTTGTTGGAGGACCCGTTGCGCCACCGCTTCTCCCTGCTCTTTTTTTATTTTCTCAAGTCGCGGCATCGGCAAGACTCGTTTGGCATATTTTTGCTCAATCAGCTGATACCCCCATTTTTTAAAGCCGCCTTCAGTTTCTTTCATGATATTGCCTTTATGCACCAGGGTTAGATACTGACGATGATTTTTCAGCGCGTAGTCAATTGCTACTTGAATCAGCCGCTGTGAGCCTTCTTTTGAGATCGGCTTGATGCCAAACGCGGCTGTATCGGGAAAACGTACGCGCTGCAGCTGATTGGTTTCTTGCAGCCACTTTTTTAGAGACTGAGCGGCCGTGGAATCAGCTGATGCCTCAATCCCAGCGTAGATGTCTTCCGTATTTTCTCTAAACAGATCGATGCAAACGCGCTCCGGATGCCTAACTGGCGACGGCACCCCTGCAAAATAGCGAATCGGCCGCCAACAGGCATACAGATCAAGCGTTTGTCGCAGGGCAACGTTGATTGAGCGATGACCAGTACCAACCGGCGTCGTCATGGGGCCTTTAATTGCAACCAGATGTCGTTTTAATTCCATAATGGTTTGCTGCGGCAGCCACTCATCTGCCAGCTCATGCGCTCGTTCGCCAGCTAAAAGCGGCAGCCAGTCAATCTTACGCCGTCCTTGATAGGCGCGTTTAACGGCGGCATCCAGCACTGGCTGCGTGGCCTGCCAAATTTCTGGACCAATTCCATCACCCTGCAGGTAGGGAATTTGCGGATTGTCGGGAACCTGCAGCTGCCCATTTTTCATTTCAATTAATTCACTCAAAACAATCACTCCTTTTTGCTGATCAGTTATTTTATCAGAACCGGTCGTTAGCTATTTTAATTAAAATATACTGAGTTTCCATTCAAGCTTAACACAAAAAAGCACGCTGCTTCTTTGTGAAACATGCGTGCTTAAGGTTAAGAGTATGGTACGTTTTGTCTAATTCTAGGAACTTTCTTGACTTGCCTCGGAAGCAGCAAAACGAGCAGATTTCAAATTGGTGCCCTGTCAATTGCAATCCAGTTAAAGAGTCGCCCCGACCCCTCAAGACGACTCAAAATAGGCGAGGAATCACACGAAATGGATCTTAGTTGACGCAATGGATCAATCTGAGGTGTTTTTCTGTTTCCATGGTTAAGACTAACGGATCATTGTAAAGAATTTATTGCGGCGCTGTTTCTCTATTGTAAATTTTTAAATTAATGATACTTAATTTGACTATTCGCTGATTTTAATTCAACTATATGCTAGGCCAACGCCAGCACGAATGCCGACAGCGTAACCAAGGAAAATGCCGTACTCCAGAATTGCGTTGAGGCCAGCTCTTTTTCATTGACGCCAAAGCGAATGGCCAAAGTTGATGGCATCGTTGCCGTTGGGATCGCCAATGCAATCACGACCAGCCGTCTTAAAACAGCTGGCGTTCCCGCGATCCACATAATCAGCAAGACGATCAGCGGAAAGACGATATTTTTCAACAATACGGTTCCTAAAATCGTTTGATTGAACGATAGATGCCGCGTGCCTAAAACGATGCCAGCCGCAAAAATCGCGACCCCGCCTGCACCTTTCCCAAGCAGATCAAACGTGCTGGTCAGCTGACTTGGCATCTGAGTTCCGCATAACGTCAAGAAGAATCCTAAAACAGCTGCAACTACCAACGGCTTTTTAAACGTGGCCGCCAGCCGTTTCCAGGGTGAGCGGTCACTGCTCAAGGCATCAAAGGCAATCGGCAGCATAATGATATTGACCGTCAATGAACAGATACCAATCGTAATCGCGCTGTTGCTGGTACTGAACAATAATGGCAAAACGGCCGAGCCAATAAACGGTACCGATGGATTGGCAACCGACATGGCTCTAAGCGTGGCCAGCTGCCTTGAGTTATGAAGACCAAACCGATAGATCAGGATCATCATCAAATAGCAGCCAGTCATCGAAAGCATCAGCCAGCCCATCAGCGGCACGTTGGCAATCAAAATTCTGCGCGAGGTGCTCCACAGACCGCCAAACACGTGCAGCGGCAGCATGAAGGTCAAAACCAGCTTAACGAATTTTTTGCTGTCCTGATCGTTAAAAATACCGCGTCTGGCTGCCAGATAGCCCAGACCAATCGTAACGAAAATAGGAATCAAGGCAAAGATCAAAGTACTCAGCATGATTATCAAACCCCCTCAGCTTTAGTTGGTGCTGATAATCATAACGCAGATCAGCTAATTTTTAATAATATTCTAAGAATTCCTTGATATCTTAATCAATAATGGTCTACACCATTAACTTTTATGTTTTTAAACCGCACTGCTTTCTGTAAATTAATCTGCAAAAGCATTTGCAAATTTAAAAACAACATTTCCAATCGACCAATCCCAAGCCCGGCAACTTGTTTCTCTAGACAGCTACAAACCTGCTGCTCATATTTTTCAAAATAAAAAAACCGCCCATAAAGAGACGGTTTTCGTAAATCACATCTAGTCAACTGAACTCAATGCATCAAGCATATCAACGCTTCTGATCTTGCGGTGCATGGCCATTGCCACCCCTGCTGTAATAACTGCCGGAATCAATGCCGAAACGATAAAGTTGGTCAGCGTCATCGTTGGATCAAACATCGCGTTGGCAGGCGGCAAACTTAAGATGATAAAGCGATGCAGACCGATCCCGACCAGATATCCCAGTAAGATGCCGATCACGGATAAAATGATCGTTTCCCGATAGATATAGAGCGTTACTTCTTGATCATAGAAGCCGAGCACCTTGATCGTGGACAGCTCGCGCATCCGTTCTTCAATATTGATGTTGGACAGGTTGTAGATAACCACAAGTGCCAGCAGGGCTGCTAAACCGATCAAGATAATCATGACCCGGTTCAGACTGCCCATAATGTTGTCAATCGTCCGCTGATTATTGACGTTTTGATTGATCCCCTTCACGGCGCCGGTTGCCATCAAGCGTTGCGACTCCTGCTGCAGCTTAGCGCCTTTTTTAAGGGTAATCAATTGTGCGTTGGTCTGGTATGACTGATGGAAAATCTTTTGGTATGCCTGCGGACTCATCAGTACATAATGGCCGATATACATCTCCATGATGCCAGCAACCTTCATCGTCCGCCATTTTCCACTCGCGTCCTTAAGCTTGATTGAGCTGCCCTTTTTAGCGTTAAGCAGTCGTGCCAGCTTTTCGGAGATTATCACGCCATCTTGCGGCAGCTTAAGCGTTTTTTTAGTCTGCCGGTTCTTGACCGCGAAATACTGCTTAAAGTTTTTTTCATTGTTTGGAACGATTAAAGAGATCGACTGCGTGGCATCATCATCACCGGCCTTCTTGGTCAGCTGCTCAAAATAAACGCCGGTATGTCTCTTTACTGATTTGCCGTTCAGCTCATTTTTCAGTTGCCGCTGCTGTTTGGCAGTGCTGTTTGAATTTTGGACAGCGATCAGATCGTACTTGATGATCCGGCTGTATTCAATGTTGCTGATGCCGCTGAGCGAATCGCGAATGCCAAAGCCCATTACCAAAAGTCCCGTACAGCCCGCAACGCCAAAGATCGTCATCAGCGCCCGACTCTTATACCGAAAGAGATTGCGCATCGTTACCTTATAATTGAAGCTGAGTCGGTTCCACAGCCAATGCCAACGCTCCAACAAGATGCGTGATCCTCCCTTAGGCGGCTTAGGCAGCAGCAATGCGGCCGGCTTGGCTTTCAAGTCTCGATGCAATGCCCACAGCGCGGCTCCCGTCGTACAGAGAATGGCAATCAGCCAGGTCGTCAAAAGCAGTGCCCATGAGAAGTGGATCTGAAAGCCGCTGAGCGTAGAGTTGGCAGCATAGGCCTTAAAGATGATCTTTGGCAGTATCATAAAACCACCCCAAGCTCCCAGCGCCACCCCAGCTGAACTGGCCAGCAGACTAAACAGCGCAAACTTTTTGGCCACATCGGCATTTGAATATCCTAAAGCCTTGAGCGTGCCAATCTGGATCCGCTCTTCTTCCACAAACCGCGTCATCGTCGTCAAGCTGACCAGGGCCGCGATTGCAAACAACAGCACCGGAAAGACGTTTGCCAGGATATCGACTCGTTCAGCGTTGGAACGGTAAATGGCATAGCCGGGATTTTCCGTTCGATCACTCAGCGTATAGGTTGGCGTGCCCAGCTGCTTGAGTTTAGCCTGCTGTTTTTTAAGCGCGGCAGCCTGCTGAATGAGAGCCGAATTGCCTGCTGTATTCGTCTGCTGAAGCACAGCGGCCTGCTGCGTTGCCTGGGCAAGCTGCTGTTGAGCTGCCTTCAGCTGACGTTCAAGTTTTTGCTGCTTGGTTTTGCCATGCCGATTCAAGGTCTTTTTCAACTGCTGCTGTTTTTCAACATAATTGGTATAGCGCGTGGAATAAGGATTCATTTTCGCCGTCTTATTATACGTGATCCGTGCGATTGCATAGGCAGTCCCGGTCTTGAAGGCTGATTTTTTGACGACGGCCACCCCGCTCAATTGGCCAGTGCCTACCGTTGTCTGGCCAATGTCGCTGCGATCCAGATACTCGCTGGAGCGTACGAAGCCGACGATCTTAAACTGACGATGCTTCAACGAGCCCGCCTGCTTGAGCGTAATCCACTGGCCAATATGATACTTGCCCTTCAGCAGGTAGCTGACGGCAATCTCATTATCGTGCCGCGGCAGATGTCCACTGACCGTCTGCCAGCTTGAGACGCCATTGGTTTGTGAAAAAATCCGCAGTGCCCGCTTCGTCTGATCAATCGTACTGTCCTGCAGATAGCCAAAATCAACCTGCTTGACGCTCTTTTGCTGCCGAATGATCTGACGGTCGCGGCTGTCCAGGCCATAGTTCGACGTAATCGTGGTATCGGCCAGATGATGCTGGGCAAAAAAGCTGGTGGCCGTCTGCCGCATATCCGGTCCCGTAATTTTTAAGCCAATCAAGGCAAACGCGCTTACGGCCATTAAGAGAAAGATCGCGATAAATCGGCCCAGCGAGTGCGTAATCGCCTGCCAGGCATCTTTCCATAGTATTCGCTTGCTCAAGATGCTCACCTACCATTCAATCGTCTTGATGTCGGCTGGATGCTCATTACGCTCCCGTTTGACCAGCTGACCATCATGAATATGCAGCACCTGATCGCCAATTGGAGCCAGAGCCGCGTTATGCGTAACAATGATGACCGTTGAGCCATGCTCGCGACTCATATCCTGCAGAATCTGCAGCACCTGCTTACCCGTTTCATAGTCCAGCGCACCAGTCGGCTCATCACACAAAAGCAGCTGCGGGTTCTTGGCGACGGCACGCGCAATTGCCACTCGCTGCTGCTCGCCGCCGGAAAGCTGAGCGGGAAAGTTGTTGATGCGATTGGCCAGTCCCACGGCTTTTAGCGCTTCAACGGCATCCAGCGCCTGGGGAACGATTTCTGAAGCTAATTCAACGTTTTCCTTAGCTGTCAGGTTGGGAATCAGATTATAGAACTGAAACACAAACCCTACGCTTAGTCGGCGATAGGTCGTCAGCTCACGACGATCATATTTGGCAATGTCATGACCGGCAACGATAACCTCGCCGCTCGTGTTCGTATCCATCCCGCCCAAGACGTTGAGCAGAGTTGACTTGCCCGCGCCAGAAGCGCCCAGAATGATTACCAGCTCGCCTTTTTCAATTGAAAAGCTGATGTCTTTGTTGGCATAAAGCGTTTCATCACCAGTCTGGTATATTTTTGTGTTGTTGCGTACCTCGATTAAGGCCATAGTTTTCCCTTCTTTACTGTCAGCAGTTTGCTTTTTTGATTTCTTTACGCTACATTTTAATGGATTCAATTCAGTTTGTGATGACCAAAAATGAATAAGTTGTTGATTTAAGGAGAAAAAATGGGAACGATCCGCAAAACAGCCTCGAAAGAAAAAATCAAGCAGGCATTTATCGTACTTCTAGAGACGGAAGGATTTCAAAAAATGACGATCAGCAGTCTGGTCAAGCAGGCCGGCATCAATCGCGGAACCTTTTATTTGAACTATCTTGACAAAGACGATCTGGCCCAGCAGCTGATCAACGATTTCTTTACTGGCATTGCCACGATCCTAAAACAGGACAACGGCGATCGCAACGACTGGTTTTCACCCACTGCCATCAGTCAAATTATTGAATATGTGCAGAATAATTTCGCTTTTGCCCATGCTCTTTTAAACAGCGATCTAAAGGGACAAGTCAAAGAGCGGCTTTCCCAAACCCTGGCGCAGGCTTTTGTTCACCAGCATGCCAATCTGCAGCAGCCCAAGATCAAGCAGCCCTATGCATCCGAAATCGTTTTTGGCGGCATTGCCTCACTGTTTACGCTTTGGATTCAGCGCGACATGCAGGAGTCTCCCGCCGCGCTTTTACAGATCATCGAAGCCTATCGTGCCACGCCGCCCCAGCAAATCTTAAGATCATAAGACAGATGATCAGCCTGCTTTCCGACAATATAAAAACCGACTGATCGCAGTCATTGATCAATCGGTTTTACATTAAATTGAAGGATGCTCATCGATCGTAACCGGCAGAATCGACGTATCACTGATCGTTGAGCGGTTTTCGATTTGAGTCAGCAGTTTTTGAGCCGCCAGATTACCCATCAGCTCCATATCCTGCCGCAGCAAAAAGATGCCGTCTTCACCAACGTACTGCGACCAGCTCCAGTCATCAAAGCTGATCAGCCCCAGATCTTTAGGAAACGTTACTTTTTCATGCTTAAAGATCTTAAGCAGCGTAAACAGGATCGGCCCCATCAATGAGATCACGACCGTTCGTCCGTTAAGCTGTCCCATTACGCGCGTCAATTCTCTTGCCAGCCAGTCGTCATCATGGCCCTTGATTTCAATGTTATGATAGGTCAGCCCCGTCTCACTGGCCGCCAGCTGAAAGCCCTTGATTCGGGGATGCTGCCCGGAAGCCTCGGCAAATCGTGAGCTGACCGTGACTACATTGGCATAGCCTTTTTTGCCCAGCTGGCGTCCCAACCGGTAACTGGCATCAAGGTTGGCACTGGTTACCTTGCCCACTGTCAGCGGCTGGTCGTCGACTTCTCGGTCAACCAAAACCAGCGGCGTCTGATTGCGCAGAATCGATTGATATTGAGCAAAGCTGCGCGAGTTTGGCTGCACGATAATGCCGTCAACGCGCTGCTGATATAGATCATCTAGGGCCTTTTGCTCCATTTCCTGCGAGTTGTTGGTGTTCATCAACAATACATCATAACCCGCTGGCTGCAAGACGTCATAGATTCCCTTACTGAGCAGTGATGAGAAATGGTTGGCAATATCCCCGACCAATACCCCCACCAAATGGCTCTGCGTCTGGCGCAGTCGTCTGGCCGAAGCAGCCGGCACGTAATGCAGTTGATTGATTGTGGCATCAATACGCTCTTTGGTCTGCGCGCTCATTTTTTGATAATGGCCGTTGAGATAGCGCGAGACGGTCGTTACCGAAACCCCCGCCGCCTTGGCAACGTCGCTGATTGTTACATGCTGTGACATAATCCTCTTCCTTTAGACTGTTTGCTTAGTAAGACTTATTTTATCATAACCGGGCACTAATTAAAAAAGTGCGGAACCACAACTAGGCTCACGCACTTTTATAGATATTTCTAAGAGTGAATCTTTAGCTAAGAAAATCGGCTAGGCAATGATCAATGACAGGACCCAAACGCTTGCCAGACCAGCCAGCGACAATACCGAGGTCAGCGTCGACCAGGAAAGCAGCGTTTCTTTAAGTGACAGACCGAAGTATTCCTTGATCATCCAGAAACCGGCATCGTTGACATGGTCACAGAAGACGGAACCGGCACCGACCGAAAGTACCATCAAAGCACTCATCGTTGGCGACATGTGAGCAGTCATTGGTGCAATCAGGCCAGCTGCCGTCATTGAAGAAACGGTCGAGGAGCCAAGCGAAACCCGCAGCAGTGCCGTGATCAGCCAAGCAGCCAGGATTGGCGAGATGCTGGTACCAGAGAACAGCGTGGAGACGTACTTGGAGATGCCGCCTTCTACCAGAACTTCCTTAAAGGCACCGCCACCACCGATAATCAGCAGCATCATGGCAATTTGTTTAACAGAAGTCGTCATTGACTTGGAGATCTCGCTCATCTTTTCGCTGCGGGCCAGTCCCATCGTCCAGATTGCAAACAGCAGCGACAGCAGCATGGCCGCATCAGGAGCACCGACGAATTGAATGAACTGGTTGACTGGGTTGGTCTTGGAGAGTACAAATGAACAGATCGTAGCAACGGCAATCAGGATAACCGGCATCATGGCCGTCAAAACGGAGATGCCAAAGCCAGGCGTTTCTTCCAGCTTGAATTCCTTGTATTCGCCAAGGACCGAGATATCAACGTCTTTGCGGTAAACGGAAGGATAGATCTTGTGCAGGAAGTAGTTGAAAACCGGACCGGAGATGATAATCGTTGGAATCGCGACGATGATCCCCAAAAGCAGCACGTGACCCAAAGTAGCACCAAGAATGTCGGTAATGGCCGTTGGTGCCGGGTGTGGCGGCAGGAAAGCGTGGCAGACGTTCAAAGTAGCTGCCATCGGAATCCCCAGGTACATCAGCGGCATGTCGAGCTCTCTAGCAATAATGAAGATGATTGGCAAAACGACAACCAGACCAACTTCAAAGAACAGTGCCAGACCAATGATAAACGATGCCAGAATTACGGCAACCTGAATCCAGCGCCGCCCGAACTTATTGATCAAAGTCGTGGCAATCCGGTAGCCGCCACCAGCATCAGAAACCAGTTGACCCAGCATGGACCCAAATCCGAAAATAATTGCTAAGTGGCCCAGCTGACCGCCAATCCCAGTTTCAATCGCGGTTGGTATCTTGGCAACCGGAATCTGCAGACAAAGCGCAATGATAAATGAAGTAACGACCAGTGAAACGAATGTGTTGAGCTTCAACTTAACGATCAAGAAGATCAGAATCAAAACCCCTAATAAAACAATGAGCAGTGGCATAATGTTTCCCCCTCAATTTTAATTTTCCTGCTGCAGCCGAGCAATCGTTGAATAGGCCGGCTTGAGCAATCCTTCAACCTGTTTGAATAATGGCAGATACTTTTGATAGACCCGCACTGTAGCCTGCTCCGGCTGATAAGCGCCAACGCTGCCGATCAATTCTTGTACCGCGTCCAGATCATCAATCATTTCCAGACTCTTCATCGCCATCGTAACCGCACCCAGGCATCCTGATTCATAGGATTCCGGAATGTTAACCGCGACGTCCAAGACATCCGCCAGCATCTGCTTCCAGACCTCAGAGCGGGCAAAGCCACCCGTTGCCGTTACGCTGGCAGGCTTACCAACCAGATCGCATACCGCATCATAGACCGTGGCAATGTTCATGCAGATGCCTTCCATTACCGCCCGCAGCATGTCGGCACGGGTATGCAGCGGATTCAGGCCAAAGAAGCTGCCGCGCGCGTTGGCATCCCAAAGCGGCGCCCGCTCACCACCCAGAAACGGATGGAACAACAAGCCATGCGCACCAGCTGGAACACTGGCAATCACTTCATTGGCAACGTCATAAACCGATTTGTCCTCACTTTTGGCAGCCGAACTGTCGACCAAATGATTGGCCGCCCATTGAAAAACATCACCGCCATTGTTCAAAGGACCGCCAACCACCCAGCGCTGCCGATCAATTGAGTAGCAGAACAAGCGCTGTTCGGGATCGACCACTGGATGATCAGTAGCCACGCGCACCGCCGCTGAAGTTCCAATCGTAATGGCAACCGTGTCCTGCCGCGTGGCCCCAACGCCAAGATTGGAAAGCGCGCCGTCAAACGCACCATAGACAAACGGCGTCTCATCATCAAGCCCCGTTGCCTGCTTGGCTGAAGGCGTCAATCCAGTTTCTTTGGTCGTACCATCAACGATCTCTGGCAGCTGTGAGCGCGTAATGCCAGTCAGCTTCAGAATCTGATCATCCCAATCCTGCGTGTGCATATTGAAAAATCCAGTGCAGCTGGCCGTTGAGATGTCGACTCTAAACTTGCCGAACAGTTTCCAGAACAAATACGACTTGATGTCAGCAACATATGCGGCTGCTGCCATTTTTTCAGGCTGCGTCTGCTTTAGCCACATCAGCTTGGTCAAAGGCGACATTGGATGAATCGGCGTCCCGGTTTGCGCGTAGATGTCGGCTCCATCCGGGGTGGCCTTCAGCTTAGCCGCAACCTCACGTGCCCGCGTATCAGCCCAGGTCATCGCCCGCGTCAGCCGCTGATGATTCTTATCCAGTAAGATCACGCTTTGGTTGGCATTGGAAAACGAGACTGCCAATACCCGGCCGCCTAATGACTTGGCTCGATCAGCCGCGTCATGAATCACTTTTTCGACGGCCACGGTCAGATCATCCGGATTCTGCTCCGCCATCCCATTGCCGTCACGATAAAGCTGATACAGTTCTTTATAAGAATCCAGTACCCGAGCTTTCTCATCGAACAAGACCGCTTTCGTGCTGGTCGTGCCGACGTCCACACCAATTAGATAGTTCATCTTCAACTCTCCCTTATCTTCAACAATTATTGAAAACGCTTTAGGTTATCGATACACCTAGTATAATAAATGCGCTTTCAAGTTTTGTCAACGCTTCCAGTTAAATTTGGGAAATCGATAAACCGAAACACGTTGGCGCTGTTGCCTTTTGCTTTTAAAAAAAATTTTTAGACAGCTGATGATCGGCGCGCTAAGATGATGTTTAAAAATGATTTAAAGGAGTCTTTTCCATGGATAACCAGGCACGCATCGACTTTTTAAAACAGCTGATTGAAATCGACACGGCTGGCGGTTTTGAGGATCGCTTGGCCGTTGTTCTGCAGTCATTCATGCAGGAACATGACGTCAGCTGCCGGCTATTGCCAGTCATGAAGGGCCGCAGCAATTTCTACGCTGAGCTGGGCTATGGAAACAATGACAAGGTCTTGGCGTTCTGTGGTCATCAAGACGTGGTAAAGACTGAGGATCCCGCCAAATGGCAGTTTCCGCCATTCAGTGCTCATATTGAAAACAATCGCATGTATGGACGCGGGACTGCTGATATGAAAGGCGGTCTGGCAGCCATGGCGATCGCAATGGCCGAATTAAAAGATGAAGGCGCGGGTTTAAACGGTAAGCTGGAACTGTTGGGCACCGTAGCCGAAGAAAGCTCCAAGATCAATCACATGCAAGGGGCGCAGCAGTTTGCAAAAGACGGCTATGTTGATGATCTGACCGCCGCAATCTTTGCCGAACCGACTAATGCCGACATCGCCTACGCGCATAAAGGATCAATCACCTACCGCATCGACTCGATTGGCAAAGCCGCGCACAGCTCGCGGCCGGATCTGGGCTTTAATGCCATTACGCCCTTGATTCATTTTTATCAGGAACAGGAACGATATTTTGGCGAACTGGTTGCTAAATACGAAAATCCAGTCTTAGGACGCGCCGTGCCGGTAGTTACCAAGATTGATGGCGGTGAGCAGCTGAATGCCGTGCCTGATCATGCGGAACTTTTTGTCAAGCTTAGAACCATCCCCGAAACGGACAATGACAAAATCATCGCTCATTTAAACTGCATCATCGCCAATATCAACGATCAGGATCACGCGCAGCTTTCCATCGAGATTCTCGGCAGCAAGATCGCCGTCACGACTGAGCGTGATGCCGAAATCGTCACCATTGCGCAAAAGGCTGCCGCCGATCATTTGGGACGCAGCTTTAACGTCCGCGGCATTGCTTTTGGCACGGATGCTTCAGAAATGACCAAAGCCAACCGCGACATGGACGTTTTGGTATTTGGTCCCGGCAACGCCACGGCTCATAAGATCGACGAGTATATCGACTTGGATCAGTATCTCAGCATGATTGACATCTACAAGCAGATTGCCCGCGACTATCTTAAATAAGCTCCAAAAATCCGTAATCGGTTCATTGCCGATATGCCCACCGAGAAACCAGGCGAATCAAAAAATTCATCTGGTTATTCGATGGGCTTTTTCTAATTTCAAGATTCAGCTAAAAAAACGGCCTGACTACGGAAATATCCGCAACCAAGCCGCATCAGCCGATTGAATTGTTTTGCATCACTGCTCGAATATCGAGACCATAATCAAGCCAATCATTAATTATTTATCTTTTCAATCTCAGACTACATATGAATACTATGCTGCTCAAGAATTTCTGAGACTTTTATCATCTCGTCTTCAGTATCTTCTGCCATAGTAATCTGTATCATCAGTGCTTCACCTTCATCAGTTGTGAATTTCACCAGATAGCCGTTCTTTCTTAGGAAAAGTAAGGTTGCTAGAAATGCCGTTCGCTTGTTTCCATCTGCAAAAATATGCTTCTTGGTGATTTTTTGCATGATATAAGCAGCTTTCAACCAAATTGTGGGATAAAGAGCTCGTCCAAAAACGATCATCTGTGGCTTTCAACTACTAATGAAAGGCCCACTGGATATTGAATGCCCTGGTAATGTTGCCCTACCCCAGCAAGCGCATATTGATTAACGGCGATTATTTCTGCTTGTGTTAAATAGATCATTTGTCTTTTAACCGTTCCATCAGTTCGCTGTTATCATCAAAAAGCTGCTTGATCATCGCTTTAGTCTCGTCACTAACCTCTTGTTTTTTGCGAAAAGTAATGGTCTGGCCATCTGGTGAAATACTTTTTTCAAACTCGTCGCCTGGGTTAGCATGAAGAAGTTCCTTATCACTCTTAGTCAATCGCAGGCCAAATGAGTTGCCGGTTTTGAAGAGTTTGGATTTGCCCGTCAGCTTAATCATATGATCACCTCGTAATTGCATAATAGCATATTGTAGTTACGGAAGTCATTTACAGATAATTGTTCCCATAACTTTTACAGTCGCTTCTTTTTCTCCAAAACATAGCTGAATTTTTAGGGATTCAGGATCTTTTTAAGCTAAGCGTGTCGGCAAACAAAACGGCCTGACTACGGAAATATCCGCAATCAAGCCGCATCGTTTCGTTTATTTATTTTTCAGCTGCGATTGTACCGCCAGCCGATTCTTTATTTTAAACAACCGTTTCGCCAGCCGTAATTTCTTCAACGCGGGTAATCGCCCGTGCAACAGCCTGTTCACCCGTATCGATTGGCAGGAAATGAATCTGCGTGCCGTCTGCGGAAGTGTCGTGGGCAATCTGCGCCACCACGTCTTGATCTGAGCCATCAAGATTCAGATCAGCAAGGCAGACTGGCAGACCCATGCTGCGGTAAAGCGGCAAAAGCTCAGCCATTTCATCCTCACGCTTTTCAAGAGCCAAAAGTACCAGAATCCCATAAGCAACCCGTTCGCCATGCAGCGAATCACTGGTTTCTGGAAAGACGGTCAAAGCATCATGAACCGAATGAGCACCGGTTGCCCGCGCAAAGTAGTCGCCCCAGCCGCCAACCAGGCCAGAAGTTACGATCACCGTCTCAACTACCTTACGAAAGACCGGCGTCACTTCGCCCTTCTTCATGTCAGCAATTGCCTGTTCCGAGTTTTCCAGCAGATCGTCGCGGCAGGCCTGAGCCATTGCCCGCGAGATCGTCAGCTGCGTGTTGAACTGTTCTGGCTGCATGTTTTCAAAAATCATCTCGGATTCGTAGTACTTGGCCAGCGTGTCGCCAATCCCCGCAACGAAATAGTTGATTGGCGAGTTGACGATTACCTGAGGATTAAGCAGCATAATGTCGGCCGTTTCATGATAGATCTCGTGATTGATATGCTCGCCGTTTTCATGGTAGTGCACGCTTAAAGCCGACCATGGCGCACAGTTGCTGGCCAAGGTTGGAATCAGGCCAAGCTTAAAATTGGTTCCCTGCGTAACGCTTTTGACGGTATCCAGGCACTTGCCGCCGCCCAGACCGATTACCATATCAACCTGATTTTCCGTTGCAATCTCTTTGACGCGTGCGATTTCTTCATAGGAGCACTCGCCATTGAAGGGCACGTCAATGATTGCTACGCTGGCTGGCATCTCTGGCATGTAAGGCTTGGCTGCGGCCCATGACTTTTCACCATGCAGGAACAGCACCTTCTTGATGCCGCCTTCCTCAAAATAAGTTGGCAGGTAGTCATAGGCATCATTGGCAGAAATAAAACGTTGTGGTCCACATTGTGAAAACATCATGGTAGATTCCCTCTTTCATGTATCTTATGTCGCATTGGTCAAAATCTTCATCCGGCAAAACAAAAGCTCCCATTCGCTTTGAATGAGAGCTTCATTTGAGGCCCTCAGCCAAGCTAAAGAAGGGCCAAATTATTTTCAGTCAGCACTGAATAATAATCGGGTCCTTGATTGACAGCATCAGCAGGGCTTGTTTTTTGAGAGCCGTTTGCTGATTAAATTGAACATTGAATTGAAATTCCATTTTAAACGGCTCCTTTCTGTTTTAAGCCTGGTCAAGATTTAATGGTGTTAGTTTATGATAATTAAATTAGAATGTCAATATATTTTTTAATTTAAATTAAAATAAACGTTTTTGATTTACTAAAATAAATTGTACCGTCATGTGCGGAAATGATTTCAGCAAAGAGTCTAGATATCGGCAATGCTGCTTTTGCCAGTCAAACAGCCGCTAATGAACCGCTAAGCTGCTGAGACCGAATAAGTGATGACTGGTTTAAAACGACTATTAGTGCTTGTTAATATGATTTTAATCAATTTCCATATCCATGATCAGTCGACTAACCATTGAATTTTTATTTGGTATAATCGTATTTTAAAAAGGGGGAGTTTTCAATGGCCGACACCAAGGGACAAGCTGCACGCTTCATGCTGATCAAGCTGCTGACGGAAGGGATGGTAACCAGCAGCGAGATCGAAGCCGTGGCCAATGTCAAATCAGATGCCATCAACAAGAACTTCAATAAAATCAAGCAATGGCTGGCACCAATGGAGATCACCGTCCAGTCGTTCAATGATCATGATCGGATTTTTCGGTTAAACACGGCACCAAAGACGATCGATTTCCGCCGCACCTTGATTATCGCCAAGATCATCATTGCCAGCCGCGCCTTCAGCAAAGCCGACCTTTCCGCGGTCATCAAGGGATTAATGGCTCCATTTAAGGTCGTCAATAAAGATGAGCTTTTCAAGGTGCTTTTAAAACCCAGTCGTGACGAGTACCAGCCCGTCCAATCACTGGTTGACGTCAATACCTTTGAAACGATCTGCCATGCCCTGTCGGATCAGCACGTCTTGAAAATCGTCTACCAAGACGCACATGGTCAGATTGCTCAGCGCGAACTGGATCCGTTAAGCATCGACTTTAACGATCACTATTTTTATCTGCGCGCAATTTTATACAACGTGCCGGAAAAAGCTAACAACATTCGCAACTACCGGATCGATCGCATTCAACAGGCCAGTTTAACCAGCCTGCCGATCGACTGTGATCCCGATGCCATTGAAACCAGCCGCAGCGCCAACATCAACAGTCTGGCCAACATGTTTGGCAGCATCAACGGGACGGTCGAAAAAATCGTGTTCCGCTGTGCACGCCGCATCATCGAGCCATCACTCGACAAATTTCCCTATGCAGCCAAGGTCTATCATGAAAATGACCTTGCTGCACCGATCTATGACGCCAGAAAACAAGAGTCGTTTGACTTTGATCAGCTGGCTGCCGATGAGGAAAACGTCGTCATTGAAACCCACGTGGCCAACATTCAAGGCGCCTTGATCTGGCTGCTCAGTGCCGGTTCACAGGTTAAGATCTTGGAACCGACTGCCCTGGTTGACCAGATTAAAACCGAGCTGCAAAATGCGCTGAATAACTATAAATAGTCTCAAAATCACGATTCAATCCTAAAAAATGACGCTGGGTCAAGCTGATCCAGCGTCATTTGCTATTTTAAACGATTTTAGCGAGCATGATAACAAGCCATCTGCTGCTTTTTGAAAGTCAGCTAAGCGGCTGGTCTGAGATACCAGTCCAGCCAAAGCGAAAAGATCAGCCCGATCAGTCCGCCAGCCAACAGCAGCCCGCGCATGATCGACCAGCTGCACAGCATCACCAGGCAGCTGACCGCCAGACTATACTTGAGCATCAAGCGGCAAGGCGCCTGCCAGCGTGCTCTTTGCCAGTTGCGGTTGATGATTTTGACATCTCGTTTGATTTGTTCACGATTACCTTGATTATGGTCATGCTGCAGATAGACGATCATTTCTTTTTGATTGCTGATGCCCCACCAGCTGTAGCGCGGCTGGACAAATTGACTGCGTGAGATCTGAGCTGGATCAGACGTATGCTGATGGCGGCGCTCGGCTCGACGAATCACGCCAGTCTTTAGCTCAACATCGCCCTGTTCATCATATGCTGAAACCGGTACGTTGATCAAAGCGCCTTTAATGATCAAAAACCAGTCTTGACGATGCTTTTTTTCGTGCTGCCGCATTGCATACTGAACGTCTTTGGGCAATTGATACCAGTGCTTTTTGCCGTCTGGCAGCTCAACTTGCACCCAAAAGCTGTACCATTTTTTGCGCTTGGCCTGCTGAATCTCAGCTAACGCCCGCTTGGCAAACGACCAGTCTCGCATGTCTGGCTGACGATCCATACTCATTCCCCCATTGATAGACTATTTTTCATTATAGGTTAATTAGCCACCCGCAGCAAACATCAAAAAATCCCCGACCCAAGTTTTGAGCCGAAGATTTCATTTCAACATTAGGCATTTCTTCACCGATTTTTACATAAACATTCGCCACTAATCGATAAAGCGTCGCAAAAAATCGATCTCATCAGCATTGCAGCGGGCCGCGATTTCGGGATCCTTTTGGTTGACATGGAAAACATGACCGCGGGGGTGTTGAGAATCGCCATAGCTTCTAAACTCATGCGGAATTTTTCGATCAAGCAGATACTGATCAAAGCGGACGGCCGTATCATGCAGAAAGTCTTGGTTGGCAGTCATAATAAAGACCGGCAAAAAGTCCTTGGTAATATAGTCTTCTACTTTCAGATCATGTGGATGCAGCGAACGGGCATGTCCTGTAAAATAGGCATCCAGAACGCTTGGCTGAGCCAGCTGCCGTTCCAAAAAGTAGCAGCCGCAGTTGAGCAGACCAGCTTTTAGGTTTAAATCCGGCATCTGCATTTCCAGCAGCTGTGCATATTCTGGATTGGTATACATCACCAGATATTGTTCTGCCATCTGCGCGCCGGCACTGTCGCCAGCAATGAAGACGTTGTTGAGATCCAGGTCATACTTCTCGGCGTGCTGCACCAGCCAGTGAAAGACTTGGTTGGTTTCCCGCAGCTCGCTTGGGTATTCAACTTCTGGTGCCTTGCGATAGTTAAAGTTGATAAAGGCAAAACCCATCCGCGCCATCGCCAATCCATAAAATTGATAGGTTTCTTTGTTACCATAGACAAAACCGCCGCCATGCACGTGTACGATCACCGGCAGTTTTCCTTGATAGCGATGCGGCCGATACAAATCGAGCAGGTTGTCATCACCATGATCACCATAGCGAATATTGTCAAAGCGATCAACGTTTTCTGGGTACGGATTCAACCCGGCATCACGCGCATCGTCATTTATTTTGGCTTCATGGCGAAACTTTTCAATGATCGGCAGCCATTTTAAATCGACGTATGAATTGATTTCCGTCATTAAAAATCCCTCCGCTTCTAAATTCATCTAATCCGATTATAACGCGGATAGAAAGCGCTGTCTTTGATTAATTTTCAGCTGGCGGCCGCTTAATCAGCTGTCCCAGATAACTGACCACGCCGATCAATGCGATGCCAGCCGTGATCTCGATTGCCAAAGGAGTTACAAAACGGGCCAAAAACAAACAGCACAGCAATGCTATCACGGCCAGCACCATTTCATAAATGTCAATATGGTCAATCTTGCCTTGTGCATGCCGCCGTTTTAAGTCCGCAAATTCAAGCTTGATGGTTGCCATCGCCACGAATGCGTACTGAACAACGGCAATCATGATGCTGCAGGGAATCAGCGCCAGATAATCCCCCGCCATTACCAAAATCAAAACAATGCCAGCCGTCAAAAGCGTGGCAACGTATGGAACGCCATTTTGTGATTTGATGCCGATAAACCTGGGCAGCAGCGCTTTTTCATTAGCCAGCGACGAAACCACGTATGGCGTACTGTAAAACATTGAGATCGCAACGCCGGCAATCGATCCTAACATGCCGATCATAATCACGGCCTCGCCCAGCTTGCCAAACTGCTGACCAAACGCCCAAGCCAGCGGTGCGTCTGCGTTGTCGATTCGATTGCCAAGCATCCCGATTGCCACGCTCATGGTAACCATATAGATGACGGCAACGCTAATGACCACGCCAATCAAAAGCTTTGGCAGGTTCTTTTTGGAATTGTGAATGGACGATGCCTGTACCGGCAAAAAAGAAAATCCTGGAAACATAAAGAAGATCAGCATAAACGCATGATCAAAGTCATCAATCGAATTATGAACCGCAGCATTAAAGTTGCCCGGCTTGACGTAAAAAATCCCCAGCACGACAAACAATCCCAAAACTGCCAGCTTCAAGACCGTTGAAAAGTTATTGGCCCAAGTTGATGCCTTTTTACCCAGCAGCCGGATCGTCAATAAAATCAGAATCATTCCCAGTCCAGCCCAGCGATAGACCGTAATCTCGCTTAATCGCGGCAGCCATGGTCGCAGCCCGCGTAAAAAAGCCGCGATCTCGGTAGCAATAGCCGCGGCGCCCTGCAGCCAGGTAAACAGCCCGATCTCAAAGCCCCAAAATCGGCCAAACTCTTTGTAGGTATAATACCAGCCCGCGCCATTCCCCGAAAAGTGATGCGCCATCTCGGCATAACAATAGGCCATTGCCAAGACTGCCAATGCCGCCAGCAGAATCAAGGCCAGGCTCCAGTTGCCGGCATCCTGAAACAGCACGCCAGGCAATAAAAAGATGCCGGACCCGACCATGCTGTTGATCCCGAATAAAAACACCGAGGCAAAGCTGATTTTGCCCGCTTGATGATTTGGCATGTCCATCCCCCCTTTTTAATATAATTATAATAAATCTATCACTGAATTGACTGCTTGATAAGTTTTCAAAGATAAAATCGTATGGCTAACGACTTTATTGATTGAAATTGATCATCGCGTCCCATTGAATTAATTAAACCTTTCTAAATTTGAATTTTCTGCTATACTAAAAACTAAGTTGAATATTTTTCCGCACTAGGGGAGTCCATGTTCTGGACTGAGACGCGCGCAGTGACGCGTAAACTCTTTGAACCTGTTAAGTCGATGCTTGCGAAGGAAAGTGCTTCTTCTTTTTGAATTGGAATCAACCAGATCCGCGAGCGTTTTAACGAGTTCGCGGATTTTTTATTTCAGCCAATCAAAGGAGGAATTCAAATGAGTCTGATTGCACAGCTGCGCAAACAAAATCCGGTCGTCTTAACGGTTGCCAACATGGTTACGCCCGCTGATGTTGCCAATGGTTTAAACGTTTTAGGCGCTTCGCCAATCATGTCCAAGGCGCCCGAAGAAGCCGAAGACATGGTCAAGATTGCCCAGGCCGTTACGATTAATCTGGGAACCGTTGAAGCCGCACAAAGAGAAGAGATGCTGGCGGTTATGGATGCCGCGCAGTTTTTAGAGGTCCCAGCCGTTTTTGACCCGGTGGCCTGTGCCGGCAGCGCCTACCGTACTCAGGTCGCCAACGAGCTTTTGAGCAAGTATCACTTTGCCTGCATCCGCGGCAATGCCGGCGAGATTGCTGCGTTAGCCGGGATTGACTGGCAAAGCCACGGCATCGATGCGGGATCTGGTGATGGTGATCTGACCGCCATCGCGCAGAAATGTGCTCAAAAATACCAAACCGTTGTTGCAATGACTGGAGCCGTAGATATCATCACTGATGGTCAAAAAGTCATCAAGGTTCCGTTTGGCTCGCCGCTATTTGCCGTTCACGTGGGAACTGGCGACATGCTTTCCAGTATTATCGCGGCCTTTATCGGTTTGGGCGGCAGTGTCTTGGAAGCGGCCGCCACGGCTTGCAAGGTATTTGCCTTAGCCGGCCAGGCCGCGGCTAAAAAGACCCAGATGCCAAGCCGCTGGTATAACATGTTTTTGGACAATCTTTACCAAGCCGATGATCAATTGATTGCAGCCTGGCAAACCGAATTACAGAAAGAAGACTGAAGATGATCAATGAATTTCCACAAGCCCTTTCGATTGCTGGCTCTGATTCAGGTGGCGGCGCGGGCATGCAGGCAGATCTAAAAACCATGCAGATGCGGCATGTTTTTGCCACGACTGTTTTAGTGGCCATTACGGCACAAAACACGCTGGGGGTTCAAGACGCCATGCCGCTGCCAAAAAAAATCATTGATGAGCAGTTTGCCTCCTTAAACGCCGATTTAAAGATCCGGGCCTGCAAAACGGGCATGCTGGCTGACACTGAAACCGTTGAAACCGTCGTCGCCAATCTTAGACAATACGACTTTGGACCATTGATAGTTGATCCAGTCATGATTGCCAAAGGCGGCGCGCATCTGTTGACCGATGAGGCAATCAGCACGGTCAGGACCAAGCTGCTTCCCCTCGCCGATCTGGTAACGCCCAACCTGCCGGAAGCAGAGGCACTGGCTGAAATGACGATCAAGAACAACGCCGATATGAAAGAAGCTGGACAGCGGCTGCAGGCTTTAGGCGCCAAGAACGTCTTGGTTAAGGGCGGTCATTTTAATGATCAAAAACAGGCCAGTGACTTTGTATTGCTGGCTGATGGATCAAGTTTTTGGATGAGCTCGCCCCGGATCGACACCAAACGCACGCACGGTACTGGTGATACGATCTCTGCCTGCATTACTGCCGAGCTGGCTAAGGGCGTGTCGATGGAGAACGCGATTCGTATCGGCAAGGCATACGTGGAAGCCACGATTCGCGATGGCATCCAGGTTGGGCACGGGCACGGTCCTTTGAATCACTGGGCAGTCTAGGAGGTCCGTATGCAATTTAGAGAAGAAATGCTTCACTGCTATCTGGTTGGCGGCACCCAAGACGTCAATCATGATCCAAAACAGTTTCTAAATGACGTATCAATCGCAATGGACAGCGGCATTACCGCCTTTCAGTATCGCGAAAAAGGTACCAGCCAGCTCAACCAAGAACAGCGCGTGCAGCTGGGACTGAAGCTGCGCAGACTTGCCGATCAGCATCATATTCCGCTGATCGTTGATGATGACGTTGAATTGGCCCAGGCAATCAACGCTGACGGCATCCACGTTGGTCAAAAGGATCAGCGTGTCGAACAGGTCTTAGCCGCGGTTGGGGATACTATGTTTGTCGGCTATTCATGCAATCAGCCAGCACAGATCGAGCATGCTAATCAGCTGCCGGTGGCCTATGTTGGCAGTGGTCCGATTTTTCCAACCAACTCAAAAAATGATGCTGATCCAGCGATGGGACTTGAAAAACTGCATGAGCTGGTCACGCTAAGCACCCATCCAATCGTGGCCATTGGCGGCATTACCGAAGCCAACATGGCTAAGACGCTTGCTGCCGGAGTCGCTGGTCTTTCAATGATCTCGATGATTCTGCAAAGTGCTGACATTCAAAAAACCGTTCAGCATATCAATTCTTTATACTAGATCAACCAGGTGAAATTTTTATGAACGACGCAAAAACCACTAAATTTTCTGAAAAACTGCATCAAGCAGCTGCACCACTCTGGCAAAAAAGCATTCACCATCCATTTATCACTGAACTGGCCAGCGGCAAACTGCCATTGGCAACCTTTCGCTATTATCTGACGCAGGATACCAAATACCTGACCGCGTTTGAAAAGCTGCACGAAAAAACCGCCGCCCTGCTTCCTCAATCACAGGGCGCGCTGCTCTTAAAGCTGGCCAACGGTTCCGGAGAAGACATTCAGCGCAGTCCAATGCTGCAACAGCTCAAGCTCAGTCCAGCAGAGATTCAGCAAGCTCCCATCGCTCCTAACAACTACGCTTACATTACCCATATGGAACATCAGCTGAACGTTGATCCCGCTGCTGCCGTGACCGCTCTTTTGCCCTGCTACTGGCTTTATGATGAGATTGCCGACTACTGGAAAGATCAGACCAGTCCCGTTCCCGTCTACCAAGCATTTTTTGACAGCTATCAGACAGTCGGTTTTGATACCAGTACTCAACAGCTGATCGGCTTAGTCAACGAACTGGCCGCCAACAGCAGTGAAACCGTCAAGCAACAGATGATGACGGCCTTTTTGCGCAGCAGCAGCTATGAGCTGGGCTTTTGGCAAATGGCTTATACTCACCAGACCTGGGCCGACCTGGCTGATAATTAAGCAACAGATATTTAAAACGCTGGATTGCATCTGACAACCCAGCGTTTTTTTAATGTTTTGCGACCGCGCTGTTTAACTCTTTGCGGTCTCCCAAATAGATCAAGAAAATGATTGGCACGATGATCAGCATGACCGGGTAAAAAGCTTTAAGCGGCAGATACTGGTCAATCAAGCCCCCTAGAACCGGTCCCAGCGTCATCCCAATGTCAACGCCCAGAAAAAACGTTGAACTGGCCAGTCCCTGTTCTCCTTGTGGCGCCAGCATCAGGGCCGTTGACTGACAGACTGAGTAGATGATGCCATATCCCATTGCCATGCCAGCGGCCGCCAAAGCCATTTCCCAATTGGTTTTCATAATTGACAGCATGATCAAATAAAAAACATTGGCCAATAAACTGACGATCAGCCATTTGCCGAAACGAACCGTGTCGAATTTAGTACGCAGACAAAGCCGGATTACCAGCAAAACGGCCGCATAGATCATAAAGTACGCGCCCACGGCAACCGATAAGTGACGCTGCTCAACATAGGTCACGATATCAGCCTGCGTGGCAAAGTAAGGAATTGCAAACAGAGCCGTCATGGCCGCAACTGGCAGCGCGCTTTTTTGAATGATCTTGATTCGGCCGGACCCATTTGAGCGCAGTTTCTTTACCGGCACGGAACGATCACTCACAAACTGAACGATCACTGCAACCAAAAGCGCCGCCGCGGCCGAGACGATAATGGCAGGCCGGTAGCCGATTACGTGATACAGATTAATGGAGACTGCCGGGGCAAACGCCATTGCCAGTGCATTCATGATTCCATACAGTCCCATCGCCTCGCCAACATGCGACAATGGCACCAAGCTGGCCAGCCAAGTCGTCATGCAGACGGTGCACAAAACGTACCCCGTCCCGTTGATCAAGCGAAACAACATCAGCAGGCCACTGTTGGGTACGAAAATATAGCCAGTCACACCAATAAAGCTCAGCAGGCCGCCCCAAGAAGCCAGCCGATACTTTGAGATTCGGTCCGTCAGATTACCGGCAATTGGTCTGAGAAACATTGCCACCAGACTCATCATCCCTGCGATCACACCGGCAAACGTGCTGCTGGCTCCCAGTTTTTGCGCATAGCCATTAATCAGCGGATTACAGTACATGTTGCTGAACATAAAGCAAAAAGACGCAATCATGACTAAAATCACGTCTTTGGTATAGATTGATTCTCGCTTTGCCAAAATGCCACTCCCTATAAATTGATAACATTTTCTCATTATACTCTAATAATCAACGTAATAAAAGAGCACCGCCGCTTTTTGCGACCGTGCTCGGTTTTTAATATTTAGCTAGGTATTCATCGACCGCTTCGTGAAAATCGTTTTCCAGCTCTTCAAAATCGCGGCCTTCATATAATACCAGGTGACGAACGCCAACGATATGGCCAAAGAGTCCCTGCTTGCCGCTCATTTGCTCAACCGTGCCTTGTTGACCGCGATAGTTAAGCAGCAGCTGGTCTGGTTGGCCTGATTTGGCATTTTGACGATTCTTCTCGTCGGTTTTCTTGCCAAAATAGAATGCACCTGGCAAAGCAACCACCAATGCTCCTAAAACGGCCCAGCCATCATCAACGGCCGTCGCGACTGGCAGACTGGCTAAAGAGGATAACGCTGAAGCAGTGCTTTCCGTAGCATCGATGCTGGCTGCCTTCGCGGGTACCGCCACCAGCAGCAGACCAAACAGGACCAGACTAAACATCATCATGCGAGTTTTCTTCATTGTTATCCCCTCCTTGAAAATAAACCATCTGATATCCTACCGTTCCATCATAACATGTTTCGTAACGTTTTAGCAATCGTTTCCAAACCAGTGTTTAAAAGATGTACAACGTTATACTTTTTGGGGCATAAAAAGACTGATGCACGGTTAAGCACATCAGCCATAAATTGTCTTAAAGCAGCTTCATAACCGCGGCAATGCTGGAGTAGGCCATAAAAGCAACCACGATCCAGCCCGTCCAAGTCAGCCAAGCCGGATGATGATAATCGCTCCCCATGATCTTGGACCTGTGCGCGGCAACCAGCAGAATACCCAAGGCGATTGGCAGGATAAAGCCGTTCAGCGCGCCAACCACAACCAGTACCTTGGCCGGCTGACCGATGAAATAGAAGATCGCCGTGGCAAAAACGATAAAGCCGATCGTAATCCAGCTGCGGAACTGATCAAACTTGGCATTGCCCTTCTTGCTGACGGCATAGTCCAGAAATG
This sequence comes from Limosilactobacillus sp. WILCCON 0051, assembly GCF_039955095.1. Taxonomy (NCBI): domain Bacteria; kingdom Bacillati; phylum Bacillota; class Bacilli; order Lactobacillales; family Lactobacillaceae; genus Limosilactobacillus; species Limosilactobacillus allomucosae. The sequence goes on from NZ_CP154878.1 coordinate 1,341,116, forward strand.
AGACCGAAGTAAACGTTGAGCCTAAGACAGAAGACAGGCCGGCCGCGATCAGGACCAGGCCAAAGAACTTGTAGCCAAAATTACCGGCCGCGTATTTAAAAATCGAAGCCGCGGGGTTGGCCGGATCAAGCTTGTAGCCAGCCGTTACCACTGCCAGACCAGCCAAAAAGAGCATTACCCGCACGATTGATGCCAGCCCAATCCCCGTCAAGGCACCTTCATTAACGTACTTGATGTCTTTTTGACCACTGGCACCGCCCGCCAACAGACGGTGACCACCGGCAAATGAAATGTAGCCTCCAACGGTTCCGCCAACGATCGTCAAAATCGAGTAAAAGTCAATGTGGGTTGGCTTAAACGTATGAACGACCGCGGTTTGGTAAGGCACCTTCATAACGCACAGAATGTAGATCAAAACCAGAACAATGATGGCCGCCAACACCTGAACCGTGCGATCAACGGCTTTAAGAGCATCTTTAATTACCAAGACAATAATTGAAAAGATACCAATCAACACGGCCCCGGCTTGCGGCGAGATGCCAAACAAAACATTGAGCCCTAAGCCAGCCCCGCCGACGTTGCCAATATTGAAGAACAAGCCGCCAATCGCCACCAGCGCACTCAGCAGATACCCCAAGCCCGGAAAGACCTCGTTAGCAACCACTTGCGCGCGCTTGCCGGCAACGACGATAATACGCCAGATGTTCAGCTGCACGACAATATCAACTAAAATACAGATCAAAATGGCAAAACCAAAGTCAGCGCCTAATTGACCAGTAAAGGTAGCTGTTTGGGTCAAAAAGCCGGGACCGACTGCCGACATGGCCATTAAGAAAGCCCCGCCGATCGCAGCCGCGCGCAGTTTTTTGTCATGAGAAACCGGCAGCTCAGATGCGCCATTCTTATTGTGCTTTTGCATAGACATCTTCCTCTCTTATGTAATAACCGTTAGCTGCTAAATTAACTATCAATCATCAACCAGCGTATCAAGCATGGCGCGGGTCAAAAGGCGCGATTGCAATTGCTGCGTCCTTAAGCGCCGATCGCAGTGCGCGGACGATTGCCAATGCCTCCTCATTGTCGCCGTGAACACAGATCGTATCGACTTCAAGCTCAACCCGCTCGCCAGTAATCGCGGTTACGGCATGCTCTTTTATCATGCCAACCGCACGCTCAGCGACTGCCTGCGGATCATGGAGCACTGAATGCGGCTTGACTCGGGGCACCAGCGTCCCATCAGCCTGGTAGGCACGGTCGGCAAACACCTCGCTGGCATAGGGCAGACCGACCTCACGCGCAGCCACGATCAATTGACTGCCGGCCAGACCATAGATTGGCAATTCCGGATCCACCCGCTTGATGCCACGACAGATTGCAAGCGCCAATGGCAGATCCTTGGCTGCCGCGTTATAGAGCGCCCCATGCGGCTTAACGTGATGCAGTCGGTGTCCCTTGACGAATCCCTGCAGTGCCGCGACCTGATAGGTAATCATGTTCTCCACGTTTTCCAGCTGCATGTCCATTCTGCGGCGCCCAAAACCCACGCGATCTGGATAGCTGGGATGAGCCCCAATTGCCACACCGTTTTGTTCAGCAACTGCCACCGTTTTGGCCATGACGTTTGGATCACCGGCATGATAGCCACAGGCAACGTTAGCCGAGGTAATCAGCGGCAGAATCTGATCATCATTTCCCAGGACATAATGACCAAAGCTTTCACCCAGATCACTGTTTAAATCAACTCTCATTTTGCTGCTCCTTTCTTGAATCGTTCTCATTCATTTGTCATTGCTTTTTTTCTGCAGATCATCAAGCCAGTTGACCGTTGCCGTTAAGCGTTGGAACGATGGCTCTTTTAGAATCTGAGCCAACAGTCCGAGGTTGGTTTGAATTCCGGTAATCACCGTTTCATCAATCACTGCCTGCATCTGCTGCAAGACTCGCTGCCGACGATCGCCATAAACGATGATTTTAGCGATCATGCCATCATAGCTGTTTGGGACGACATAGCCTTGATAGATTGCCGTATCAACCCGGACGCCCTGACCACCTGGCAGATGCAGTCCGGTGATTCTGCCCGGCGTCAAGGCATTGATGCGGCATTCAAGGGCAAAGCCATGCGTGGCAACCAATTGCGGTTCTAATTCAGCACCAGCCGCCAATCGCAGCTGCAGCTCAACCAAATCAACATCGGTAATCATTTCGGTAATCGGATGCTCAACTTGAATGCGGGTGTTCATCTCCATGAAGTAGTAAGAGCCGTCATGATTATATAAAAACTCAATCGTGCCCACGCCTTCATAATTCAATTGCGCAACTGCATCAGCCGAGCGCCGCAGCATCTCATCACGAATCCGCGCGGGCACTACCACGGCCGGAGCTTCTTCCATGACTTTTTGATGGCGTGCTTGAATCGTACAGTCCCGTTCACCCAGCGCAATCGCATTGCCATAACGATCGGCAGCAATCTGCACCTCGATATGCCGCGGGTTGGCCAGATACTGCTCCAGATACATCTGACCGCTGCCAAACGCGGCCTTGGCTTCATCTTGAGCGACCGTAAACTTGGCAGCCATCTCATCCGGTGAATTAACGATCCGCATGCCCTTGCCGCCACCACCCGCACTGGCCTTAACCATAATCGGATAGCCAATCTCCTGGGCCTCTTGCAACGCTTCAGCTAGACTATCAATCGTCGTGCTGCTGCCTTTAACGACTGGCAAGCCGGCTTTGGCAACCGTCATGCGCGCCTGTTCCTTGTCCCCCAGCAGCCGCATCACATCGCCGCTTGGACCAATCAGCTTGATGCCATTTTTCAAGCAGGCGTCTGCAAAATCGGGACTTTCCGACAAAAAGCCATATCCCGGATGAATCGCGTCAGCACCGGTTAACTGAGCCGCGGAGATAATGGCGGCAATGTTGAGGTAGCTGGCATTGACGTTATCGGGTCCGATACAGACGGCTTGATCAGCGAGCTGAACTGCCAGCGACTTGGCGTCAGTCTCTGAATAAACGGCCACCGTCGCCAGTCCCAATACTCGACAGGTACGAATGATCCGAACCGCGATCTCGCCTCGATTGGCTACCAGCACTTTATGAAAGGGCCATTTGCTGACGGAATTATTTAATTTGAATAAGCGGCTGGTCATATTCAACCCCCTCTTCATTGTTTACCAAAACCTTTTCAACGATGCCGTCACGGTCAGCAACCACATTGGTAAAGACTTTCATGGCTTCGATCACCCCGACGACATCGCCCTGCTTGATATGATCGCCTGGCTTGACGTATGGCGGATCCTGCGGCGACTTAGCCGTGTAGAAGACCCCAATCGTTGGCGCGTTGATCGTATTGCTGCTGGTAACGACTTCTTTAGGGGCCATGATATGATGACTGGGATTGCCATGCTGCGGGGCAACGCTGACTGGCTGAGTAAACGATTCACTGGCTGAGCGCTTGACGCAAATTCGTTCATCGCCTTTTTCATACTCAAGTTCGGTCAAATCATTTTCCTTGAGCAGCTTGATGAGTTCTTCAATATTCTTGGTATCCAAATCAATCACTCCTTAAAAAGTCGTTGAATCCGCTGGCTGGCTTCCCGCGTAATTCCATATGGCATTTGATAGCGTGCCTTTTTGATGCGACGATGCAGTTCTTTTAAGGCTGCCTGCTGCTGTCTAAGCAGTTCCTGTGCGGCATCCAATTCAATCAGTTCAAATTCAATCCGCTGCTTGGGGCGACACTGTACCAGCTTGGCCAGATCTACCGTGGCGACAACCGCCAGCAATGGATAGCCGCCAGTTGTCTGACGATCAGCCATTAAGACAATCGGTTCGCCATTTGCCGGCACCTGTATGCCCCCCATTACCGTTGCCGATGAGAGCATGCTTTCCTGTTTAGTTTCCATAACGTCGCCTTTTAAACGATAGCCCATGCGATCAGACTGGTTGGTTACCGTATACGTGCCTGATAAAAAGCGCTGCTGATCTTCTTCAGCAAACTTATCCCACTGTGGTCCCTTTAAGACGCGAATCTTAATCGGCTGTTCTAGATCTGGTAATTCAGGCAATGGTGCATGACGATGATAGTAGCTGACCAAAGTGGGCTTGGCTTCGATTGGCAGACGATCACCGCTGAGCAGTGCCCGACCGTTCAAGCCACCCAGCTTTAAACGCAGCGTGGTCGAGCGGCTGTCCAGCACCAGTGGCAGATGCAGACCACCTGCTACTGCCAGATAGCCAATTCGTCCTTTAACGGCAGGACCGATTTTTAAAACGTCTCCCGTATGTACCTGCAGGCAGCGATATCCTTTGACTGGCTGATCGTTGAGCTGAGCATGAAACTCGGCTCCCGTTAAGGCAATGAACGTTGTGGCCATGAAACGCAGCGTAGGCCCAGTCAGCGAGAACTCTAATGCGGCCGCGTATGGCGAATTGCCTACCAATAAATTGCCAACCTGCAGCGCCTGCTGATCCATCGCTCCCGAAGCCGGAAAGCCATTGATCTGATGCATTGGCCGGCCCAGGTCCTGAACGGTGGTCTGTAGGCCTGGTTCGATCACGTTAATCATCGGCATCTGATGTCACCGCCTTTACTTGATACTTGCCAAGCCGATCAGCCAGCTGGATCCTTTGAAACTCTTCTTCGTCAACGGCAAAGAACCGAACACTGTCCCCGGCATGATAAAAGCTGGCTGGATTTTTTTCGTCATAAAGCTTGAGCGGCGTCTGCCCAATAATGCGCCAGCCGCCTGGTGAAGCCACTGGATAAAAACCGGTCTGCTCGCCAGCAATCCCAACGCTGCCCGCCGGAATCTCCAGGCGTGGCTGTTCTAGACGAGGCATGGCAATCTTTTGGTCGACGCTGCCCATGTAGGCAAAGCCGGGTAAAAAGCCCAAAAAGTAGATCAGATAAGACTGGGCGGTATGCTCTTTAATGACTTCAGCCGTGCTTAGACTGGCAAAGCGCGCCACGTCTTTTAGATCCGGACCATACTCGCCGCCATAGCAGACTGGGATCAGCCAGGTCTTGGATGGCGGCAGCGGTGCGTTCATCGATTCTTCAATCAAGGGCTGCAGCTGCTGTTTCAGTTCAGCAAAACTGATCTGGCTGCCGTCAAACGCCACGGCCAGCGTCCGATAGGCTGGAATAATCGTTTTAACCGCCGAAAGATGCTGTTTTAGAATTCGTCGACCAATCTGCTGCAGATGACGATTAACGACTGGGTCAATCCGATTGGCAAACTCAATCGCCAGCGCTTGATCACCAACTGGTATAATCTGATAACTGGTCACTGAACATCCCCCCTTTTTATCAGTGACTTAAAATTATTAAATCAATCATTATAGAACGATTAGAGTAATTTTTATGCTATTTGAATCGTCCAAACTTGTCAACCTTGCTTATATTCACAGCTCTTCCACAATCTCACTTTGCTTTTTCAAACACGGCTATTCACTAACTTTTTCTTAATAAAATAAATCAAACCATGCTATAAATTAAAAAAATTAAGAATTTGAATATTTCAAAAAATTTTCCATTTTAAAAAAACAGCGTTATGCCAGACCGTCAAAAGCCCAGCATAACGCTATCAAATATTTGTAAATATTAAAATCAATCAGCCAGCTGGTTTACCAATCAGTGATTCGGCATCCTGCTCAAGCAAACATCGCGCTGCTGGCTGAGTCAGTTCATTATCAATTCAAGAATCGATGTACTAGTCAAACAGTTTCCAGCATCATTTAAGAACCGTTTTGAATCTTTCCGCTATTCGATCCTAAATTCATATCCGATTGACCAGGCTATTTTTGCCGCCGTGGCCGACGACGAATTACATACATGCCTGACAGCCCGATCAGCGCCGTTCCAAGCAATGCCAAGGCCGATTTTTCGTCATTGCCGGTTTGTGGCAGCGCGGTCTGGCTGGCTTCTTGTTCGGTTGACTTAACCGCAACCGCGACTGGAGCCGTCTGATCCTGACCATTAACGATCTTTAATTGCGGAGCTGCCGAATTGTCGACCGTAATTTCCTGGCTCTGCTTTGCATCAGCTGCTGAACCATTAGTATTGCCAGTATTTTCGGTATTAGTCTGACCAGTTTCGCTGTTCGCTGGCGTATCTGGCACAATAGGATGCAGCAAGGCTTCAGCTTCTGCCGGCGTCAGGTAGTTTTTGCGATCAGTAACTGGCGCCTTGATCAAATTGCCGGCATTGGTTTGATCAGCAATGTAATTCATAAAGACTTCCGTATCCGCGCCAATCACTGCAATCTGATTGGTACCCTTAAAGGCCGTAAAACCGTCACCACCGCCAGCTAAAAAGTCGTTGATGACCACGCGATAAGTCTTGTTCATGTCTAATGGCTGCCCGTTTTCATCATAAGCGGCCACTACGCGATATGGCTGGTTAGGATCGTCACTGTCAGTGTAGTAGTACTTGAGACCAGCAATCTGCAGATAATACTTTTGATCTTCATCATACTGCTGATTTAAGGCGTCAATTACCTGCTGCCCCGTCATCTCGACTACCCGCAGAATATTGCCAAATGGCTGAACTGCCTGGGCAGCACCCCAAGTAATCGTACGGTCGGGTTCAACTACCAGATCAGCCCGCACACCACCAGTATTAGTCATTGCAAAGTCAGCATTGACACCCAGTTTTCTGGCTTCGGCCAACTGTCCATCAACTACCAGCTCACCAGCCTGGTTTTCCCGAGTTGGCGTATTATGCAGACGGCCGGTGATGGTTGCTGGCGTTGCTGCCTCCCCAATCTTTTGGTTGATGACTGGCGCCACTCGCTTGGTAGCATCCTCGACGATTCCCGCAACGGTTGGGTCGCTGACGGCAGCCGGATTGTCTTTTTCTGAAAGGACCGGGAAGACATGTGAGACGATGCTGTCAGGCGCAAAGTCGTTAGTCGCCGGATTGATGTAGCCAATAATGTCATCATAAGCCTTACCAGTATAGATGGCCTGCACCAGTTTGACTGAACCAACCGTGGCATTGGCATACTGATGAGAGTGCCCAGCCAGATAGATGTCGACAGAGTTGTCAGGATCGATCTGGTAGAGCTTTTTAATAATATCAACCGCCGTGCCCTTGGTTTCGCCATTCTTGGTCTCTACCCCGGTATGTGCCAAGACGACGATCGCATTGACGCCTTGATTGCGCAGAATTTTTTCATAATGAGCAATGGTTTCGGCTTCATCAAGAATCTCATAATCCTTGTAGTTGTCATAGAGCGTCAGAATCGGCAAATCGGTCGTCTCAATGCCGATAAAGCCGATTTTAACGACCTTGTTATCACTAGTATGAATTTCCTTGATGATGTATGGCTGAAAACCATATGGAATCTCGCCATAGTTATCATCAGTCTTAGTGCCCTTGAGAATCACGTTTGCCGTAATAATGTTGATGTCTGAGGCTTCATGCGGGTAGGCCATTTCAGCATCGTTATACTGCTTGGTTGGCTGGCCACCGGTTACGATCCGGTTAAATTCGCCCAGTCCCTCGTCAAACTCATGATTACCCAGCGTACCATACTCAATGTGCATTGCCTTGAGTGCATGCATGGTGGATTCATCCTGCAAAAGTGCCGAGTTGGCCGGTGAGGCGCCGACCATGTCACCAGCTTCAACACGAATCGTTGTCCCCGCTGGATTGGCCGCCTTAAAGTCGCTCTCAGCTTGATTCAAAGAGCCAGCCAGTCGTTCTGCCGTCCCCGTATTTTGATAGGTCTGATCGCCAATCTGAGCGGTGCCGGTATTGGAAAGCCCACCATGAAAGTCATTGATCCCTAGAATTTGAACCGGTACGTATCCTTGATATTTAGCAGGATCCGACCAATCAGTAGCCTGCCCCGGCTGACTGGCCGTATCAGGATTGGTCACCACTTGAACGGAACTGGCTTGACTAACAGGCGCTGTCGCAGCTGCATCATCAGCACTGACCGGCATTGCCGACATCGTTAATCCTAAAATTGCCGAACCAAATAAATAGATATAATTTCTTTTTCGCATATCTTAAATTCCCCCAATAGTTAAATCTAAGCGCTTTCAATCTAACATAAATCATTAACTCCTGCACTTGATTTAAGTAAGCTATCGGTTAAAAAACAGCTGTTTATAGCGGAAATCAGCATTTAAAATTTATTTTTTTATTTAATTATATTAATTTTTTAAAGTTTAACGCTTTATTTATTTTGATGATTAGCCGTTACTTTTTTCGCTTTTCTAAATCTAAATTCGCGCTATAATTAATATTGTGAATATTCAAACAATCGGAAGGTGAAATCATGTCAGAAAAAGTTTTTGTTGCCCATGTAACACTAAGTTGGGGCGAAAAACGCGACTACCTAATTGCCAATGACGTAGAGCCAGGTCTGCAGCATCGGTTGGATACCTATGGCGACAGTTGGAATGAAGTAATGCAAAATGCCCTGATGAACGTCCCAGTAGCACCATATCTGCCAAGCAACTCGGTTCAGCCGCCGATTGCCACGGCCAAGGTCAGCAATGTCGAAGCGCGTGATCTTGGACCAGAGGAAGAAAAGCTGCAGCGGACTCGCAGCCAATTCATCATGGCCGCCATGTGGGAAAAACAGTCTGCTGAGACCACTGCCAACTTTTTGCACCACGACTACGACCAAGCCAGCCAAGCCGAAATTTTTGCTGATGTCGACTATTGGGTCAACGGTACCAAGCATCCTGATGTCTGGGCTCATACCAAGCAGCTGATTAGGGACCAGGAAAAGCGTTTAAGTGAAGAAACTGCTAATCAAAAGGCATAAATACGAAATTATCCCGATCACGATTAAAAACGGTGACCGGGATCTTTCTTGCGGATGAAATTTTGGGCTATTGGCATTCAGAAATGTTCCGATGATTTGATTGATTCCGCAGCTGGGGCGACTCATTGATAGTTCAGTTAGCCGTTTCTGCAACTGGGGCGACTCATTGATAGTTCAGTTAGCCGTTTCTACAGCTGGCACGACTCATTGATAGTTCGGTTGGTAGTTTTCGAAGCTGGCGCGACTCATTGATAGTTCAGTTAGTCGTTTTCACGGTCGGTGCGACTAAATGATAGACAGATTTCTGCTCAATCTAATCATTAATCCGTGGTTGATAAGATGTCAGCAGCAAATTTACCTACTATTTTGAATTTTTTAGCCAATCGTAGGTAACTGTATAATCATTTTTCCGAAATTTACCTACTCTACAGAATTTTTGCTTTAATAGTAGGTAATCTTGCATATTTGGAGTTCAAACGGCCTAAGCCAAAACTGTATAAAACCATATTTTACCTACTATTTTAATTTTTTCGTCGATTTATAGGTAAAGTTAGGGGTGCCAAACTCAATATACAAAAAGTTTTACCTACTATGCATCCATTTTTCCCCGATCGTAGGTAATGACTTTTCTATCATATATGTTATGCAGTTCCCTTTTGCATATTTATATTTCTTTCTGATCAATAATGCTTCTACTGTCTAAAACTACCTTACCCACGTACTTAAGCGGCATCATCATCCATGTACTTAAGCGGCATCATCGCGGAACATTCCTGATGACTTTCATTCTTGTATCTTTCATATGTTGTTATCAGTTTAAACTGTCGCCGCGTTGTTCCCTGCTTGATCAGCATCGCACCTTCAGCTTTGCTCCCGCCAAAGATGTCATATCATCTCATTTCGTATCGTTAAACTGATGTATCAGCGTCATTATCCGTTATGCTCAATCAATACCTTGCTTTAGGAGTCATTCAGTTTTCCGAATTTCTGCCAAAATTCAAAAAGCAGACACACCAAAATTCTTGGCGCGTCTGCTTTTCTTTTACCCAAAATCAATCTTGTCCAGCATGTGCTTACGGCTGACCTGATCAAGCCCCAGGTAAGCCAGGGTCATGGCCTCACTGGAATGGTTCAGCTTTTTTGATGTCAACGCTGATCGCATCAACATCCAAAGTCTTGCCATCTAACTGGATTTGTCCTTGGTTGACCATGCTTGTAAACGTTTGGCTGACTGTTCCGTTACTCGTACCAATTGCTTTTCGAGCATGATTTATTTAGGAGCGCTTATCGCGACGCTTGCCACCTAAGAGACCGCCAAACAGCATACTCAGCATCCCCAGAACTGCCCAGACATGACTGTGCTTTTGATCATCACTGCCTGTTTGCGGCAAACGTTTGGCTTTAGTCTGCTTTGGTTTGGCTGCCTGATCTGGCAAAGTCGTTGGTGCTTCTTTAACGACATCAGCGTCTGGGGTACTGTTTGATTCCACAGGCTGATCTGACGAGGTTGGCTTATCCGGCTTCACAGGCTGATCTGGCGTGATTGGCTTATCCGGCTCCACAGGCTGATCTGGATTGAGAGGCACGGTATTCTTGACGTATTCGACTTCAATCGTCACATCATGCATGGCTGGCGTTGCCTGTAATGATGGAATGACTTGCATCGTTGCGGTATATCCTGCCAATGCCGGTACCGTTACGCTGGCCAGTTCACGATCACCAATAGTCTGCCAGTCGTGGTAAGCAATCTGTCCGGTGACCTCATCAACCACCGCGCTTCTTGCAAACTGCACCATCTGTTTGATCGTCTTAATATGACCATCGGGGAACTTAAAGACAATCGACCGCGTAAACGTTCTGTTCAGATCGGCAAAGGCAATGCCGCTTGGATAGTGACGACCTGGATTGTCCGGCAGCAGCTCCTCTGTTGTCTTAGGATTATTTGGCAAAACCGTTACCATAGCGTGTGCAACCTGAAGCACGATGTCTGGCGTTATGGCCCCAAACTTAACATGATCAGGTACAACTTGATCAGCTGTCAGTTTCCAGCCTGCCGGAACCTTAATCGTAATCGGCACGGTCTGATCCGTTTGTCCACTGATCGAATCCGTGCTGATCACTTGACCATGCTCGTCTTCATATTTGACATGAATCGTCTGTTGGCTGGCAACATAGCTAATGACAATGGTTTCATCAGCATCGCCAGCCGTTGCTGTTTGTTCGCCGATTCCACTGACTGATGGACGATAGCCAGCAGCCTTAGGAACACGATATGCCGCCAACATCGTACTGCCGACTGCCTGCCAATCGCCAAAACCGACGAATTTTTGGTCAACCAGATCATACTGACCCAACCGTTTAAAATCAACCTGCTGCTTAGTAATCAATGGCTGATCCTGGTGCGGCATCAAGACCTTGATCTCTCTGACGACGGATTCAGTAAGTTCGCTGGCATCAACGTGATTCAATTCGGCTGCCTGTTCGGCGTCAACCGTAATCACTCGATGCTTAATGACGATTCTGACTGGCTGATCGGTATGCTCATCAAATGCAACCGTATCGGGAACCTTGCCAGCAACGATTTCCCAACCAGTTGGCACGCTGCTTTGGACGGTCACTGTTTCGCCAGTCCGGCCGACGATGGCATCACTTCTGATCAATTGATTATTTTCATCAACATATTCAATCGTCCGGCTGCGCGCCTCAGGCAGGTAGGTAACGTCGATAACCGTGCTGCGGGCCGTCCCGCTAGGCTTATATTCAGCCACCACGGTTTGACTTGGCACCCATCCCTTGATCGTCGGTATCTTAACCTCGGCAAAGCGATCGGTAACACCGCTGCCATCGTCTTCGGCAATCCAAGGTCCATAGCTGCGCTGATTGGTTACCTCATCTTCAAAAGCCAGCCGAATGAAACTGACCTTTTGCTGAATCTGCTTGATTTGACCGTCCGGCAGTTTGATGTTGATCGTTCGCGTAACCGTTGTATGACGATCCGGATCATCTTCATCAATCACCCGCAGAACGTGTGCTACGCGAACCTGCAGCAGCTGCTCACCGGCTTGCAGAATTACTTCAGCTGGGATTGGATTGGCCCCAATCATCTTCCAACCGGCTGGCAGCTGCAAAGTTGGCTTGATCGTTTCACCGACTTGACCCCAGAATGGCTGAGCCGCAACGTAATTGCCGCTGGCGTCAACATAGCGAATCACAAACACGCCTTGCGCCTGGCTATAGGTAATAAATGCCGTACTGTCAGGCGTGTTCGCGTTTGGCACTGACTGCTCAACTTGGCTCAGACTCGGCTGCCACCCCTCAATCTTAGGGATGTCGACAGTTTCAAATACATCGCTGCCATGCCACTTGCCGTAAACGATTCGGCCGGTAACCTCATCTTCAGTCGCGCTGCGGTCAAACACTGCTTTTTGAACGATGGTTTCGATCTGTCCATTTGGGTAAGTGATCTTAATCGTTCTTGTCACGGTTCGTTCAGTATCATTGGCAATATCCGTAATGTCTTTTTGCTTGTGCTGAATCAGGATTACGATCGGATCTGCCTGGGCCTTGATCTGAATCATCGTTGGCACGCTTTGCATATTGGCAAGCTGCCAGTTTTTCGGTACCGTCAGCTTTAATGCCAGCCATTGTCCCGTCTTGCCGGCTACGAACTGTTCTGCAATTACCTGACTATGAGTACCACTCGCATCGACGTATTGAATCAGCTGTGTTTCAATCTGCGGTTCATAGTCAATCTCAACCGTACTGTCAGCAAAATCAGCGCTTGGCGTAATCAATGGCAGTCGTTTGAGATTAGACAAATAGCCAGCAATCGTCGGGACGTCAAACTGGTCGAACTGTCCTTGACGCTGCCATTCGCCATAAACGAACTGGTTGGTTACCAGATTACGGGCAACGGTCCGCGTGAATTTAACAGTTTGAACCTTCGTCTGCGTCTTGCCATTTGGAAGATTCAAGACGATCGTGCGGCTGACCGTCCGTGTTTCAGCTGGCTGACTGACCAATTCAGGCTCAATCTGCACGGTCAATGGCGCGTTGGCTGCTTGAATGACCAATGATTCCGGCAGCCGCTGCCCCGTCAGCAATCGCCAGCCAGCGGGAAGCTTGAATGCCGGCTTGATCGTTTCGCCAATCTTGCCAGTAAAGTTTTGCGTCTTGATCAGATTGCCGTTTTGGTCTACGTAATTAACCGTCTGGAGCCTTGATTCAGGCAGATACTCAACATCCAAGACGACATTGGCAGTATCCGGCGTTACCGCGAGCTCGCTTACCGTCTGAGAAGGCTGATATCCGGCAACTTCGGGCAGGCCCAGCTCATCCCATTTGGCAACCAATGGAATCCAATCGCCATAAGTATCGGTATCGCTGACCAGATCGTGATAGACTGTCCGCTTAAAAGTTGCCGTCTGCACGACCGTCGTTACAGCATTTTGGTTCAGCGGATTCTTAAAGTTGATCGTCCGCGTAATCTGGCGCAGCTGTGGCTCTTTTTCCGCTAATTGATGCGCGACCAAGACTTCAATTGGCTGATCGGTAGCCAGAATCTTAACGCTGGCCGGCTGCTGATCTGGAGTTGCCAATTGCCAGTTTGGCGGCAAAATCAGTTTGACTGGTACCACGGCATTTAAGGCACCGTTAACCGTCTGCGTCCTGATAATGCTGCCATTTTCATCAACATAATTGATGCGCCGCTGACCACTCTGCGCCTGGTAGACCACCATGATTGTCTGGCTGCTCGTTGCATCCGGGCTGACCTGCTCAATTGCCGACAGCTGCTGTCCCGTGGCCTCATCCGTAATGATTGCCTGATAGCCTTCAATTTGAGGAATCGTTACGGCATTCCAGCATGATTTAGTATTGAGCAGCTGCCATTCTAAGCTTGTCAAAGGGATGATCGGCAAACCGGTTACTGCATCTACCCATACGCTGCGCACGAAATGAACCCGCTGCGTAATCTGGGACCGCTTGCCCTGCAGATCAGTAATGATGATCGTTCGCGTGGCATAAGAATTCAGCTTGTCTGTTCCCAAATCAACCTGGTAGTGCTGATTTTGGGTACCGGCAATCAACTCGCCTTTTTGCACGGGATGATCAAAGTCAACCAGAACAGCCTGGTGCCGAACTTTCAATTTGATTGGCGTGTCAGCCAGCTTCATGGCAATCTTGCTTGGGACGGCTTGATTTTCATCCAATCCCCAGCCATCAGGCAGCATCAGCGTTGGCTCAACCATCGTTCCCGTTTCGCCAGCAATTACCTGAGGATCACCAATCAATTCGCCACTGTCAGCATCAACATACTCAATCGTCTGGGTCGTATAGCGGTGGTAATAGCTGATCGTCAAGCTACCGCCAACGTCTTCTGGACCAGGCACGGCGGCTTCAATCAGCTTGAGGCTTGGCAGATAGTCCGGCACATCTTTAGGCACGAACTCAGCAAAACGATCATTGCCGATTACCTGCCACTCACCATAGACAACGGCTTTGGTAACCGCATCCACCGTCGCGCTGCGCTTAAACTGAACGGTCTGTCTGATCAGATCGGTTTGCCCATCTGGATAGACGACCGTAATCTGACGCGCAATGGTTCGATTGAGTTTGTTATAGCCCACGCCGCTGGGATAAAAGGCGTTTTTGGTATATGGCAGGCGATCTTGCGGCGTCTTGGGATCATCAGGCTCAACCAAAACCTGACCATGTGCGATCTCAACTATGATTGGCGTCATTGCCGATCCCGTAAACGTAATCTGCTGCTGATCAGCTTGTCCGGCCGCCAAGACCCAGCCATCAGGCAATGACTGCGTAAAATCGATCGTAAGGCGCTGATCCGTCCGTCCTACAGCAGCCGTCTGTCCAATCACGTTATGCTGCTGATCTTGATAGACTACCAGCACTGACTGCTCATTGGCCGAATAGGTAATGTTGTACGTCAGCGTGGTATCTTCGCCATTTGGCATATAGGCGGCAATCAGATCGCGACTGGCCGTATAGCCGGTAAGTTGTGGCACATTAAACTCGTCAAATACTTGATGATCGGGGTTTTGCCATTCGCCATAGACCGTCCGATCGGTAACCAGATCCTTAATTGCCGTGCGGACCAGCGTAATGGTATCCGTTTTGGTATTAAGACCCGTGTGTGGATCAAAGACGTTGATGACTCGCGTAACTACTTTTTGAGCATCGGGATCAGTCGCGGAAACGTCCTGCAGCTGATGCTCAACTTCAAAAGGAATTACCTGATCATACGCTGAAATCTTAATGCTGCTTGGTACCGTCACGCCCTTTGCCAGCTGCCAGTTGGCCGGTAAAGCCGCGTTGCCATTCTGACTTGTATCCAGGGTGACTTCTTGATCAACCAGTCCGGCAAGCAGTAGTTTTGAAATCACGTTGCCCTGACCATCGACATATTCAATCGTCTGCACGCCGGGATTAGCCGTATAAATCACATCAATCGTCGTCTCAGCGGCCATATTTTCATTTGGCGCGCTGGCAGCAATTTCTTTAACTGAGGCCTGATAGCCAGCGTAGGCAATCTTATCGGCTGCTACTTGACCAAACGAGTTAACGACCTGCCAGTTTTCATACGTATCCGTGCCCGTAACCTCATCATGAATTCGCGTGGCCTGCATCTTAGCCGTCAGATCAATCGTTTCCGTTCCGCTTGGCTTGTGCAAAACGACATGACGCGTGAAGTCCTTGAAAAACGTGCCAGTAGTCAATTGATGCTTGATTTGATAAATAATCTCGTGATAAATAATCTCGTCAGTTTTACCCATGTTGATTGAAATTTTTGTCCCCGCTTTGAGATCGGCATCGACAAATTCCCAATGTTCCGGCAGCTTCAGCGTATAGTCAGCATACGTGCCAAGATTGCCGGTGACGGGATCGCTGCTGATCAGCTGACCAGATTCATCAACATACTGAACGATGCGCGTCATAACCGGCTTGGCCCAGTAAGTGATGTCAATGGTTCGATTTTCAGTATCCGGCGTTGGCTGCACACTGTAGATAATGTCTTGGCTGGCATAGTAGCCCGCAATTTTTGGAACTTCCATGCCTACAAAAACGCCACCGCCCTGCCAGGCACCATAGGCAATCGTATCGTCAACCAGGTCCTTGACTGCCGTGCGCGTAAACGTTACGGCTTGTTCGATCGTTTGACTGGTGCCATCGGGGTTGTTAAATCTGATCGTTCGGGTAACCTTTTTAGTCGCCCCCGCATCCGTTTGCGAAACGTCTTGATGCTGATGTTGAATCAGAACCCGGATTGGCGCGGCATTCGGCTTAATCGTGACACTGCCTGGAATTGTTTCATTTGGTACCAGTTCCCAATTGGCTGGGATTGATGGCGTCACGGCCACGTCATGATCAACCAGCCCAGAAATGGATTGCTCACCAATCGGACTGCCAGCTGGATTGTTTGGGTCAACATATTGGATCAGCTGCGTAGCTTTTTGCGCGATATAGCTGACCTCAATAGTAACATCATCAGCCATTGCCGTTGGCGTCATTGCCGGCACCTCGGTCTGCGTAGCCTGGTAGCCGGCAATTGGATCAATCACGACCTTGGCAAAGCCGCCGTCTGCCTGCCATTGACCATAATCAACCAGCTTGGTTACCAGATCCATTGTCGCGGTCCGCTTAAAGTTGACCGTCTGCGCTGTCGTAACCACCTGTCCATTTGGCAGATGCACGTTTATGATTCGTTTAACGGTATCCTGGGTGGTATTTGGATATTCAGCCGTTACGTCTTTTAACTGGTGCTGAACATAGATAATGATTGGCGTATCAGTTGGCTTGATCGTCACCGTCGCCGGCATGGCCTGTCCAGCCGCCAGTTCCCAGCCAAATGGCAAAACCGTTGGCACGTCAACGAGCTGATCGGTTACTCCAGGAATGATCTGCGTCAACACGATATTGTCATGTGCATCCCGATATGAGATCGTCTGCTGACCAGGATTGGCCTGGTAGCTGACTTGATAAACCGAATCATTCGTTTGGGCAGTTGGCGTAAGCTCCTCAATCAACTGGTAGTTTGGCGTATAGCCCGCGATTGAGGCCGGCATGAACTTTTCGAAAACCTGATCGCCAGCCTGCCACTGCCACTCGCCAAAACTGATCGCACCCGTTACCAGATCCTGGACCGCTGAGCGCTGGAACCGAGCAACCTGCTTGATCTCATTGACCTGCCCAGTTGGCGTGGCAACAGTGATCTGACGCGTGACCGTTTTGCTGGTTTGAATTCCCAGCTGTTGATCCAGTCCCGTAACGTCTTTGGTTTGATGTTCGACGATCACCTTGATTACCGGATTATAAACCTTAAACCGTACCTCGCCAGGCAGAGTCTGTCCAGATACGATCTGCCAGTTGTTAGGGGCTCGATAGCTGATCTTGGCAACTGCATCAGTCTTGCCGCTCAGATTCAAATGGTTGATTACATTGCCATCTTGGTCAACGTAGTCAATTTCTTGAATATTGCCGTCATTGGCTTGATAGTGCACGTCAATCGTTTCGTTTTTACCATTGAGCGGATCAACTGTCTCTTCATTAACCTGTCGATCCGGGGTATAGCCGGCTACGCTTGGAATGTCCACCTTGATAAAAATTCCTTGGGCCGGTACCCAGCTGCCATAGGTCACGAGGCCGGTCACCAGATCCTTGATGGCACTGCGATGAAAGACTGCCGTTTGCGTAATTGGCTGCAGCTGTCCCTGGTATGGGTCAAAAATATTGATGGTCCGCGTAAACTCTTCTTTAGCTGACGCGTCCGTGGCGGAAACATCGCTTGTTTGATGCCGCACCCGCAAGGCAATCGTTTGGCCGCTTGCCATTTTGACTGGGCTCAAGTCGTTGCCATCATCCAGTTCCCAATTGGCTGGCAGCGCGATCGTGGCTGGATTATCGGGATGCGCAAGACCAGTATTGACTTTCAGCTGCTGAGTGGCTTGATCAAAAATCAGCTGCAGCACTTCATCGGTTTGACCATGAATCGTAACGATCGAGCCAATCTGACTGCCCGCCGCGTCTTTAAAGATTACCGCCACGTCTACTGGATTGGCTTGATAGCTGACCGTAATCACGCTGTCTGCCTGGGTGGCCGCCACTTGATCGACTGCTGGCAAATCGCCATCTAACGTTAATGCGATTGCCTGCTGATGATCATTCAAGGCTTGAGGCGTGTAGCCGGCAAAAACAGGCAGGGTGACCTCATTGAACGAATCCAGCCCTACTGACTGCCAAGCGGTATAATGATCCAGCTCGCCATTGGTCATGTTGATCACGGCACTGCGCGTAAAGCGAACGATCTGCTGCTGGGTAGTTGAGGTATGATCGAGCGGATTGACGATGACGACCGTCTGAGTAACCTGCCGATTCAATTCGTCATCAGCAATTGCTTTTTGCAGATGCTGATTTTTGGTTCCTGGGATCAGCGTTCCGGCTGCCGTCGCCGTGGTAATCGTGCACAAGCCGGCGATGATCTGAATCTTGATCGGTACGTCATTAGCAGCCAGCTGAACGTTTTTTGGCAGTATCTGTCCAGGCGCCAGCTGCCAGCCATCCGGCAGTGCTGGCAATTCAACCAGCTGATCGGTCTTGCCGCGTAAATAGTAATCCGAACCGACTTGTGTATTGCCATCCATAAAACGTACGGTCTGAACGGCATCATTGGCGGTAAACGTAATCGTCTGTGTCTGATCAGCGTCGTTGACCGTAACTGTCTTGGCTGCTACCTGACTGCTGGGTGTATAGCCGGGATAAAGACTGTCGACATCGATGCCATCCCAAACCGCATTGGTCGTCTGCCAGTTTGTATAGCCAACCAGCGTCCCGACGACCTCATCGACGATCGCGCGCCGCGTAAAGCGTACGATCTGAGTAATGATTTTTTGACTGCTGGCTTTGGGATCGACAATCGTAATCGTGCGGGTGACTGCTTTGTTTAAATCATCATAGCCAACGCCAGCTGGATAAAACTTAGTCGGATTGTCAGGCAATGGATCGGTAACCGTTTTGGGAGCGGTCGGCTCAACATAGATGCGCGCATACTCAATATTGATCGTGATGTCTTGAGCGCCGTCTGCCCCAAAGACAACCGCCTTTTTCGTGCTGCCGTCAGTAATCAGCCATTCTGCTGGCGCGCTTAACTCAACGATCTTGGTTTCGCCAGTATGACCCGTGACTTCCTGTGACTTGATGACATTGCCCTGGCTGTTGACATAGTTGATGTGCATTGTATGCTGATCCGCGGTAAACGTAACGGCAATGATGATATCTTCAGATTCGGCATTGGGAGAAAACTGGGCAATCTGGGTTCCAGTCTGCCCATCAATCAGCATCGTATAGCCTTTTTTCTGATAGCTGCCAAGGTCAAGCTCGGCAAAGAAAGCCGCGGTACCGTTAACGACCTGCCAGGCAGTATAAGTCGTCTCATGCGTCGTTTCATCCGTTATCGCTGTCCGCGTAAAGCTGACCTTCTGCTGAATCGTCTGCTTGGTCTGATCAGGATTAGTAAGCTGAATGGTTCGAGTAACGGTTTTTTCGACTGCCGTTGAGGTGATGGTATGCTTGATCTTGATGATGGTATCTGGCGTTTGGGTTCCCGCAAACGTAATCTGAGCTGGCAAGGTGCCAGAAACGATCTCCCAGCCATTCGGCACCTGAATGTTAACATTAACGGTCTCATCGGTTTTACCGTTGATGGTTGATGACTGAATCAGATTGCCATTTTCATCCTCAAAGATAATATGCGTAGTCTGTGGCTGGGCAACATAACTGATCGTATATGTATTTGAAATGCGCTGGGCCGGCGTCAGACTGCTGATCGTTGGCGTAGTTACCGTTATGTAGCCGGGCTTGGCAACTGTCTGCGCAATCGCGGCTTGAATAGTTGCGATTTCTTCTTGTTCATTTTTGTAGACCCGGCTAATTGAAATGGTCTTGGTCGTGCCATCTGCCAGCTTGACGCTGAACGCATGCCGTCGTGAAGGCTCATCTTTGCCGGTCATATAGTTAAAGCTGGCCAGTTCAGAATTAAGAATGTTCAACAGATTGGCATCCTTCAGATCGGTAAAGACCAGCAGCGGGATGTCACCACTGCGCGTTGCATAAAAATCGTTAGCCTGCAGCTTATAATTGGCCGTCTGCGGCAGCTTGACCTGATTCATCGTCAAGACGAACCCAAACGAGGCCACGTCTTCATTATCGCCCTTACTCTTTTGCAGCGTGCCCGCGTTGGCAAAAAGATACTGCGTCCGCGACTGCTTAGCCATTTTAGTCAGGTTCCAGTTTGAGATGTTCAGATTGGTAATTCCAGCGTAATAGAATAAATGACTAAGCTTGGTCAGCGACGTGGTGTTCCAGCCTGACAGATCCAGCGTCAGCGGCCATTCGCAAGCATTATCAAACGCCTGGGAAAACATATAGTCCATATTGGAGACTTTCTGGACGTCCCATTTTTCAATACTGTCCAAAGTGCTCAGCTTCGACGTGCCATTAAACATATAGGACATATCCGTTACTTTGCCAGTGTTCCAATTACCGAGTCCCGTGATCCGCACCAGCTCGCGATCACTGTCAAACATCCGCGCCATACTGGTAACCTGCGAAACATCCAGCCCGCCTAAATCAAACGACTTGACGCGACAAGTATACTGATTCAGATAGTTATCGTCATAGCCGCTGAAAGCCGCTTTCCAGTTACCTTTGGCGATCAGTTTGCCGTCCCCATCTGATGAAATGATCAGCTCGCTTAACTGACGGTTCTGCTTGAGCAGGTTGTGAATCACGCTGGCCGCGATCGTCACGCTTTGACCAGCCTGAATCTTGCCAGCCTGATAAAAATCATAGTTATTAGGAACAGTAATCGTGGTCAGATCCGTGCTTTTACCGATATAGGTCACGTTTCCCTTGGCATCAACCTGCCAGTCCTTAGTTAGGGCCTGATAATCGGTAGTTGAGACTGCCAGCTCGTTGGCTGAAGCAATGGCTGCTGTCTTTAACCGAGCCGTGTTGGCTGCTGAACTGGCTGATTTAATCTGACTGCTGCTTAGATTCAGACCTGTACTTTCATTTACCACCGAACCAGCGCTAGAACTCTTATTTTCAGAACCGGCGCTTTGATTTGGCGCTGTTGAGTTGGATGAATTATTTGGGCTAGCGGCTATTGAGTCATTGGCTGCCGCGGCTGGGCTTTTTTGACTGGCATCAGCTGCTGAGTCGCTTCTTGTCGTGGCTGCATCACTGCCGACTGAAGATTCCGTTGCACTGCTGATGCTTTTTTCAGCAAGCGTTGCGGTACTGGCTGACGCTGCGCTTACGGAAGCTTGACTGCTTTCATTTGTGACGACAATATCGGCTTTCGTCTCGGTTTGAGTCACCGGGCCGGCAAGCATTTGGGCATTGCCGCTGACCGGTATATCAGTCGTATCGGCCTTGACGCTATGAGCAGCCAGACTCATCCCCATTGCTACTGCTCCGGCAGAAATCGCCACGCGTTTCAAAACCGCGCGATTTAAAAAATAGCGGCAGATCTGACATGACGTAAGCCAATTCTTACCGGCTTTATACATTTTGACGCGGCAAGTGCGGTCAGTTTCCGTCTCCCTTCCTAATCGTTGCAACTTGTTCATTGAAATTCCCCCATTTCAATCTGCCTAAACGACAAGCAGATCGTTTTCATCAACATACTGATCGTTTCTTTAGAAGACTAATATTTTACTACAATCACATTATATTACACTTATGGATCCGCTTGCATTGTTTTAGAATCTTAAGTCAATGTCGGCCGTTTAAAATTAATGACAACATTTATGACAATTTAAGTTCTTCTTATATATAATTAAAATATTATAATGATGAAACTAGGGGATGAATGCATGAATGAGCTGACAAAAAGACATCTGCTGATCATTGGACAGACTGGCAGCGGCAAGACAACCTCGACGTTAACGCTGCTGGATCATTTGCAAAGCAGCGGTCAAGCCAATATTGTCCTGGATCCTACCGGTGAATACGCGCAGCTGCCAAATGCCATCGTTTATCGCTTGGGAGAGAATGCCTACCTGGAACCTGGTGAATTTTCGGCTGCTCAGTTGATTGAGGCGCTGGGACTGCATTTTGACGAACGTCTCAACACAGCCGCCGCCTCAGCAGTCAATGACCTGCGCATTCAAAACAATCTGCTAAATCATCCTGGCTGCTATCAGCGTATCAGCCAGCCAATCGCTGCTCACCAGCAGGAACTGGAAAAACTTGGTCGCTGGTCAAAATCATATGCCGTTCAGCTGCTGCCCGACCAGTTAATTGAAGAATTGGTGATCCCATATGACGATCAGCGCGCCGACTATCAGCTGCTTGGCCAGACCTATGACCGGCAGCTGATCGCGGCAGCATGGCCCAAAATCATTCAGCTAAGAGAATTGCTGGCCAGCTTGGCAGTGCGGAAATTGTTCGGTACGATTCATCAGCCTCAGCAGGTTAAAACCGAGCTCAATTTCGTGCTGCAGATGTTTTTAAATCAGCGCAGCGCCCACAAAACGCTGGTAATCGACCTTTCCGCGCTGAAAACGCTCGCGATTGGTCAACGGGCCGTCATCTCGCTGTTAATGAAACGCATCCTGGAGCACCGTCTGCAGCATAACGCGGCTTTTCCCGTCAACATTATAATTGATGAGGCTCACCGCTATCTCCCAGCCAACGAGACCAAGCTGGCTGAAAACGGAATTTTTCAAGTTCTGCGTGAAGGTCGCAAGGTTGGACTCAACATGATTCTAACCACGCAATCACCATTAGACCTGCCAGCCAAACTGCGCTCTCAGTTTCCTAATCTGCTGGTTCACCATCTGGCCAGTCCCGAAGAAATCAGCAGTCTCAATCTGGATGCACAATTAGTCGCCACCGTCAGCGGACTGGGGATCGGTCAAGCTGTTGCCTGTCAATTAAATCAGCCGCCACGCGTAATCGACGTACCGCTGCCTGGCTGGTTAAACAACAAGGGGGATTTTTAAATGTGCCTGTTCATCGTTTTGATGGTTTTATTTTTAATCGCCGCGGGAATCGTAATGGCGATGGCCACGACGTTTATGTGGGCCGTTATTTTTGCCGTAGTCTGCGGAATTCTGGTCTATAGCATGCTGGCCTGGCTGTTTCGTTGGTATCGCAGCGCGGCCATGGTTGATCGTCCTTCCAGTCGTTCGGCCCTGCTATATACGATCGTTATTATCTTGATTTTAATTGGGATCGTAAAATGGCATGACCACCGTACTGACCATCGCTTCGACTATGCGCAGCCGCAGATCATCCAGATCGAATCGGCAGCTGCCAAAAAATCCTGATTAAAAAGAGCCGGCAGTTTCTGCCGACTCTTTTTTATTCCATTACTTAATTTTTCACCAGATGCAGCTGGTCGTTTGACTGGGCAATAACCATGCCTTGTCCAAAACAGCTGTGTTATTTTTAACCATCACGTTGATCAAGAGCCGACTGAGTTAAGTTTCAGGCCCTGACTGCTTAATTTAGCCAGTTTACCAGCAAAATGGGTTTGCAAATGATCATTCAACAGCTATCATTTAATGCAAATCCAATCTTCACATCATTTTATAATCAAAGAGGTGAAATGCATGCCATCTTTTGATATTCGACCATACATCCAGCAAACGCCAGCCCAGGTCCGCCAAAAGATTCGTACTGGTCAAATCGACTTTCCCACTGCTGGCATGGCAGCCGGCTACGCGCAGGCCAATCTGGTAATTCTGCCGCAAATCTATGCTCGTGATTTTCGTGAATGGATCCGGCAAAATCCGCAAGCCTGCCCCTTATTAGAAACCATTGAACTAGCCCCACTGACCAAAACGATTGCCCGGCATGCCAATATCTGCACGGACATCCCGCGTTATCGAATCTATGAAAATGGCCGGTTTACCAAAGAAGCAACGGATGTCAGTGAGTACTGGCATCCTGATATGGTCGGTTTTTTAATCGGCTGCTCATTTTCTTTTGAAGAAGCCCTGCTCAAAGCTGGCATCGAGATTCGGCATCTAACTGAAAAGCATAACGTCCCCATGTACAAAACTAGCGTAATGACCAATCCCGTCGGCCGTTTCAAGGGTCCCATGGTGGTTTCAATGCGGCCCATGTCGCCGGCTAAAGCTCAGCTGGCCCGCCAGATTACGGCACAGATGCCAAACGTTCACGGCGCGCCATTGCAGATCGGCAATCCCCAGGCAATCGGAATCGCTGACCTTGCTCATCCGGACTATGGCGATGCTGATTCAATCAAGCCTGGTGAGGTGCCGGTCTTTTGGCCATGCGGCGTTACTCCCCAGGCAGCCATTGAAAACGCTGGCCTCCCATTAGTAATTACTCACGCGCCGGGGCACATGTTTATTACCGATGTCAAGAATGCTGATCTCAATGCGTACCTTGACGCGCATCAGCCAAAATAGCCCAAAGCAGCGGATTGGCATCCAATCAAATGCCAGCAGCTGACCAAATCAAAAATGCACTGCCGCGAAAAGTTCAAGCCAGTGCATTTTTTGATTAAAACTAGTCAATCAGCGAGTGATAGCGCGTATAAGAAACTGGCTGATCAAGCTCCAGATTCATTGAAACGATCGGCTTGCCATCATGCTGCTCTTGACGGGCTGATCCCGGCATATAGCGACACGTGCCTAAATAGTAAAAGGTCTTGTCGTCATCAGCATCTGATTTTTTGACAAAGAGTGCCAGCTGCCGCTTGCCATCCATAAACTTCTTGACATCAGGACTGTCCAGGCGCCGCTTGCCCTTAGAAAAGTAGTGCATGACGTGATCGTTTAAAAATTGATCCTCATACTGAATCGAGCGGCTGATGTTTTTAGCCTTATGGTAAGTAACAAAAATCACGCCATCATGCTCATTAAAAAAGTAGCCGCCAATATTTTGCGCAGTTGTATTGACCGCATTGTTGACCAGGCGCATGACGTCTTTGCGCGTGTACTTCTCACCCAGCGTAAACCGCTGATCCGCTTGGTAGCGTTTGGCCCGCAAAAGCCCGGTCTTGATGCCATCTTGCCAAAGGCGGCTGAACCACGCATCGTTTTTTAGCGAATCGCGCAGCTCATCATTTAGCCGATAGTTCCGCGCTGTCTGATCAAAAATCACGATTGGGCGGCCGCCATAATCAGCACGAGACGGCGCGGCATTCTTATTGTAAAAGGTTAGATCCAAAACGCGCCGCATCGAAGCCAGCGTTGCCTCATCAACCAGACAGCCGGCCTCTTTTAGCTGCTGCATAAGCTCTTTTTCCGTAACCGTCGTCTGACTCAGCAAGTCATCCAATAAGATCAGCTCGTGACGCCGCTTGCCATTTAACAGTTCCGCGTCCAAGAAGGTCAGCAGGCGATTTTCATAATCACTGATCTCAACCGGTTCTTTTTCGCCAATCAAAAACTGCGCGTAGTTCTTCTTTTTATTGGCCAAAATCTCGGGATCAATCGAATCGGCAGTCATAAAGTCAAGCAAGCGCGGCACGCGGCCAACGCGATATTTCATGTTTTGGTAGACGGTCCTTAGTTTGCGCATGTCATCCAGCTTCACCTGACGCAGCGACTGATAGATCCGTTCCTTGGCAATCTCATCAAACGCAATCGTTGACAGACCAATCGTCGGCTCAATCTCAACGGTTTCCCGCGCGCTGTCTTTGGAGTATGAGGCATCCCCCGTCAAGGCAATCGGGATCATGTAGCTATTCTTATAGTTGCCGATAAAGTCAAGCACCTCAACGTAGTCCTTATCCTTAGCCTTCCGCAGACCACGACCCAGCTGCTGGACGTAGACGATGCTGGAATTGGTGCTGCGCAGAAAAACGACTTGATTGACGCATGGAATATCGATACCCTCGTTAAAAAGATCGACCGTGACGATATACTCGATCTGACCGCTTTCCAGTTCCTTGACCACCTGCTGCCGAACGCTCATTGAATCCGCACCGGCCAGGGCCTTAGCTGGATGATGCTGCCTGGTCAATTCTGCTGCCAGCTGATTGGCCTCCTGCACCGTCGCACAAAAGATCAAGCCATGCAGTTTGGAACCCGAATAGCCATAGTATTCTGTCTGCTGCAGAATATAGCGCACCCGTTCCGCGCTGGTCAGATGCTCGATTGCCTGAACCTCTTTTTTATGATGGCTGGCGGCATTTTGATAGCTGGCAATCTCATCATTGACCTTGGTATCGGCAAACTGATAGTCACTGATGCCGACATAATGAAACGGACACAGCATGTCGGCTTCCAAGGCCTGCTGCAGTCTGATCTCATAGGCAACGTTATAGTCGAACAGCTCAAAGATACTGAAATCGTCATTCCGTTCTGGGGTAGCCGTCATCCCGAGATAAAATTTAGGCTTGAAATAATGCATGATCTTTTGATAGGATCTGGCACCAGCATGATGAACCTCATCAACCAGAATATAGTCAAACTCGGTCGGCGAAAACTCCTGTAGACGTGCATCGTCCTGCAGTGTCTGAACCGTGGCAAACAGGTACTTGGCATCTTTTTCATGCGCATTGCCCGTGTACAGACCATAGTCATGCTTTGATCCGCCAATTACTTTTTGAAAGCTGCGAGCCGATTTACGCAGAATTTCTTCACGATGGGCTAAAAACAGCATCCGCTTTGGCTTGGCACTGCGCACGTCAAACGCTCCCAGATAGGTCTTGCCCGTCCCCGTTGCTGAAATCACCAGGCCACGATCCTTGCCGGCTTCACGCAGCTGAGCAATCTGTGCCAGGGCATCTTTTTGCATCTGATTAGGTTCGATTCGCTCATCATTAATCTCTGGCTGACCATTTTTAACCATCTTCGCTACGGTCTGCGCCGCTTGATGATTCTTTTGATAAATCAGCTGGTACTGCGCAATCCACTGGTTGGTCAATGGCTGCGCGTTTCGCCATTCATCCTCGATATTTTCACTGACTTGCCGCGTAATGTCGCCATTGTTCAGCGAGTTGACCTGCAGACTCCACTCATAGTTGCGCATCAAGGCGTTCTCAGTCAGATTGGCGCTGCCGATGATGATCGTCTGATAGCCGTCGTGTTGAAAAATATAGCCCTTTTGATGAAACCCATCCACCTTGGCAATCCTAACCGTCAAGCCTGGAATCTTGAGCAGCTCATTAAAGGCCTTGGGTTGATTGAAGTACAGATAGTCAGAAGTCAATAAGCGGCCCTGTACGCCATGATCAGCCAGCTGTTTGAAGACCGGCTTTAAGCATGAGATCATTGCGTCCGTCACAAAAGCCACCGCGAAGATATAGCTGCGACAAGTCTGCAGTTCATGACGCAGCTGGTTCCAGATCTGGTTACCCGCTTGATTGGTCAGCAGTTTGGGGCCAAGATCGCCAACCGTGGCAAATTCGTCTTGATCGACATAGCCGTTTAAAAGCGAGCCATGGATTTCTTCTACCAGCTGATCGTTATCGCCTGATCGCAAGCGTTTTAAAATCTGATCGTAGTCAACGCCAGCCATGGTTAAAACGCCGCCTTTCCCAGATCAGCCTGGGCAATGGCTTTGGCAATCGGCAAGTCGGCATCGGCCCAGTGCAGCTGCATCAGTTCTGATTGATCGCACCATTTGACCTGACTATGAGCAATCAGATCAAAATGATGCGTGTCCAGTTTGGCATAATAAACCGTAAGATGAATCTCGCCAAAATCATATTGCTTGATGGCAGTTGGCGCGGCCTGGCTGCCGACTTCGATCTGATCATTGAATTCTTCTCTTAGTTCGCGCTTTAAGGCTGTCTTGGGATCTTCGCCCGGCTCAATCTTGCCTCCGGGAAACTCCCATAACGCGCCTAAAATCCGATCATCGCTGCGCTTGCTTGCTAAAATCTGGTGCTGCTCATTTAAGATGGCTGCCCCAACAACATTTATTTTTTTGGTCATGTTTACTGATTCCTTTTTGCATAGATTAATTTCATTATAAAGCGCGCCAATATAATGATCCAGCGACTTTTTATTCTTCATTTAGAAAGCGCTTGTATTAAAATGAAATTAAAAAATTATCAGAATTAAACTTGCTATTCTTTTTTTTCGGTGATATATTAATGCCAATGAAATTTACGAGTGGTCGTCAAGTAGAGCTGCACCTCAGCGTTCAGAAAACCGGTGGTCGATGCGAACCGGACAGGGTGTCTGCTGCGAAATACCCGACAAAATAAGCCCGTACGGATTGGGCCGGTACCGTTAGCAACTGGCAAGAGTGAAAAGCTGTCGTTGACTCTTTTCAGTTGGGTGGTACCACGTTTAGGCGTCCCGATTAGATTTAATCTAGTCGGAGCGCCTTTTTATTTGCTCGAGGGGGAGAAAAATTATGAAACGATATTATAGTCATTATCTACAATCCAAATGCCGTTAAATAAATCAGCTTAAAACATGAGGTGTCGATAATATGACTAAGAAAATTGAATTTAAAGAATCTGTTGCAATCCTGTTGATCATGCTGGTTATCTTGGGCAGTGGCGTAATTGGCTTCGGTCTTTCGCCACAGGTACCGGTTTTGACCGTGATCGCGTTCCTGGTCTTCTGGCTGGCCCTGCGCCACGTATCTTGGGATGACATTATGAAAGGAATTACCAAGGGGATCTCCACTGCCATCATTCCCATCTTTATCTTTATTCTGATTGGGACTTTGATTGCCGTTTGGATTCAAGCTGGGATCATCCCTTCACTGATGGTCCTAGGTTTTCATTTAATCAGTGCCCGTTTCTTCGTGCCATCCGTCTTCATTGTCTGCTCACTGGTCGGCTTGGCAATCGGTTCTGGATTCACCACCGTTTCGACCGTGGGAATCGCCCTGTTTGGGATGGGATCAACTTTAGGCGTTAACCCAGCTTTAACGGCAGGGGCCATTATCTCCGGTGCCGTTTTTGGTGATAAGATGTCGCCGCTTTCTGATTCGACCAACCTGGCCTCGGCCGTTGCTGAAGACGACCTGTTTGATCACATTAACAATATGATGTGGTCCACCATCCCCGCTTTCTTGGTTTCTTTGATCGTCTTTTTCTTCTTGGGCCAAAGCAATAAGGGAACGTCACTTGCCAGCATCGCTTCAGTCAGTTCCACATTAACCAAACACTTTGCCGTTTCCTGGTGGGCGGCCTTGCCAATCGTTTTGATGTTTATCTGCGCCTGGAAAAAGATGCCGGCCATTCCTACCCTGTTTTTAAACATCATCGTTTCAACCGTGATGATCTTTATCAACAATCCACAGCTGGGTGTCGCTAAATTTGCCACCCTGATCGAAAGCGGCTTTGTCTCCAAGACCGGTAACAAGGCCGTCGATGCACTGCTGACCCGGGGCGGCATCTCCAGCATGATGGGGACCGTTTCTCTGATTATCATGACCTTGGCCCTTGGTGGGATTCTGATGCACATGGGAATCATTGAAAGCGCCATGAAGCCTTTAGTAGCTAAATTAAACAAACCAGGCCGTCTGATCACGGCAACGATCTTTGCGGGAATCGGCGTCAACCTGTTCGTCGGCGAGCAGTACCTTTCCGTCATCCTGCCTGGGAATGCCTTCAAGCCAGCCTTTAAGCGCATTGGTCTTTCCCCGTTGGCATTGAGTCGAACGCTGGAAGACGGGGGCAGCGTCATCAACTACCTGATTCCTTGGGGCGTGGCCGGTTCATTCGTTGCCTCTGCCCTGGGTGTCCCGGTATTGGAATTCCTGCCATTTACCCTGTTTAGTCTGTTGTCGCCACTTTTCTCAATCTTGAGCGGTTTTTCAGGTATCGGTCTCAAATGGCAGCCTGGTCACGGACCAAAAGCATAATAAATATGAAGAAAACTGCCGAGTTGATAATCAGCCCGGCAGTTTTTTATTGAGAGCACCAGGTCAAGATGACTTGATGCCTACATATATATTGGAGGATTCTTGCAATCTGCCATTTTTTTACTTTAATGGCCAGCTCGATTAAATCCTAGACAAAACCGCCAATCGTATGGTTAAGATCGATCTTGTCGTATGGATTGCGCATAATCATCTGCTCATTGGCAAACGCCAGAATCCCGGCCCGACCTAGTTCACGACCATAGCCGGAATTCTTGACCCCACCAAACTGCAATTCAGGAATCGAGCCCCGGAAGTTGTTGCAGTAAACGGCACCGGTCTCAATCTTGGATGCCACTTCGGCTGCGTGCTTGGAATGACCGGCAAAGACTTGTCCACCCAAGCCATAGTGCGAGTCGTTGGCCAGCTTGATGGCTTCTTCTTCGTCAGCCACCTTGTAGACAACCCCGACTGGACCAAAGAATTCTTGGTAGTAGGCTGGATTGTCGCGGGTAACGTCGGTCAGGATCACAGCCGGCATCCAGAAACCGTTTGGCGTTGGCGTCGGCGCGTCAAGATTACCATAAGCCAGAGTAGCCCCATGTGCGATGGCGTCTTTAACCTGCTGGTGCAGATCATCAGCCGCGCTCTTAGAACTTAGCGGTGCCAAGGTCGTCTTAGGGTTCATCGGGTCGCCCATCTTAGCCTTGCTGAATTCTTCTTTCAGCATTTCCAGGAACCGGTCGTAGTTCTTTTCCGTAACGATAAACCGCTTAGCTGAGGTACATTCTTGGCCAGCATTGAACAGCCGGGCCATGTAGAGAATCTTCTTGATGTCATCCAGGTCAGCATCATCCAAAACAATAAACGGATCCGAGCCGCCCAGCTCCATCGTGCTCTTCTTCAAATACTTACCGGCTTCAGCAGCAATCTTTTGTCCCGCTCGTTCAGACCCAGTCAAGGCAACCCCGCTGACTCGTGGATCGGCAATGATTTTTTCAATCTGATCATAGGTAACGAACAGGTTAACCAGAGATCCTTCCGGCGCGCCAGCTTCCAAGGTGTACTTTTCCAACAGTGAAGCCGTGGTCGGAACAGAGCTGGCCTGCTTGAACATAACTGGGTTGCCCAGCATAAAGTTAGGCGCAAACACGCGCATGACTTGGTAATATGGGAAGTTCCAGGGCTCAACCGCCATGATGACCCCCGTTGAATGGTATTCGTAGTGTGCGTCACCCATGATCGTGTAGACGCGCTGTGGCCGCAGCAAGTCCTTGGCATTATCGGCATACCAGTTGGCAATCATTGCTGACAGAGCAACTTCAGCTTTTGCCTCGCCAAAAAGCTTCCCCATGTCTTGAACCATTGCTTTTGCCAGTTCATCTTGATGCTTCATCAAATTGTCCGCAACTGCGTGAAGGATCTCGGCCCGGCCGTCGAGTGGTTGATTGCGCCATTCGTGGTACAGAGCATCGGCTTTTTGCAGCTTGTCTTCCACGTATTCATCACTCTGATTTTCATAAGTCTTTTTCAATTCGCCCGTATATGGGTAGATTGATTGATAAGCCATTATTGAAAATACCCCTTTCTTTAGCAGCATTGAACTTGATAAACGATTATGCGTCTGGCTTTGAAATCGTTTACGACTCTATTTTAGTCAGAAAATTAAAAATGTCACGTATTAGCGATGATTTAATCAAATTTTGTCCTGATATCAGAGCACTGTTTAGCCCAAAAACATTGATGTAATGGGATTCTATAAGTTTTAATTTTTATTTTTAATCAAATGATCATTTGTTCATAAATTCACATCAATTACGATTAGCAGTAAAGGTCAAAATTAATCCCGATCCATTTAATGATATTGACACCATTATTAGCCGTTGTTTGCCTACTAGATTTAATGCGAATCATTATTGCCTAACATTTTTAATGCCGAGAATGATTATTATCACCGCATGAAGCCAGTTTTGGGTCAACCACCAACTGCTGTCGTAAAAGTTAAGCTGCATCTTTCAGCTGACGATCCAGTCGCAATGATTAGACGATTAAATCTTAGCTAAAAAAGTTTCTCGAAATATCTCATAATGACATCAACCACCCGCTGATTCGTCAAGCTCGCAAGCATGTTGTGTCAAATGCCATAACTCAAATCAATGAAAGTCATGCGATTCATTGATTTAATAGTGCATCACAAGGAGCATTAGCCAAACAGCCATGGAAGAATGAGCCGATCGTCAGTTTGTGAAGAAAATCAGGTTTGACAAGCTGGCAGCCCGGAAACTACCTACTATTCCTTGGTTTTTTACGGAAAGTAGGTAAATGTATATTCGACCGGCCCAACTTTACCTACCATTGACGCCTTTTGCCAAAATAGTAGGTAAAGATGCATATTTTGAAGCTGATTGGCTCAGACCGACTTTGTGAACTACCTACTATTGGGCAACTTTTTTCAAATAGTAGGTAATGTTAGGTGTACCTAACTCGATATACATTAATTTTTACCTACTATGCATTGGTTTTTCGAAAAAAGTAGGTAATGAGATTTTTGTCATATGTATTATGCAAAATTATTTGCATAATACGTGGTGATCACCATTTCTTTCCCAAGGCGAGCCGTTTAACGCCAAACAAAAACCGAGACACAGTCGGGATCTTCCCTTCCGTATCTCGGTTTTACGGTTTCGCCATTTCACACATTGATCATTGGCATTTTACATTTCAAATTAGCTCAGTCCTGTTCTGCTGACTCTGAGAAAGTGATACTGAGGTTAGGAAGTTCGTCCGCAAATAAGACTGATCCAATCAGAATGCAAATGTCGCAATCACCAATCTGCTGCCCACTATGCCAAACCGCTTATTGATAGCAGTTGAAAAACTAGATTCAGCACGACACCGCTTGATTACAGCAGTTGAATGCCAGCTTTTTCGCACTTTTCACGCATGTCTTCTGGCCAGATGCTTGCCTGAACCTCGCCAACGTGTGCCTTGCCCAACAGCAGCATGCACAGCCGCGACTGACCAATCCCGCCACCAATCGTGTATGGCAGTTCATGGTTCAACAGCATCTTGTGGAATGGCAGTTCGGCACGAGCTTCTTCGCCGGCTTCCTTAAGCTGGTAGCGCATTGCATCTTCATCAACCCGAATCCCCATGCTGGATACTTCCAACTTGCAGTCAAGCGGTTCGTACCAGAAGATAATGTCGCCGTTCAAAGACCAGTCATCATAGTCAGGGGCGCGGCCATCATGAGGCTTGCCGGAACGACGCAGCTTGTCACCGATCTTCATGACAAAGACACAGCCGAGTTCCTTGGCAATGCGATCTTCACGTTCCATTGGCGTCAGATCTGGCCAGCGATCCTCCAATTCCTGCGTCGTAACGAAGTGAATCTCATCTGGCAGATGGTGAACGGCTTGCGGGAACTTGTACCAGACTTCATGTTCCATGTGCTTGATAACCTTAAAGATTTTTTTAACCGTGGCCTTTAAGGTTTCTTCGGTTCGTTCTTCTTTAGCGATCACCTTTTCCCAGTCCCATTGGTCAACGTAAATGGAGTGGAAGTTGTCCAGATCTTCGTCTTTGCGGATGGCGTTCATGTTGGTGTAGAGGCCTTCATGCATCCCAAAGCCGTACTTCTTTAAGGCATAGCGTTTCCACTTGGCCAGCGAGTGAACGACTTCAATCGTTTCGCCTGGCAGTTCCTTCATCGTGAACGAAACTGGCTGCTCTACCCCGTTCAGGTTATCGTTCAAACCAGTTTTCTTTTCGACGAACATTGGCGCACTCATCCGCTGCAGGTTCAATTCGCGTCCAATCTCATCTTGGAAGGTTTCACGAATGTAGCGAATAGCGGCTTCGGTCTCACGGACTGACAGCTTTGGATCGTAGTGTTCTGGAATAATCAGACTCATAATAAAAAATCTCCTTGAAACTTAGACTTGAGGACAAAATAAAAAGCCTTTTGTCCCCGTAGTTTCATGGGACGAAAGGCTTTATTCCGCGGTGCCACCCAAGTTGTCCAGAGATATCCAGACCGCTTTGATCAGAGCACAAACATGCTCCATCGACTGTAACGTGTCGAAAACGTCTGAGCCTACTTTGGACGAATCCATTTGGGTCAGCAACGCGGGGAAGTGTTTTTCGCTGCATCAGGGTCGGCCAAGTTCCCATTATCCTTGGCTCACTTTACGAATGAAAACAGCTACTCGTCTTTCTCATGGTTTTTCAAAACTGTTTGATTGTTTTTTATTTTAATCCATTCTTATTTTTTTGCAAGTAGTTTTTTAATTTTTTAATGGTTTTGATTAAAATCGCTAAGCTGATCAGCCACGCAGCTACTTCCAAAACATCATCATAATCATCAGCACGACGGCAATGATCACGACCAGATTCATAAAGAAGCGCGGCAGGCCTGAATGGTGATGACCTCTTTCATAAGCCTTTGCCTGTTCTTCTTGAATTTTTTTGAGCCGCTTGCTGGCATGCTGCTCGACGACATTATCAAGTGAATCATCGGGTCCATGGTGATTGATTCTGTGTGTTGCCATCTAAAATCAGCTCCCTAATCATTTTGATTTTCAAATGATAGTCTAAACGAAATATACAACAACCTCTCCATCTTCATTCAAGGCTACCGTACTTAACAACAGGTTGCGAATCGCTTCTTGAGTAACCGCATCAATCATTTGTTTGAAACGTTCATACGCCTTTTCATGATAGACTGCCATTGGATTGCGCTGCAGCAGCGTCCACGGCTGGACCAGCGTTTTTAAATAGCCAAGATAGGCCACCTGGTCAACCCAGCAGTCATCCATTGCCTTAAGCAGTGCTGAACGATAAAACTGATCAATCTGCTTGGGATCAGCAATTGAGTCTTCAATCTGATCTAAAATCTCATTGGTCCGGCGCATCAGATAACCTTTGACCGCTGCTAGATCCTGATAGTTCAAGTCAGCAGGAATCTGGGCATCATCATAAGTTATCCAATGATTAACCATTGCCTTTAAATGACCATAATCCCAGCTTGAACGCTTGCTTAAAATTACGTCAAAACCGTGTTCCATCCAGTTAAGCGCGGTCTTGCGATAGTCACTAGCGTTCATGATGGCATCCCGCGATTCATAAAAAGCCATTCGCTCCAAGCGCATACTGTTCTCATAACTGTACATTCGCGCGCGGGTCTGGCGCTGACTGACCATGACCTTATCACGTAAAAGCAGCAGCGACAGCAAAATACGAGGATTGTGCAGACGGTGAGGCTTGGCCTGGTGGTTGAAATGTTTGATGTGGCGGCGATAGTATTTGCGAATCACGGGACTGCTGTTTTGCGAAACAAAATTGTCTTCCAGCGAAATGAAAAACCAGCTGTCGCCCGGATCTCCTTGGCGGCCGGCTCGCCCCTGCAGCTGCTCAGCAACGCGCGGATCAAGCATTTCAGTACCAATTACGGCCAGACCGCCCAATTTGGCAACGCCTGGGCCAAGCTTAATGTCGGTACCGCGCCCCGCCATGTTGGTTGACACGGTTACGGCATTTTTTTGTCCCGCGTTTTTAATAATCGCGGCTTCGTTGGCTTCGTTACGTGCATTCAGCAGGTTATGCGGAATCCCGCGGTTGAGCAGAATCTCAGAAACGATTTCCGAGTTTTCAACCGAACCGGCAATCAGCAAAATCGGCCGCCCTTTTTGATGCAGCTTTTCGGCTAGCTTGATCGCTTCAATCAGTTTTTCGCTGGTCGTAAGATAGACGCGCGGCTGATGATCTTTACGAATGTTTTTACGGTGCCGCGGGATCTGGACGACTTTCATCTTGTAGACGTCAATAAACTCATCGGCTGCAATGCGAGCAGTCCCCGTCATTCCAGCAACGTTGTTAAACAGCCGAAACAGGCCTTGATAGGTAATTGAAGCAACGGCCTGCCGATTATCAGAAATCTTGACGCCCTCTTTTTGTTCAACGGCCTGCTGAATCCCGGTGTTGACCTTCATTCCGCGCATTAAACGGCCATTCGCCTCATCCAGCAAGATCACTTCGCCATCCTCAACCATATAGTCGTGCCCACGCTGCTGAACGAAATGCGCCTGCAGAGCCAGACTGATGTGTCGATACAATTCACGGTGCCGGTCATCAAAAAGACCTTTAATTCTGAACCACTGCTCCGCTTTTAAAACACCTTGATGAGTCAGCCAGGCCGATTTATGGTTCCGGCTGCGGCGATAGTCGGTTCCTGGCTCCAGACTGCGCACAAACTCGTCAGTCAAGCGATAAAGATTTGACTGCAGTTCCGGTTTGCTGGCAACCACCATTGGCGAATTGGCCCCGTCTAAAAACACCGCGTCGGCCTCATCAACGATCGCATAGTTGTAAGGTCGCAGATATTGATCTTCGGGCCGTGAAGCCAGATTATTGAACAGATAGTCAAACGCCAGTGTGCTGCCGGTCGTGTACAGAATATCGGCTTGATACCATTTTCGCTTGTCGGCAACGGTTGCCTGATTGCCCGACT
Source organism: Limosilactobacillus sp. WILCCON 0051 (assembly GCF_039955095.1). Taxonomy (NCBI): domain Bacteria; kingdom Bacillati; phylum Bacillota; class Bacilli; order Lactobacillales; family Lactobacillaceae; genus Limosilactobacillus; species Limosilactobacillus allomucosae. Next base: position 1,377,236 of record NZ_CP154878.1, read on the forward strand.
CATCATCGGGATCAAAACCAAGACTGCAGGTCAATCCCAGCCATTCATACAGGACGCTTAATTCTTCTTGGTCACGCTGAGCCAGATAGCGACTGGGCGTTACCAAAATTGCTCCTTTGCCGGTTAAACCGTTGAGATAAAGAGGCAGGGCCGCGGTCAGCGTCTTGCCTTCCCCAGTCTTCATCTCGGCAATCCAGCCATGATGAAGAACGATGGCCCCGATCACCTGTACGTCATAAGGATACATCCCCAAGACGCGCCTGGCTGCCTCACGCGCGGTCGCAAACGCCATTGGCAGCAGACTGTTTAAGGATTTGCCGCCCTTGAGCATTTTACGCATGCGCGGGGTCTGAGCCTGCAGTTCTTGATCGCTCATTTCCCGCATCATTGGCGCCAAGGCATTCACCTTGGTCAGGATGTGCCTGGCACGCTGCAGTTCAAATGAAAATGCCGTCGTTCTCACCTCTTTAATTCATCTTTAATCTGATTCAGCGTCTCTTGAATTGGTACTAATTCCAAGTGCTTAAAGAAATGGCCCTCACTGCCGGTCATTTCATAATTGCTCAGCCGATAATCAGTCAGCATGACATCCGCGTCAATCAGCCATCCTCGCCAATAAGGGCTTTTCTTAACCAATTTGCGCACGACCGGATTTAAACGATGAGCCGTACTGATAAAGTTTATGCGACGTTCTTTCAGATTTTCAAAATAAGTCAGCAACTCACTGTCAACCTGATCGATCTCCTGCCAGGCAACCACCATCAAGGAAAGGTTCGGCACGTCATGACTTTTCTTGATTTCTTCACTGGGAATCATTGCCGTTCTAAGTGAGCGCAGCAGCATAATGTTGATTGGCTGTTTTTGATCGATTTTTTTAGGGGCATAAAACATCAGATTGCCAGTCTGTTCAGTAAAGGCATGCGTGAGTTCCAGCCGCCAAAAGGTAATTGAACGACAGCCGCCATTGATCAGCTGCACCTCATAACGAGTCGCCGCATACGGATAGGTAAAGTTGAGCTGACAGCCATGCGCGATTTTCTGGTCGATAATCTCGCCTTGGATATCATAAAAAATGATTCGCAGCATTACCGAATCAGCCGGCTTGGCAATATACTTGGCCTTGATGCGATACTCGACCCCGCCACGCAGAATCGGCAGCTGGGGCACGAAACGGCTGGCTTGATAGTTAACCGCTGAATACCACGAAATCATTGCTCGTCCTGGTGCCATCCACTCGTTTTCAAAATGGATCACCTGATTATCGTAGGCATCGATTCGTGAGCCATAACGATAGGTGGTGTCATTTTGCGGCAGCCAGTAGATATAGTTGATAATTCGCATCGACTCACCTCCCAAAATCATGCTGCAGAATCTGACGATAGCGCATCAAAAACCATTGCAGCATTCCCGCGCTGTCATCATTGTGACGTCCAGGCAGACTATAGCTGTTCAAGCGATTGGCCCGAGTCAGCAAATGGCGGCTTAAATCAGCAAAAGCCGTGGGATCATAATCATCGTTTTCCATATAGGCAATACTGAAATTGGTTTTGGTCAGGTCTTGCTGATCCATCAGCCGCAAAAGCATCTCATCATCAACAACCTGTCCATCTGCCTCAATGGCGCGCTTGATATCAAATGCCGTCTCAAATTCATCGGGACGGGCCAGACGACTGCGCGTAGCAATTGAATCCAGATGCACCAATGGCTTAGCCGCAATCACCTCATGCACGCCCATCAAAGCGCCAAACTTAAGCGCACCATACGTTCCCATTGAGATTCCCGATAGAATCAGCTGCTGACGAGTAAAGCCCAGCTTCTGCAGATACTGATCGATTACTTTAGGGATGGCTTGATTAAAATACTCGCCCGTATAAAACTGGCCACCTTCCAGCCGGGAATCGGTAATCAGCAGATATGGCGCATTTAAGCGACGCATCATAAAATATCCTTCAAAGCTTTTTTTGGAGTGATAACCGGCAAAGTATACGCATAGCGGCGGTTTAAGATCACCAGGATTAAAGTAGTAGGCCAGTTCCTCTCTCGTCTTGGGATCGACTAAGCTCTGCCCCCCATTCAGATAAGTTCCCAGGCCATAGCGCGTCCACCGATACTCTACGTTGCCCAGACTTAACCGACCATAGCCGCGGACATAGATGGCCATCGTAATGTATTGATGATCGTTGGAAATCTTTGTGTCAACGATCTGCGGACTCTTGAGCTGCTCTTCGGTAAATTCAAAAACGCGCCGCTTCTCGCCATAAACAACGGCAAATCGATATTTCAGCTCCACATCGGCATCTTTTTGAAACTGGGGCCAGACTTCCAATTGACGACCCGGATCAACGTAGATATTCTTGCGTGAACTGGCCAGTGGCTGCCAATCCGGCGTATGAATCTGCATCTCCACGCAAGATGAATCCTCATAATGGATCATATCGCGAAACTTACTGTCAAACATCAATGCCGCCGGTGTCAGACTAATCCCCTGCTGACCAACAAAATAGTAATGCTCAATATTGTTGATAAACTCTTGAATCGGCATAGTCAGCTGCCGCGCCGCCATTTTTTGCAGAAAGGCTGCCAGATGATCGTCTTCAATCGCCAAATCCACAGTCTGAATGACGTTATATGGATCGGTGCGCTGCTGTAAAAGTTGCCAGTCAGCCGGTGCCAAGGCGACGGATTCTGAAATGATTATCAGCTGCAGTCGGGCTTTAGGGTCATCTAAACAACTTAGATCGTTAAAATACCAGTTTAAAGCAGCTGGAATCTGATAAGCCGTCTGCCAATTATTTTTTCCAAGCTGTAAAACGTTAAGCTTCAAAACGTGCACACCTCTTCCAAAGCAATTGCCAATTATGCAAAATCCGTTTTCCTGAATAGTTGTTGATCTGCTGAACCGCGTCAACCCGCGCTCGATTCCAGTTCTCCATGCTGCCCAAATAAAACTGCAGAGCTGCGGTTAGATCAGCAACGTTGGCAAGCAGCAAGCCATTTTCATGATCTCTTATCAAGTCGGTTTTGATCAGATTGATCTGTGGCAGACCAACGCTGATTGAAGCCATCTGAACGTATGAATCCGGGTTGTTGCCCAGATCCACGACTACTCGGACTTGATCTAACAGCTGCAGCAGGTCGGTCGTCTGTACGATTCTTTTGGTGTAGATCGGTATTGGCTGCCAATGCTGCTGTTTTCCCATCCGTGGGTCAATATCTTTATCAACCAAATCCGGATTGGACGTCATCTGCTCTTCTTCTGGATCGATCAAAAGCCGGGGATGGTTCTGAGCGATTTCTTGAGCGATTTGGCGAGCCTGACTCAATAACTGCTCATCATAGGCCGCAATCTGCAGCCGCTCGCTGTTTTGATTTTGATCAACCATTTCCATGAGCTGAGCTAAGCCTTTTCTTAAATTCAACGTTGTCGTCTGCTCACTGACAAACAGCAGAATCGTCTGGGTCGTGTATTCATCGCTATGACCAAGACTAAACTGTGAGGCAAACGTTGGCAGCAGATAGGTCTCAATTTGATCGCCCATGATTTTATGTACATGGCGATCTGCAGCCTCTGAATCCGTGACGATCGTTAAATCAGTTCGTCCATTCATCGGCTCCCAAAAGCGATCATTGGCATGCCACTGACTCGCCTGAATAATCGTTTTAAAACCATTAAACTGTTTTAAGTCAATTATTTGCTGATCATCAGCCGTTAAGACGATCTGGTCGCTATCTTTATCAAGTCGTTTTTGGATCAAATTGGCAATTGCTTCATTGATCAAATCGTGACGGCTGGCATAATCTGACTGGGTAAAATCACCCTGATACCGTGAATTGATATGACAGCGACCGGTTTGGGCATCCTCAATTACGCGCCACTCACCATGCAGATTAAAGAAGATCGTTTTTTGCAGCTGGTTCTGTTTATCAAACGTTTGGATGCTTGAGACAAAGCCACGCGTATCCATAATGATATCTTCTTGATGATAGCCGTTTTGCCACCGCTCAATCCGCAGAATCTGACCAATATTATTGAACAAAAGACGTGCGATATGTTCATCATTACAAATAGCGTCTACACTGAACGGTCCATACTCAAAATAGGTTCCCTTAGGCCAGTTGAAGTCCTGGATATCCACGATTCGGCTGTTGTCTTGCAAAGCAGTATCTTGAATCCAATCGAAGGCCGCCAGCGTATCAGTCGGCGCAACCCCTTCTGCATTCAACTGGGTAATCAATTGTGGCTTATAGTCCCCAATGATCAAGCCATAATCTTCATCAGCGTGATTCATGATTCGCATATTGCCAATTGCATCATCAAAGGTAATATTTTGCTGAGTGGAGGCCCAGTCGCCAATATCAAGATGCCAAGACGGAACAAAATACTTCATATGCTTTTTAAGATCCCTTCTTTAAGCTTCTGATAACGTTTAGGAATCGTCAGCTCATTAAGCATTTCAACCAAGGATTCCATAAACAGTACCATCATTACGATTGAAATCGGCAGTGCATATAGCGGCTGCCAGATCTTAGGAGCTAATAGACTACCCGCAATCTGCAGGCCAACCAGCAATCCCAAAACCAAAGCACTGAAAAAGTTAAACAAAACCAGGCGTCGTCTGATGAAACGCCGCGTTGGCTTGCCAATTTCTACCCCAAGCAGGTAATTACCACTATGCCGCATACCCTTGGCGATTTGACGTGGACTAAGCATGACAAACGCAAAGAAATAGTCGATTAAAAACGTCATTACGATCGCAAAGCCAATCTGAAATTTAGGACTGCTCCAAAAGGCCGGCATTTTAAACAACGATGCCACCAGCGAAGGAATAACCAGAAAAGACATCCCCAGCATAAAAGTCATCATCGTTCCTAAATTAAAGCCAATCGGAAACACAGTCGGCTCAATCTGACTTGGTAATGAAATTTGGATCTGTTTGGTTTCATAGTGAGCCGCATGGAAAATGATCGTCAGCCAGGCAATCAACAGGCTGCCGATTATCAGTGCCGCCAGCAGCCAGATTCCATTTTTCATTTTCAACAGCTGACGACAAGGCAGAACCAAACGATTCATATTGGAATGCAGCATATTGCCGACGATCAGGACCACCATGCCACCAATACCGTAAATCGTAGTCACATTGCCCAGCCATTGAACGAACATCGCGCCGGCCGTCAAGGTTACGATAATCATCAAAACCTTCAATAAATGATCACTGCCGGCTGCCAGACTAAAACCATTGGCAATAATGGCTGCTTCAATCAAGGCAAAAAGCAGCGACAAAAAGTTTTGCAGATACATCAATTGACGCTGTGATATTTCCTCGACGATCGACCATTTCATCATTACCAGCAGCTGAATGATCATCATCGCGGCCATATAAGGACTGAATCCCAGTGAAAACAGCGATAAATCCGGCAGATTGGCACCAGTCAAGATGCTGAGCATACCCATATGGTAATGACGAATCATGGTTTGGTATTCAACTGTCATCTTAACCAACGGAATCGGTATCTGATTGCCCAATGAATAGACAATAATTGCCATCACCGTGAAAAGCGCTTTTTTTAGGAATCCTTTTGTCGAAACATTTAATTTTTTTCTTTGCAAATCTCTTTCCTGCACTTTCTAGCCAAATTATTGACGTTTACCAAAACCTAGCATCGTCTTTAAAGTGTTCAAAAGTCCAGAATTACGCTGCTGAGTTTGACTTGACGTTGCACTGACGGAAAGCGAGTTCGTTGTATCAGAAAGCTGCTGAGCCTGGTTATCACTCATCGAATCGGCAACTGCCAGTGTCTCCACGGCGCTCTGCTGAGTCGTGCCATTAATCGAGCTGCTGCCTGCGTCCAGGTTGCTCTTAGATGCCGAAAGCAGACTGTTAAGCGAAGTCGAATTACTGATTGCGTTTGATGAGCTGTTTGAACGTGAGGCAAACATGCTTTCATAAAGCGTCTGACTTTCAGTAGCCGAAACTTCCAAGCTCATTGAATTTGAAGCACTCAACGATTCAAAATTGCTCTTGGATGCTGAAAGCTGGCTGTTAAGCGAAGTTGAGTTGCTGATTACGTTGGACGAGCTGTTTGAACGTGAAGCAAGCAGGCTCTCATAAATTGCCTGACTCCGTGAAGCCGACTGCATCATGCTTAGCGAAGCTGCCGTTGACGCGCTTTGCGAACTCTGAATTGGGCTGGACGTACTGTTGACGTTAGCTGAAGTTGATGAAGTTGCCATCGATACAGCAGCCAACCGTGTCATAACTCGATTCCGGGCCGTGGTACTGGTCGTTGCTGCAGCTACACTGGCAGAAGCGCTAGCAGACGTTGACTGACTTGCTGAGTTAGCAGCCGTCACGGTTGATGTCGAGGCACTGACGGAATTAGCAATACTCGTTGAAGTTGCGGTACTTGTTGAAGCTGAGGTGCTTGTTGATTGGGAAATGCTCATCGATTCGGCAGCGGAATTACTCGTTGATTCCACAATCGACGTCGAGGCAGAGTTTGAGCTGCTGATTGAAGCAGATTCTTCACTTTCGCTCAACGACGTGCTGGTTGAAGTTGAACTACTGGTTGATCCAGACACACTGGCTGATGTCGAGCTACTGGTTGAAGCCGCCGCAGATTCACTTGCTGAGTTGGCCGCAGACGTTGAAGTCGAGGCTGACTCGGAAGCTGAAGTGCTGGTTGAACCCGAAACCACTGCTGAAGTGGATGCAGAAGTACTAGTTGATTCCACAATCGACGTCGAGGCAGAGCTTGAGCTGCTAATTGAAGCAGACTTTTCACTTTCGCTCAACGACGTGCTGGTTGAAGTTGAACTACTGGTTGATCCAGACACACTGGCTGATGTCGAGCTACTGGTTGATCCAGATGCACTTGCTGATGCCGAGCTGCTCGTTGAAGCCGCTTCAGATTCACTTGCTGAGTTGGCCGCAGACGTTGAAGTCGAGGCTGACTCGGAAGCTGAAGTGCTGGTTGAACCCGAAACCACTGCTGAAGTGGATGCAGACGTACTAGTTGATTCCACAATTGACATCGAGGCAGAGCTTGAGCTGCTAATTAAAGCAGATTCCTCACTTTCACTCAACGATGTGCTGGTTGAAGTTGAACTACTGATTGATCCAGATACACTTGCTGATGTCGAACTGCTCGTTGAAGCCGCTTCAGATTCACTTGCTGAGTTGGCCGCAGACGTCGAAGTTGAGGCTGACTCGGAAGCTGAAGTGCTGGTTGAGCCAGAAACCACTGCTGAAGTGGATGCAGACGTACTAGTTGATTCCACAATTGACGTCGAGGCAGAGTTTGAGCTGCTGATTGAAGCAGACTCTTCGCTCTCACTCAACGACGTGCTGGTCGAAACTGAACTACTGGTTGATCCAGATGCACTGGCTGATGTCGAGTTGCTCGTTGAAGCCGCCGCAGATTCACTTGTTGAGTTGGCCGCAGACGTTGAAGTCGATGCTGACTCAGAAGCTGAAGTGCTGATTGAGCCCGAAACCACTGCTGATGTAGATGCAGACGTACTAGTTGATTCCACAATCGACGTCGAGGCAGAGATTGAGCTGATAATTGAAGCAGATTCTTCACTTTCACTCAACGATGTACTGGTTGAAGTTGAACTACTGGTTGATCCAGATGCACTAGATGATATTGAGCTACTCGTTGAAGCCGCTTCAGATTCACTTGTTGAGTTGGCCACGGACGTTGAAGTCGAGGCTGACTCAGAAGCTGAAGCGCTAGTCGAGCCAGAAACCACTGCTGAAGCGGATGCAGACGTACTAGTTGATTCCACAATTGACGTCGAGGCAGAGTTTGAGCTGCTGATTGAAGCAGACTCTTCGCTCTCACTCAACGACGTGCTGGTCGAAACTGAACTACTGGTTGATCCAGATGCACTGGCTGATGTCGAGTTGCTCGTTGAAGCCGCCGCAGATTCACTTGTTGAGTTGGCCGCAGACGTTGAAGTCGATGCTGACTCAGAAGCTGAAGTGCTGATTGAGCCCGAAACCACTGCTGATGTAGATGCAGACGTACTAGTTGATTCCACAATCGACGTCGAGGCAGAGATTGAGCTGATAATTGAAGCAGATTCTTCACTTTCACTCAACGATGTACTGGTTGAAGTTGAACTACTGGTTGATCCAGATGCACTAGATGATATTGAGCTACTCGTTGAAGCCGCTTCAGATTCACTTGTTGAGTTGGCCACGGACGTTGAAGTCGAGGCTGACTCAGAAGCTGAAGCGCTAGTCGAGCCAGAAACCACTGCTGAAGCGGATGCAGACGTACTAGTTGATTCCACAATCGACGTCGAGGCAGAGCTTGAACTGCTAATTGAAGCAGATTCCTCACTTTCACTCAACGACGTGCTGGTCGAAACTGAACTACTGGTTGATCCAGATGCACTGGCTGATGTCGAGCTGCTCGTTGAAGCCGCTTCAGATTCGCTTATTGAGTTGGCCACAGACGTTGAAGTCGAGGCTGACTCGGAAGCTGAAGTGCTGATTGAGCCCGAAACCACTGCTGAAGTGGATGCAGACGTACTAGTTGATTCCACAATCGACGTCGAGACAGAGTTTGAGCTGCTAATTGAAGCAGATTCCTCACTTTCGCTCAACGACGTGCTGGTCGAAACTGAACTACTGGTTGATCCAGATGCACTGGCTGATGTCGAGCTGCTCGTTGAAGCCGCTTCAGATTCGCTTATTGAGTTGGCCGCAGACGTTGAAGTCGAGGCTGACTCGGAAGCTGAAGTGCTGATTGAGCCCGAAACCACTGCTGAAGTGGATGCAGACGTACTAGTTGATTCCACAATCGACGTCGAGACAGATACAGAATTCGAGCTGCTTACCGATTCGGAATCACTTGTGGAAGTTGATTCACTTTCACTGGCCGATTCTGACTCAGATTCGCTGGCTGACTCGGACTCAGATTCACTGATAGATTCGGAGTCGCTTGTAGAGATTGACTCACTTTCGCTTTCTGACTCAGATTCATTGATTGATTCAGACTCGCTTTCTGACTCGGACGTTGATTCTGATTCAGATTCCGATTCACTGATAGACTCAGAGTCACTTGTAGATTCTAACTCACTTTCACTCAACGATTCGCTTGCCGATGCAGACTCTGATTCGGACTCGCTTGTAGATGTCGATTCACTTTCTGATTCAGATTCCGACTCGCTTCCTGACTCAGACTCAGATTCACTGATTGATTCAGATTCGGATTCGCTCGTTGATTCAGACTCAGATTCAGATTCACTCGTAGAAGTCGACTCACTTTCACTCAATGACTCGGAGCTGCTTACTGATTCCGACTCGCTTGCTGATTCTGATTCGGATTCGGATTCACTGATGGATTCAGAGTCGCTTGTGGATGTCGATTCACTTTCACTGATTGATTCAGACTCGCTTTCTGACTCGGACGTTGATTCTGATTCAGATTCCGATTCACTGATAGACTCAGAGTCACTTGTAGATTCTAACTCACTTTCACTCAACGATTCGCTTGCCGATGCAGACTCTGATTCGGACTCACTTTCGCTTACTGACTCGGACTCGGATTCACTAATGGATTCGGAGTCGCTTGTGGATGTCGATTCACTTTCACTGATTGATTCGCTTGCCGATGCAGACTCTGATTCGGACTCACTTTCGCTTACTGACTCGGACTCGGATTCACTGATAGATTCAGAGTCACTTGTAGATTCGGATTCACTTTCCGATTCGCTTTCTGACTCTGACGTTGATTCTGATTCAGACTCTGAGTCACTTTCACTGATAGATTCGGAGTCGCTTGTAGAGATTGACTCGCTTTCACTCAATGACTCGCTTTCCGATACAGACGTCGATTCGGATTCACTAATGGATTCTGAGTCGCTTGTAGATTCTGACTCACTCTCACTTAATGATTCGCTTTCCGATGCAGACTCAGATTCAGACTCACTGATGGATTCTGATTCACTTGTAGATTCTGACTCACTCTCACTCAATGATTCGCTTGCCGATGCAGACTCTGATTCGGACTCACTGGCTGATTCACTTTCCGATACAGACGTCGATTCGGATTCACTGATAGACTTAGAGTCGCTTGTGGAGGTTGACTCACTTTCACTCAATGATTCACTTTCTGACTCTGACGTTGATTCAGATTCGGACTCGCTGGTTGACTCACTTGTTGACTCGGAGTCACTTACGGAAGTCGATTCACTTTCACTCAGCGATTCACTTTCCGATGCAGACTCGGATTCGGACTCACTGGCTGATTCACTTTCCGATACAGACGTCGATTCGGATTCACTGATAGACTCAGAGTCGCTTGTGGAGGTTGACTCACTTTCACTCAATGATTCACTTTCTGACTCTGACGTTGATTCAGATTCGGACTCGCTGGTTGACTCACTTGTTGACTCGGAGTCACTTACGGAAGTCGATTCACTTTCACTCAGCGATTCACTTTCCGATACAGACTCGGATTCGGACTCACTGGCTGATTCACTTTCCGATACAGACGTCGATTCGGATTCACTGATAGACTCAGAGTCGCTTGTGGAGGTTGACTCACTTTCACTCAATGATTCACTTTCTGACTCTGACGTTGATTCAGATTCGGACTCGCTGGTTGACTCACTTGTTGACTCGGAGTCACTTACGGAAGTCGATTCACTTTCACTCAGCGATTCACTTTCCGATGCAGACTCGGATTCGGACTCACTGGCTGATTCACTTTCCGATACAGACGTCGATTCCGATTCACTGATAGACTCAGAGTCACTTGTAGATTCTAACTCACTTTCACTCAACGATTCGCTTTCCGATGCAGACTCTGATTCGGACTCGCTTGTAGATGTCGATTCACTTTCTGATTCAGATTCACTGATAGATTCGGAATCACTCATTGAAGTCGACTCATTCTCACTCAATGACTCGGATTCACTTTCACTAGCTGATTCAGATTCAGACTCACTTTCGCTTACTGACTCGGATTCGCTGGCTGACTCGGACTCAGATTCACTTTCTGATTCAGATTCCGACTCGCTTCCTGACTCAGACTCAGATTCACTGATTGATTCAGATTCGGATTCGCTCGTTGATTCAGACTCAGATTCAGATTCACTCGTAGAAGTCGACTCACTTTCACTCAATGACTCGGAGCTGCTTACTGATTCCGACTCGCTTTCTGATTCAGATTCCGACTCAGATTCACTGATGGATTCGGAGTCGCTTGTGGATATCGATTCGCTTTCACTGATTGATTCGCTTGCCGATGCAGACTCTGATTCGGATTCACTAATGGATTCAGAGTCGCTTGTAGATTCTGATTCACTTTCACTCAGCGATTCACTTTCCGATGCAGACTCTGATTCGGACTCACTGGCTGATTCACTTTCCGATACAGACGTCGATTCAGATTCACTGATAGACTCAGAGTCGCTTGTGGAGGTTGATTCACTTTCTGACTCTGACGTTGATTCAGATTCGGACTCGCTAGTTGACTCACTTGTTGACTCGGAGTCACTTACGGAAGTCGATTCACTTTCACTCAACGATTCGCTTTCCGATGCAGACTCAGATTCAGACTCACTGATGGATTCAGAGTCACTTGTAGATTCTGACTCACTTTCACTCAATGACTCGCTTTCCGATGCAGACGTTGATTCGGATTCACTGATAGACTCAGAGTCACTTGTAGATTCTGACTCACTCTCACTCAATGATTCGCTTTCCGATACAGACGTCGATTCGGATTCGGATTCACTGGCTGATTCAGATTCAGACTCGGATTCACTCGTTGACTCAGATTCAGATTCGGATTCACTTTCCGATTCGCTGGCTGATTCACTTTCCGATACAGACGTCGACTCAGATTCACTGACTGATTCAGATTCCGACTCGGACTCGCTCGTTGATTCAGACTCAGATTCAGATTCACTTTCCGATACAGATGTCGATTCGGATTCACTGATGGATTCAGAGTCACTTGTAGATTCTGATTCACTTTCACTCAACGACGTGCTGGTTGACTTTGAGTTTTCAATTGAAGTCGATGTTGACTCAGAAGCCTTAATTGAAGTGCTCGTGGATTCAGAGATTACTTCGCTTTCACTCAGCGATGCACTGGCTACTTGTGATGCCTCAATAGACTTGCTAGTCGATGCAATTTCGCTTTCTTTTATGGATTCGCTGGTTGCTTTTGATACCGATGCCGACTCAGAAACACTTACCGATTTGGCAGCACTGGCGGATTCAGAGGCAGACTTGGATTTCAAGGCTGCTTCACTTTCACTCATCGACGCGCTAGCTACTTGTGATTCTTTAATTGAGGCACTAGTAGATGCCGCCTTACTCTCGCTCAGTGATGCACTAGTTACCTTTGAAGATGATTCAGACTCGGATTCACTTGTTGACTCAGATTCCGATTCACTGATAGACTCAGAGTCGCTTATGGAGGTTGACTCACTCTCACTGAATGATTCGCTTTCGCTAGCTGATTCTGACTCACTTTCGCTTACTGACTCGGATTCAGATTCACTGACTGATTCAGATTCAGACTCGCTTTCTGACTCGGACGTCGATTCGGATTCACTAGTGGATTCAGAGCCACTTGTAGACTCAGATTCACTTTCGCTAGCTGATTCAGATTCAGACTCACTTTCGCTTACCGACTCGGACTCGCTTTCACTTTCTGACTCAGATTCCGATTCGCTGGTTGATTCTGACTCGGATTCCGATTCACTGATAGACTCAGAGTCGCTTGTGGAAGTTGATTCACTTTCACTGACTGATTCAGATTCAGACTCGCTTTCTGACTCAGACTCAGATTCGGATTCGGATTCACTGGCCGATTCGCTTTCCGATACGGATGTCGATTCGGATTCACTGATAGATTCAGAATCACTTGTAGAAGTTGACTCACTCTCACTCAACGATTCGCTTTCCGATGCAGACTCTGATTCGGACTCGCTGGTTGATTCTGACTCGGATTCCGATTCACTGGTAGACTCAGAGTCACTTGTAGATTCTGATTCACTCTCACTTAATGATTCGTTTTCTGATTCAGAAGTCGATTCGGATTCGCTGGCCGATTCCACTTCTGATGTGCTTTCAGAACTACTAGTCGATGCAGATCCAGATGCACTTTCGGATTCAATCGTTGAGGCTGACGTGCTGATTGAGTCATATGCAGAAGTTGATTTACTCTCACTTTCGCTGCTGCTTTGTGCCCGTTCTTCTTTAGTTGAAATCAACTGACCATTCAAATCCCAACGTCTATATGTACCCTTGGTTTCAATCGTGTCAGCAGCAATATTTCCAGCAAAATCTGCATCAGTAATGACATGAGCATTAGGTGCTAAGACACTGCCAGCAAAGGGACTTTGAAATTCAATCGTGCTGCTGGTCGTGCCGAAGTTCCACAGCAGGTGGTTAGGTTCTACTTGCCAGACATTGCTACTAAGCCATTGTTTCCAATTCGAATACTGTAATTGCAGATGACGATTGATCTGAATCGTTTGGCCTTCTGGAATATCCGTCACATTGATTACCACCACCGGGCCAAAATTAGACCCAGTCAGCCCGACAATTCTAGTATTGCGTGCTCCCGTCAAATATTCATATGGAACGTTGACATAAATTCGATTATTAGCATCTTTCTTCGCCTTGGAGACATCAATTAAGTAGTCGGCATTAGAAGGATTGGCATCTATATTTGTACCAATATATCCTTGACGAACCTTCCTTGAGTCTTGATCATGCTGACTCAAGCGTTGAGCATTGCCACTAAGAATGTTAAAAATTTGTTCAAAATCAATGTAGTTGCTGCCAGCTTTATCTTGAGTAATGTCTGCATTATCGCCTGGCGAGACATGATCCATCCGATTGTTATTCACGTATAGCTTGCCATCTTTTGGATTTATTTTGGCATTAACGTCTTTTCCAAAAACAATGTGATTATAATCAGCTAAAAATGCATTGCTGCCAAGCCAGCCGCTGATTTTCTGAATATAGTCAACGTCGATGTTGGTCAGATTACCATTAATATCATCTTGGGTACCAAACTGCTGGCCGCCTTGATAATCACCAGTTGCCAAATTACCACGATAATCAGCATCAATTTTTAAATGCTTGGAAAAAGTCCCAAAAATTGATGCTAAATCAAGCGTACCGTTGCCATGATAATTTTGAATGTAGTTGTAAAAATTATTCCAATCTTTATTGAGGATACCGTCAAGAATTTCGCCCCAGGTATCATTAAATATGTGATTCCAGTCAAAAGTGTATGTATTCTTATTATTAAGATACTCATCTTCTAAAATAGTATTAGGATGAGTAATTTGATTAGACTGTTGTGCCCATAGCTGACTTAAAACAGTTTGAAGATAGTTGGCCGCGGCTGCTTGAGGATCAACACTTGCTGCGGTTAAGGTATTAGCAGACTGACTGGCTGCTGTCTGACTATAATCGGGTGTTGTCTCTGCCTGTGAGTTCTCACTTGCTGAATTGTTGACATCACTTGTCGTTGAGCTGCTGGCCGCGGTTTTACTGTCGGTTGATAGACTATTCGCCGTGGTCTGACTGCTTTCAGATGATGTGTTTGAATCACCTGCTGAATTTAGACCGTCCTCGCTACTGGTCGAACTAGTTGTTGAATTTTCAGCCGTAGTCGTGGTTGACCCGTTTTCAACCGTCTCAGATTTGCTCGTACTGGTTTCCGAAGTCGTACTGTTGGTTGAATTAAGACTATTTGAGCTGTCAGGCGAATTGCTAACCGACTCACTTTGAGTATTTGATGAAAGACCAATTGCCATTGAACTGCGCGAATCCAACGTCCGCTGCAATTGCGTACTGTCGGCCATTGCAGTCGTTGGCATCAGCATGGTTGCCCCAGCAATGGTCCCAATTGTAGCAATTGCTTTTAAGTAGTCTTCATATGAAGTTTCATCATCTTCATCAACCGAAGCCGCTTTCAAAAAGGTCCAAAAGCGTGACAACGAACTGCACCAGCCCCGATGCGTCTTATAAAGTTTTACGCGTTCAGTTTCATCAACTTTTGAATTTTTCCGGACATTTCTAGATTTCACGTTAATCTTCCTTTATGTATAAAAAATTTTACTGCCAATGAATGCTTATTAATTTTAAAAACAAGCGTGATCGCTAAATCATAATTTATAAATTGACATTTATTCATAGCAATCAAGAAGAAAGGTTTTAAATGATATTATAAATCCTCACGATTAGAAATATGTAACTAATCGCACTCTTTAAGAAACATTAAGTATATACATTTATAGTTTATGTTATCTAATGAAAAATTACCAGAAATAAATTAGGATCCTTCTTAGTTTTAGCAAAGCCAAACAAAAATCATGAGTGTTGTTTGCATAATCACCAAAAAAAATCCATTTAATGATCTATCACTTGAATACATGAAGAAAATAGCATTGATAATCGTTTATCTAAATTTTTCGATCATGATTGAATTGTGAATGATTTTTGCTTATTTTGGGAATTTTTAGCTTTTTCCTATGCTTGGCCGACAAACATATTTATAATCACATTTAAGACTTCAATGAATTTTTTCAAAGGGATATTCATTTTACTAAGGGGCTTTTTATGAAGATCAAATCAAAAAAATGGGCTGGGATTGGAATTGGCATCGCGGTACTGTGTTTTGCATTGGCAATCGGTCTGGGAATCTACCTGCACTCAACCAGTCAATCTGCCAAGCCACAGCGCGAAACTCATTCATCCAAAATCACGGTTAATCAATTCATCAAAACGATTGCACCAATTGCCCAAAAAGAACAAAAAAAGTACCACATTCCCGCCAGTATCATCATTGCTCAGGCTGGTACCGAATCAAACTGGGGTCGTAGCAAGCTGGCTTATAAATACAACAACCTTTTTGGCATCAAGGCCACTTCTAAAAAGAATCGCGTTCGCATGTATACCAAGGAAAACATCAATGGTAAGACGGTCGAAGTCAAACAGTACTTTGCCGTATATGATAGTTGGGAGGCTTCACTAAAGGCCCACGCCGAGCTGCTTGCCCATGGTACCAAGGCCAAGCCAAACGTATTTAAAGACGTGCTAAAAGCCAAGAACTACCAGGAAGCTGCCTGGGCGCTGCAAAAAGATGGCTACGCAACGGATCCTAATTACGCCAACGAACTGATTTATGCGATTAAAAAATTCAAGCTTTATAAATATGATCAATAATGATTTCGCATCATTCAAAAATGGCATGTGGGACTACAATCTGGTATTGGCAAACGTCGATACCAGATTTTTATTTACTAAAAAAGGCGCTTAGTCAGATCATCTCGACCACTCGAACTTTAACGCACTGATTTCTATTTCAAAGATATTCGGTCTTCTCTGATTGCAGTGCTTGTGAAGAAAAATTGGCTTTAATCGGCTATCGGTCTTGGATTTACCTACTATTGCTTAATTTTCACCCTCAAGTAGGTAGTTGTATATTCGTCGGACTTAACTTTACCTACTTTGAGCTGCGTTTTTCCAAATAGTAGGTAAAAATGTATATTTCTGGACTGATTGGGTCAGACCGACTTTGTGAATTACCTACTATTTAGCGTTTTTCATCAAATTGTAGGTAATGTTAGGGATCTGAAGTGCAAGAGAAAATCCGGACAAACTTTTAAAATTAAGCGGCCAACTGTTGATTGCGATATTCAACTGGACTCAGACCGTCTGTTTTTAAAGAGATACGAATATTGTTGAAGAACATAATATAGCCGTTTACCAGGCGCTTGAATTCCTCGATGTCACGAACAAGGGGACGGCCATTGAGCAGTTCAGTCTTTAGAAGATGGAAGAAGCTTTCTACTGGCGCGTTATCGAGGCAGTTAGCCTTCCGCGACATGCTTTGGGTAAAGTGATGATCGGCTAGTTTTTGGGTATAGTAAGGCAGCTGGTAATGCCACCCTTGGTCAGAATGAATGATCGGCCGGGCATTATCAGGCAGGTTTTGCAATAATTCATCAAGCGTATCAGTGATTAGTTTACGATTTGGATGGTCGCTGATCTGACAGGCCAGTACTTCTTTGGTGCCCTCATCAACCATTACTGAAATATAAACTTTTTGTTGATTAGCCAGTTGGGTCTGCGTGATATCGGTGTGAATGACTTTATAAGGCTGGGTTTCATCAAACTTTTGCTTAAGCAGGTTCTTGGCGGTTTTTCCAACGGTTCCGCGATATGAGGAATACTTGCCGTTGCGATTCTGATTATAGATTGCGACTTGAACCTTCAACTGAGCCATTAGTTTACGGATGGTTTCGCCAGCTAAATGAGCGTTACGCTGATCCAGTTTCTTCTGAATGCGCCGATAGCCAGCGGTATAGCGATCGCGGACAACGTAGCTTTGGGCGATTTCCATTATTAGTTTTTTGACGTTGACGTATTTATCATATGGATTTTTCATACGTTCGCATTCATCGTAATAAGATGAGCGCTTCAGATCGATTCGTGCTAACAGATCGCCAATCTTATAACGCCGCTCTTTGGGAAGTGTTTTTTGATATGCTCTGATCTCGGTCACTATTTTCGTTTTGGCTTTGACGCTGAGGCCTTGACCAGAGCTTGGACTTTTTTTGCGATGTCACGATCCATTCTGGCGTAGTAGAGCTCCTTCTTGGTTTTATCAAGTTCGGCTCTTAAGCGGGCGATTTCAGCCGCCATTTCATGCTTATTACGATCTTCCTTCGTCAGTTGTTGTGTTTCTTTTTGCTTATGCTCCATGGTTTTCGCTGCCTTCTCTTTCTGAGATGCCAAGGCTTCGTTGCCGTATCTTTGAGCCGTGTTTTTCCAGGAGCTGACCTGAGTAGGACGTACATCAAATCTTGCGGCAACTTGTTCCAAGGTTTCCTCATGAGTTTGATAGTAGTCTACCACATCTTCTTTGAACTTCTGACTGAATTTTCGTTTGTTGGGTTGGGTAATGATCTTTCCTCGAAGCCGATAGTTGCGGATCCACTCGCCAACCCGACGAGGATCAATGTCATATTGCCTGCTTAATTCGCTAATACTGATATCATTTTTGCGTTCAAGGTATTCATGAACGATTTTGCTTTTTAACTCTGGACTGTATATATTCATAAAATATCACCTGCAATTACTAAACTCTTTGTCCGGTAATTGTAGTCCACTTCAATCCCTAACTCGATATACACTGACTTTTACCTACTATGCAGTCGATTTTCGAAAAAAGTAGGTAATGAGATTTTGTCGGCTGTCATTATGCAGAAATTTTTGCATAATTGTTGCTGATGAGGTTGCTTATGACGCTAATTAGTCCTGGATTATTGCGAGGACGTTTGGCGCGGTGAGCAAATATCGCTGGTGGATGATGCACTTCAATCGTCAGCCGCATCAATGAAAGTTTTCGACTGTTATCAGACATTACTGGCAGCCGAAAATTCCTCCTCAGTTGCCATCACTCAAATTGCCTTGATCATTACTGGTGGCTAAGATCTTTTACTGCCCATCGAATCATTATCGACATCGCCAGATCAGCTATAATAAAAGCCCCGCAACCACTTTGGCTGTGAGGCTTCACTTTACAGATTCAATTCAAATGCCCAGCGTAATGGATCATTGGGCTCATCTAAAATATTGATGTGACCGCGTCTGATAAAGCCATTGCTAGTCGCGACGTGCTGCATTGGCTGGTTCAGATCATGCGTATCAACACGGAAGTTATGGATTCCCTGCTCATTTAAAATTGAAATCAGGCTGCTCATAAAATATTTGGCTAAATGCTGTCCCCGGTAATCCTGGCTTAATGCCAAGCGATGAATGGTTGCGTATGGCTCGGTATTATTTTGCCAAGCACCATCAATCTCTTGATAGTTTGGATCATCACCAATAATTGCCGCCGCATAACCCGCAACCTGGCCATTGACTTTCAGCACCCAAGCTGATTGATTGGCTAAGTCTTGAGCAACTGTATCGGTATTCGGATATCCCGCCTGCCACTGCGGACTGCCGGAAGCCTTTAAGAACGCCTTGGCTTGATCAAAAATTGCCCCGATTGCTGGAATATCAGCTTGCATGGCGCGAGTAACATAAATAAGACCCATCATTTTTCCTCTTTTCAAATACATCTAAACTTTTAGATAAGCTTAGCACGAATAATTAGATTAAGGACGACCATTTTCTTTCAACTTTTCATGCTCCATTGCCTCAACCGACTTGAGCAGAGCAAAGCGTCGCCGTAAAGTCGAAATACTGATTCCAGTACGCATTGAAAGTTCACGGTAGGTCAGTCCTTTTTGATAGAGCTGATATGCCTGCCGAATTTTTTCGTCCGAGTAAATTTTTGGTCGGCCTTCACGATATTTCGGATTATGACGTCGAGCATATGACTTGCCTTCTTGAGTTCTGATAACGATCATGTCGCGCTCAAACTGGGCAAATGCCGAAAACACGGTAAAAATCAGGCGACCAACTGGCGTATCGTCAATCGTGCCCATATTCAAAATATTGATCTTTACCTGATTTTCAAACAATTGCTGAATCACTTGCAGAGCTTCACCCGTATTACGCGCAAATCGATCCAGCTTAGTGACGATAATTACGTCATTTGGCTGAACGATTGCCAACAAGCGAGCAAATTCTGGTCGTTTGGTAGTCGTTCCCGTATATTTTTCCTGGAATATTTCGTCAACTCCAACCTGTTTCAACAGTTGCAGCTGTGTCGATAAACTCTGGCTTTCCGTGCTTACTCGCGCATATCCGTACTTCATGTTCTAAACACCACACCAAGACAATTTAAGTATCAAAAGCATGCGTGTGGGATCTCCTTTCTTTAAACAGTTATTACCTTTTCTGGTATCTTGCCTTTTCAAAACTTTTGATTGCAACAAAACCGTTCTATTGTAGCAAATGATTTCTTTTTATAAACACTTTTTCCATAAAATGAACGGTTATTTTTAACGAATGATCATTTTAGAACGATATTACATTATATAGATACATTTATAAATCATTAGTATATTTTTGATAAAAAAGACAAAAAGGCCCAACCTTTGAAAAATCAAAGGATGAGTCTTTTTTATCGTTGATGAATCTGTTCTTATTTCTTCATCTAGTTTTCGTGACGCTTCTTCTTAGAGCCAAAGCCCAGGCCAAGACCGGCTGCAAACATTGCTCCTGCTAAGCCCAGTGCGCCCTTTTCGTTGTTGGCGTTACCAGTCTGTGGCAGCTGTTGAGCACCAGCGTTGTTTTGGGTTTGACCTGACTGACCGTTTTGAGCAGCTTGACCAGTCGTTGAACCACCATTAGAAGCATTGCCGCCTTGGTCTGCTGCCTTGCCGGAATCAAGCTTCTTGTAGGTGATGTTGATCGTCGTGTCTTGGTCATTTGGCGTGACCGTAATTTCTGGAACTGATGCAGATGGCACGTATCCAGGAATGTTTGGTACGTCAACGCTTTCCAAAACGACATTCTTTGACCATGGCCCATACGTTACTTCACCGGTAACCTCATCAACCGTAGCACTCCGCGTAAATTCAGCCTTCTGCGTGATCGTTTGCGTCTTGCCATCTGGCGTCGTGATGTTGATCGTCCGCGTAATCGTCTTGTTCAGATCATCCTTGGCAACGCCGCTTGGGTAATTCTTACCAGGGTTGTCTGGCAATACATCAGCTGGCGTCTTTGGATTGTCTGGCGTAACGATTGTCGTAGCATGCGTGAAGTAGTACTTGAAGTATTGATGAACTTCAGAATTCTTATCGTAGGTCGTACCAGCGACAAAGACATTATTGTTAGCATTGTCCTTGTCAAAGACGTAACCCTGCTTTTCGAGTTCCTTGACGACTTCATTTGGATCCTTGGTAAAGCTGATCGTTTCATCAGTCTTGCCAGTTGCGAATTCACGCGTGTTGCTGATTTCCTTGCCCGTTGTTTCATCATAGAAGATGGCTTGAGCTTCTTGAGGATCCCCAACATAAACGACCGTCTTGACAATGTCTTTTGAATCTGGCGTAACGGTGAATTCGTTAATTTGCTGATGGTTTGGCGTGTAGCCTTCAACCACTGGACTAGTTACAGCTGCAAACGTCTTGCTGTCAGCCTGCTTGCCGTCAAGCGTCCATGGATCGTAGGAAACAACCTTGCCGGTAACGTTATCGGTCGTGTAGCCACGCTTGAAGGTTACTGCTGCCGTGTAGTCTGGCTGAACAGTCTGGTTGTTTTCGTCAACGTAGTGAATCGTTTCCGTAACCGTCTTTTGATCCGCATTTTCGTCGGTTGCGCTCGTGTGCGTCGTGCCATGCTTGAAGTGAACTTCATAGGTTGGCGTGCCGACACCAAACTTAGTACCTGGCTTGAAGCCGTCCGATACCAGAACGTAGCCGTCGCCTTCGAACTTCTTGATGCCTTCAGCCGTGCTGTAAGGAATCGTTTCATCCGTGTAGCCGTGCAGATCGTCTTGACGCAGCGTCTTGCCGGTCGTGTCATCAATGTATTGAACGTGAACCTTTTGCGCGTCCGCCGTGTAGACAACCGTGAGCGTTGGACCCTGTTCGGCATCGCTGTTGGAACTGCGCTTTACTACCGTTTCGCTTGGCGTGTAGCCGGCAATCGTTGGTGAAGTCAGAGCCTTGTAGCTTTGGCTGGCTTCGTTCCACTTGCCCCAGGCTACAATGCCAGTAACGTCGTCCAGGACACCGTTCCGCGTAAACGTTACCTGAGCCGTCTGATCTTCAGCCGCCGTGGTGCCATCTGCGTACTTGTAGTGAACCGTTTCCGTCAGCGTCTTCGTACCCTTCGTACCGTCAGCCGAGGAGTGGTTTGGATCAACGTTTTCACGATGGTGCTTGAAGACTACCGTGTAGTTTTGATCGTTGGCATCATCGTTGTCGAACTTCTCACCAGCCGGGAAGTTGTCCTTGAACAGTTCATAGCCTTGATCTTCGTACTTCTTGATCGTGGCAGCCGTGCTGTAAGGAATCGTTTCATCCGTGTAGCCGTCCAAGTCATCCTGACGCAGCAGCTGGTCGGTTTCGCCATCAATGTATTGAACGTGAACCTTTTGCGCGTCCGCCGTGTAGATGACCGTGAGCGTTGGACCCTGTTCGGCATCGCTGTTGGAACTGCGCTTTACTACCGTTTCGCTTGGCGTGTAACCGGCAATCGTTGGCGAAGTCAAGGCCTTGTAGCTTTGGCTGGCTTCGTTCCACTTGCCCCAAGCGACGATGCCAGTAACGTCGTCCAGGACACCGTTCCGCGTAAACGTTACTTGAGCCGTCTGATCTTCAGCCGCCGTGGTGCCATTAGCGTACTTGTAGTGAACCGTTTCCGTCAGCGTCTTCGTACCCTTCGTACCGTCAGCCGAGGAGTGGTTTGGATCAACGTTTTCACGATGGTGCTTGAAGACTACCGTGTAGTTTTGATCGTTGGCATCATCGTTGTCGAACTTCTCACCAGCCGGGAAGTTGTCCTTGAACAGTTCATAGCCTTGATCTTCGTACTTCTTGATCGTGGCAGCCGTGCTGTAAGGAATCGTTTCATTAGTGTGACCATCAACTGTGTCCGGTTCCTGCAAGTCTTTACCAGTCTCGCCATCAATGTACTCGATTACGGCACGTTGGGCATCGGCACTGTACTTAACGACATAGGTAACATCACTGTCGCCGGCATGGTAGGTAACGGCTGGAATCTCGCTGGTATCAGCAGTATAGCCCTTAAGATCTGGACTGGTTACGGCACTGGTTTGTTGACCGGCAACCGTTGACCAGTCTGGCCAGGTTACTTTCCTAGTAACGAGATCCTTGTCACCTGTACGCTTGAACGTCAAGGTTTGAACATTGTCTGCTAATCCCGTTGCCGTACCATCAGCGTATTCGTACTTGATTGTCTGCGTAACCGTCGTTTGACCATTTTGTGAATCTTGGTCTGGCGTTACTGCTGCATGGCCGTGCTTCAGGTAGTACTTGAAGTATTGGTGAACTTCAGAATTCTTGTCGTAGGCCGTTCCAGCGACAAAGACATTGTTGTTGGCGTTGTCCTTGTCAAAGACATAGCCCTTAGCTTCCAGTTCCTTGACGACTTCATTTGGATCCTTGGCAAAGCTGATCGTTTCATCAGTCTTGCCAGTTGCAATTTCACGCGTGTTGTCAATTTCCTTACCCGCCGTCTCATCATAGAAGATAGCTTGGGCTTCTTGGGCATTTCCAACATAAACCACCGTCTTGACGACATCTTTTGAATCTGGCGTAACAGTGATTTCATCAATCTGCGAATGGTTTGGCGTGTAGCCTTCAATTGCAGGACTCTTTACAACACCGAACTTCTTGCTGGATACCGTCCATGGATCGTAGGAAACAACCTTACCAGTGACGTTATCGGTCGTGTAGCCACGCTTAAAGTCAACTGCTGACGTGTAATCTGGCTTAGCGGTTTGATTGTTTTCGTAAACATAGTGAATTGTTTCCGTAACAATCTTTTGTTCAGCATTCTTATCAGTTGCATCGGTGTGCGTCGTGCCATGCTCCAAGTAGATCGTAAACTCTTGCGGCTTAGCGTCATCATTGTCATACACTGCATTAGCTGGGAAACTCAGCTTAGTTTTTTCTTCATCCAGAACGTAACCCTGATTTTTCAGTTCAGCCAGCGTCTGGTCTGCTTTCGTTCGATCAACCTTTTCACCAGTCTTGCCAGTCAGATGAATCGTTTGGTTATCCAACAGCTTGCGGCCTGTCTCATCATAGAAGTTGATGGCGGCTTCTTGAGAATCAGCCGTGTAGTTAACCGTCTTTACGATGTTTTCAGAATCTGGCGTTACCGTTGTGGCATCTACTTGGGCCACGTCAGCCGTGTAGCCAGCAATTGCCGGACTCTTAACAGCATCAAACGTCTTGTTATCAGCCTGCTTACCATCAACCGTCCAAGGATCATAGGAAACAATCTTATGCGTAACGTTGTCAGTCGTGTAGCCGCGTTTGAAGGTTACTGAATCAGTATGATCTTCAGCTGCCGTGCTGCCAGCTTTGATACCATCTTTGTAAACATAATGAATCGTTTCCGTAACCGTCTTTTGATTGGCTTTTTCATCAGTTGCGCTTGTGTGCGTCGTGCCATGCTCCAAGTAGATCGTAAACTCTTGTGGCTTAGCATCATCATTGTCGTATGCCACATCGGCTGGGAATCCCAGTTTAGTGTTATCTTCATCCAGAACGTAGCCTTGCTTTTCAAGTTCAGCCAGCGTCTTGTCCGCTTGCGTCCGATCAACCTTTTCACCAGTCTTGCCAGTCAGATGAACCGTTTGCTTATCCAGCAACTTGTGGTCTGTCTCGTCATAGAAGTTGATGGCAGCTTCTTGAGCATCAGCCTGGTACGTAACGTTAACCGTTTCATTAACCGGCTTGTCGTCCTTAAATGCTGGCGTCTTTTGAACAACCTTAGTACCTGCTGCACCGTCAATCAGCGTCGTGTAGCCTTTTTGAGGTGTTGGCGTATATTCTTCCCAAGCTGAGGCACCATCTGCTTGCCATTGACCGTAAGTAATATGCCCGTTAACCAGGTCTTTCGTGGCAGTCCGCTTGTAGTTGACTTCCTGCTTTACAGAATTAGTCTTGCCATCTGGCGTTGTAACGTTGATGGTCCGGGTTGCCGTCGTCTTAGCCTCTTTATCAGTATCAGAAACATCCTGGGTGTCATGCTTCAAGTAGATCGTAAACTCTTGTGGTACAGCATCATCATTGTCATATGCTACATCGGTTGGGAAGCCCAGCTTAGTGTTTTCCTTATCCAGAACGTAACCCTGCTTTTCAAGTTCAGTCAACGTCTTGTCCGCTTGCGTCCGATCAACCTTTTCACCAGTCTTGCCAGTCAGATGAATCGTTTGGTCATCCAGTTGCTTTTGGTCTGTCTCGTCATAGAAGTTGATGGCAGCTTCTTGCGTGTCAGCTACATAAACAACATTAATGTCCTTACTCAGGTCGCTGACGTAATCTGCAGGGTTAAACGTGTAGTTCGTAACCGTCTTGCCATTGATCGTTGGCGTAAAGCCGGGCACTTTTAGAATTGTGACGTTGCCCGCCTTGGTTGAGTCGTTTTCATCGTTTGGATACTGCGTGGTCGTCTTGTCCTCAGCTGGAAAGGCCTTGGAATCAGAATCAATAATCAGATTGCCAAGTTTTTCATAGACATACTGAATGTTGATCGTTTGCGGAATGTAGATGCTGTGAATAGTAACTGATTTATAGAAATCATAGTCAACTTTCTTTGATTGACCTGGAGCAAGATCAAACTCTTTTACTGTTTGCCAACCACCCAAAAAATAATGGTATTTCACAACAACATGCATCAAGCCAGTCTTGGTATCAGTTTCGGTAAAAGTGGCTTTAAGCCCATCATGCCAATTTTTAGTGTAGGTTGCACCTTGCTTGCCAAATGGCGACATGTAGCCATTGGCATTTGATGGCTCTTTGGCAAAATAGCCCCCGAGTACCTTACCGCCCTGTGTCGTATAGATTTGACCATCCAACCCTTTTTGAACGATTGAGTCGCTGATCGTCTTGTCCTTGCTATCAACATAAGTCGTCGTCTGTGTTTCGACTTGCGGAATCATGAAACTAATGCTGCCATAGTTTCCATTATCCTCGCCTGCATTAGGATCAAAAACGTTGAACTTTGACTTCCAAGTACCATCAGAGGAAACAAACACCCCTGACTGACCATCATTGTAAACTGTGCCAAAGTCTCCCTCGTCATCAGTAGCTACTTCTGTTGATTTATTTTTATCAACTGTGTACTGATCTAAAACATTGTTATTGCGGCCCAACAAGAAGACATAAACCTTGCCATCGCCATTTCGATCAGTTGAAAGAACCAGGTTATACTCACCATCCGAGCTTTGTGCCCACCAGTAGGTATAGTGACTGGCATCTGTGTCCTGATACATCCCGGCTGGATAAGTTGGATCAGTAACCGTAAATCCGGCTGGGGCCTGCTGATTGGCAGCTTGTTGAACGACTTGAGCACTCAAAATATTGGCTGCTTGGCTTTCGTTGGCATTAGCGGCTGACGTTGGCAACTGCGCCGTTTGCGTATCAGCAGCGCTTTGACTGTTGGCTTCACTAGCTGCCTGCGAATCTTTGCTTACAATAGCTGCTGCATCGCTGGCAACTGAGCTGGATGCCGACTGACTGCTGCTTTCACTGGCATTGGCAGATGAAGCTTGATTGTCTGAAGCAGCGCTGGCCGATGCTGGTGAATCAGAAACTGCCATGCTAGAAGCAGACTCGGCGCTTACCGGTGTAGCACTGCTTGTAGACACGGCTGCACTGCTATTAGATGCTGAAGCTGTTTCGCTGGCGGTTGAATTGGCGTCCTGTTGCACAACTTGTTCAGTTTTAGCAGATGCATCTGGTTCAGTGGTTGCAGCTTGTGCCGTTGTGCCGCTGCCTAAATAAAAACCAGCCGCAACCGCTACTGAAACGACTCCAACGCTCAGTTTACGCAGTGCGAACCGTTGAAAATGCTCATTAGATTTGCTTTCCCTTACATAATTATTATTTTTCCCAACCATATTGCTAAAACACTCCCTTAAATTTTGCATTATGGAAAATTTCGACATTATTTCGTCGTATAAAAATCAGTACTCACCGTTGTAATTGTTTCCCAACTAAATACAGCGAATTTCCCCTACACAATTCCCCCTTGCTTTCCCGAAGACCTTGTTGCCATCAAACCGTCTTTTGGCTTAATTCTTTTATGAAAATTTCTTAAATAGCCGAGCTGCATTTTTAAGTGCTTACGCTATTTGCAAAATAAAAAAGAATCAAAACTTAGGAGTTATGAGTTATTAAAGAATGCAAAAATTTTTTTAAGGGATTGGCATATATGTTAAGGAAATCATTGACTTATTGTTCAACAAACATTAAAGTTAAAAGTATAAAAGCAGTATCGTACGTAGGCTTGAGATTTATTGATATCGTTTTGCCAAAGATTTCATTTAATTTCAGCTTTATGTGCATACATGCCTAGAAAATGGGGTTCGTAACTCCTAAGTTATGAGTCACCCCACCTCAACGCATCAACGCAGTTTAAGCCGCTAAATCCCCATTTTTGTGGTGACATAGCAAAGATGCCGTTGCCCGACATAAATTACCAAGTTTGACTTTTGTCATTTACTCGTTCGCGGCGACGAGGCTTGGTTCCCTTGAAATCCCAGGTGAAACGAGACATTTTTGCCCCGTCTCGCCTTTTTTATTTTTCGTAAAGTTTTAAAAGCGGTAAAAGGTTAAACTATATGCATTTAAAATTTGTAAAAAAGCATTTCGCTATGAACACTAAATTGTGCATATAGTAATTAATCTGTTTTATTGAAAACGAAAACATGCCGAATAGCAGCTGCTACTCGACATGTAAACGCTTTAAATTTAGTGAAAAACAAAACGGAACATTCCAGTTTTCTGGATGCTCCGTTTTTTCGTAATTAATTATGACGACGTTTCTTCAGACCAAACATTGCCATTATTGTACTTAGACTAGTTAAGCCCAGTCCCATGGCTGCTTTTGTTTGGTTATTATCGTTACCGGTTTGTGGCAGGGTTGACTCTTTTTCAGAATCAGCAGCTGCTGACCGTTCAGCTGTCACTGAATTACTTACTGTTGCCTGTTGCTTAGAATTGCCTGGCATAGTAGAAATCGACTGATCGCGAGGCGTTGACGTTGCCAAATGTTTTGAATCGTTTGGCACAATCGAATCATTTGGTTGATCAGGCGCCGTCGGTATTGTCGGTTGTTTTGAATTATCAGACTGATTTGGCGTTCTCGACTGCCCCGAATTATTTGGTACAGCAGGATTCTTAGGCTGCGCCGGAATAACTGGCATGACCGGTTTTTGACGTTTTTTTACATACATTACGGGTGTGTCTTCACCAGGACCTTTTGGCGTAATTGAATCGCCTGGCTGCTTATCTTTTGGTTTCCAGCCATCAATGCTTGGCACGGTTGGATTCAAAATCTTGGTTGGATCATTTGGATTGGTCTTGTACGTTGGCGTGTCTGCACCTGGAATTGACTTGCCATTCGAATCCACTGGAATCAGCTTACCATTTGGCGCGTAGGTCACCGTCTCTTTCACGTTTGGCTTGTCGACCGTTGCCGTCAGACCACCAGCTGTCTTTTTATCAGCGTGGTAGCCATTAATGACTGATGTGTCTTCCGTACCAAAAGTCTTTGTACCAACCCAGCCGGTAGTTTTGATTACTTTATTAGTTACCTGGTCAATCGTATCCGTCTTACTGAAAGCATGCTTTTCAGTTTGAACCTTGTCAGCAGGAGTGTCGCTGCCCGCACCCGTGTAGTGGATGGTTTGGGTAGCGTCCTTGTAGCTTACCTTTTCTTTAGTTGCATGCTTTAAATGAACGACGAAATCATTGCCTTCCTTGGCATAGGTCTGCGTTCCATCAGTGAAGTTACTAGAAACCAGTTCGTAGCCATGGTCTTCGTAGTCTTTAATCTTGTCTTTAGTAGTGTAGCTGATCTTAGAACCAACTGTACCCTTTGCAAGATTTTCACTGCTTAGTTCCTTGCCAGTTGTGTCGTCAATGTACTTGATTGTGCCAGAAACGACTTGAATATATGATACCTTCGTGTCTTCACTCGGATCTTTTGGCGTAATTGAATCGCCTGGCTGATTATCTTTTGGCTGCCAGTTATCAATGCTTGGCACGGTTGGATTCAAAATCTTGGTTGGATCATTTGGATTGGTCTTGTAGGTTGGCGTGTTCGCACCTGGAATTGGCGTACCATTTGGATCCACTGGAATCAGCTTGCCATTTGGCGCGTAGGTCACCGTCTCTTTTACGTTTGGATTGTCGACCGTTGCCGTCAGACCACCAGCAACTTTCTTGTCAGCATGGTAGCCATTAATAACTGGCGTATTCACCGTGTTAAACGTCTTAGTACTCCATGGCGTTATCGTAAGAATCTTACCAGTAACCTTATCAAGCGTAATAGTCCGCGTGAAGGCATCCTTTTGCCGCACAATATTGTCAGCTGGCGTCTTGTCGCCGGCACCAATGTAATGAATCGTTTGGCTGGCATCCTTGGCCAGATTCTTATGATCGACTTCCGTTGGGTAAACTGGGCTATTCGGATCGTTAGGATTGATTGATTGGCCCGGTGTTACCGGATTAGGGTCGTTAGGCGTGATGGTTTGCGTCTTGTGCTTTAAGTGAACCACGAAGTCATTACCAGTCTTTTTGTAGACCTGACTGCCATCAGTAAAGTCGCTGGATACCAGTTCGTAGCCTTGATCTTCGTAGTCTTTAATCTTGTCTTTAGTAGAGTAGTTGATCTTGGAACCAACTTTACCCTTTTCAAGATTTTCACTGCTTAGTTCCTTGCCAGTTGTGTCGTCAATGTACTTGATCTTGCCGGAAACCGGGTTGTTGCTGTAGGTTACCTTAACTGTCTTGTTGCCTTGATCTGGCGTAACGACCAGTGATGAAACGTTTGCAATATCAACCTTGTCATAGCCTACTGAGCTTGGATCGGCTGACTTAACAGCTTCTAAAGTCTTATTAATTGGCATCCAGGCACGATTTGCACTTTCGGTGTCAACCTTGCCATCATTGTTGGTGTCGTAGCCCAGGATCTTGCCGGTTACCTTGTCAACGATCGCAGTCCGCGTAAATTCAGCAGTTTGAACGTACGAGCTGGTACCGTCTGGAGCACCGTTAACCTTATTGCCGTCTTCATCGACATAGTTAATTATCCGCTTTACCGTAGCAGTCAAGTCATTCTTGGCAACGCCATCTGGATATTTGGCATCGCCTTTAGGATTGATTGGCTGGCCTGGCGTAGCTGGATCATCTGGCGTAACTGACTTCGTGGCATGCTTTAGATGAACTTCGAAATTGTTGCCTTCCTTGGCATAGGTTTGTTTTCCATCAGTAAAGTCGCTGGATACCAATTCGTAGCCATGGTCTTCGTAGTCTTTAATCTTGTCTTTAGTAGTGTAGTCGATTTTAGAACCAACTGCACCCTTTTTAAGATTTTCACTGCTTAGTTTCTTGCCCGTCGTGTCGTCAATGTACTTGATCGTGCCAGAGACAACTTGAATATATGGTACTGGCATGTCCTGGGTTGGGTCTTTTGGCGTAATTGAATCGCCTGGCTGATTGTCTTTTGGTTTCCAGCCATCAATGCTTGGCACGGTTGGATTCAAGACTTTGGTTGGATCGGTTGGATCATTCTTGTAGGTCGGCGTGTCCGCACCTGGAATTGGCGTACCGTTTTCATCTACCGGAATCAGCTTACCAACCTTTTTATAAATAAATGTAGCCGTTTGGTCGCTATTACCAAACTTGCCGCTGGTGTTGTCCTGATTTACTAAAACATAGCCAGGGATTACCTTGGCATCCTTAGTTACGTCAAAGCCATCGCCATTTTTGTACGAGCTGCCCTTAGGAACACTTGGTGACAGTTCATTACCAGATTCATCTACAAATTTCTCTGTTAGGCTGTACCGATTCTGGATGTACACAACTTCATACGCGCGGTTAAGTGATGAATCATTAGGTAATACCTTTTCTCCACCAACGCTGGCCTTATCTGCCGTGTAGCCCTCAACTGCTGGCGTTTTAATCGTGCCGTACGTTTTGTCATTTGCATCCCAAGCTGTACCGGTAGCTTTGCCATTGCCGTCATAGTTTACGGTCCCAGTAAATTTAACCGTTGCTTGATCGGCACTCAAACCTTCCATGAGGCTGTCTGTAGTAGTTGTGGCTTGGTAAGTCTTGTGGCCTTGATCGTCATAATCGGTCTCTTCAATCCGCCATTGCCACTTGCCATCTTGGTATACCGGCGTCTTAGTGATTTCTTTGACCAGCTTAGTCTTTTCTTGATCGTTATAAAACTTATAAGTGACGCTTTCTGTACCTTGTTGACGAACCTCGCTCTTTTGATAGTAGTAATTAATAACGTTCAAGCAGTCTTGATATGTATTATCGTGTTTTTTGTCTTTTTCGTTATCTTTTAAGTTATTACCAGTCTGCTTAACTAATTTCCAAGTTGTACCATCCTGGTCAGTAATCTCTTGTGGTGCCGAGTAATCAAAAGCATCCTGTTTGCCATCTTGGTCTTGATCAGTATTTTGAAGACCATATGACTTGCCAATAAAGTTATGGGCAGTTTTGGTGTCTTTTAGCTTAATCGTAGTTGGATTACCATTTTCATCAAGCTCATAGTAATTGACGGTTAAAGTCTTCAAATAAGCTACCGTATCCAAAACGGCTGGCGCAACCTTGCTGCCTTCAGCCATTTCACCTTTGACGGAATGACCTGCCGTTGCTATCGAAAGATCAAATCCTTCTTTTGGGACATCTAATTCAAGCAGAGCAACTACCTCATTGGCATTATTAAATTTAGCCTCATGATCACTGATGTCATTATACGTCCGCGTGATAGCTAAATAACCATCATTAGTTTTTTGATAGGCCAAGGTCGAAGAATTATCAACCAGGACTCTATGAACTGCATTCTCACTAATCTCAATCGCTTCATTATTGTCAAGATCGGTAAAACCTTCATGGATCTTCAATGCAGTTGCCACGATATCACCATTCTTAATCGCTTCAGCAACTGTTTCTTTCAAAGTGCCATCTTGATTAACGAAATTATCAATATTAACTTCTTTGAAAAATTGAAGATGTGTATTGGCGAAATTGCCTCGTTTAGCTACCTGCCAGCCAGAACCAACATTAAACAAAGGATTGCCGCCGCCATCAAGCAGACCTTTTATCCCAAATGCCAGCAAGGCCTGCTCATTTGCATAGTTAACCGATTCCAGCGTCCATTTGACATCGTAGTGCTCAATCGCGCCCGTTATTTGGTTGTATTTTTGGACGGCATTGCGCGCGTAGAAATATGTATTCGGGCCAAAATCACTAACTTTAATCAGATGAGCATGACCTTTTGAATTATGTCCAGGATACGATGAATTAAGCTGCTTTTGGTTCCCTAAAGAGTCATCATCCTGCAAAGTGCTGATGTCAACTTCTTTACCATTGACATACAGATGCAGATCTTGGTTATGCATTAGATTAGGCGTATCACTATATTCTTGATCGTAGTCAGTTAATTTAGTTGGATCAACAAACTTACCACCGCTTAAATCAGTACCACCTTGCGCAAAATCAACCGAATGAGTCTTATCATAATTCTTGAGTGAAGCACCCTTAGTATCAGGCCAGTACGCTCCTGACTCATCGCTAATTGGATTACTGTCGCTGTTGCCAGTCACCGCTGATTGACTACGCGTAAAAGTCGTCTGAACTCCATTAACGTCATGATCAGTCTGTTCTTCACTTGCCGCAGCCGTTGCCGGAGCCGCTGAAGTTGCAGCCGCCTGCGAGTCAGTAGTTGCTGACGTATCTTGGCTGCTCTTCAAAACATATGTATTGCCCGAAGCAGCTGATTCCCCAGTGCTGCTGACACCATTTTCTGCAGAGTCGGCAGGTACGGACTGGGTGTCGGCATAGACAGAGCCTTGTGCGATAATCGCCGTTCCCAGCAAAACTGAAGCAACCCCAATGCTTAGTTTGCGCAGCCCCCAATGCTGGCGCTGATTAAAGCATTTTTTAATCAACTGCTGATAATTATTTTTCGAAACCAATTAAAAACACTATCCTTTAAATCAAAAATTCTCCATGATCAGCTGCCTCTGTAATCCCAGTACACAAATCATCATTATAGAAACAGTTAATCAATTAAATATTATCACTGTTTACTTTCTTCAACAATTGTAGTGTTAATGTTTACATTTATATTTAGTAAATATATCATCAATTTATGAAAACGTTTTTCTTTTTGTAATAATTATTTTTATATTCTTTTCATAATTAACATAACATGTTCAATTTTAATTAAAAAATATCCTTTAAGCAGATTAAAATAATTTAATCGCTGATATGATCATTTGCGTTCAAAAATTTACCGAAAAACATTTTAACCATTCACTCGATAATTAGTTTTACATTATAAAAGCCTGAGCCGTTTCATTGCTGCGACTCAGGCTTTTTTATAAAATCTTATTTGCTAGTCAAATCTTTGCCCCATAATCACTAAATCCCGTTTTTGACCATCCAGTTCCGCAACGGCCGGCAAAAAGCCCCACTGTTCAAAACCGAACTTTCTGAATAGACCCAGACTTGGCTGATTATGCCCAAAAATATAAGCGGCCAGCGCAGTCACGTTTAAACTGGGCAGCTGGGCAATCACAAACTGGATGGCCTGCGACCCCAAGCCTTGATGCCGCACGTTCTGATCAATATAGATACTGACCTCAGCCGTGTGTTCATAGGCTGGCCGCCCATAAAACGGCTCCAGTCCTACCCATCCCCAAATCTCATCGGCATCGTTTCTGATAACCCATAACGGATGGGTTGGCGTAAAACTGTGAAACCATGCCTCGCGATCTGAAGTCATCAATGGTTCTAGATCCGCCGTGGCCAATCGTGAAGGAATAATCTGATTATAGATTTCAACAATCCGGCGCAGATCCTCATGCCTGGCCTTTTCAAAACGAATACTCAATTTGCTGCTCACCTCATTATTGTTTTTGCCAAATTATAGAAAAGCTTTCTTTTTTTAGCAAATTCGTCTCTGATCAGCCACTGGAAAGGTTTTCAAATTAAAGTTCGGTTAGAAGTGGCATTTCGACGTTGTTTTTTCAAGTTCAGCATGTTAATGTAGCAATACACCGAATTTTAACAATCTTAAATTTATTATTGTTCGTGTTTAATTATATAAGGGAGAGAGAAAACTATGACTAAGACAAGGAATCGTTATGGCGTCGCCTTCGCTGGTGTCGTTTTGCACTTAATGATCGGCGGCGTCTATGCCTGGAGCGTTTTTACCAAGCCAATCGCGCAACAGACGGGTTGGCGGGAAGCATCAGTCTCATTTGCGTTTAGCCTGGCCATCTTTTGTTTAGGAATGTCAGCTGCCTTTATGGGCCGGCTGGTAGAAAAGTTTGGCCCAACCGTTACTGGTACCATCTCGGCAATCTTTTACGGCTCCGGCATCATGCTGACCGGGGTTGCCATCCACACGCACCAACTTTGGCTGCTGTATCTGGCATATGGCGTCATTGGCGGACTGGGCTTGGGATCTGGCTACGTAACGCCGGTCTCTACGATTATCCGCTGGTTCCCTGACAAGCGTGGTTTGGCAACGGGTCTTGCGATCATGGGCTTTGGTTTTGCTGCACTGTTGACGGGTCCAATTGCTCAACAGCTGATGTCTAATGTTGGCCTTTCTGCAACTTTCTACGTCTTAGGCGCCTTCTACCTGGTTGTAATGCTGATTGCCGCTCAATTCATCAAAAAGCCGCGGCCAAATGAACTGCCAATGGCTATCGCGCAAAAAGCATCCCGCGTCAGCCTGACGAATGGTCAACAGCTGACGGCCAACGAAGCTGTTAAAACCCGAACTTTTGCTTTTCTGTGGCTGATGTTCTTCATCAACATTACGACGGGGATCGGTCTGGTCTCGGCTGCTTCGCCAATGGCCCAAGAAATGACTAAAATGAGCGCGGCTACGGCAGCCGTAATGGTTGGTATCTTAGGTCTGTTCAACGGTTTCGGCCGCTTGATCTGGGCTACGCTTTCTGACTGGATTGGCCGTCCACTGACCTACAGCCTGATTTTTATCGTTGACATTATTATGCTGATTATTCTGATTTTCTGCCAGGTACCCGCAATCTTCGCCATTGCTCTTTGCCTGCTGCTTTCCTGCTACGGTGCCGGTTTCTCCGTTATTCCAGCCTACCTGGGCGATGTTTTTGGCACCAAGGAACTAGGCGCAATTCATGGCTACGTGCTGACGGCTTGGGCAGTTGCCGGCATGGTCGGTCCCGTACTGCTTTCCGTTACGCACCAAGTTCTGCACAACTACTACGTTACTTTGCTGGCCTTTATCGTGATTGACGTGATCGCCATGCTGATCTCGCTTTGGATTCAACGTGATTTTGTTACTCCGAAAGAAGCCGCTGACGTAAAGTAATCCATTTTTTGTTAAAAACGACAAAATAATTTTTTTACCTTGCTAAATATACAGCTGTCTTCTGATTATACTTGGTTTTTTTAGACTGTTACCCTGCATAATTCTTTAAAAATTCTAATTTTATTGTTTACATTTGTCACTAATAACCGGTATGCTATTTGCAACGATTTTCGAAAGGAGGATTTCAACGCCATGATTAAGTCTGATTCAATGATGTGTTGTCAATGCATGTGCTGTACTGTAGTGTGCCGCGCACTATTTGGCATGCCATCACTGAATCAATCTGGACTTAGGTAATCGGACGTTGATCCCCAACAAAGCGCTTGCCATACCCAGGTAGGCGACCGGGCCGTGATTCCTTTGATGGAGTCACGGCCTTTTTTGTTGGTTTACTGCTATTATTCAATTTTAAAGGGGTTTTACAAATGAAATTTACGAAGATCAAACTGCTGATTGCCGCACTTGCCTTAGGTGGAACCGTTGCAGCTGCTCCCGTTGCTCATGCCGAGACTTTGACGGTTGGTACCACGGCACAGACCTACCCGACTTCCTACAAAAAAGGCGACAAATTAACCGGTTTTGACGTTGCCGTTGCCAAAGCCGTAGCCAAGGAAATGGGCGACAAAGTGAAGTTCAAGGTTGTTGGCGACATTCCAAGTCTGTTTGGCGAGCTGGACAAGGGAAGCATTGATACGATTGCCAACTCCGTAACGGTCCTGCCTGAACGTGAAAAGAAGTACAGCTTCTCGCCAGTCTACTCCTACTATGCGGCTCAGATCGCGGTCAAAAAAGATTCCAAGTACAAAACGATCAAGGACCTGGAAGGCAAGACGGTTTCCGCGACGGTTGGCTCTTCTAACATTGACCTGCTGCAAAAGTATGATTCCAAGATCAAGATCAAGAAATACGATGATCGCAATGCCGTCTTCACGGATGCCAATAATGGTACGGTTGCCGGGGTCTTAAATCAGCGGCAGTTCCTGCAAGAAACCATCAAGAAGCAAAATCTGGATCTGCGGATTCTTAAAGGCGTGGCTGGCTGGAACAAGTCGGCATTCCCATTTGCCAAAAACAGCCAAGCTCAAGCCAAGCAGAAGAAGTTTGACAAGGCCCTGCTGAAATTGAAGAAGGATGGCACGCTTTCAAAGCTGTCCAAGAAGTACTACAACGGTGAGGACGTAACCAAAAAGTCCATCAGCAACGACTAATTACCAGTCAACGGAGGAACGAATATGGATTTTCCCTATATGCTCAAGGTCTTTCCTGAAATCGGCAAATACGTCCCGGTAACGCTGCTAATGGCAGTTGCGGCGATGATGCTTGCCATCATTGTCGCTGCTGTTCTAAGCGTTGGTCAGCATCATAAATCCAGTCGCTGGCTGGTTGATTTATACGTCTTGATCTTTCGGGGGTTTCCGACTTTGGTGATCTTTTTTGTCGGCTATTATGGATTGCCGCAGCTTTTGCACAGTCGCTCTCTGGTACCGGCCTCAATCGCCGCAACGGTCTGCCTGGCATTAAAAGAAGGCGCTTATCTGGTTGAGATTTTCCGGTCTGGCATTGCCTCAGTTGCCAAAAGTCAATTGGAAACCGGCCTGGCGTTGGGAATGTCCAAATCATTGGTCTACCGTAAGATCATCATCCCGCAGGCCATTCGCATCATCATTCCGCCCGCTGGCAACACCTTTGTCGGCCTATTGAAGGAAACCTCACTGGCATTTTCAATCGGGGTGACGGAAATTTTTGGTGCCGGCAAGCTTTTAGCAACGGAAAACTTTGAATACTTTGATGTTTACCTGGTCGTGGGAATCTGGTACGTAATCATGATCTACGCCTACACGCTGCTGCAGAAATTATTGGAAAAACGCTTGGCACGTCGCTTTGGAGAGGAGACAGCTTAACTTGAGTACCAACCAGTATTTACCAATTGCCATAAAAACTGCCAATTGGCTTGATGAACATATCATCAAAACCGACCACGGTATCACCTGGGATATCAGCCAGTCGTTTCAGGGACCTTGGCGCTATTATGATGAAGCCTCCATGTATGCTGGGGCCAGTGGGATCGTGAAGTTTTACCTGGAGCTGGCCCAGATCAGCGGCAATCAGCGCTATCTAGACACAGCTGTCGCGGCTGGTCATGAACTAGCCGCACGAATTTTAAAACGCAATCCGCATCTGGACAAAGCCTTTAGCCGCTATGCCTTTACCACCGGACTCAGCGGTGTGGCGCAAGCATTGGACTGGATCAATCAAGAACATCATGAGGCCGTTTTTGACCACGCCATCATCAAAATCTTAAACGGTATCGTCAATGATCAAAAGCAGGATGGATCATGGAGCGGCCAGATTGGCATCGTGGCTGACGGTGGCACGGCGCTTTTGTTGGGACGGCTGGGTTCAAGGTATCTGATCGATGGTTTGCAGGATGCTTTGATCAAATTTGGCGACTATGTTCTAGCCCACAAGCGAATTGACGAGCACGGACAGTCATTTTATGTCGGCTTGGATCTTAAATTCGTGGGCGGTCCCATCGGCAAGTTCAATACCGGTTTTCCACTGGGACCAGCCGGCGTGGCGTTTACGCTGCTTAAATTAGCTGAGCTGACAGGAGAAAATCGTTTTATCGATGGCACCAAGGGTATTCGCGAATTTTATGAATACTATAATGATGGTAAGGGACTGCTTTTACCGCACTATCATCCCGATACTGAGCATATCTGCTACGTCGGCTACTGCGGTGGACCCGTGGGCACGGCGCGCTACTTTTATGAACTGGCCAAACAGACCGACGATGCTCATGCCGTGGCTGATTTTGAGGCAGCCATCGCGGGACTTGATCGCGTACAGGCACCCAAAAAACGTTCAGCCGGCTATTGGGAAACCGACAACTACTGCTGTGGCACGGCCGGAATTCTGCAGCTGTTTACCGGCGCCTATCTGGTAACGAATAATCAAGACTATCTTAAACGTGCTCAGCAGACTGCCACGATTTTAGTTGAACGGGCAACTCAAAATGACCGGTTTGCCTATTGGAAGCAGGCTTTTGAACGCAAGAACCCGCAAAACGTTACCGCGGCCTTGGGCTTTTATGATGGTGCGGCCGGTATTGCATCATATCTGCTGCAGCTGGGCGAGGTGGAAAATGGTCAGCTGTCGACGCACCGTTTCATTGATGACCCCTACCCTGCCGTTTGGCAACAAAATCGGTAAAACAACCGGCTCAAACAGGCGTTGAACCATGCTGGGCCGGTTTTGAATTAACCTTTAATTTTATAGATTGGAATGATTTGATGTTTAAACGTACGATCCGGCTCAGTCCCGGTATTTATGTCAATGAACCCGGCGCACTGAAAAAGCTGCCTGAACTGATCAAGGCCTTCATGCTGGAAAAGCTAGTCATCTTAACTGATCAAACCGTTTTAAAAGTCATCCCCCAGTACCTGCCGGCTGATTTTCTGACCCGGTACCCAGTCGAAATCTTTAACGGCAGCTGCGAGTTTGCCGAAATCGATCGCCTTACCAAACAGCTGAAAGCCTACGACGGGATCATCGCTTTTGGAGGCGGTCAGCTGATGGACACGGCAAAAGTCGTCAGTGACCGCCTCAACAATGTCTTGATCAACGTCCAGACCGTTCCTTCTAATTGTGCGGCCTTCACCACTAAAAGCATCGTCTATTCGCCAACTCACGAGATGATTGCCAGCGTGCGCGAAAAAAAGCCCGTTGATGCCGTTATCCTGGAACCTGAGCTGTTGAAAAACGCGCCGCTTGAATATCTGCGTTCAGGCATCGGCGACACGCTGGCCAAATACTATGAGATTCGCCGGCGCCTGACTGACGATCAAATGCATTCGCTATCGCTGTCCTTAGCGCGGGATCTGATTGAGCGGTGCCGTCAGGAAATGCTGAAAGTGGATGATCCACGGTCGCTTAACGGTCTTGACCTGCAGAACTTTATCGATACCATCTTTTTAGCGGCGTCATTGGTTGATGGCTTGGCTGACCTGGATGGACGCAGCGTGGCAGCTCATACCTTCTATAATGCCTATGTCAAGGTCATTGGCCCGCAACGCTTTACGCATGGCGAAATCGTTGCTTTAGGCAATCTGTTTCAAGTAACGCTGGAAGACGATCCCGCGTTGATCAAAGAAATCCGCGCCTACTATCCCAAGGTTGGCCTGCCGCTTTCTTTGGCCGCACTTGGCATTACCCAGGCTGAGCAGCTGGACTCATTGGCTGAATACATGGCCAAGCCGGATAATATCAGAATGCAGTCGATTTTTCCCGGCATAACCGCGACCACGATTCGCAAGACGCTAGCCAAACTTATCTAAATAATAACCCCCAATCAATTCGCAACAAACCAGCGGATCGGTTGGGGGTATTTTTAGACTGGATTTATGCCTTCATAACTAAAACAGCTGCAGCATCAGCGCCACGATCATTTCTTTAATCAGCTGGCCGCCTAACGAAATCGCGGCAAAAACGATCAGACCATTGATGACCAAAACGATCAGCGCGCCATACATGCGATCAAGCTTCTGACTGCCAGCCTCAAGCATCGTATCAGCCAATGCCAGGGCAAACATTCCCAAAGCAGTCAGCAGAATCACGCCAATCAGAGTCATCATGCCAAGCGAGCTGGTTAATGATGCCAGCAATAAGCTGACCAGCAGCAAAATAACGTTGAAGTTGCTGGACCACGTCAAATGATTGATCATGTCAACGTAATCGCCGCCTTCAATACCACTGACATAGCGTTTAAAGACGTACGCCACGGCACTCATCAGCAGCATGGCAACCACGATCAGCAGCCACAGCAAGAAAAAGCTCCCCGTCGTCATGGCCTTGATATGAAAAACGATTGCCGAGCCTGACGCAAGCTGAGCAAGCTTAGCCGATAGATGATCAACCATCCAGCCAATCGTCACGACCGCAAGCAAGGCCTCGATAATCTGCATCGTCAGGCCAGTCCAACGCCAGCTTGGCTGCTGATAATCACTGGGATGTCTTAGCGACTCAATCAGCCAGGCCCAGGCCCGTTTAAATCCCTGCTTGGTATGCTCGAGATCCAGCGTCAGTTCAAATGAATCCCCGGTCGTACTTGATTCGGATTGCTTTCTGGCTTCCGCACGACTCTTGAATGACGCGGACTCTTGATTGGCCTTAGCTTCACCAGCCGCGCTGACTGCTGCTTTTGGATCCGGTTTGGCCGGCTGGCTGGCTGCTTTTGGATTGTTGACTAAAGGATGCGGCTGTTCTGTAACGTTTTGAACGTCTGAGACTTCTTCACGACTTGGTGCCATCGCGTTTTGGTACGATGGTTCAGCAGCTTTTTGTGCATGGACAGGATCCGTTGATGTTTGCGACTCATGCTGCCCTGCTGTTGCTTGAGGCCGTTCAGCCGCAGCCGATATCGCCCGTGGCTCGCTGATTGGTTCAGTTGCTGGCGACTCACTGTTTTCGCTGGCTATCGAAGCTGGCTGAATTTCTTGATCAGCCGTTTTCTGATTGGCGACCGTTTCAAAATGCCAGCCGCAACGCGTACAGTATTGGGCATTTTCTAAAACTTCACTACCACAGTTTGGACAGACTTTCATCTTACTTCCTCCGTCAAACCATTAATTGATTTAATTATGCAAAGTAAAAGCACCCCGCGGCAATGGCGGAGTGCTGTTTTGATTAAGCGCTGATTAGCCTTCAAAGACGTCCGTCAATGGAGGTACCACTTGCTTCTTACGTGAAACCACGCCTGGCAGGTTCATACGGTGGTTGTCGCCCAGCTTCTTACCGAATGCCTGTTCAACCTTTTCCGTGTTGCCGCCAACAACCAGCAGATCAGAATCGCTGTTCAAAATGTTGGTAGCAATCAAGATGAACGTGTCGTAGCCGTTTTCATCGTTCAGCTGTTGCATCGTCTTTTCCAGGTCGGCTTGACGAGAGAAGACATCATCTAGATCAACCGTGTTTACTTGACCGATCCGCAGCTTAGCGTCGCCCAGTTCAAACGTCTTGGCATCGCCATCAACGATATCAGCGTCAGACTTGGCAGCCAGATTGGTACCAGCCTTCAGCATTTCAATTCCGTAAGCTTCGTAGTCTTCAACACCGGCAACCTTTGCCAGGTACTTCAAAGCTTCGCCGTCGTGGTCAGTAGTCGTTGGTGACTTCAGCAGCAGCGTGTCGGAAATGATAGCAGACATCATCATCCCAGCCAGGTTGGCAGGAATTTCAATGTGCTTTTCTTGGAACAGTTCCGTGATGATCGTAGAAACACAGCCGTATGGACGAGCCGTGATCCAAAGTGGCTGTGCCGTGTTGAAGTTGGCGATCCGGTGGTGATCAACCAAGTGCGTAACCGTAACTTGGTCGATGTCAGCAGCTGATTGTTGTGGTTCGTTGTGGTCAACCAGCATTACCTTGTCAGTTTCGTTGGCAACCGTCTTAACGACCCGTGGTGCTTCCATGTTGAAGTAGTTCAAAGCGTACTTCGTTTCATCGTTTGGTTCGCCCAGGGCAACGGCTTCCGTTTCGTAGCCCAGTTCGTTTTCAAAGTATGAAAATGCCATTGCGGCCGTAATGGCGTCAGTATCTGGCTTTTGATGACCAAAAACTAATTCCTTGCTCATAAAGACAACTCCTTTGATTCAATCATCACGTAAAACGTTAGCTGCAACGTTTTCGCAAATTAATTATACCCTTTTATTTTAGCACGACCAGCCCTTAAATGGGAATCTAATTTCATTTCAGGTGCATATTTATGCAGGCTATGAAATTGAGTCCGTCAGATCGAGCTGCTCGCTTGTCGCCGTTTCAGTCAGCTGGGGCTTGATGCGCAGCTTAACCGGAATGCCCTGACTTTCGGTATCAATTACAAAAGTACCGTTTGAATGGGCCGTTCCCAGATGATGATCCGTAATCAAAACATCCTGGAACATCGGCCGATCGGTAATGATCTCAACGGCTCCCTGATAGTCGGCATCATAAGGCAAAAAGTCGACCAGCTTGTGCGGCAGCTTCTTCAAACGGTGCAGCACCAGTTCGCCGCGCCTTGCCCGTGCGCCAAGCTTAATGTCGGCTACGGCCATTTCTTTAAAGGCCCCGCGCTGAGTTACCATGGCCAGATGCTGATCTTCGTCAACCAGCTGCAGGTCAACCATTCTGTCATCGTCATGCAGGTTGATGGCCCGTACCCCCGTCGTTCTAACCCCGGCAATCGGTACTTCAGCTACGTCAAAGCGAACGGCATAGCCTTCATGACTGATTGCCAGCAGCGACTGCGCGGTATCTTTTGGCTCATAATACATTACGTTAACGACTTGAGCGTCATCGCCCTTGAGCTTCATGTAGACCGTCGCCGTGCTCTTATAACGAGATCCTGGCTGATATTCCTTGAACTCAGTCTGTTTGACCTGACCATCGCTGGTTCCCATCAGCAGCGTTCCTGGCATGTCCAGCCGATCAAAAATCATTGCCTTGATAATCTCTTCACCCGCGGCCAGACCGATCGTTTGTGAAATATGCTCACCAACGTCTTTCCAGCGCACGTCAGCCAATTCATGCACCGGCCGATAGATCAGATGGCCAAGATTGGTGAACATGAACAGATGCGCCAGCGTACTGGTTTCTTGGATCAGCAGCGGATAGTCGTCTTCTCGCAAACCATCTTCTTCAACGTTGGAAGCTTTAAATGACCGCAGACTGCTGCGCTTGATATAGCCGGCTTTAGAAACTAATACGACCACGTCTTCTTTGGCGACCGTAACCTTAGTGTCGATCTCCAGTTTTTGAACCTTGCTTTGAATCTCAGTCCGGCGCGGTGTCGCAAATTCTTTTTTAATCGTCCGCATTTCTTGGCGCAGCACTTTGGCCAGCTCATTTTCATCGCTTAAGATCAGCTGGTATTCGGCAATCTGATCATTCAGACGCTTTTGCTCATCTTCAAGCGCCGTCACGTCAGTATTGGTCAGCCGGTACAGCTGCATGGTAACAATGGCTTCGGCCTGCGGATCATCAAAGCCCAGCGATTCAATCAGATTCTGTTTGGCATCAGCCCGGTTTTTAGAAGCTCGAATCGTTTTGATAACCTGATCAAGCATGCTGAGCGCCTTGATCAAGCCTTCAACGATGTGGAGCCGTTTTTGCGCCTTATTTAAATCAAAGCGCGTCCGCCGCATAATGATCTCTTTTTGGAAGCTCAGATAAGACGTTAAAATATGCTTTAAGCCTACCCGCATTGGCCGCTGATTGTCGATTGCCACCATATTGAAGTTATAGTTGATCTGCAGGTCGGTGTTTTTTAGCAGATAGTTTAAGATTCCCTCGGCATTGGCGCCGCGCTTCAGCTCAATTGCGATGCGCAGGCCGCTGCGGTCAGTCTCATCACGCGCCTCAGCGATTCCCTCAACCTTTTTGGCCAGACGCAGGTCATTGATTCGCTTGACCAGCTGGGCCTTGTTGACCTCATATGGAATCTCCGTGATATTGATCTGCTGCCGACCGCCACGCAGCGTCTCGATACTGGTCTTGGCCCGTACGACAATGCGTCCCCGACCAGTTTCATAAGCTTTTTTGATTCCTTCCTTGCCTTGAATGATCCCGCCAGTTGGGAAATCAGGACCAGGCACGAATTCCATCAGTTTGTCCAGACTGACTGTGGGATGACCAAGCAGGTAGATCAGTGCATCGATCAGCTCGCCCAGATTATGCGTCGGAATTTCCGTAGCATAACCAGCCGAGATCCCGGTCGCGCCGTTAACCAAAAGATTGGGAATGCGGGCTGGCAAGACAGTCGGCTCTTTTTCGGTATCGTCAAAGTTCAGCGTCATATCAACCGTATCTTTGTCGATATCCTTAAGCATCAAGCCGGCAATCTTGCTTAAACGAGCTTCGGTATAACGCATGGCAGCCGGTGGATCACCATCCATCGACCCGTTGTTGCCGTGCATTTCAATCAATGGGTCACGCAGCTTCCAATCCTGACTCATCCGGACCAGCGCCTCATAAATGGAACTGTCGCCGTGCGGGTGGAAGTTACCCATTACGTTACCGACTGACTTGGCTGACTTGCGAAAGCCCTTATCATAGGTATTGCCATCCTTGTTCATGGCAAACAGAATCCGGCGCTGAACCGGCTTGAGGCCATCGCGAATATCCGGCAGGGCCCGTTCTTGAATAATGGACTTGGAATACCGGCCGAAGCGATCGCCCATCAAGTCTTCCAAAGTCATATTTTCGATTTTTGGTTCACTCATTGACTTTCACCTCTTACTTTTGATTCCAGGTATTGATCGTAGGCGTTTTGGCCTTTTGACCGCGATTTTCCATCAGCTGATCAGACTCTTCGTCATCGCTCAGCGTAAATTGCACGTTTTCTTCAATCCATTTCCGACGTGGTGCAACCTTATCGCCCATCAAGGTAGTGACGCGCTTTTCAGCCAGCTCGGCATCTTCTATCCGCACTCGAATCAGCGTCCGTGTGTCAGGATTCATCGTGGTTTCCCAAAGCTGATCGGCATTCATTTCACCAAGCCCCTTGAAACGCTGCAGCTGAGCTCCGCGAATCTTTTTGGTCATCTGCGTCAGCTGATCGTTGGTCCAGGCATACTGAATCTTGGTTTTGGCTCCTTTGCCAGACTGGATGCGATACAGCGGCGGCAAGGCAATGTAGACCTTACCGGCTTCGATCATTGGCCGCATGTACTTGTAGAAGAACGTCAGCAGCAGAATCTGGATGTGGGCCCCATCGTCGTCGGCATCAGTCATGATGATGATCTTGTCGTAGTTGGAGTCCGCGACGTTGAACTCGCTGCCGACCCCCGCGCCAACCGTATAGATGATCGTATTAAGCTCTTCGTTTTTCAAGACGTCATCCAGCTTGGCCTTTTCT
Source organism: Limosilactobacillus sp. WILCCON 0051 (assembly GCF_039955095.1). Lineage (NCBI taxonomy): Bacteria > Bacillati > Bacillota > Bacilli > Lactobacillales > Lactobacillaceae > Limosilactobacillus > Limosilactobacillus allomucosae. The sequence goes on from NZ_CP154878.1 coordinate 1,422,167, forward strand.
GTATTGAGAACCTTACCACGCAATGGCAGGATCGCCTGAAACTTCCGATCGCGTCCCTGCTTGGCACTCCCACCGGCTGAATCACCCTCAACCAAGAACAGCTCATTTTTAGCGGCATCTTTTGACTGGGCCGGCGTCAGCTTGCCGGACAGATTGCGTTCTTTACGGCCTTTGCGCTTGGAGCCGCGTGATTCGTCACGAGCCTTGCGCGCGGCTTCTCTTGCCTGGCGAGCCTTGAGTGCTTTTCTGATCAGCTGCTGAGCTTCATCGCCATTTTCCAGCAGCATGTAGCTTAGCTGATCGCTGACGATTGAGTCCACGATCTTACGGGCTTCTGGCGTCCCCAGCTTGTCTTTAGTCTGGCCCTCAAACTGCAGGATGCGTTCCGGAATTCGTACTGAGACGACTGCCGTCAAGCCTTCGCGAACGTCAGACCCTTCCAGATTCTTGTCGCGTTCCTTGAGCAGACCGACTTTTCTGGCGTAGTCATTGAAGGTTTTGGTCCAGGCATTGCGAAAACCGGCTTCATGCGTTCCCCCATCTGGAGTGCGCACGTTGTTGACAAAGCTCAAGACGTTTTCTGAATAGCCATCGTTATACTGAGCCGCAACCTCAACCTCAACGCCATCCTGCTTACCGTCAAAGTACATGATCTGACCCAGTGTATCCTTGTCCTCATTGAGGTAGCCGACAAAGTCCTTGATGCCATTTTCAAACTGGAATACCTCTTCTTTTTCCTGACCAGCGCGCTTATCAGTCAGCGTAATCTTTAGGCCCTTTAGCAGGAATGCCGATTCACGCAGCCGTCTTGCCAAAGTATCGTAGTTGTAGACCGTCGTAGAAAAGATTTTTGGATCCGGCTTAAAGGTAACCGTCGTTCCGGAACCCGCACGCGTATTGCCTAATTTTTTGAGCGTGCCGACCGGATTGCCGCCATTGACGAATTTTTCTTGATAGCGAACGTGATCGCGCACGATCGTCAGTGTTAGTTTGGTTGAAAGAGCATTCACGACTGAGGCCCCAACCCCATGCAGCCCACCGGAAGTCTTGTAGCCATCGTCTTGACCAAACTTCCCCCCGGCATGCAGCACGGTCATGATGACTTCTGGCGTCGGTTTGCCAGAAGCATGCATTCCAACTGGCATCCCACGACCATGATCCTGAACCGTGATTGAATTGTCGGGTTCGATCGTCACGTTGATTTCATCACCAAAGCCAGACAAAGCCTCATCGACCGCGTTGTCAACGATTTCATATACCAAATGGTGCAGGCCATAGGTATCCGTTGAACCAATATACATCCCAGGCCGTTTGCGCACCGCCTCCAGCCCCTTAAGGATTTTAATGGAGGATGCATCATATTGATATTCTTGTTCTGCCAACGAAAGGCCCTCCTCATAATTTTTTAGTAACGTTTTTTAATATAACTGATTTGACAAAATTTAGCAAAGAAATTTTGCAAACATTTGTGCCCCATTATTTTAGCATATCAAACAAAAGTTGCCGATGCCACTCAATGTGCTATTATAACAATTATGCAATTATTATCGAGGGAGTTTTGAATGATTTATGATTTTTAAAATCTGTTTAATGGCAGTCATTGCCTACCTTTTGGGCTCGATTCCCTGGGGACTTTGGATCGGCCAGGTATTCTACCACAAGGATATTCGTCAGCTGGGCAGCGGTAATATCGGCACGACCAATACCCTGCGCGTTTTGGGACCTAAAGCAGGCGTAACCGTATTGTTTCTTGATATGTTCAAGGGGACGCTGGCAGCCTGTCAGCCATATTTCTTTCACTGCAGCCAGACCGTCAGTCCGCTTTTGATTGGCTTATTTGCCGTTTTGGGCCATACCTGCTCGATTTTTGATCACTTTCATGGCGGCAAGGCCGTTGCCACCAGTGCCGGGATCTTGCTGGCATATAACCCGCTGCTCTTTTTGGTTGCCTGGGCCATCTATCTGACGGTATTATTGTTGACCAGCATGGCTAGTGCGGCTGGCATGGTTGGCATTACCGCGATTTTCATCATTGCCTTATGCATTCACGACTGGATCTTGGCAGCCATTGCCGGGTTCTTGACGGTGGTAATCATCTGGCTGCACCGTGCCAACATCAAGCGCATCTTCAATGGTACCGAATCGCTGGTTCATTTTGGATTGGGCTATCGGCGGCAGCAAAAACGAAAGCAAAAATAATTAAGCTGATGATCGCATCACTTGGCATTAAAGACCGAGCTGAATGCGATTTTTATTTTGCTGATAAATTTAGGCAACCGATTTCCTAAACCCTCTTGCAAAAAGAATTGAAAGCGCTTATAATCTGGTGTAACGATTTCCTAAAGTTGAATTTAAACATCGAGGTGCTTTTTATGAGTTCATTTAATCAACAAAGTTTTCAGCTTAATGGCAAGGTAGCATTGATCACTGGCGGTGCCAGCGGTCTGGGTCAAAACTATTCAAAGGCGCTGTCGCTTTACGGCGCGGATATTTTTGTCGTTTCCAACTCGCAGCGCGGCTGGGAAGAAACTCGTCAAGCAGTCGAAGGCAATGGACAAAAGATCGGCTTTCTGCAGTGCGACATCACTGAACCGGACTGTGCCGATGAAATCATCGCGCAATGCGTTAAGGAAATGGGTGGTCTGGATATTTTGGTCAACAATGCCGGCATTCAGATCCGCAATGACGTCTTAGCGTTCAAGGATGAAGACTGGGACAAGGTGATCAATTTGAATCTCAACGCGCTCTACCACATGTCACAGGCCGCAGCTAAGTATATGGCTAAGCAAAAGCACGGCAAGATCATCAACATTGGCTCAATGCAATCCTACCGTGCCGGCAAGTTCATCTTCCCCTACACGGCAGCCAAACATGGCGTGTTAGGTCTGACCAAAGCCTACGCTGATGCCCTTTCCAAATACAACATTCAAGTCAACGGTCTGGCACCGGGCTACATTTTAACGGATATGACGAAGGCGCTGGCCGAGGATCCGGTTCGGGGGCCTGAGATCAAAGAACACATTCCATCCGGTGAATGGGGCCGTCCTGAACAATTGATGGGGCCAATGGTATTTTTAGCCAGTCCAGCATCTGATTACGTAACTGGTGTAATGCTGCCGGTTGATGGCGGCTACCTGCTGCGCTGATCAAATTCAACTGAAATCAAAAAGACGTGGTGATCACCACGTCTTTTTTGATTCATTAGAACGGCTGAATGGCAAACGCATAGTCCTCATGCTTGCCAGGCGCCAGTCGACTCATCACCTGTTTGTCTTCAAGTCTGCCGTCACTGTGAATACTGTCGGCAATCCCCCACCACGGCTCAACGCACACCAGGTTGGCCTGGGCTGGATATGGCGACCAGACGCCAACAAATGGTGCACCGTTAACCTGAACGTGAACCCCGTGATTAGTCTGCGGTTCCGTCAGCGTCGCCGTAAATGGCATGCCCTTGGTTGCAAAGATCAAGGCATCCTCATCGAACAGCTCATGATCCAGTGTGATGGGCTGCTGCATGTGCAGAACCGCTGGATGTTCCAGATCATTAAATGGACCAGGTGCCACCAATTTAACCTGTTGATAGTCAATTGCCGGCGAAACACTGAACTGAGTCGTTTCAAAACTGCCCTGTTCATCAACCGGTACGTTAAAACCAGGGTGCGCACCCAAAGCATAGATCAACGTCTGGTCATTGCTTGGGTTTTCAACACGATAGCTGACCAGCAGGCGATCCTCATCCAGCTGATAGGCAATCGTCAACACAAAAGCAAATGGGAAGGCTGCCCGTGTTTTTTCATCATCGCGTAGCTCAAAAACTACCCGCTCACTGCTCTGTTCCACGACCTGAAACTCCCGATCGCGGGCAAAACCGTGCTGCGTCTGATGATAGACCTTGCCTTGATATTCGTATTGATCATCCTTGAGTCGGCCGACAAACGGAAACAGGACGGGTGCCTGCCGTTTCCAAGACTTTGGGTCACCCTGCCACAAATATTCTATTCCCTCTGCATTCCGCTTAATGCTGTGCATCTGGGCGCCTAGTGGATCAATCTGTACCGTCAGCTGCTCGTTTTCAATCTGAATCATCTCTCGTCATCCTTTCAAACTCTCAATGGACAATGGTATATGCCAAAAGCCCTCTAATCTGCACAATAACAGATTGAGAGGGCTTTCGCAAGTCTATCTTTTAATTTTGGACTGATTCTTCGTAGTCGCCATTAGGACAAACGATCTGCTTGCCCTTCTTAACCTTCTTTTCAATCAAGAAATGACCGTCTTTAGGACAATTGCGGCCAATTGGCTTGTCCCATGAAACAAAATCACATTCAGGGTAGCGCGAGCAGCCATAAAAGACGCGATTCTTCTTGGACTTGCGCTCAACCACGCTCCCTTGCCCACACTTAGGACAGGTTACGCCGATATCCTTAACGATTGCCTTGGTGTTGCGGCAGTTCGGGAAGCGCGAGCAGGCATGAAACTTGCCATAGCGGCCCATCTTAACGACCATTGGCGCCCCACAGATCTCACAATTGCTGCCGGCAAGTTCATCATGCATCTCGATTTTGGCAACCTGTTCCTCAGCAGCCTGGACTTCTTTAGAAAATGGCTGGTAGAACTTGTCAACGACCTTAACCCAGTTTTCCTTGCCTTCTTCGATCCGGTCCAAGTCGTCTTCAACTTCGGCCGTAAACTTGACATTGACGATTTCTGGGAACTGCTTGACGATGATCTGGTTGACGATCTCACCCAGCTCGGTTGGCTCAAAGTGGCGCGATACCAAACGAACATAGTAGCGGCGCTGAATCGTGTCCAGCGTTGGCGCATAGGTGGAAGGCCGGCCGACCCCGTTTTCTTCCAGCGTCTTGATCAAGGCAGCTTCTGTATAGCGAGCAGGCGGCTGCGTGAAGTGCTGTGCCGGGTCGTCACTGATCATTTGGACCTGGTCGCCTTGATTTAGATCCGGCAAAACATTGTCTTTTTCCTGACCACGCTTGTAAACCTTGGTAAAGCCATCAAATTTGACCTTGGACCCGTTGGCATGAAAGTCGACCCCGTTTTGGCTCAAGGAAACGGCCATCGTATCAACAATCTGCGGCGTCATCTGACTGGCCACGAATCGGCTCCAGATCAGGCTGTAGAGCTTATATTGATCAGCCGTCAGATACTGTTTCATCTCTGCGGGCGTACGGTTGACCGATGTTGGCCGGATCGCTTCGTGCGCGTCTTGGGCCCCTTCCGGCAGCTTGCCCTTGACTGGCTTGATTGCGGCATACTGCTCACCATAGTTTTCATGAATAAACTGAGAAGCTTCCTGTTTGGCAATTGAGGCAATCCGCGTAGAGTCGGTACGCATATAGGTGATCAGACCGACCGCGCTGCCATGCCCAAGCGTAATCCCTTCATACAGCTGTTGGGCGGCCATCATCGTCTTGCGCGTTCGGAAGTTCAGACGACGGTTGGCATCCTGCTGCATCGTGGAGGTAGTGTATGGCGGCTGCGGCATCCGCTTACGTTCTTTACGCGTAACGTCATCAATCGTAAACGGCGCCTTGCGATCAATCTTGGCCAGCACTTTTTGAACGGCTTCGTTATTAGGCAGCGCGGCTTTTTTACCATTTTCGCCATAAAAAGATGCCGCAAACTCGTCGCGTCCTTTTTTAAACTGACCATCAATCGTCCAGTATTCTTCAGGCTTAAAGTCGCGAATCGCCTGTTCTCTTTGGATGATCAGGTTTAGTGCGACTGACTGCACACGTCCGGCAGACAGTCCCTTTTTGACCTTTTTCCAAAGAATCGGGCTGATCGAATAACCAACCAGCCGATCCAAAACCCGCCGTGCCTGCTGTGCGTCAACCAGGTCCATGTTGATCTCACGTGGTTCCTTAAAGGCTTCCTTAACGGCGTCTTTGGTAATTTCATTGAAGGTAACCCGGTTCTTGTCTTTAGTATCCAGTTTTAAAAGATTGGCAACGTGCCAGGCAATTGCTTCCCCTTCCCGGTCCGGGTCAGATGCCAGATAGACTGCTTTAGCCTGCTTGGCATCCTTGCGCAGTTCTTTGATTACGTCACCCTTGCCGCGAATGGAGATGTAGTCGGGCTGATAGTCGTTTTCAATATCAACCCCCATCCGGCTCTTTGGCAGATCACGGACATGACCTAGGCTGGCAACGACTTTATAGGTCCGTCCCAGATACTTGCCAATCGTCTTAGCTTTGGAAGGCGATTCGACGATGACCAGCTTTTTCTTGGTCTTAGGGCGCTTGGCAGTCGTCTTCTTAGTTGTTTTAGCGGCCGGTTTTGCAGTTTTTGTCTTGGCCGAAGTTGTTTTAGCAGTTGATTTTACAGTTTTAGTTGCCATCATAAGGCTCCTATCATGATGAATTTGATCGGTTTTATCTTCTATACTATTATATGGTCTCTTGTGCGGTCAAACCCGTCTGACTGATTTCAATCAGCAATGAACCGATCAGATAGACCTAGATTAATTCAAAAAAGAAAATGGTCTAACTAGCGTATCAATATAATCGAGTTTATTAAAAAAATCAAGGCAACGATAAAATCATTTTAGCGAAAAAGTCTAATTCAAAAATTAATGAATGGAATTTTAGTGTCAAACTGAATTTTTAGCATATAGCAATGGTAAGGGGGGAAAAGCAATGCATCTGCGTGAATTTATCTTAAGGCTGAGTCTATGCAGCTGTTTGAGTCGACGGATGAAATATCGACTTTTAATGGCTGCCGTTCAGCAAAAACAGATTACCAACCTCGCTAGATTGACTGATCACTTGAACATCACTTTTGACAAACGGATGCAGTGGTTTGACGAATGGTCCAGCCAAAAACTGCGGCGTCAGACTGAGCAAAATCTGCCGATGCCTTTCATAACGCCGCTTGACGCGATCTATCCGCAGCGCCTGCGAGAAATTTATGATCCGCCATTGGTTTTGTATTATCAAGGCAACCTACAACTGCTGCAGTACCCTTGTCTAGCCGTGGTTGGATCAAGGAATATCACTAAATATGGTGAACGAGCGATCAATCAATTACTGCCAGGAATCGTCAGCAGTCAAGTCGCAATCGTCAGCGGCCTGGCCAAAGGAGTTGACGGCTTGGCTCACCAGATTACGCTGCTGGATGGTGGAGCCGCAATTGCCGTAATCGGGACTGGTCTAGATGGCAGCTATCCACGCTGCAATGCATTTTTACAGCGGCAAATCGCGCAGTCCGGTCTTTTGCTGACGGAGTATCCACTGGCAACTACGCCCTACCCGAGCAATTTTCCCGAACGCAATCGGATCATTGCCGGTTTATGTCATGCCTGTCTGGTGGTCGAAGGCAGTCGGCGCAGCGGCAGTCTGATTACGGCCAACCTGGCGCTGCAGGACAATCGAAATGTCGGTGCGGTACCTGGACCAATCGATTCACCAATGTCGCTGGGAGCCAATGAACTGATTGCTGCTGGGGCGCGGCCGATTCTAAGCAGTCAAGACATCTTAGAGGAGCTGCCTGACTGGCTGTTTTCTGCAAGATAGACTGCCTCAATAATTTTAAAAGCGACACGAACAAGCCGATTAAAAAAGCACGGTCTCAAGTTTCATCAAAACCAAGACAGTGCTGTTCTTTTTATTTAGTATTTGGTTGCTAACGCAGATATTGCTGGACTGGTGAAAACGAGTGCCGATGAATCGGGCATGGTCCAAGTTCTGCCAAGCCCTGCAAATGCTGCTTGGTGCCATAGCCCATATTCTCAGCAAAGCCATAGCCTGGATAGAGCCGATCGTAATCACGCATCAGATGGTCACGATATTCTTTGGCAACGATACTGGCTGCCGCGACGCTGATGCTCTTTTGATCGCCTTTAATCAAGGTCGTCTGCGGAATATCAATTGCCAGGGGGACGGCATCGACAATCAGGTGGGACGGCCGATGCGCCAAAGAATCTACACTGCGGATCATTGCCTGCTGGGTCGCCGCGTAGATATTAAGCTGATCGATAACCGTGCACGGATTGACGGCAATGCTGACTTCCAGAGCTTCATTAACGATCTGCAGATACAGCTGCTCACGCTCATGCCTGGTCAGCTGCTTAGAGTCCGTAACCCCCACCAGGTCAAAATCAGGCTTGAGAATTACCGCGCACGTTACTACTGGACCAGCCAGCGGCCCCCGCCCAACCTCATCGATACCGGCAACGTACTGCTGACCATCTTGCCAGAGCTGATTTTCATATTTAAAACGCTCTTTGAAGGCCGCATAGCTTGCTGCCTGCCGTTCCAATCGACGCTTTAGCTGGGCCAGCGCGGTTTGGACGCCTTTGCGCTCATCTTGCTGCAGTGATTGAACAAACGGATCATCAAGCGTGGGCGTGTCTTTTAAGCGGTCCTTGATTTCTTTAATGCTTAGCTTATTCATTGAGACCCTCAGCATTAATATCAGCCGGCTTTTCCAATGAGATCGTTCCCAGCTTGCCCTTGCGCAAATCAAAGATCAGCCGTTCACTGCCGCGGTCGTAGTCATCACGAAAGCCCATCTTTTTAGTAATCGTCAGCAGCAGATCCGGATCAGTCACGCTTTCGTCAACATCAGCGTCACTCAGATGGTAGCGCTGCTTTAATTCGGTCAGCCGATTGGCGCGCAGATACTGCAGTGCAAACAGGGCCACGTCATCCTTGGCAAACAGACTGTCCTTGATCGCGCCAGAAAGTGCCAGCATTAAGCCTTCTTTTTCGGTCGCAAACTTATGCCATAAAACGCCTGGCGTATCCAGCAGCTCCAATTCAGCCGATGAGCGCAGCCACTGCTGACCAGTCGTTACCCCTGGCCGATTACCGGTAGCCGCGACGTTCTTTTTGACCAGGTGATTCAAAAGCGTTGACTTGCCGACGTTAGGCACGCCGACACACATTGCGCGAATCGCCCGTTTCTTCATCCCCTTAGCCTGCTCATTGGCCAGCTTTTCGGCTAAGACCTGCTTGGCCGCGTTGGTAACGGTCTTGGCAACGCTGCGGGCGCGCGAGTCCAGTGCCAGTACCGGCTGTCCGTGATCCTTAAAGTACTGCAGCCATTCTTTGGTGACTTCTGGATCCGCTAAATCGGTTTTGGTTAAGATCAAAAGACGCGGCTTGTCGCCAGCTGCCAGATCAACTTCTGGATTTTGCGAGGAGTATGGCACCCGCGCGTCAACCAGCTCAAATACGATATCGACTAAAGGCATCTGCTCTCTGATCTGGCGCAATGCTTTAGCCATGTGACCAGGGAACCATTGAATTGTTGCCATTTTAGTTCCTCCTAAATTCTAATTCATTTTTTCTAGATACAGCTGCCAGGCATCATCAAAAATCGTCATTCCTGGCAGATATTCGGCATTTTCTTCCAAATAATGAGATATTTCATCAAAATCTTGGGATTGCTTAGGAAATGACGAGTCCAAAAAAGCATTGTTGGCAAACTGCTCAATCTCAGTTGGCTGATTGGGCTGCCTTAAGGTCATCAAAAAATGATAGAAGCTTTCACGAAACATCTGCCAACCCCCTTGTTAGTTATCCTGCGGCACGGTAATCAAGAACTTAAACTGACCATCTGCCATGTTAATCTCATCAGCTTGGGCATGCACTGCCTTATTTTTGGTGTATTTATTCAGATCCAGCAAAATCGTCTTTTTCTTTTGGTTAATGTAGACCCAGTTTGGCAGCTGATAGTTCTTTTTGATATAGCCCATGACGAACCCGATCGGCAGGTTAAGCCGGCCAACCGCCAGTCCTTTAGCTTTCAGCATAATATTGCCTTCACTGGTTTTAACCGGAATGCAGTTCATCGCGTATTGCACGTTGACCCCCAAAAATTTGGCGCGACCGATCACCGTTGCATACTGATTACCTACAATAAAACGATATTGCGGTTTTTTGGACTTTTTTTGAATTTTTTTAATGTAGCTGTTGGCTAAGGCATTGACCTGTTTTTGATTCAAAACCAGTTCCAATGACGTATCGCTGGCTTTGGGAGCCGCGGTTTCAGCTGGCGTCTTAACTGGTGCGCTGGCTAGATGAACTACCGTCAGCAGCGAGCCGATCAAGACGATTACCAAGACCCAAAAAGCTGCCTTCCAGCCATTATATTGTTTTTTTAGCTTATCTTCCATATTCATTCAAATCATCCTACTTTTGCTGATATTCCCAGTCATCGTGCTGCAGCATCACCTTGTACAAAGCATTGGTCATCTGATCATAGCCCTTGCTGTTAGGGTGAAAATTATCTTCAGTTGAGATGTAGTTGTTTAGGTTATGCGTATCATTGTTCATAATCGCAATGACCTGCTTTTGGGTAATCTGATCGCTGTTGGCTTTTTGAGCCTGCTGTGAGAGTTTTTGCCGCTGCTTGGCCGTTTTATACTGACCGTATGACATTAAATGATTGATATCAACGAAATAGGACGGGCCATACTGAGCCACGGTCTGTTTTGTGATTTGATTCCATTTGGCAACGGACTCGTTGATAATCGACACATCAGGGAAATAAGTATAAACCGGATCATAAATACTGTACATAAAAATCGGCGCAGTGGCATTCTGCTTGCGAACCGCAGTCAGCAATTCATTTAGCTTTTGCTGATAGGTCGTGCCTGCCTGTTCGATATTGCTCTCAATCTTATCGGTAGAATTGCTCAGCAGGTTGCTCTCCAGTTTCTGCATCAAGTCATTGCCGCCAACCGTCATCACGATCACATCGGCTTTTTTTAGATTTGCCCGCATTTCTGGCTGTTCATTAAGCCGCTTGAGCATCTGATCGGACCGGTCGCCAGTTACCCCATAATTATACGTGGTCACGCGATTATGGTAGTGTTTTTGCAGTTTTTTCCTAATCCGTCCAACATAACCCTGCTCGTTTTTATCATCGCCTTGACCATGCGTCAGCGAATCACCAATCGCGACCAGCGTTATTTTTTTCTTTAAAACCCGATCTTTTTGTGAAGTCTGTTGAACCGTTGTCGATGCTGACTGCTGCTGGTGATACCAATAACCACTCCCGCCAGCTACCGCTAAAATGGCGCCGATCAACAACAGTAAGCCTTTTTTGCCGCGCAGCATAAAATTACCTCTCACTGAAAAATTCTTAAAGTCAATTAAGATACATAAGAAACATTATAGTGCATTTTATCATGCCACCGCAAACTCGGAAGCGGATCCAATTGCCAATAATTTATGGATTGGATCGTTCACTAAGCAGACAAAAAACGGTTGATGACTTAATCAAGCCTCAACCGCATATTCAGCAACTGTTTAATTTGATTACAGATTACGATGGAAGAAGAACTTCTCAATCCAGCGACTGTCCTTGCGTAGCTTAAAGTAGGCAATCACTGCAAAAATAAGAGCACCAAAGAAATCGGCAAACAGATCACCCATCGTATCCATTAGAGCCGCCCGTCCCAGTAGTAAATGACCGTTTTTCATGTACCGTTGCAGATTCATGCCAAACGAGTCACAGGTAAATTCGTAAAATTCCCATAAAACGCCACAAAAGACCGCAAACGCCGTGGCATACATACTGATAAAAAATGGCGGCACGTGCTTGATCCCCTCATCAGGAATCAGACCGCCAAATGCAGACAGCGCAAAACCAGCCAGCAAAGCGCCGCTGATCAGATGCAGGCCCTTGTCCCAGTAAGGAATGCTGTAGAAGTGATAGATCGTGCCCAGATAAATGGCTCCATAGATAAACATTAAAAACAGACCGTAAAGCAGCGGCGGCAGATAAACCTTTAGCTTGATCGCTAAAAACTTAGGCAGCATAACAATCAGCAGGCCCGCCACGATTTCCAGATCCAAAAACCAGGCGGCCCCTGCTGCTTTGGCGGTCGCAGCCGTCAAAGCCGTTTTGGTCGTTAAAATCAGTGAAACCAGCATCGAAATTACAATAAACCACAAAAAAACGTTAAGGGCTTTTTCACTGGTGCTTGAGCCGTTTTTCATCATCATCACATCCTTTAATTTGAGCGCGCTGAGCAATCATTGCTATAATCAAGGTCAAAAACTGATTAAAGGAGCTGTAGATAATGGCCCAGCAAGCACTCATTGTTTATTATTCACAATTTAATAATACCACTAAACTTGCCAAATTAATTCAAGATGCGACCAAGGCTCCGGCGTTGCGTCTGCGCGTGGCCGACAGCGTCTATCCAAACAACATGGAAGCTACTGGTCGCATCTATCAACAGCAGCTAAAACAACACCAGCTGCCTAAACTTATCAATTCCATGCCGCAGCTGAATCAATATGACGTTGTTTTGGTCGGCGGCCCCGTCTGGAATGGCAACGTGGCAGCACCAGTGATTGAGTTTTTGAAAACCATTCAAGGATACCAAGGCTTGATTGCGCCATTCTCAACTGCCTGGAGCGATTCTGACGATTATCAAGAAAATTTCATTAAACGGGCTGGCCGGCTGCAGGTCACTGATGGATTCCACGTCACGACTCACGGCTCTCATCAGTTCAAGGCAAACAATCTGGCCGCCTGGCTGCGCAAACTATAATAAAGCAAAAATGCTGTCGCCGACTCATCAAAAGTCCACGACAGCATTTTTCTAAGCTTAGCCTTTGCAGCCATTCTTGATTCTCAAAAAATAAAATTGATCAGCAGCATATAGCAAAGAGTCCCGACGATCAAGGTTAAAAACAGGCTGTGCTTCCATAAATGCACGATTATCGTCACTACGCCGGCAATGACTTCTGGCAGTCCATGCGTGCCGCCAAGCCAATTAACGTTGCGATAGCAGTATACGACCAGCATCCCCATAATCGCGGCCGGTAAAAACCTGCCCAGCCCGGTTACGAAATCAGGCGTGGCCGCTTCCGTTCTAAAAAGCAGAAATGGCGTTACCCGGGTGGCAAAGTTTGCCAGCGCGGCTAAGGCAATGCAGATAATCTGATCAGTCAGCGTCATTTTGGTCCCCCCTCTTTGCTTGACGCCAGTAGATAACGGCGTATTCAGCCACTAGAATCAACAGCGTCGCTACCAAAAAATACGTCTTGCCAAACAGCAGCAGACAGGCAATCGTAACGATCACGCCGCTGGTTGAGCTAAGATGATCCTTTTCCTTTTGAAACTGGTCAACGGCCAAGGCAATAAACAGCGCCGTCATAACAAAATCCATGCCGGGAATCTCTTTGCCAATCAGACTCCCCAGCGCGCCGCCTAAGAATGCGCCCAAGACCCAGTAGCTGTGATCAAAAAGCGAAATCAGCGTATAGACTGAGTAACGATCATATTCTTTGGGAATCGACAGACTATAATTGACGACAAAGGTCTCATCGGTCAAGCCATAGATCAAAAAGAACTTGCGCCAGCCCGCACCGCGATATTTTTTCAGCATTGAAAGGCCATAAAAAAACTGCCGAAAGCCAACGACCAGCGTTATCAAGACAACGTTGCCCGGCAAAAAGCTCTGAACCAGCATGGAAGCCAGGATAAATTCAACGGAGCCCCCATAAACTACCGCTGCCATTATCGTGGGAAACCAGAAACCAAAGCCCAGGTTATGCATGTATAGCCCATAGCCGGTCCCTAAGATAACATAACCGAAAAAAATCGGTAACGAACTGTTAAAAGCAAAGCGCACGGTTTCCTGGCGCGTTGCCGGTGGTGATGCTTGCATATTTTCCTCTCCCCTGTGAATAAGTGATTACAGAGATTAATTTTAACGCAAGCCACTATTGATTAACAGAGCCTTTTTGTCAGCAAGATATTTTATGCATTGTCATTCAGATACATGCTGCTCTGCGACAAGCGAATCACCACGACAATCACTGCAATGATGCCTGTGAGATCCAGTCGTCAACCGATCTTGACCAAATACGCCAATCCATAGTCTGCCAGCCCCAATATTTATAATTCTGATGCTGCGATATTAACTAATCAGATTGACGCCATCATAGAAATGAACTAGCGATAGGGCAGCCAGCGATTCAGTTCCTGGCGCTTTTTTACCTGTTCTTGACGCCATTGATGCCAACTGCTGCTGGCCTGACTGACATGTTCAATCAGCTCACGATCGATTTTTTCCCGATACTCAGCAACCGGTTTGGTATACAGCCGACCGTTTTGATCGAACTGATAGCCGCCCCACATATGCTGACTGATTGGGTCAAGCAGAATCGACTGAACGTAGCGCACCCGGCCGATTGCATGATGCAGGTCAGTATAGCCCAGAGTCACGATGTCCAGTGAGTCGATATAATTGTTGATCTTATTGCGCAAAACCGCAGCCTGGGCTTTCTGCTGGTCATTAAGCAGCCAGTAGACGTTTGGCCCCTCATAAAGCCAGGCCTCACTCAGGCATGCTGGATAATCGCAGTTGGCAAGGGCATACTGGGCGTTGATTGCTCCCAGTGAATGGCCGTAGATATAATAATGTGCCGTTAAGTCCTGCTGCATCAACCGATTCAACAAACTGGCAGCCGACCTGAGCTGAGAAGGAATCTCACCAACGCGATGTTCAACGATCGAACGGCCAATGGGCAGATTGGTTGCCAGCCATTCATTGGACCATGTCGTTGGATTGCCATGTCTTAAGCCCGATGAGCCGCGAAACAGCACCGTAATCTCTTTATGATCCTGATGGTGATTGACAATGATGGTGCCCCGCAGACCATCTTGTTTATAAAAAGCTCGTTTGACGCGACCGACCCGCTTGCCATTGGATAATCTGACGTGATCGCCAACCCCCAGCGGCTGATATTCCAAACCTGCCAGCTCGACTCGCTGCTGATCGGTTAGCTGAGCATTTACATCCATTTTTTCACCCCAAAATAAAAAACGACTTCAATGATCGATATGATCTATTGAGTCGATTTTATCACATTATTTATTTGATTTTATTGAATCGGCATTTCGTAGACGTATGAGGTTTCTTCAGGACGGTAGACGCCATGCAGAGTCCCTACCCGCGTAAAGCCATACTTTTCAATTAAGTGCTGCATTGGCTTGTTGTCCTCATGGGTGTCGATCCGTAATGACTTGACACCGTTTGGATTTTCCTTAACGTAATCGATAACGCTCTTAAACAAGCCAGAAGCATAGCCATTGCCGGCATGGTCAGAGTGAATGGCAACCCGGTGAATAACCAGATAGTTGTCGGTATCAACCAGCCATTTGCCATCCAATTCGTCGTAAGAGTGGTCCGGAGCTGCTACGATTGCAAAAGCTCCTACCGTTTCATGATCGTCGGAATGTACCAGGTATGCAAAGCCATGTTCGATATCTTCTTGGATATGTTCAACATTCGGATAATCGCCTTGCCATTGATCAATCCCGCTTTCCGCCAGCTGATTGCGGCCATCACGCAGAATTTCGACAACTCGATCCAGATCCTTCATTTCGGCTTTTTCAATATGCATAGCACAACCTTCTTTCCTTAAAATATCAAGCGTTTATCAATTTAACACATTCTGCCAAAAATTGACAATAAAATGGTCAATTTCAACAAACAGACTTAGAATAACATCATCAACACTGATACGAGGCGAACATCTTGAAATATAAATTCTGGCTTAAAATTATGCTGACGATCTGTTTGATGATGACCATGGCTTCATCCGCCAAAGCAGCTGCATTGAATTCCCAAAAATACGTTCAGTCAACCACGCCAACCTTTTTCTTTCATGGCTGGGGCAGCGGGGCGCATGCCGAACGACACATGGTTCAGGCGGCAATTGATGCCGGTGTCACCAAAACCGTCATCGTAGCCAACGTTGCGCAAAATGGCACCGTTGAGCTGGAAGGCAAGATTCCCCACGGCGCGATCAACCCAATCATTGAAGTCAACCTGATCGATAATGAGAACTCAAACTATACTACGGATGGTCATTACGTTGCCGCGGCCATTCAAAAAGTCTGCCAAACCTATCATTTCAAAAAATATCAAGTTGAGGCGCATTCGATGGGCAACATGGCGTTTCTTTACTGCCTGCTGCAAAACGCCAACAATTCTAAGTTTCCCAAGCTGCAAAAAGAAGTCGCGATGGCTGGCACCTTTGATGGCGTAATCGGCTGGAATCAACCCGCCAACCTGCAGTATAACGAACGGACCGGTGAAGCCACGCCAGCCACCAAATCATATCAAAAACTCAAAAAACTGCGCCACACCTATCCAACCACTGCCCGCGTCCTAAATATTTATGGCGATCTGGGCGATGGTACCGACAGCCAGGTGGACAATAAATCATCCAAAGCCTTGAAGTACCTGGTTGCCAGTCGAGCCAAATCATATCAAGAACAGCGCATCACAGGGGCCAATGCCAAACATGAGCTTTTACACCGCAATCCACAGGTCGATGCGATCTTGATCAAGTTCTTATGGGGCAAATAGGCATTGCAGTATTGTAAAAATCGAGTACTGTTGAATCTATCGCTTATCATCAGCAATAAATCTTTTGTGCGATACCGCGCTGCTCGCAAAAAAACAGCTATGGCAATCAGGTCACTTTAGGCTGCTTAATGCGGCATCGATTGACTGGCTGCCGTCGTGCATCATGATGACCTTGCCAATCGTATTCGAATGTCCCAGGCTCCTAACGAGTACCGCTGCAACGTCAGAAATTGCGTTATGACCATAGCTACCATCATTTATTGCAACCATCCCTGTAGCTGGCCGCTCATCCAAGACCCCTGCCTGTACAATCGTCCAATCCAATCCCGGATGATCAATCAGCCAACGATCTGCATAAAACTTGGCGATGTTATAATCAGTAATATCTTTTAAAATAGGCGTTTGGGCCCATTTATCCTGATCAAGTGCAAAGGCAGAGCTCAGCTGGACGAAACGCTTAATGCCATTTTGCCGGCTTGCTTCTGCCAGTTTAACGCTGCCATTTAAATCAACCTGCAGCAGGTCCTTACCACGTGAGCCCGCTGCAAAGATTACCGCGTCAGCTTTGCCCAGTGCTTTTTGCAGCTCAGTAACGGAAGCATGCAGATCAAGCCTGACTTTCAAGACATCTGGTTGACTGATCTTTTCTGGATGACGAGCACCCGCGACTACTTCATGACCTGCTTTTTGGAGCTCAGTGACGACGGCTTGCCCCACTCGTCCCGTAGCTCCAGCGACAAAAACTTTCATTGCAATCTCCTTTCAGCTACACTGGTGATTTACTATTTGCTTTATACTAACTTTTTGTAAGCCAAAAGACAAATTTTTAGTCTTTTGGCAGTCTAAAACACTCTGATCTAGTAATATCATTAGCAAAAATGCGGTGCTGATCTAAGCCGACTGCACAAATGTTTTCAAACGACACTTAATCCGGCTGCAGGACAGTAGCCGCCGGAGCAGTTTGACTGATGGCCACCTGTTTAAGCGCCCGCTGCGTCATTTGAAAGTAATTCTTATAAAGCGCCGTATAGCGTCCCGTATTCTTATCAACGAGCCATGGCTTATGACGACCGCAATAATGCAGAATTACCGTATGTTTGATGACCCAGTCCAGCGTCCACTCGCCAAAGCTGATCGTCTCATAGGTCTGACCTTTGCGAGCATCAAAATTATAAAGCTGATCGGGAACCGTCTTAATATCTTTACCGTATAAGGCATTCAGCACGTCTTGGTCCGGCAGCAGCAAGACGTGTTCTCGGATATATTCGTAAATGTCTTCCGCATGAACCCGCTGCCGGATCAGATCAAGATTCATCAACAACACGCCGGAATTATAATAGCCATCCGCGTCAAAGTTCTGCAGGCGAATCTTATTGATGACTTCCGTGGTACCAGTCAAGCCAGTATGAATTGCTGAAGCATAAAGGTAGCCATCCAAATCCGTATCGTAAAGCGGTCCGATATCATTAATGCACAATACGTCAGCATCCAGATATAGAATGCGATGCAGCTGTTTTGGCAGATATTGATGAGCCAGCAAGCGATAATAGATGGTCTTAGGATAGCGATCAGTAACCGGCGCCTGGTCGAATTCTTCATCTCTGATAATAATCGGATGATAGTTCATCCCCCACCGTTCACAAGTTTTGCGAATCTCTGGCGTGTGCACCAGTTCCTGCGATTGGATCACGTATACATCAAGCTGGCGCGGCTGGGAATTGAGTCGGATCGAGTTCAGGACCGTCAGCATCTGGCGCCAAAAACGATCATCAATTGAAAACAATAGATTCAAAATTTTCACCTCTCATAACTGCTGTTAATTCTATTTTAGATAACCAGACCGATTTTGCACGAAGCAAATGATGCAAAACGTTTCTTAGACCAATTTATCTGCCAAGCGATCTCATTGCCCTAATTTGTGGTTTCCTACTTGTCAAACCGCTTAAATTGGCTTACGATCAAGTGGTGACATTTGCGACTACAATTATTAAGAGGGAAAGATTTATGGAACAAGCAGCACAATTGGAGGCCATTAAGCGCTACACCATCCAAAAACTGGGCAGTGACAGTACTGGACACGGCCTCGACCACATCATGCGCGTCGTACGGATGACTAAAAAACTGATCGAAACCGAGGCTGCCAATGAGTTTATCGCCGTTGCCGCGGCCTACCTTCACGATACGATTGACGAAAAGCTGGTAATCAGCGTAAAAGAAGCCGAGGAAGAATTGGAAGACTTCTTGCGGCGCATTGACCTAACCAATGAACAGATCCAAGCAATCATGGATATCATTTCCAACATGTCATTTGCCGATACGTTAGGCGATGCACGACCGACCCTTTCGCGTGAAGGCCAGATCGTCCAGGATGCCGACTGGCTGGACGGTCTAGGCAGCATCGGCATCACCCGGGCCGTCTATTATGGTGGCAGCCACGGCGAGCGCATCTATGACCCGCTGATCAAACCGCGCGAGCATATGAATCGTGAAGAATACCGTACAGAACGCGATGAGACCGTCATTAATCATTTTTACGAAAAGCTGCTGAAAATCAAAGACATGCTGAATACGGAAACAGCACGCAAAATCGCCGCTCATCGTCAGCAGATCATGAAAGAATTTTTAGACGAGTTTTTCTTAGAATGGGATGCCAAAGCCTAGTTTGCAAACTAAAAGCCAAGCCACCGGATGCGGTGCTTGGCTTTTTGATTGGGCAGGTAATTTTCCCGCCTCTATTTATCAACATTAGGCTTTTGATCCGTTACCTCTGTTTCTTGCCCCAGTACTGGAATAGATCCGTTCTTAAGGCACCATTGTAAAGCTTGCGGCGTTTGGTGGCTTTTTGACCATAGTAGGTTTCAAACTCCAAATCAGCCGTTAAGATATACTTGCTCCATGTCGTCATCGGACGGTAGATCTCGCCCATTTGCCGATACAGCTCGCGCACCGACTCCTGATCGCTCAAACGCTCACCATATGGCGGATTGGCGACGATGACACCATTGATCTTGTCAGTGTGCCAATCCTTGACTGCCAGCTGCTTAAACGTGATGTCATGCGTCAAACCGGCTGCCTGACAGTTCCGCTGAGCAATATCGATCATATTCTGGTCAATATCATAACCGTGAATATCCAGTTCAATGTCGTAGTCAGCCTTGGCATCGGCTTCATCACGTACATCATCGCTCAGGTTTTCTGGCATCAGATTGACCCAGTGCTCGCATTGAAAGCCGCGATTGATGCCAGGAGCAATATTATGACCAATCAAGGCGGCCTCAATTGGAATCGTTCCTGAACCACAAACAGGATCTACGAACGGATTGTCAGGGAACCAATGGGCAAGCATCACCAGGGCCGCGGCCATGTTTTCTTTTAATGGCGCGCCCCCCTTGCCCTTGCGATAGCCGCGCTTGAACAGGCTGGGGCCAGTCGTATCAAGCGTCAGCAATACGTGATCCTTATTAATGGCAACTTCCAGCGGATAGGTCGCCCCAGTTTCACTCAGCCGCGTCCGTCGATGATAAACCTCAGTCAAACGGTCAACGATTGCTTTTTTGACGATTGCCTGTACGCTGGGAACGTTATGCAGCTGTGAGCGATGACTCTTGCCCTCAACCGGAAAAGCCGCGTCAATCGGTAACAGGTCTTCCCATGGCAATGCCTTGGTCTGCTCAAACAGGCTGTCAAAATCAGTCGCGTCAAACTCACCCACGATAATCTTGACCCGGTCAGCCGTCCGCAGCCAAAGATTGGCCACCATGATATCGCGCAGATCGCCTTCAAAACGCACCCGGCCATTTTCAACCTGCGTTTCATAGCCTAGTGCCCGCAGCTCCTTGCCTACCAAGGCTTCAATCCCGGCTGCCGCAGTAGCTATCAAATGAAATTTTTGCAATATTAAAACTCCTCATGAAAATTTTGCTGACATCATTTTACCATAACTTTCAATCAGCGGTTTGCCAGGTGATTGTTTGCCTGCGTCACGTTCTAACTTTTGGCATTCAATTGTTTCAATTCTTTTAGCAAGATCAGTGAATCCAAAACACCAATCAGAGCATCGCGGCATACCAGCCAATCTGCGCCAAATCAAATTTAAAATCAAAAACGGCCTGCCGACTATGGAAAAACGTAAGCACACTATAACCAACCGCATATGATTAAATCCCAAGTTCTCCTATACTTGAAGACATATTCAAGGAGGAGGACTTTTTATGAAGCAAGATTTTGTCGAAGTTGATATACCACGAACAAAGAAGCCGGTTACTAAGCGCTCACGCTTGACTGCGACCGTTTCACTGCACCAAGTAAAAATTAATGTCTACCAAGAAGCAGATCCCGCTCTGGTTAGTGAGATCATTAAAGCAGTAGCCGCTTATGCTGGTTAACTGGAGTGCCCCTCAGCACGTCTACATAGTTTGTGGCAAGACCGATCTGCGGAAGGGGATTGATGGTTTGGCCATGGTGATCGCAGAGAATTATGGCTTGGAATTAGATAATGATTCGTTATTCCTATTTTGTGGCAATCGTAATGACCGCTTCAAAGGCTTGTACTGGGACGGCGAAGGATTCATCCTGCTTTATAAACGCTTTGAAAATGGTGGACTGCGATGGCCGCGACATCGAGAAGACGCAGTGGCATTAACCAAGAGTCAGATTAAGGCATTGTTAGAAGGCATCTCGCCACTGCCTCAGAAACGAATCAGGCCGGCTATTAAGGGACCAGGGTATTAACAAGTTCCTCTTTTATTTGCCTCCATTATCTGATAACCTAATGGTCATCAGATAATAAAGGAGGTGATTGGTAATGGCTGAGAAGATCACTTTAGAAGAAGCCTTGCGTGAAAACAAAGAACTAAAGGCTAAGATTGCGGAACTGACCGAGATGGTAAACTATCTGCAAAAGCAACTTTTTGGAAAAAAAACTGAAAAATTAAGTGCTGGCCAGTTGGATCTGTTTGATGACAACGAACAGGAAACCGTGCCAACGAATGATTCAACAGTAGAAAAGTTGACCACTACCGTTACCAGTCACCAGAGAAAATGCAAATCAAAGGAATCACGTAAACAATTGCTTGATTGCCTAGAACAAGTTGAAGAACTTCATCAGCTAAGCGAGCAAGAACTGACTTGTGATCAATGCGGTCAAATGATGACGGTTATCGGCAAACATGAACAATATCGTGAAGTTAAACTGATTCCTGCCCACTTGTGCTGCAAAATCGTATGTACTGAAACGGCTAGATGCGAACACTGTCAAGATCCGGAAACCGACAATGATGTACTCGTTCAGGCAAAGACGCCACAGCCCTTGTTTCCACACAGTTACCTTTCAAGCTCGGTAATCGCCGAAGTACTTTTTGAAAAGTTTGGTCTGGCAGTACCGTTTACCCGCCAGACGCAGTATTGGGAGCGCCTCGGACTTCCCATCACCAGCAAACATATGGCTCGTGGGGTAATTGAAGCTGGCGAAAGGTTTGGGCAAAAGATTTATGAACGTCTGCGTCAAGAAATCAAGGCAGCACCTGTGGTGCAGCTTGATGAGACGCCATTTCAAGTTCTGGATCTTGATCAATCACATGGCTACTTCTGGTCAGCCTGTTCTACGGCAGAATTCAGTCCACATCAAGTATCGTATTTCCACTATGCCCCTTCACGATCAGGAAAGGTTATTACAGAAATCTTAGGTGATGACTTTTCTGGCGGTATTATGTGTGATGGGTTTAGTGGATATTCTGATAATCGCTTACCAGAAGCGTATTGGGGGACCTGTCTGGTTCATATCAATCGCCAATTTAAGCGACTGCTTGATCCAAAGATTACCCGCTTTCAAGGGCAAAGTATTGCGAGTGACGCCGTGCGGATCCTTGCCAAAGTATTTCACATCGAAAAACGGTTGAAATATTCATCAGCAAGTGAGAAGGCAGCCCAAAGGCGTCAGCATTTAAAAGCGATGATTGATGATTTCTATCAGCTGATTGAAGAAGCCTTGACGAAATCGCCACTCAAACCGCTACGCAATGCAATCAAAAATGCCCTCAAATTGAAGAAGCGGGTTTACCAGATGTTCAGGCATGGAGAGCTGCCATTGCATAATAATCACAATGAGCAACTGATTCGTCCCACCACGCTGGTCAGAAAGAACAGTCTGTTTGCGAAGTCCACGGCTGGGGCCAAAGCCAATGCGATCTGGTATAGCATCGTGCAAACCGCAAAACTAAATCATTTGGATGTCTTTAAATATTTAGAGACCCTGCTTAGCGCCTTTACAAAACGCGAAACGCCAGAAATAGAGGCTTATTTGCCATGGGCTCGTGAAATTCAAGAAAGCTGCAAAGCCTAATTGATAAATGAACAGCGGTCGACCACGCAGAAATGCGCCGGTCGACCGCTGCTTTTTTGTTCTTTAATTTTTGAAATTGGTCACCGCTTAGTAGGCAACACGGTTCAATATGGTGTGCTTACGGAAAAACACAGTCAGCAAGCCATTTTTTTGAATTTTACTTTTAGACAACTCATAAAACGACTACTGCAGTTCATCCTTGATCGTCTGCCACATCATTGCGTGCTGATGATTGAAGAACTTAGGCTGCTCATCCAGGGAAAAATAGCGAATCCGCAGTGTTTCGGTCGGTTTAAAAGCCATTTGCCGACTCCCGACTTCCTTAACCAAAAAGAAGGCATTGATTGGCTGAACCTGATCGCCGTTTGGATAGGTGTAGAATTCCTGATCTGAAATCTTCAGCAGTTTAACCGGCTCAACCTCAATCCCAGCATCTTCTTTAAATTCACGCTTAACCGTATCCTGAAATGACTCGCCAAATTCCATGTAACCGCCTGGAAAGCCCCAATCACCAGTATCAGCTCGCTCCTGCAGCAATACCTGTTGCTTTTCATTGACCAAGGCTCCTGAGGCACTGGTCATGATCAGCGGCTGATGACCGACCTTGGCGCGCAAGTCTTTAATATAGGCCATCTTGATCCTTCCTCTCATTTTTTGATTAATTTTAACACGGACTTCTTCACTAATATTCAATTATCACATTTTATCTTATAAAAAAATAAATAATCATTATTGCCTTATATAAAGAGACCGCAGATATTGAATGCTTAAATTATTAAATTTATTATAATTAATATAAATTTTTTTGTATTTTTTATGAAGAAGGTATGATTTTATGAAAAAGTCCAATCTTACTAAAGAATTCAGTGCTGGCATAATTGCTGCATCTTTAGGCATACTATCAACTGCGGCTATATCTCCAAAACCAGTCCATGCAAGCAGCATCACTCCAGTTTTAGCCCCAAAGTCTAAATTAAACAGCCCAACCACTGCCGGCATCGTTAATAACAAATTCGGATGGATCAACAATGACGATTACATTAAAAGCCTTGGTATCGATATCAACGATTTAGATTCCCATAATTTTCTTAGCCTTGCCTCTTTGTTCCATATTTTTGCCAATCAAGCTAATCTAACCGCTGATACCAATGGCAATCTGGCAGTCAAAGTGCTTAATAATGCAAATGACTTTGGTACCCGGGGAAAGTCTCCAAATTTAACGAAAGGTGATGTTAGCTACATTCAACAGCTGACTAAAAATCTCCCCGGAAACGCGTTTAGAAATACAACCTTTAATCACGTTATCTTTGGTAAGGGAGTTAAAGTCGACAAGCAGGCTGACCAAGTATTGATCAACGACATCAAAATAAACAATTTAAAACCAACTGATGTTCAAAGTGATCGCAATGAACCATTCATTAATTTTGAACAAGTTTTTAATAAACTGAAACTAAATTCAACCACTGCTGCAAAGCACTCTAGCAACTCAGAAAACGTAGCTGCTGATTTCAGTGACATGAATAATCGTTACGTGGATGTCTCAAATGCCAAACCAGAAAACGGCTATATCTATCTGAACATTCCATTTGAATACTTAAGTGCGCCTCAGCCTCTTTCGATTAAGGGTCTATCTAATTCGTTGGTTGCGCCAACCATCGTTATTAATGTGACCAACATACCCACAGACACAGACAGTCTAAACATCTCAACCCAGATTCTGCTGAAGTATGAGGACGGTACAGTTCTGGCTAATAGTGAATCGCATGACAAGCCGAATCATATTGTGTGGAACTTTGGCAATAACAAACAAACGCTCAATTTCAACAGTGGTCGTTTTATGGGCAGCATTCTGGCGCCAAACGCAACGGTTAATGCAAACGTAAACATTGATGGTAATATCGTCGCTGATTCTGTCAATATTAGCGGTGGCGAGTCCCATCGCTGGGATCTCTATACTCAACCGACTCAACCGACTCAGCCGACTCAACCGACTCAGCCGACCCAGCCAACTCAGCCGACTCAGCCAACTCAACCGACTCAGCCAACTCAGCCGACTCAGCCAACCCAGCCAACTCAACCGACTCAACCGACTCAGCCGACCCAACCGACCCAACCAACTCAGCCGACTCAGCCAACTCAGCCAACTCAGCCAACTCAGCCAACCCAGCCGACTCAGCCGACTCAGCCAACTCAACCGACTCAGCCAACTCAACCGACTCAGCCAACTCAGCCAACTCAGCCGACTCAGCCAACCCAGCCAACTCAGCCAACCCAGCCAACCCAGCCGACTCAACCGACTCAGCCAACTCAGCCGACCCAGCCAACTCAGCCGACCCAGCCAACTCAGCCGACTCAGCCAACTCAGCCGACTCAGCCAACCCAGCCAACCCAGCCGACTCAGCCAACTCAGCCAACCCAGCCAACCCAGCCAACCCAGCCGACTCAGCCAACTCAGCCAACTCAGCCAACCCAGTTGACCAATCTAAGTTTCAAAGAGCCAACAACTAGGACGGCTAATCAGCAAGAGCATCAAGTGCTACCGAAAACTGGCAATCAATCTGACCACCCATTATCTGTTTTAGGCTATCTCGCTATTATTTTAAGTAGCTTGATTGGTCTCATATCCCGTCGTAACAAGCGCAAGGCCTAAAAAGAAGTGATCAAATGCACTACTTTATTACATCACGGATCGATAAACTCACTTCAGCAATTGAGTTAGCCGAGATCAAAAGGCTAAAAATCTTTAAGTCACTTCATATTCCGGCCAAAATCGTTACGTTGGTCTATTCACGTTATCAACAACAGATTTGGTATGAATTAGGCATCGAGCACGATGTTATTAATCCAATTGCCTATTTTCAAAAATTATCTGACCACAAAATAGCAACTGCTAAATTAAGAAAAGAGCTGCTAAGCGATAATCAGTTGACGATTCAAGGAAATCGTGGTTTTATTAATGATCGGCTTCGAATCGAAATCAACCTGTATGATAATGAAATAGATTATGTTACGTACTGGGATCGTTGGGGATTCGCCGATCGTCGTGATTTTTACGTCAATAACCAACTCAGTTTTTCTGAATATTTCGATGACAAAGGCAAATTGATAACGCGAACGTATTTTGATTGCCAGGGGACTGCTTTTCTAACCTATCATTATCGTGGCGGTCCTGGAAATGTACCCGTCCTTACCTTGATTCAGCTAAGGCATTCAAACAAATGGATTCAATTTGATCAAGAAATCAACTTTTGGACCTATTTCCTAACTCTTATCGTTAAGCAGGATCCAGCTGCCATCTTATATTCAGATCGAGAAGATTATGTCGTACCAATTTTTAAAATGATGAATGTACCAGTTAAAAAATTCGTCATTCTTCACTCTGCGTTTACCCAGAATGCTCAAGCAGATGGTGAGCCATTCCCTTATATCAAAGAAATTTTTGAACTCGGCAATCAACTCAATGGCATCATCGTCTCAACTAACCAAGAAGCTGTTGATTTAAAAAATCGTCCTGAGGTAAAAGTACCATGCTACGCGATTCCGGTCAGCTATCTACCTGATTTACTGTTGGAAAAGCAGGTTCCCTTTAAAAACCGAATTCCCGGTCAGTTAATTGCCGTGGCACGTCTCACTCCAGTCAAACAGCTGGATCAGCTAATCAATGTGGTAATCTCGCTCCATCAAACATTGCCTTTCATTGACCTAAAGATCTATGGCTACGATGACGACTGGCAAAATTATGAAACCTCAACTGCTCTGCATCATTTGGTAAAAGCTGCAAATGCTGACAGTTATATTCACTTCTGCGGCTATTTAAAAGACTTAACTGATATTTATCAATCTGCCGATATCGAAGTCGTTACCAGTGCTTATGAAGGTTTCTCTATGGCCATTCTAGAAGCTTTAGGGCATGGATGTCCGGTGGTAAGCTATGATATCAACTATGGACCAAATGAACTGATTAAAAACAACGAAACTGGCAATCTGGTTCCCGCCGGCGATACGTGGACTCTGCAACGAACCTTATCAAAACTGCTGACTCATCGCGAAATTCTAAAAAAGTATAGTCTAAACGCTTCAAAAACAATGCTGGCTTACTCTCAAAACAGCGTAGCCAAGAACTGGTCGGCTTTTGTCCGCCAAATTAATGCTGACTAGTTATGAAATGCAATCAGAAAGTCCGATCGATTCGCTATTTTTGCGGATCAATCGGGCTTTTAAGCTACTCTGGATTTTTAAAGTCTAAGCGTGCCAATGCTCCTGTTTGAACTGCTCTCGTCCACCAGCCTCCTCTTTAGCATAGCGTTCTGGATCTTTCTTGTAGAAATTCTGATGGTAGTCTTCTGCCAGATAAAATGGCTGGGCATCTTCAATCTTGGTTACGATTGGATCATCGAAAATCCCGCTGTTGGCCAGTTTCTGCCGTGACGCCAATGCAATCTGCCGCTGCTGCTCATCCTTAACGAAAATTACGGGGCGGTAGTTGTCGCCACGATCTTGAAACTGTCCCATGGCATCGGTTGGATCAGTCTGGTGCCAGTAAATTTCAACCAGCTGTTCATAAGAAACTTTGGCTGGATCAAACGTAATGCGGACTGCCTCCGTATGACCGGTCGTCCCCGTTTTAACCTGTTCATAGGTCGGGTTTTCAACGTGCCCACCTGTATAGCCGGATTCTACCTTTTCAATGCCCGGATAGGTATCAAATGGCTCAACCATGCACCAGAAGCATCCTCCTGCAAAAATTGCCGTTTCAAAAGTCATCTTAACTGCCCCTTTCATTTAATCGTTACTAACTATTACTTAGTGCCATAGATGTCCCAAGCAGCTTTTTGGGCTCCCTTGTAGGTCTTTTGGATTGCCTTTTTGGTTTCTTCAGTCTGGTAAGCCTTTACGACCTTCTTGTAGACTGGGTTATCCTTATCCTTTTCCTGTACGGCAATGATGTTTACGTATGGCTTAGCCTTTTTGTTGATTGGTTCCATGTAAAGCGAATCCTTGCCTGGCTTAAGCTTAGCAGCCACCGCGTAGTTACCGTTGATTATAGATGCGTCAACAGAGCTCAATGCCCGAGCTGCCGTTGCTGGATCAACTTCTTTAAACTTCAGATTCTTAGGGTTACTGGTAATGTCGTTTAATGATGGCTTGATGCCGCTGCTCTTCTTTACCTTGATCAGCCCTGCCGACTGCAGCATGTTCAGTCCACGGCCCAAAGTCGTTGGTTCATTTGGAATCGCAATCGTGGCTCCATCCGGCAGATCTTTAAGTGAGCTGTATTTCTTGGAGTACAGTCCCAATGGCGAGATTACCGTATTACCAATGCTTACCAGATGCGCGTTTTGTGACTTGTTGTAAGATTCAAAGTAGTATTTGGTCAAGCAGGAGTGCATGTCAATCTTGCCATCCTTCAAGGCCTTGTCTGGCTGAACGTAATCATCAAAGACCACATATTTAATATTGATCCCCTGCTTTTTGAGCCGCGCCTTGACGTTGTTCCAAACCGGCTGCGAGTCAGTCCCGACCAATCCTAATCGCACCGTGGTCGTCTTTGGCTTGGCCGTCCGTTTGTAGATTAGGCCAATCGCCCCTGCTGCAACGATTAATAAGGCAGCGATGGCAATAATCCAGTTTCGACGTCGCTTTTTTCTCATAAGATCCTCCTCAGTGCTGTTGAAAATTAAAAACGCCCCTAAAAAACGGCTCTTCAGCCATTTTTCAGGGACGTCTGACAGTCATGATCAGCGTGTTACCACCCATCTTCAAGAACGCATTGCAGCATTCTCCTCAGCGAGTTCTCGATTATTCGAAAACCCCGACTTTGATAACGGCGTCGCCCCGTGCTGCGCTCACCAGGGGCTCACGCATCAAACCGCTCCAAGACCATCTTCACCAACTTTGACCGATCGCTTTCCACCATTAACGACTCTCTAAGCGGCCTTCATTGGATACTCATCTTTTCTCAGCACTTTTTAATTTAATTTTCATAAAGTATCTTAACTGAATCGACGACGACTGTCAACAAGAATCTTAAAAATTTTTAATCTGCCCTCATCATCAATCAGAAATCAGCAGTATTAAGCAGCCGGATTCACCAGTGATTACCGAAGTTCAGCTTGGCATCACTAACTCTAGGAAAGTTGACCTCATCAGTCTCTAAAAGCCTATCACTAATTAGAAATTAATGATTTTAAAATGCTGACTATGTGAAGAAAATTAAATGTTGACCAGCTCAAGTTCTTAAATTACCCACTATTTCAATTTTTAGCTGGATGTAGCTAAATACATACTCGTTTTTCATGTTGCCATTAAAACCCAGATTTATCAACCATTCCTCGACATCCTAAAGTTCCCAACTGCAGTTCTGCTTTAACTGCGACTAAAAAGCACCGCCGCAAAACTGCAGCGATGCTTTTCTGTTTATTCAGCTGTCTTCATCGGCCATTACCGAGATCACGTTTAGTTCAGTGAATCTGGTGGTAAATGGCGCCATTCGCAGCCCAGCCACTCGTTTTTCAATGGCTTGCTGCAAACTGGCTGGAACATGCATAAACTGCAGATCCCGCACCAACGCGTACTGATTTTCCCGGTTGACCAGCAGCAGGGTCGCGCTGTCTTCGGTATAGCGAATCAAGCCCAAAACCTCATTACCAGCAACCATGACTCCAGTCTGTCCTTCTTTAAGCGATTCGCATTCTTGGCGGATATCCGACCAGTAGTGCACCGTCTTTTGTAATTCGGTGTTTTCACGTCCCCATGGAAAATAGCGGCGATTATCAGGATCCTTGCCGCCTTCTACGCCAGCTTCATCCCCGTAATAGACGCAAGGGATTCCCGGCAGGTTAAACAATAGGGCAAACGCGATCTTTACCAGTGGCACGCTTTGATTCAAAACGGTCAGGATGCGCTCGGTATCATGCGTTCCCAGGTTATTCAGACAATCAAGCAGGAAATTGCGCGGATAGTTTTCCACCAGCGTCAGCAAATCCTCGCCAGCCTTTATCGGATCACTATGACCCTGCAAAAAATTGATGACCCACTGACGCAGCGGATAGTTCATCGTACCGTAAAGATTGTCGCCACTGACATAGGGACGGCGATGACCATAGCTGACCTTGCTGGAGGCATCCTCCCAGACTTCGCCAATCAGAATGCGATCATCATAGCGGTCCAGATTGCGACGAATGGCCCGCAGAAAATCATCCGGCAGCTCATCAGCCACGTCCAGCCGCCAGCCATCAACTCCCAGATCATTCCATTTAGTCAAGACACTGCCTCGCTCACCGTAGATGAACTGCTGATAGCTGGGATTGTCCTTATTGACCGTTGGCAGATCATCAACTCCCCACCAACAGTCATATTGATCCGGGTAATGCTTGAAATTGAACCATTCATAATAAGAGCTGTTTTTGTCATTGGCCGCGCCGGTCTGCTTGCCATAGAGATGACCGGCGTTGAAATAGCGGCTGTTTTTGCCTACGTGATTGAAGACGCCATCCAAGATCAGATGCATATCGTTTTCATGCAGCATCGTGACCAAAGTCTTAAAGTCTTCTTCAGTTCCCAGCATTGGATCGATCTTTAAGTAGTCATTGGTATCGTAGCGATGATTGCTAGAGGCCTCAAATATTGGGTTCAGATAAAGTGCCGTCACGCCCAAGCGCTTAAGATAGGGAAGTTTGGCAATGATGCCGCGCAGGTTGCCGCCGTAAAAGTCCCAGCGCGCAATCTTATGGTTCTCGTCATAGATATACATTGGTCGATCAGCGGTGGTTGCATATAAAAACGTATTTGGCTTCTTGCCGTCAATCTCACCATGCGGATTGCCATTTGCAAAGCGATCTGGAAAAATCTGGTAAAAAACCGCATTGCGATACCATTCCGGCCGTGGAACCTGCCGATCGTAACAGGTCAGCTGAAATGGCTCAACCTTACTGATATCCGTGGTCTCTTTCCCCGTGCCGCCATGCAGATGTCCGAGGTAAAGCGCGGCATCGTTTTCGCGACGCACCCGGAAATAGTAGTGGTACAAGCCGGAAGTCGTAATCTTGATCTCGCCAGTATATTTGCCTGGTTCGTTTTCATCTTGAGTCAGCGGATAAAAAACCGTGTTCTCATCCAGCTTGGTAACGCCGACCGCGACCTGCGTAACGTTTTGGCAGTCAACCTTAACGCTGAATTGAACGTTGTTGCCTGCCTGCAGTGCTCCAAATGGCTGCTTGAACTCCAACTGCCAGGCATTGTAATGGATCTGCCCCAAAGCAGTCCCCCCTTACTTGTTTGGCGTCAGTTTCCAGACATCGTCAACGTAGCGGTCAATCGTCAAATCGGATGAGAAGTGGCCGGCATTGGCAGTGTTGATCAGACTCATCTGGGCCCAGTGCTTAGGGTTGCGGTAGGCCTGATCAACCTTGTCCTGCGCCTTGAGGTAGGATTCAAAGTCGCGCAGCACAAAGAACTGATCGCCATTATACTGAACCAGCGACTCAAAAATCTCGCGGCCTTCCATGCTGATGTTTGGAATCGTGCCATCAACGAACGCATCCACGACACGATGAATAACCGGGTCGTTTTCATAATACTCGCTGGCATGATATGAATTATCGGCATAGTAGCGGTAGACTTCCTGTGATGAGAGACCAAACGTAAAGATGTTGTCATCACCAACATAGTCATGAATTTCAATATTGGCGCCATCCATCGTAGCCACAGTCAGCGCACCGTTGGCCATGAGCTTCATATTGCTGGTCCCGGATGCTTCTTTTGAGGCCAGTGAGATCTGTTCCGAAACATCGGCAGCTGGAATAATCCGGTCAGCTAATGATACATTGTAGTTTTCCAAGAAGACGACCTTAAGCTTGTCATGGATGTCAGGATCGTTGTTGACCAGGTTGGCAACCTCATTGATGCACTTGATCACAGCCTTAGCGTATTGATAGCTTGGTGCTGCCTTGGCCCCAAAGATGAATACGCGTGGGTAGATGTCGGCATTTGGATTGGCCTTTAAATCTTGATAAAGCTTGACGATGCGCAGCAGGTTCAGCAGTTGGCGCTTGTAGGCATGCAGCCGCTTGATCTGAACGTCAAAGATGGCTTTTGATGAAACCTCGATTCCCGTCTGCTGCTTGATAAACTTGGCCAGATCACGCTTGTTGGCCTGCTTGGCGGCAATCAGCTGATCCAAGACCTTGTTGTTGCTCCGGTACTTCAGCAGTTTCTCCAATTCAAGCGGGTTCTTGCGCCAGTCAGAGCCGATTTCCTGATCCAAAATAGCAGCCAGCCGCGGATTGTCGATGGCCATCCAGCGACGCAGCGTTACCCCATTAGTCTTGTTGTTGAAACGTTCGGGGTAAAGCCGATAGAAGTCATGCAGCACTTCTTTTTTCAGCAGCTCGGTATGCAGCTTGGCAACCCCGTTGATGCTGTGTGAGCCAATGATTGCCAGGTGTGCCATGTGAACCTGGTTGTTGGCAATGATGCGCGTGCGGTTAATGAAGTTTTGATCATACTTGCCTTCCAAGGACAGCACGAAACGCCGATCGATTTCTTGAATGATCTGCAGAATCCGTGGCACTTCCTGCTGCATCATGTTAATGTCCCAGCGTTCCATCGCCTCAGCCATAATCGTATGGTTGGTGTAGCTCATGACGTTGACCGTAACCTGCCAGGCATCCTCCCAGCCCAGGCCATGCTCATCCATCAAAAGACGCATCAATTCGGCGATTGCCATTGAAGGATGCGTATCATTGATGTGAACGGCAACGTATTGATCAAGCTTGGTTAAAGGCTGATCGTATTTTTCCAGATAGTGATTGAGAATGCTTTGCAGACCAGCCGAAACGAAGAAGTATTCTTGACGGATCCGCATGCGCCGACCATCTTCCGTTGAATCGTCAGGATAGAGCACGCTGGTCAGATCCTCAACCCGCCGCAGATCGTCAATCGTCCGATACTTGCTTTCCTCGTCTTCAGGAATCTCAGCATCCCAAAGCCGCAGCGTGTTGACGACGCCATTCTCATAGCCGACCATCCCAGTATCGTACGGCACGGCCTTAACCAGCTGTGAGCCTTCATATACCGGCTTCAGCTGACCATTTTTCGGCTGCAGATAGACCTGACCGCCAAATCGAACCAGCACGGAATGCGTTTCTCGGCGTTCTTCCCAGACATTGCCTTCGTTCAGCCAGTTGTTTGGCAGTTCAACTTGATAGCCATCAATGAACTTCTGCTTAAACAAACCGTACTTGTAGCGAATCCCGTTCCCATTGCCGGCATAGCCATCACTGGCCAGTGCGTCCATAAACGATGAGGCCAAGCGACCCAGGCCACCATTGCCAAGTGCCATGTCGTTTTCCTGTTCCACGACCTTTTCAAAATCAACGCCCAGTTCCTTCATGCCATCCTTGACGATCTCCAGCCAGCCCATGTTGAACAGATTGCTTTGCAGCATGCGGCCAGGCAGAAATTCAATCGAGAAGTAGTACAGCTGCTTTTTGTGCTGCTGATCATAGCTGCGCCAGGTGTGATGCCAGTTTTGGTTGTAGGCTGACTTGACCATGCCTGCCAAGACCTTGTACATGTCAAAATAGGAGGCCTCATCAATATCCAGGGCCAGATCGTCTTTTAAACGTCGCTTAAAATCCTGCTTAAACTGTGATTTTGTTAAACTCAAATTTCTATCCCCTCTCAGTTTTTCGCAATCAAAAACTAAAACAGTGACTTATACATATCCAGATAGGCCTGGCTCTGCTTATCCCAGCTAAAGTCTTTAGCCATCGCGTTTTGCATCAGATGACGCCAGATTTTCGGCTGTTGATAGGTTGCCATGGCTTCTTTAATAGCCTCCATCATGTAAAAGCCGCTAAACTGCTCAAAGCCAAAGCCCGTACCAGTATTGGTGATCGGATTATATGGCTCGACGCTGTCCTTTAGTCCCCCGATTTGGTGAACGATTGGCAGCGTGCCATAGCGCATTGAAATCATCTGCGAAAGTCCGCATGGCTCAAAACCAGATGGCATCAAGAACATATCGGCTCCTGCGTAAATGCGCTGGGCCAGACCAACATCAAACTCAATCTTGGCGCCAAACTTGTCATGATGAACGCCGTTGAACCAACGAAAATCGTGTTCAAAATTGGCATAGCCCGTTCCCAGCAGAACAACTTGCACATCAAATTTCATCAGATTTTCCATTTCATTGACGACCAACTGGAATCCTTTTTGATAAGTCAGCCGGCTGACGATCCCGATCAATGGAACGTCTGGACGTTGCGGCAGGCCAAACTCTTTTTGCAGGGCTGCCTTATCCTTGGCCTTACCCTTGAGATCCTTAACTGTGTAATTGGCAGCCAGATTAGGATCAGTTGCCGGGTTGTTGACGTCATAGTCGATCCCGTTTAGAATACCGCACAGCTTAAAGTTTTCCATGCGCAGCACCTCATCCAGATGACAGCCAAATTCGGGTGTCTGAATCTCGGACGCATAGCTAGGACTGACCGTGTTGACCCGATCAGCATACAGAATTCCGGCTTTCATAAAGTTAACGGCCGTGCCATAGCGAACGGTGCCATCGTCATAACGTTCCGGCGACATGCCAAACAGTTCGGTCATGACTTCGCGGCCATACTCACCCTGGAATTCCAGATTATGGATCGTCAAAACGGTCTTGATGTGATGATATGGTCCAACCCAGCCATATTTTTCCTTGAGCAGAAACGGCATAAACGCGGTATGGTAGTCGTTACAGTTTAAAACGTCCGGCACCCAGTTGTAGCGGCCCATCAATTCACAGGCTGCCTGCTGAAACCAGGCAAACCGCTCTCCATCGTCATAGTAGCCGTAAAGCTTAGGCCGATCAAAATAGTAACGGTTGTCCAAAAACATGTAGCGCACGCCGTCTTGATAGAGCGTCTCAACGCCACAGTACTCGGTTCGCCAGCCGACTTTAACCTCAAACGAGCCCCAGCTTTCCATTTTTTCTTGAAACTTGCCTGGCATCCAGCGCCACAGCGGCAAAACCACCCGCACCTCATGACCTTTTTTAGCAAGGGCTTTCGGCAGCGCGCCGACCACGTCACCCAGGCCGCCGCTCTTAAAGAAAGGGGCGCATTCCGCGGCCGCAAACATAATTTTCATGATTAATTCGCCTCTTCTTCCGTACTGCTCAAATTAGCCTCAACTCGGGTATTTTTTGGCACTACCAAAATGTTGTCAGGAGTCCCGACGATTTTGACGCCCGGTTTGACGACCACGTTTTTATCAAGAATTGCCCAGTGAACCTCGGCATCATGACCGATCCTTGCATTTGGCATCACGATCGAGTTGGTTACGACAGCTTTTGGATCAACGACTGAGCGCCGTGAGATCAAACTGTCGGAAACCGTACCGTAAATATCGCAGCCGGTTGCCAGATGACTGTTCTTAACCTTGGCGTGTCTGTCGTAGTAGGTAGCAACCTCATTGCGCGTCCGGGTAATAATGCGCTGATTGGTATAGAGCAGCTCGTTCATTTTGTTGGAATCAAGCATGTCTTTGTTGGCTTGGTAATAGCTTGGCAGGTCATAGATGTTCTGCAGATAGCCGACGTATTCATAGCCGCCTGCCAACCCTGGCTTAGGCAGCTGCGCTTTTAAAAAGTCATCCAACTGCGCTGGGGCATCCATCTGCTGTCCCTTGCGCAAGGCGTCGATCAGCCAGCGCGTATCAGCGATGTAGACGTTCATTGACAGGTTGAAGCTTCCTGTTTGATCAGACAATTTGGCAAACTCATCACAGGTAATCACGTTGCCCAGGCTGTCAAAGCTCAAGATGTTGTCGTAAGTGGCAATCTCATCGGCATCGGTCCGGCTGTAGATTACCGTCAGCGGTTTATCAGTCTGCTTGTGAATCTTTAAAGCTGCCCGCAGATTGAGATTGCAAAGCATCCGCGTCCCCATGATAACCGTGTAGGCAGTGTGCGATTTTTCCAAAAACTCAATCGTATTGTCGAAATACTTTTCGCCAGCGGCCTTTTTATTTTCGCTGTCCTGGAAATAGTTGACGTACTGATAGGAACCGATTGCATCCAGTCCCCATTCACGACCGCCACCCAGGTGATCAAAAACGGACCGCACCTTGTCTTCGTCTTCAATCAGCTGAACGTTACGGATCCCGGCATTGACGACGCTGGACAGCTCAAAGTCGATCAAGCGGTACTTGCAGTCAAAAAACAGCGTTCCCAGTGGTCGTTCGTTGGTTAATGGCTTTAAGGCATCATCATTGAGCTCGTCAACAATGATTGCACACATTTGATTATTCTTCATTTGAAGTTCCCCCTAACGTTTCGCCATTGCCGACTACTGCAATGTCATCATCTCCGCCATCGATCGTTACGCCATCGCCAATCACGGCATTCTCGCCAATAATGGCCCGCCGAATCGTAACGTCGCGACCGATGCTGGCACCTGGCATGATCATACTGTCGATCACCTGACTGCCTTCTTTGACCCGAACATTGGCTGACAGAATACTGTGCTGAATCTTACCAGCCACGTAGCAGCCATCGACAATCATCGACTGTGAGACTTCCGCCGTATCCGTCAGCATCTGTGGTGGCGCCAGTGGACTGCGGGAATTGATCCGCCAGCTGCGATCCTGCATGTTAAGACCGTTGTTTGGCTCCAGAAATTCCATATTGGCCTGCCAAAGCGACATGATTGTCCCAACATCCCGCCAGTAGCCTGAGAAGCGGTAGGCGTAGACTGGCTCGCCGCTGTCCAGATAGTATGGAATTACGTTCTTACCAAAGTCGAGCATATTGTCGTTTTTAGTAAAGTTGTTGACCAAGACCTCGCGCAGCCGAGCCCAGTTAAAGATGTAGATCCCCATAGATGCGTGGTTGCTCTTTGGCTCAGCCGGCTTTTCCACGAACTCGGTAATCCGATCATGCTCATCAGTGTTCATGATGCCGAATCGCGAAGCATCTTCCCATGGCACGTCGATTACGGCCACCGTCAAAGAGGCGCCGTTATCAATATGCTGCTGCAGCATGTCGCTGTAGTCCATCTTGTAGATGTGATCGCCCGACAAGACCAGCAGATACTTTGGATTGATACTGTCGATATAGTCGATATTTTGATAGATGGCATGGGCCGTTCCCGCAAACCACTTGCTGCCGTCTGGACTGGAGTATGGCTGCAGGATCGTTACGCCAGAGTCCAAACGATCCAATCCCCAGCTGGCCCCGTTACCAATGTGCCGATCCAAAACCAGGGGCTGATACTGCGTGATTACGCCAATATTACGAATGCCTGAATTGACACAGTTGCTCATTGTAAAATCAATAATTCGATAGCGGCCGCCAAATGGTACGGCAGGCTTGGCTTGATTCTGCGTCAGCTTGCCCAGACGAGTTCCCTTACCGCCGGCCAATACAATCCCTAACATTTCATCATTCATAATCATGGATGGTGGGCTCCATCCAACACCCCTTTCTATTTGCTCCCCGCTTGCTGCTGTTTTTTATCGGTTGGCTTAGCTTGCTTTCTTGGTCGCGGCTGTGGCTTACGACGCGCGATCTTGACATCCTTGCCAGGTTTTAGAATCAAAGCCCCCAATGCCGGTACCGTGGTTTCAATCGTATACTCATATTCTTTAAATGAATCCGGCTTGGTATGACAGGCAGGATTATTTCGAGTCCAGGTGCCGCCAAACTCCTTCATTTCAGTATTAAGAATCTCATGATAGGTACCCGCGTAAGGAACGCCGATCTTAAAGCCGCGTCTTTCAACCGGCGTGTAGTTCAGAATCACGATCAAAAAATCACGCTTGCGCTTACCATGCCGAATATAGCTCAAGACCGTCTGATCCTTATTATCGGCATCAATGATCTCTAGGCCGCTGTCTTTAGTATCCAGTTCCCAAAGCGATGGGTTGTCATGATACAGGCCGTTTAAAACCGCGGTAAAGTGCTGCATCGTTTGATTCAACGGGTCTTTTAGGTCAACCCATTCCAGTGGTGCATCATATTTCCATTCAAGATACTGGCCAAACTCACCGCCCATAAACAGCAGCTTCTTGCCTGGATGCGTCATCTGCCAGACATACAGATTCCGCAGCTGGGCAAACTGCTTATAGCGATCGCCCCACATCTTGTTCATCAGACTGCGCTTGCCATGAACCACCTCATCATGCGACAGCGGCAGGATGAAGTTTTCCGCCAAGCGATACATAAACGAGAAGGTCAGCTTGTGGAAGTCAAAGCTGCGATAGATTGGATCCTCGCTGTAAAAGTCCAGCGTATCATTCATCCAGCCCATGTTCCACTTGTAGTCAAAGCCCAGCGCACCATCCTCGATTCGACCGGAAACCTGTACGCCAGCCGAGCTTTCCTCCGCAATCCATAACGACTCGGGGTGCTCAAGCTTGACGGCTTTGGTTGCTTTATGCAAAAAATCATAGCCTTCCAGGTTGCGCGTGTCGCCATACTTATTCGGCTTCCAGGGACCGAAATCGTAGTCCAGATAGATGATGCTGGAAATTGCATCAGCCCGAATCCCATCAACGTGATAGGCATTCAGCCAAAACAGCGCGCTGGAGATCAAAAATGACTGTACCTGCGGCTTGCCCAGATCAAAGTTCAAGGCACCCCAGCCGATGTTTTTAGCCCGATCGGCATCCTCATACTCAAACGTCGGCGTGCCATCATAATAAGCCAGCGCGTCATCATTGATATTAAAATGACCAGGCACCCAATCAACGATTACGCCAATGTTGGCCTGATGACAGCTCTCGACGAATTCTTGAAACTGTTCGGGAGTGCCATAGCTGGAACAAAGCGCATAAAAGCCAATAATCTGATAGCCCCAGGATGCCGGCAGCGGATGTTCCATCAGCGGCATAAACTCAACGTGACTGTAATGCATCTTTTTTAAATAAGGAATCAGTTCCCGCGTCAGATCACTAAAATCATAGGGAGTACCGTCTTCATGAAAACGCCATGAGCCGGCATGCACCTCATAAATATTAAGTGGACGATTAAAGTGATGCTCGCGTTTTTGCCGTCCCCGCCATAAGCCGTCTTTCCACTTTCGGTTAGGAAAATCGATGATCCGGGCGGCCACGCCAGGTCGCTGTTCAAAACAGACCGCGAATGGATCAATTTTCATGATTTCGCGGCCGGTACTCTGCTTGATATTAAATTTATAAAGCTGACCGGCCTGTGCCTGGTCGGTAAAAATGCTCCAGACACCGTATTGATCCTTTTGCATTGGCAGCGAATGCTCATCCCATTGATTGAAGTCACCGACCAGCCAAACCTGCTGAGCATGCGGTGCCCAGACCCGAAAAACGAATCCCTCGCTTTCTGCGCGTTTTTCGCGATGAACGCCTAAAACATCTTGGGCACGATAATTCGAGCCATCGACAAAGGCCTGCAGCGAGGCTGACAAATCCTTTTCACTCAGCATTTGATCACCCCTTTACAAAAACAAATGTAAATTTTATGCATAAAAATAGCTAATTATTAGCTAAAAGCACTTTTTTATTAATTATTAAAAATTAATTAACAAAATCAGCCAACTATCTTTTTCAAAAGAAATTTCGTTTACTGCTTTTAACTAATTAAAGTATAAAACGACTCCGTACTTTCAACAACACGAACTTAATTAAATCTGTAATATATTATTAGTAATCTAATACAGATTTAGGAAATTGTTTCAAAAAAGTGTTTTTTTTCAGTTTTTTTTGCAACATATGCCCCTTGAATTGTAATTTTGACAACAGCATATCCTGCTTGATCCATTTTAAATGAATATTCTTTAATCTATTTGGTTCGTTCCATTTATAAAAATGCATCGTTCCATAATTTTCTTTTGGATATGATCAATTGAAAAAATAGTGATTATTCAAACAGACAAGCAGTTTCTGCGTCCTTAATCTAAGATCTGGCTGAGCAGCGATTAGATTGATCATCATAAGCCAGCATGAACGGGATCAAATTTCAAACTATACTGTAATTCAGCCACAGCCCACTTTTAGAAAACGTTTACATTTTATGGTAATAAAAAAACCCGAGCATAACTCGGGTACCTGTAATGCAGATCTCTGTAGGCCATGTTTTGTCGTAACACCATCACCAGGTCATGACGATGTCGAGGCAATCATCTATCTCAGAGTAAAACTCTCCCCTGGAATCACTTCAATTCGCTATCCAAAGCTCCCCTACCGTAGTTTGGGTTTACCGCTTGAGGGGTTTACCGCGTTCCACCAGTATTGTTTCCAATACTGCTTCGTCACTGTGGCACTTTTCAGGGATACTGGGACATAGCTTGCGCCTTAGTCGGTTTTCCCGCCGTCACCGAGCAGACTCGGTGCCCCGCCTTATTTTTTCAGCGAGCACAAACACTACAGACATCGCAGTCTGTGCGAGCATGGACCTTCCTGACATGATGCATGATCATGCCCGATCGCCCAAGACCTGCATTAGTTTTTTCAATTTAATTTGCGGACTAGAGCAAATGAGAATCGTCACGGTCGCTGCTGTTCAGCTGTGAGCCAAAAACCCGCCGTTCCAGATTCGAAAGTCGTTTCAAAATATCCATGTTGGTTGCATTTGAAACTGGCTGCGAGCTTGCCGAACGTGGAATGGAAGAACCAACCTCCACCTGTCGATTAAGCTCATCAACCTTGGACCGCAAGCGAGCATTTTCATCTTGCAGTCGCGTGATTTCTTTATTAAAAGTGTCATAGTCCTTGATAACATCATCGAGGAAAGAATCTACATCAGAAACGTCGTAACCTTTACCGATGCTTTTTTCTTTGAACTGTTTTTGCAAAATATCTTGCGGTGTAAACTTAATGCCATCCAACTTAAACACCTCATTGCTTATTTAATCCGTAACACATTAATTAATTCTACCAGACTCAAAAATAATTTCAAGAGTCAATTTTAAATTTTATTCCTCATCTGCTTCGCGCAGGCGCTCGCTGTATTCTTCAGCCGCTTCCTGCAGTTCATCAAAATCAATCATTCTCATTGAATAATCGGCATTCTGCTCACGGTAGCGATTGATTGCCCGCCAGTCCCAGACCGTTTTCCCCTCACGCTCGGGATCATAGATTAAAAGTGCGCCATCAGTATAATGAAGCATAAAGTTCTGGTAGGCGCGCAGCTGTTCTGGCGATTCATATTTCTTTTCACTGACCCGACCGGCAAAATCAACCTGAGCCTTGATTGCTGCCAAGCGTGCCTGGTTGTTTTCATTCCAGCGCGCGGCAAAATCAGCATACGGCTCCATCAAGGCAATCTTTAGCTGCGGATAGTCGGCTTTGATTGTCAACGCGCTTTCAATGCTCCAGCGCTCAACACCCATCTGCGGTCCCGTAATCAGCCAAAATTCCTCAGCCGTGCTGTCCAATTGATCGCGCAGTTGCTTTTGCAGCACGTCTTTAATCACCGCAACCTTGGGATCCTTTTCATCAAAGACGCCCAGCTCATATGCTCGATAGCCCGTTGTCCACAGTCTTTTCATTTAATCATGTTCCTTTCTAAATTTAATTAACAATTAATTTTATTGAATGGATTTAACCGGTTTTTTTCGTACTCTGGTATAATAACACCTAGTTAAGGGAGGAAAAACTGATGAGCATTCATTATCCAAGTGGTCAAAAGCCACTCGCTGTTCACGAACGACCGCAGTCTCAATCCGTTGCGCTGCGTTCATCCTATGCTCAGCGCGGAATGTCATTGGAAGCTGAGATCAATGCCAGCAATCGGTATTATCTGGCAAATCATATTGCCGTAATTCATAAAAAACCAACCCCGGTTCAACTGGTCAAGGTTGATTATCCTAAAAGAAGTGCCGCCGTTATTCGCGAGGCCTACTTCAAACAGCCTTCAACCACTGACTACAATGGTATCTATAAAGGATGGTACATTGATTTTGACGCCAAGGAAACCCGCAATAAAGCCTCTTTTCCATTAAAGAACTTTCATGAGCATCAGATTCGTCATATGCGTGAGTGTGTTGATCAAGGCGGAATTTGTTTTGCCTTGATCAGATTTGTCGAACTCGATCAAATGTATGTCTTTCCAGCCACCA
The DNA here is from genome assembly GCF_039955095.1 of Limosilactobacillus sp. WILCCON 0051. NCBI lineage: Bacteria > Bacillati > Bacillota > Bacilli > Lactobacillales > Lactobacillaceae > Limosilactobacillus > Limosilactobacillus allomucosae. Next base: position 1,463,946 of record NZ_CP154878.1, read on the forward strand.
GCCTGTTTGAATACTGGCAACGACAGCTGCATGGCGGACGCAAATCGATTCCCTTGACCGCTATTATTCAAGACGGCTATCCAGTTCAGTATGGCCTAAATCCGCGCCTGCACTATCTAGCAGCGGTTGACCAGCTGATTGCCGCCAAAAAGCACTAATTTTAAAGGAGTAAGCAATGAACAACCAAGCAAGGCCGAGCCGTTCCAGTCAACGGTCCGGCAAGAAAAAAGCTGGTCGCGGCAGCATTGTCAAGCGCGTGCTGCTGTGGATCCTGGGACTGTTCGTTTTGATGGTCGTTGCCGGGGCATGCGTATTTTTCTATTATGCATCCAGCGCGCCTAAGATCAGTCGCAGCCAGCTAGCCAGCCAGACCACTACTACGATTTATGACGCTGATAATAACGTCATCTCACGCTTAGGCGCACAAAAGCGTGAATATGCAAGCAGCAGCGAGATTCCAAGTACCTTGAAAAACGCGGTCGTTGCCATTGAAGACCGGCGTTTCTACAAGCATCATGGGGTTGACCCCGTCCGAATCATGGGAGCTGCCGTCGCCGACATTACCCATCGCTCAAGCGGCATGCAGGGGGGCAGTACCCTGACTCAGCAGCTGGTCAAGCTTTCCGTCTTCTCAACTTCTGATGCCGACCGCACGCTTAAGCGCAAGGCTCAGGAAGCATGGCTGGCTATTAACGTTGAAAGGCATTTTTCCAAGTCGCAGATTCTCGGCTTTTATATCAATAAAGTCTACATGGGCAACGGGGTCTATGGGATGAAGACGGCCGCTCAATACTACTACGGCAAGGATCTAACTGAGCTCAGTCTGGCTCAGTTGGCAATGCTGGCCGGGATTCCCCAGTCGCCAACCTACTACAACCCGACAACCGGCAATGCCAAGTACGCAACCCAACGCCGCAACCAGGTACTTGATGCCATGGTCCGCAGCAAGTACATCTCACAAAGTCAGGCCAACGCAGCTAAAAAAGTCAGCATCAAAGAAGGACTTGATCCTGACCATGGCAACACTTCTGATAATTCTGTCCAGGTTAAGGAAAAAGTGGTTGACTCCTACGTCAAGGAAGTTTTGTCGCAGCTGGTGGCTAAAGGATACAACCCTTACACGGACGGCTTAAAGGTGCACACCAATCTTGACTTGAGCGCCCAAAAGCACCTGTACAATGCTGCCAACAACTCGGTAGCCTTCCAAAGCGACAAGATGCAGACTGGGGTCGCCGTCGTTGATCCTAATAATGGTCAAATCGTTGCCATGCTTGGTGGCCGCAAGACTGGCAACGTTGTCTACGGCCTTAACCGTGCCGTTCAGACTGACCGCTCATCTGGTTCGACCGTTAAGCCTTTGATGGACTATGGCCCTGCTATTCAATACCTCAAGTGGCCAACCTATAAGTCCGTTGAAGATACCAAGTTCGTCTACCCTGGTACCAACAAGGTTCTGCATGACTTTGACAACCAATACAAGGGTACGATGACGATGCGCGAGGCTTTGGTTCAATCCAGAAACGTCCCAGCCATTCGAACGCTGCAGACCGTTGGCATTTCACGGGCTACCAAGTTCTTAAAGGGCCTGGGTATTTCCCAATCCAAGGCATACACGCTGCAAAACGGGATTGGCATCTACGTATCGCCGCTGCAGATTGCGGCTGCCTACGCGGCTTTTGCTAATGGCGGTACCTACTACAAGCCTTACTACATCAGCTCGATCACGACACAGGATGGCAAGACGCTTACCTACTCACCAAGCGGCAAGCGGGCCATGAGCAAGGCAACGGCCTACATGATCACTGATATGCTCAAGGGCGTCTTTACCGGTCAAGGAAGCGCCACTAAGGCCAACCTTTCTGGCGTCTACCAAGCCGGCAAGACTGGTTCGACGGATTATCCAACCTCCAGCCATCCCGATGGTGAAATGGATTCCTGGATGGCCGGCTACACTAAGAACTACTCAATTGCCATCTGGACTGGCTATGATCATCCAATGCAGGCCGGCAGCGGAATTACCAAAGCCTACCAGTCAACGGCGCAATTGCTGTACAAGGATCTGATGCAGTATCTTGACGGCAAGAATCACGCTACGAACTGGTCAATGCCAAGCACGGTTGAGGCCGTTACGGTAAACGGTACTCGTCAGCTGGTTATTAAAGATTCTAAATGGGCGCTAGGCGTAACCAGCAGCTCAGCACTGTCATCCAGCTCCAGCAGCTCAGCTAGTTCAAGTTCCAGCTCGTCATCCTCATCCTCTAATTCGAGCTCAGAATCCAATTCATCCAGCTCCAGCTCCAGCTCCAGTGCTGCCAGCTCGGCCAGCGAAAGCTCATCAAGTGCAGCCAGTTCAGCCAGCTCGGCTCCGGCAGCTTCCAGCTCAGCTCAACAGCCAGCTCAGCAGCCACAGCCAGCCACTGGTCAATAATTCAATATAATCAAAAAAACGGTCAGTTCCCAAATTGAGAACTGATCGTCTTTTTTTATTTTTCAAAATTACAGCTTAGTAGTGCAAATCATATTCTTGTTCAAGATGACCCTTCCGACGACCATTTTGCAGAATATAGATGGCCAGAATTACGAGCACAATGCCCAAGATTTCGATCCAGTTCATCCATTCTTTAAAGAAGATCACACTTAAAATTGCCGTCACGATTGGCTGCAGCGCATCCATAATGCTGACCACGTCTGAAGGGGCAAACTTGGTCGCATGCATCAGCATCCCAAATGGAATAATCGTCCCAAACAAGACCACCGTTGAAACGGATGCGACCAGTGTTCCGGTAATGTGTGGCGGATTGACCCAAAATGGCTGGTACAGATTAAACAAGACCCCAGCAATCGCGGTCCCCCAACCCAACACAACCAGCGGCGAATTTTCTTCGGCGGCCTTTTGCGGTAAAACAACGTAAAAAGCTGCCGTAATACCAGAACCCAGCCCCCATAAAAATGAATTCAGCGGGATCGCCAAATGACCAAAGTTCCCCTTGGTCAAGCAGAGAAAAACACCGGCCATGGCAATCACAAATGATAAAAGATCGCTTTTCAGCGGACGGCTATGCTGGAAGAACCAGCCGCCAAAAACGATAAACAATGGTGACAGATACTGCAGAATGGTTGCCATGGACGCATTCCCTGTCTGAACCGAGTAATAGAAAGTATAGAGATTAGCCATCAAGCCAAAAACCGCATAACTGAACAGCGAGATTACGGATGGCCATGACTTGAAGACGTTAAAGATCTTACCACGATATAAAAAAGCGCTGATGATCAATAAGATTGCCCCGGCAGCCGAGGTACGCATGGAAAGCATCCAATGTGCAGGGATAGCCAGATTCTGCGAGATCAGCTGCAGAACCGTGCCAGAAACACCCCAGCTGATTGAGGCCGTTCCTGCCCACAGCATCCCTTTAACGATATTTTTTTGTTTATTCATCTTAAAATCCTACCCATAAATTATTTCAAATCACAATAAGAAATATTCTAACATTTTTATATAAATTCTTCTGGAAAAATGCTTTTTTTCAGCAAAAAAACCGTTCATGAAAGTTTCACGAACGGTTTACTTAATTATATTAAGTTTAGAACCAGCTCTTGACCCAATTAATAAATCTAGTCAGCCAGTTTTGCGCCTGCTTGACCGTTTCCTTGCCGGCTTCACTGTTGGCCCAGTTCTTTGCCTTATTCATCAAGTTGCCGGTTGAGTTCTTAACGTTATTGATAGTGTTAGTTACGTTGGTGATATAGGTCTTGCTGGAAGAAATTGGCGAGTTTTGGAAGTTAACCAGCGCGCCGGCAATTTTTTCCTGCTGCGTCGTGGTCGTTTGATCAGCAATTCCGCGCTTTTCCAGTGCCTTATTCAGCATTTCCTGAATATCTGCCTTGGTTGCCAGCTCGCCACTGCTCTGTTTTTGCTGAGCGATCTGCTTAGACGTATCGCCAACCGCTGCCATCAGCTTGCCTGGGTAGGATGAGTCGTCCTTATTGGCATCAATGGCATCCTGAGTAGCATCCAGAACCGAGTTGGCTGCCGCCGTGTTTTGACTGTTCAGCTGGTGACCATCTTCTTCAAAGGCCTTGTAGACCCCAGTCAAAGCTGATTCACCAGAAACGGCGCGATTGGCAGTGACCACGATCGTAATGTCGGTTACCCCTGCCATCTGAGCAACCATTGCGTACTGCTGGGCCGTAACTTCAGTGATGTTGCTTTGGCCGTTGTACTTTTTGATGTTGACCTTGACCCCGCTGCCTGGATCGGTTGGTGCAATTGCTACCGAACTGATCATGGCCGCATCGGTAGTCGTGCCATTGCCGATGTATTTGGCGTAGTCGCTGGCCGTGGCCGTTAATTTCTTAAAAGACGAATCCACGCCCATTACCGAGTTCAGCTGATCATAAACGCTTTGTGGCGCACCGGCACCGTAAACCACGTAAGAGTTGCTTAAGGTATGCGTAGCCGTAGAAGACGATGAGCTTGACTGCTCGGTTGCAGTGTCAGCAGATACGACCGCCGGAGCCGCCACTGCTGCCGCACCAGCAAGCGTTACTGCCAGCATCAATCCGGCCAGCATTTTGATTGGTTTGTTCATCTTTAGCAAACCGCCTTTCTGATTATTTGCCTCTTAATTATACCTTGAATTCGTTATAAAAAGCCCTGTCTTGACCAAAACTTAAAGATTAGCTCAAACGCTCATTAAGGATTAATCAGAGAGTTGATTCCCTTAGCCAGTCATTAGCGCTGTCATCAAGCTGTCCGCCGCGTCTTAATCATCAGGCAGCTTAAGGATTGGAATATTGGGGATCGGCCGGTTGCCCAGCTGTCCGCCCCGCTGTGCCATGCGACTCTGATAGCGCTGCTTATCCTGTTCGACTTCTTGGGGCGTCTTAAGATTGTTCTTGCGCCAGTTCATCAGGATTGAATCCATATAGCGGAACCGCAGTGAGCCATTGACCACCGCTTCTTTTAAGGCCAGCCGAATCATTTCAATCTCATAATGATCCTTATCCAGCCAGTCATTGACATAGGTAATCTCCATTGGTGTCAACGGGCGGCCAAACTCGCTTTCAATCTCGGCAAACAGTTTTTCGCGAGCCGTGGTCTGCTTGACATTTTTTTGCTGCGACTGAATCTGTCCCTCACGACCAACCAAACGACTGATCAGTGGCGAAAAGTCATAGTAGGCCGTTTCTTTTCCCTCAGCATCGCGTTTCATTCGCTGCACCAGCAATTGATGCTCAGTCATCTGATGAATCTGTTCATAGACGGTCCGCTCATCAGTCTGCAGATTTTCTGCAATCCAGGTGATGCTGGGGTTCTCAATGCCCCGATCGATGTAGGACTTCAATTCCAGATAGACCAGCAGCTCACCACTGGTCATCCCGATTTCTCGGTAATGATGAAGCAAAAGATTACTGATTGATGTTTCGCCGGCCTGCAGATAGGAAAACAAAAAATCCTGCTTCGCCATAAGCATCCCCCTTTTTCATTCGTGCATCACCCATTTTAAAATAACGGCCCGCACTTATACAAGTCTCAAAGCCATTCAATCATCAGTTCATTCAAACGTCTTCTTCATGACAATGCCGCGCGTTGCTTAAAGCAGGTTCAATCATTAACTAACCAATCCAGATCAAGCAAAAGGACCGATGACTCGCTGCCATCGGTCCTTTAATTTATTTTAAGCCACATTATTGCGTCTAATACCGATTATGGGTAGATCCGGTTTAACAGACGTGGGAATGGGATGACTTCGCGCAGGTGATCCTGCAGGCAGATCCAGGTCAGGAAACGTTCCAGCCCCAGACCAAAACCGCTGTGTGGCACCGTGCCATACTTGCGCAGGTCAAAGTACCATTGATAGTCATCGATGTTCAGTCCTGCCTCTTTAGCTGATGCTACCAGCGTGTCATAGTCGGTTTCACGCTCTGAGCCGCCAATGATTTCGCCATAGCCTTCTGGAGCCAGCAGATCGGCGCAGACATAAACGTCATCGCGCGTTGGGTGGCCCTTCATGTAGAATGGCTTGATTGACTTAGGATAGTTCAATACAAATACCGGCTTGCTGAAGTGGTTGGCCAGGTAGGTTTCTTCTGGTGAGCCAAAGTCGTCGCCCCACTGAACGTCCATGCCGGCATCCTGCAAAAGCTTAATTGCTTCATCATAGCTGATGCGTGGATATGGCGTTTGCGTGAATGGTTCCAACGTCTTTGGATCACGACCAACGACTTCCAGTTCCCGACTGCAGTCCTTGATTACGGCCTTGATCAGGTAGGCCACGTATTCTTCCTGCAGCTGCAGACTTTCTTCTTGGTGCATGAAGGCCATTTCTGGTTCGATCATCCAAAATTCAATCAAGTGACGACGCGTCTTAGACTTTTCAGCACGGAAAACCGGGCCAAAGCTGTAGACCCTGTCGAATGCCAGCGCGCCGGCTTCTTCGTAAAGCTGACCGGACTGAGAAAGGTAGGCATCCCGGTCAAAGTACTTAGTCTTAAACAGGTCGGTCGTGCCTTCTGGTGCATTGGCCGTCAAGATCGGCGCGTCAATCTTGGTAAAGCCATGTTCGCCAAAGAACTCGTAGTTGGCCCGAATGACGCGGTCACGAATCCGCATCAGCGCGTGTGGCTTGCTGGAACGCAGCCACAGATGACGGTGATCAAGCAAAAAGTCGATCCCGTGTTCCTTGTTGCCGATTGGGTAGTCAACGCTTTCGCCGATCAGTTCGATGTCTTCAATCTGAATTTCGTAGCCAAACTTGGAACGAGCATCTTCATGAATCTCGCCCGTTACCCAAAAACTGCTTTCTTGACGCAGTTCATGCCGTGCCATTTCAAACACTTCTGGCGTCACGTCATTTTTCCGCAGAATGCCTTGGAAAAACGCTGTCCCGTCACGCAGCTGCAAGAAAGCGATCTTACCACTGGAACGCTTGTCAGTCAGCCAAACGCCAATCCGCACGCGTTCGTTGACGTGCTTTGGCGCATCAATAATGTTGATGGTTTCCACAAAAAATTCCTCCAAACAATGTAACTATAAATTGTTGATCTGTTGCACATAGCTGCCCGTCTTGAAGTTGATCAGGTCATAACAGAGATTGCCTTTGCTGTTAAGGTAGGTAACTTCCCAGACTACCTTGTCGTTGAAAATCCCCGGCACGGCCTTGAGTACCCTTTTCGGATGCTCATTGCTCTTAACCTGGGCAAGCGCCTGCTGTTCGGTTAATCCCGTACTTTGCTTGACAACCCGCACTGAGCCGTTTTTCTGCGGCACGATGACCAGAATCCGCTGGCCCTTGCTGTTTTTGCCTGCAACCGTGTAATAAGTATTTTCTCGGTTGTAGATGTAAAAACCAGTGCGCGTCTTTAAATCAGCATAACGCTTGGCAATTGTGGTTGCCTGACGTTCCGCTTCTGCTTTGGGATGATTGCCGACAGCATAGATGCTCCAGCCAACCAAAAAAATTAGGATGATCAGAATCAGCAGATCACGAATCATCCGCTTCGATGTTCCACGACTGCGTTCTCTTTGTACCTCGCGGCGACTTTGCATAGCGGCCTTCCTTCCTAATTCAATTCAGTATCTCTTGCATTATAACAAAATCTATTGGCGCTGCGTGGATCGTTCATGGTTTTTTAAGAATTTTTTTGTCTCTTCAATCACATTAGCAGTTGCCGTTGTTGCTACCGGCATCATTTCCGGCAAGGCGTTCAGGATCGTTTTCCCGTAGCGCCGATCACTCAGCCGCGGATCCAAGACAACGGCCACGCCATAATCATCCGGTGTTCTTAAAAGCCGCCCGATCCCTTGCCGCATCCGCATCGTCGCTTTAGGCAGCTCTAAATGATAAAACGGGTTGATGCCCTTTGATTTAAGCAGGCTGCTTTGCGCACGGTTGAGAATCTCTTGCGGCGAGTCAAACGGCAGCCGCGTAATGATCAAAAGCTGCAGCTGGCTGTTGGGCAGATCGATTCCCTCCCAAAAGCTGGCCGCGCCCAGTAAAACCGAATTTTCGCCCGTTGCAAACTGTTTCAGCAGCTTTTCGCGATTGCCCGTGATTCCCTGAGCCAAAATATCTCGCTGATTAAACAGATTGGTACTGCGCAGCTGACTGTAGACCTGTTCAACCGTCACGAGTGAATTGAACAGCACCATTGTCTGACACTGGGTCTCATTGGCCAGCCGGTAGATGGTCTGGCTGAGATAGCGGATGTAGTCGCCATTATCGGCATCGGCTGGCATCGGTGCGTCCTTGGCAATCAAAAGCCGGCTGTTTTGCTGGTAGTTGAACGGCGACTTAAAATGCTTGACCTTGACGTTATCTCGATTCAGATCCAGCTGCTGGTACAGATAGTTGGAGCGCTTGGAGGTAAACAGCGTTGCCCCGACAAACAGTGCCGGCTGAAAGAATGGATAGACATGTTCGCTGAGGTAATGACTGGCGTTTAAGAGTCCCCCGCTTAATTTCATCGTGCTGCGCTCATGCGACTGCTGAACCGTCAGCCAGAAAACCGCGGCCTCATCATGCTGATCCAGGGCGGACACGAACTCGTGAAGTACCTCGTCAGCCCCGTTCAATGCTGCCAATTGGGTCGCAAACTGGCTCATCAGGTAGCGATCACTGGCCAGCCAGCTGTCACTGCGCGAGGCAAACAGATGATCAAGCGCGGTAAAATGCAGCTGGACGCTGGCTAACGACTGTTCAAGACTCATCATCACCGGTCCTGACGCATCCAGGAGTGCATAAAGTCGCTCATTATCAACGACCTGTTCGATGATCTGATCGTCCTCGCCCGCTGCGTTCAGCATAAAACTGCGGTAAAGCGCGCCTTGAAAATCTAAGAATGCCTGATCCAGCTGCTGCAGATCACCTTGCAGCAGCTCAACGTTGTAGATTCCCAGCGGCAAGTGCGCGAAAACATCAATCAGATTGCGCTCGCTGCCTTCCTTAACCAGCCCTTCTAAAACGTGAGCTGCCGTCGTCAAGCGTTGAAAGTCGACGGTCTGCCGCGCTTTTTTCAGGATACTGTCGCTTAGGTGCTGCGCCTCGTCAACCACCAGATACGGCCGCAGCGCGTCGTGGCCAAACTCAGCCGCGTGGGCAGCCAGATAGGCATGATTGGTAATCACGACCGTAGCATGCTGAAGCTGACGGTTGCGCCGCATCAAAAAATCATCTTTGATAAACGGGTTGTCGCGACTCAGCGTTCTGAGTCCGTGATGACGGATCTCGGTAAAATAAGGCGACTGCTGGGCATTCAGATTCAATTCATCCATATCGCCGCTGGTCGTCTGCAAAAGCCATACCAAGATGCGTGCCTTAAGCAGCTGCACGAGCTTAGAATCCTCCACGATGCTCAATGAGTGCGCAAATTTGGCAAGATCCAGATAATGATCATTGCCCTTTACAACCACGCTGGCAACCTCAAATGGCAGCATCGCGTTAAGCTGCGGCATCGTTTTTTGCTCAATCTGCTGCAGCTGCAGATTAGTCGCCGTCGAAACCACGATTTGCCGATCTGGATAAGCTTGATAGACCATTGGCAAAAGATAGCCCAAAGTCTTGCCGACCCCGGTTCCTGCCTCAATGATCATTGGTTTTTCAGCATCATGAGCATAGTGATTATAGATGCTGTTCATCATCTTAGACTGTGTGGCGCGGAACTCCAGTTGATCGCCAAACAGTTTCTCCTTGGCCTTTTTGGTAGCTGGGTAGGCATTCTTATCATGAGCCATTGGGGTTGCCAAGGGACGCGACTTATGCAGTACAAGACCGTTGCTGACGTAGAGATCAGCGCTTAGATTCTGAGGATGATGGCGGCGTTTTTCCAGCTCCTGGCTGAACACGTCTGCCGTCTGTTTTGGCAGCTGCAGCTTCATCTTAACCAGACTTGCCAAGGTCAGCGTGGGCAGCTGATGAACCTTTTTTAAAAGATCAATCAGCAGCACGGCCGTTGCCTCAGCATCACTGGCGGCACTGTGCGGCTGATCATGCTCGATTGCCAGATAAGAGCTCAGATCGCGCAATCGAAAGCTCTTAGCCGTGGGCAGCAGAATCTGGGCCAGCGTCACCGTATCAATCGCTGGAATTGCTAAGGATTGATGCCCCGCCCGCTCCAACTCTGCATTCAAAAACGGAAAATCAAAATTAACGTTATGCGCAACAAAAATCGTATCGCTAAGCAGGCTTTCCAGCGTATCCGCTACGTCATCAAACCAAGGCGCGTCATGAACGTCTGAGTTGGTGATTCCCGTCAGCTGCTCGATACTGTGAGGAATCTTAGTGCGCGGATTGATTTTGGTTTCAAACTGATTGATAATCTGGTCTGCCTGAACCAAAACGCAGCCAATCTGAATGATCCGATCGCCATGCTTAACGCTGGTACCGGTAGTTTCCAAGTCAACGATCGCATAAATCGGCTCGCGCTTTTTTGACTGTTTTTTCACTTGTCTTCACCGTACTTCGTTATATTTCTCACCACCATGATACTATTCATTTGTCATCTTGACCATTGTTGCATCTGGATGTTTGGCAGCAAAAAGCGCCAAAAAATATAAAAATCTTTCAGACATCCCCAGATTAGGTTAAGATAATTAGAGAAACATTTTTGAAGAAAGTAGGTTTCAGATTGAAACAACAAGGTATTGGGCAAAGTCACGCCAAGATTATTCTGATTGGCGAGCACAGCGTTGTCTATGGTCAGCCGGCAATTGCCCTGCCGCTGCCAAACGTCAAGCTTAAGGCAACGCTCACGGCTGACACGACATCTGCCAGTCACGTTGTCAAATGCAGCTGGGCCCAAGGAAATTTAACCAGTCTGCCCGAATCCATGGCAGGCATTCAAAAACTCATCAACACCCTGATGGAACGTTTCAACGGTCAAGATGACGGTTGGACACTGGAAATCGACAGCATGCTGCCATCCGAGCGCGGCATGGGATCTTCAGCCGCCACTGCAATTGCCGTTGTACGGGCCTTTTTTGATTTATACGAAACGCCATTGGACCGTGCAACGCTATTGAAACTGGCCGATGTTGAAGAACAGATCACGCATCGCAGTCCCAGCGGCTTGGATGCGGCCACGACCAGCTCTGATCAGCCGATTTACTTCATCAAGGGACAGCCTGGTCAGCCAATCGAACTCAACCTGCACGCCACAATGGTGATTGCCGACACTGGCGTCAAAGGGGCCACTAAAGAAGCCATCATGGCCGTCAGAGAGCTGCTGGCCACTGATCCGCAGACTACCCAGCAGCGTTTGGCGCATCTGGGTAAGCTGACTGAGCGCGCACGTACGATTTTAAGCCGCGATGATCCAGATGAGCTGGGGCGCGTCTTAAATCTGGCTCAAGACGAACTGACTGAGCTTAACGTCAGCGATGCGGCACTTGACCGCTTGATCCAAGTCGCGCGGCAAAATGGAGCTTTAGGTGCCAAACTGACTGGCGGTGGACGCGGCGGCTGCATGTTTGCGCTTGCCAAAACTGCCCTGGGTGCTCGCAAGCTGGCCGAAATTTTAAAACAGCATGGTGCGGTTGAAACCTGGATTCAGCCATTGGCAAAGGGGGATGAATAATGACAAGTGCAGTCGCGCGTGCGCATACCAACATCGCATTGGTCAAATACTGGGGGAAACGCGACAGTGAGCTGATGCTGCCGCAAACTGACAGTCTTTCCTTAACGCTGAATGAGTTCTACGCCGACACCAAGGTTGAATTTTCCGCCCAGCTGACCGCTGATGAGCTGATTATTGATGGTCAATCAGTGAGCGGCAAGGGCTTTAAAAAAGTTCAAAAAGTCTTGTCGATCGTGCGCCAGATGAGTCAGACCGATCAGTTTGCCCGAGTTGAATCAGTCAATCATGTTCCCATGGCAGCCGGTCTGGCCAGCTCGGCCTCAGCTTTTGCTGCTTTGGCAATGGCCGCCAGCACGGCTGCAGGAATGAAGCTGTCGCGCCGTGATCTTTCAAGACTGGCGCGCCGCGGATCGGGTTCGGCCACGCGCTCAATCTATGGCGGCCTGGTTGAGTGGCATCGCGGTGTTGATGACCTTACCTCATACGCGGAGCCAATTATGGAAACGGTGGATTTTCCGCTTGAAATGATGGCCATCCTGTTGAATACCGAGCAAAAAAAGGTTTCCAGCACGCTTGGCATGCAGCACGTCGTTGAGACCTCGCCTTACTACCCAGCCTGGCGCGAGGTCGTTCAAGCCGACATGCAGAAAATCAAGCTGGCCATTGAAAAACGCGATATCAATGAAATTGGCCACATCGCTCAGACAAATGCCCTGCGTATGCATGCCCTGAATCTGGCTGCCGATCCTGGCTTTACATACTTTAATGCCGCCACGCTCCAAGCCATGCACGCGATTGATAACTTGCGCGCCAGTGGTACAAACTGTTATTATACGATGGATGCGGGTCCGAACGTAAAAGTGATTTACGATCGGGCTGACCGTAGTAAAATTCAAGCTGCCCTGACCCCACTGTTCGGCGCCGACAATCTGGTCGTGTCCCAGCCCGGACCAGGAACAGTCTTATTGGATCAAAAATAAACCAATATTGAGAGGAATATGGAAAATTGATTACTGCAAAAGCTCCTGGCAAGCTTTATATTGCCGGTGAATATGCCGTAGTTGAAAATGGCTACCCGGCAATTCTGGTTGCGCTAAACCAGTTTGTTACCTGTTCAATCAAAGTCAGTCCTGCCGATACAGGACGCATCATCAGTGAGCAGTACCACGAAAACTCCCTGCTCTGGCGGCGGCAAGGCGATAAAATGGTCGTTGATCAGCGCGACAACCCGTTCGCCTACATTCTTTCCGCCATCAGCGTGACCGAAGAATATGCCCGTAGCCTGGATCGCCAGCTGCAGATCTATGACATCTATATTGACAGTCAGCTTGACTCAGCCAATGGCAAAAAATATGGTCTGGGTTCTTCGGCCGCAGTTACCGTTGCCACGGTCAAGGCACTGTGTCTTTTTTATGATCTGCCGGTTGACAAGGACAAGCTCTTTAAGCTGGCTGCCATCGCCCATTTCGCTGTCCAAGGCAATGGTTCATTAGGGGATGTGGCGGCTTCAGTATATGGCGGTTGGATCGCGTACCACTCGTTTGATCGGCAGTGGCTGGCTGAACAGCGCCAATACCTGGATCTGCCGACTCTGCTTGACCTGCCATGGCCTGATCTAAAAATCGAATCACTGACGGCCCCAGCCAACCTGCAGCTTTTGATCGGCTGGACCGGCAGCCCGGCTTCAACTTCACGGCTGGTCGACAAGATCTCTTTATTTAAGGCTCGTCAGCAGGATAAGTATCATCATTTTCTGGAAGAAAGCAAGGCCTGCATTCAGCGCATGATTGAAGGCTTTCATCAGGCTGATCTGGACGTGATCAAGCGCGAGATTCGCAAAAACCGCGAACTGCTGAAAAATCTGGGTGCCAATTCCGGAGTTCAGATTGAAACGCCGATTCTGCATGAACTGTGTCGAATTGCCGAAGATTTCGGCGGCGCGGCCAAGACTTCCGGTGCTGGCGGCGGCGACTGCGGCATCGTGGCGATTGATGGTCACGCTGATCTGGATGGCCTTTTAGCAGCTTGGCAGACTAAGAAAATTGAACAGCTGCCGTTAGCAGTTCATTTTGTCAATTCGATTCGCCGCTACAAGCTCAAGATCAAATAAATCTGTTCGCGCGCCGCTATTTCGTGACGCGCGAATTTTATGTAACCTATCCAAGGAGGAATCATGGAATCGCTGCAAGCTCACCGTAAAAACGAACATGTTTCGCTGGCCGAAAAGCTTTACTCACAATCCCACGCCACGCATCCGTTCGATCAGGTCCGCCTGATTCACAACAGCCTGCCGGAAATGGCACTCAGCCAGGCGGATCCATGCGTTAGGCTGGGCGAATTGACCTTCAAATCGCCTTTTTATATTGAAGCGATGACTGGCGGCAGCATGCAGACGGCCAAAATCAACGCTCGGCTGGCAGCACTTGCTCATCAGCATGGGCTGGCAATGGCAACCGGATCTTTAAGCGTTGCCTTAAAAGATCCCCAGGCCCAGGCATCTTTTGCCATCGTTCGCGAAAAGATGCCGACTGAACCAGTTATTGCCAATCTTGGCGCCAGCGTCGATCCCAAACAAGCTCAAAAGGCAATTGAGATTCTAAAAGCCGATGCCATTGAGATTCATCTCAATGCTGCCCAGGAACTGGTAATGCCAGAAGGAGATCGTGAGTTTTTCTGGCAGGAGCGCATCAAAAAGCTGGTCAATCAGCTAAGCATCCCCGTCATCGTTAAGGAAGTCGGCTTCGGCATGGATAAAAAAACCATTGCCAGGCTGCAGAAACTGGGCGTGAGATATATCAACGTCAGCGGCCGTGGCGGTACCAACTTCGCGGCCATCGAAAATCGGCGCAATCATAATTTCGACCTGTCAATGCTCAATGACTGGGGACAGACGACGCCAGAATCGCTGTTGGAGGCCCGCGCCGTTAAAAATCCCGATGTCAGCATTATTGCTTCGGGCGGCATTACTTCCCCTCTCGACGTCATCAAGGCCGGTGCTTTGGGAGCAAGTGCGGTTGGCGTGGCTGGCCATTTTCTGCATACGCTGCTTGATGAGGGCGATGACGCTTTAGATCGCGAGCTGGACACTTGGCAAGAAGCAATCCTGCGCCTGCTGACGCTTTTGGGCTGTCATGATTTTGCCGAGCTGAAGCAGGCTGAAGTAGTCTTAAGTCCTGAACTGATCAGCTATGCAACTCAACGTGGCTTATAAGCATTATTCAAAATACTATTTTGGATAATTAGAATAACATTTTACATTTAATAAACTATTATACTTGGATATTTTATTGAAAACGTTCACTTGCGCGACAGGTGAACGTTTTTTAAGTAATGACAATTCGCCTGGTCAATCTTATACTAAAGTTAGTGAGGGATTTCTAATTTTTTGCACTGGGAAATTTTAATTTTTGACTGTAAGGAGGAGGATGCATATGGCTGCTAAACCACCAATGGTCGAATTTAAGAACGTCTCCAAGATTTATCCGGGAGGCAAGGTAGCTGTTGAAAATATCAATCTGCGCATTGAGCGTGGAGAATTCGTTTGTTTTATCGGGACCTCTGGCGGTGGTAAGACAACGACCCTGCGAATGATCAACGGTATGCTGATTCCAACTGGCGGTGAGATTACTGTCGATGGTAAAAACATCCATGATATTGACCCAATCGAATTACGCCGCAGTATTGGCTATGTGATTCAAAACATTGGGCTGATGCCGCATATGACGATTCGCGACAACATCACGCTGGTTCCCAAGCTCTTGAAATGGCCCAAAGAAAAACGCGATGCCCGTGCCAAAGAGCTGATCAAAATGGTTGAACTGCCCGAAGAATTTCTGGATCGCTACCCTTCTGAGCTTTCCGGCGGTCAGCAGCAGCGGATCGGGGTTATTCGGGCATTGGCCGCCGATCAGCAGATCATCTTGATGGACGAGCCGTTTGGTGCTCTGGACCCGTTGACGCGTGAAGCACTGCAGCGGCTGGTCAAGCGATTGCAGCAGCAGATGGGCCGGACCATCATCATGGTTACCCACGACATGGATGAGGCAATTCGGCTGGCCGATCGAGTCGTAATTATGGATCAGGGCCATATCGTTCAGAACGCCTCGCCTGATGATGTACTGACCCACCCTGCCAATGAGTTCGTTGCCAATCTGATTGGTCCAGAACGTCTCCGCCAGGCTAAGGTCAACCACTTGACGGCAGCTGAGATCATGCGGCCAAACCCAATCAAGATTCACGCTCAGCAAAATCTCGGCGATGCCTTGAACCAAATGCACCAATACCATGTCGACAGTCTGATGGTCGTCGATGATGAAGATCATCTGACCGGAATTCTTGACTTAAAGACGCTGCGCAACCAGCAGCAGCCGCAGTTGATCATTGACGACATGAAACATGCGGTACCGGTTAAGATCAAGGAAGACGAACGCCTGCAGATGATTACGGAACCGCTTTTGGAACGGAATTGGGAGTACGTTCCCGTAGTCGATGAACAAAATCACTTAAAAGGCATCATTACCCGATCAGCACTGGTTGACGTAATCTATGATGCCGTTTGGGGAACCACTGAAAATCCCCATCCAGCCAAAGACCAAGCCAAGGATCTAAAAGAGGCAGGTGAGCAATAATGATGACATTCTTGCAAGCACATGGGACCGAACTGATCGTCAAAACATGGGAGCAGATCTATATTTCTGCTGTTTCGCTTGCTTTGGGAATCATTGTTGCGGTACCTCTTGGAATTGTTTTAACGCGTTGTAAAAAAATTGCCAAGTTCGTAATTGGGCTGGCCAGCATGCTGCAGACCATCCCTTCATTGGCACTGCTGGCCTTGATGATCCCAATCTTAGGAATTGGCAAGACGCCGGCAATCGTAGCACTGTTTATCTATTCCCTGCTGCCGATTCTGCGCAATACTTATGCCGGCATGGAAGACGTTGATCCAACCTTGATTGACAGTGCCAAGGGAATGGGCATGACCAATTGGGAATCAATCAAGATGGTGGAACTGCCATTAGCCCTGCCCGTAATCATGGCCGGAATTCGTCTGGCGGCCGTCTATGTTATTGCCTGGTCAACCTTGGCTTCCTATATCGGGGCTGGCGGCTTGGGTGATTTCATCTTCAATGGTTTGGACCTTTATGAACCGGACTTGATCATCGGCGGTACGATCCCAGTTACCATCCTGGCTTTGGTTGCTGACTGGCTGCTGGGCATTGTGGAACGCAAACTCACACCTACTACGAGTCGGGGAGGTGCGGCTAATGATCAGGCATAGAAATTTAAAGATCGGGGCACTGCTTTTTAGCATTTTTGTCCTCGTTTTAGGCGTCAGCGGCTGCAGCTCTTCTACTGAGACCACCTATCATCAGCCTAAGACGCTGCGGATTGCTACCCAAAGCTCAACTGAATCTCAGATCATGGGCTACATGCTTAAGGATCTGATCGAACACGACACTAACTATAAGGTCAAGATGGTCAGCAACCTGGGGAGCTCGTCGGTTTCACACAAGGCGCTGCAAAACAATGATGCTGATATTATGGCGACCAGCTATACGGGGACTGATTTGACTGGGACTTTGGGAATGCCAGCTCAAAAAGATCCTAAAAAAGCTACGAAAACCGTCGATCGTCTTTTAAAGCAGCGTTACGATGAGATTCGCTATCCTTCGTACGGTTTTGCCGACACCTATGCCTTCATGGTGACCCAGGCCAATGCCAAAAAGTACAATCTAACCACGGTCGGTGACTTGAAGCCGGTTGCCAGTCAATTAACGGCTGGGGTCGACAGTTCCTGGATGAACCGTAAAGGCGATGGCTACAACGACTTTGCCAAGGTATATGGATTTAAGTTCAAGCGCGTCTACCCAATGCAGATCGGATTGGTCTATGATGCGGCCGAACAAGGCAAAATGCAGGTTATTTTAGGCTACTCAACTGACGGACGAATCCGCAGCTATAACCTGAAGATCTTAAAGGACAATCTGCACTTCTTCCCACCATATAACTGTTCGCTAGTCGTCAGAGGCGCCATCATTCGTCATGATCCGCATCTTAAAAAAGTTCTGCACCGCTTGGACGGCAAGATCAATCTTGCAACCATGCAGGAGCTTAACTACCAAGCCGATGACGAATTATTGGAGCCCGCTACGGTTGCGCACCGCTTCTTAGTCAAGCACCACTACTTTGAAGGAGGCGACAACTAATGAAAGGTTTGAGTCTATGGCAGCAGTTCTGGTACTACCTCGGTCATAATGGCACCTATGTTCTGCAGCAGTTTAACCATCATTTTGCCATCTCTGTCTATGGCGTTTTACTGGCGGCTTTAGTTGGAATCCCACTTGGAATACTGATTTCGCGTCATCATCACTTAAACGGGCCGATCATCAGTATCGCCAACATCATTCAGACGATTCCTTCTTTGGCTATGGTTTCTATGCTGATGCTGGTCTTAGGACTGGGGACACAGACCGTTATCGTTGCCAACTTCCTGTATTCGCTGCTGCCAATCATTAAAAACACGGCAGCCGGCCTGGACAGCGTCAGTCCCGTTTCACTGGATGCCGGTCGTGGGTTGGGCATGACGAAATGGCAGCTTTTGGTCATGGTTGAAATGCCGCTTTCCGTTTCCGTTATCATGGCTGGGATTCGGAATGCCCTGGTCGTTGCCATCGGGATTACGGCAATTGGCTCTTTCGTTGGTGCCGGCGGTCTGGGTGATATTATCATTCGCGGGACCAACGCAACCAACGGCGGGGCCATCATCCTTGCTGGTGCCTTGCCAACTGCTTTAATGGCAATCATTACTGACTGGGTACTGGGCTGGGTTCAGCATAAACTGGCACCGCACACCGCGAAAAAAGCGCAATAAATTCAAAACTGCTTCATTTATGGCAGCTGGTCAATAAAAATAGCGTCATCCCAAGCTTTATCCGGCTTGAGGTGGCGCTATTGATGCTTAAGGAACTTTTCGGCAGTAATTCTTCAAACGTTTTTCCCAATCATTAACTGATGCCCAGCAGATATGCAAAAAATCTTGTATAAATCATATGACGAAAACATCATTACCTACTTTTCGCAAAAAAGCGATGTATAGTAGGTAAAAAATATTGTATATTGAAGTGCAAGAGAAAATCCGGACAAACTTTTAAAATTAAGCGGCCAACTGTTGATTGCGATATTCAACTGGACTCAGACCGTCTGTTTTTAAAGAGATACGAATATTGTTGAAGAACATAATATAGCCGTTTACCAGGCGCTTGAATTCCTCGATGTCACGAACAAGGGGACGGCCATTGAGCAGTTCAGTCTTTAGAAGATGGAAGAAGCTTTCTACTGGCGCGTTATCGAGGCAGTTAGCCTTCCGCGACATGCTTTGGGTAAAGTGATGATCGGCTAGTTTTTGGGTATAGTAAGGCAGCTGGTAATGCCACCCTTGGTCAGAATGAATGATCGGCCGGGCATTATCAGGCAGGTTTTGCAATAATTCATCAAGCGTATCAGTGATTAGTTTACGATTTGGATGGTCGCTGATCTGACAGGCCAGTACTTCTTTGGTGCCCTCATCAACCATTACTGAAATATAAACTTTTTGTTGATTAGCCAGTTGGGTCTGCGTGATATCGGTGTGAATGACTTTATAAGGCTGGGTTTCATCAAACTTTTGCTTAAGCAGGTTCTTGGCGGTTTTTCCAACGGTTCCGCGATATGAGGAATACTTGCCGTTGCGATTCTGATTATAGATTGCGACTTGAACCTTCAACTGAGCCATTAGTTTACGGATGGTTTCGCCAGCTAAATGAGCGTTACGCTGATCCAGTTTCTTCTGAATGCGCCGATAGCCAGCGGTATAGCGATCGCGGACAACGTAGCTTTGGGCGATTTCCATTATTAGTTTTTTGACGTTGACGTATTTATCATATGGATTTTTCATACGTTCGCATTCATCGTAATAAGATGAGCGCTTCAGATCGATTCGTGCTAACAGATCGCCAATCTTATAACGCCGCTCTTTGGGAAGTGTTTTTTGATATGCTCTGATCTCGGTCACTATTTTCGTTTTGGCTTTGACGCTGAGGCCTTGACCAGAGCTTGGACTTTTTTTGCGATGTCACGATCCATTCTGGCGTAGTAGAGCTCCTTCTTGGTTTTATCAAGTTCGGCTCTTAAGCGGGCGATTTCAGCCGCCATTTCATGCTTATTACGATCTTCCTTCGTCAGTTGTTGTGTTTCTTTTTGCTTATGCTCCATGGTTTTCGCTGCCTTCTCTTTCTGAGATGCCAAGGCTTCGTTGCCGTATCTTTGAGCTATGTTTTTCCAGGAGCTGACCTGAGTAGGACGTACATCAAATCTTGCGGCAACTTGTTCCAAGGTTTCCTCATGAGTTTGATAGTAGTCTACCACATCTTCTTTGAACTTCTGACTGAATTTTCGTTTGTTGGGTTGGGTAATGATCTTTCCTCGAAGCTGATAGTTGCGGATCCACTCGCCAACCCGACGAGGATCAATGTCGTGCTGCCTGCTTAATTCGCTAATACTGATATCATTTTTGCGTTCAAGGTATTCATGAACGATTTTGCTTTTTAACTCTGGACTGTATATATTCATAAAATATCACCTGCAATTACTAAACTCTTTGTCCGGTAATTGTAGTCCACTTCAAATTTTGAATATTCACTTACCTACTTTCGGTCCCAAAATAGAGAATAGTAGGTAAATCCAATCCTGTCAGCTGCTCAAGTCCCGATTTCTTCACAAACAAGCCCGCCTGAAAGCATCAATGCCCGATCAGATTATCTTTATCAGCGAATCACAGCCGAGCCGCGTTAATCCCTAGTCAAATCTCAAACGGCACTTGCCAAAACCTCGTCAATTACCCGTACAGTTTTCGTTTTCAATTAAAACTTGGGCAGGAATTCCACGATTTTAATCGGGGGAGGAATGCCCCTTTATTAGTGCGGTAAGGCGCTATTTTCTTTTGAGAGGTGGTCTGCCAGCGTTACTTTTAGTCGTCCTCTGGTTGGCAATATAACGCTCTACAACCTCTTTACTCATGTTTCCCAGTGTCCCCATGTAATAGCTACGTGACCACAAATGGCCGCCCCACCCAGTATTGCCTTTGCTTGATTTCTGGATGATTACGTAGGAATATTCGCGCGCTGCCCCCCTTCAGTGCCTTAACGATATTAGTTGCTGAATACTTGGGCTTAAAACTGATCAACATATGAACATGATCTGGCACCACTTCCATTTTTTCTATCGTAATATCATGAAGATCGGCAATGTGCCTGGAATATCTTTCGTCTCGTTGACTAGTGCTGGCGTTGTAAATGTGGCATTCCGATATTTAGTAGTACAATGGAAATTAGTAAAGGGGGTGAAATGACATGCCGAAAAAAGATGATTTGCCATATATGATGGGGCTAAAGTTACGCTTATACCCAAATTGGAAACAAGAAAAGATTTTGTGGAAGAATCTGAATGCTTCACGGTTCATTTATAACCAATTATTAGCTAATAGTTGGACTGATAGTAGAATTATCAAAAACAAACTTGATAAGCGATACCCAATTCCAGAAGCATATTGGCGTTATGGCAAGAACGGTAAGGTAATTAAGAAGAGCCAAAAACGGCCGACTGGTTTAGCTCGTATTACTGCTCAACGATATCCTTGGCTTAATGATGATGATCTTGATAGTGATATGTTCACCAATACCGAAGTTAATTATAAAGCTGCTTGGAATATGTTTCGGAAAGTACACACTGCCGGAAAACCAAAGTTTAAGCGAAAAAGCCGTCCTGTTCAGTCATATTCGACTTCCAATCATTATTCGAGTGCAACCGTAAAGAAACACGGGGGAACTCCTTCACTTTATAATGGGTCAATCAAATTTTTAGATCATAACCATATTCAGCTACCGAAGTTAGGTTCTATTAAGGTGAAATTACACCGTTCATTGCCAACCAATCGACTGGTACGGATTGCCACTGTTACAATTAAGCACTATGCGACCGGACAATGGACCGTTTCATTACTGCTTAAAAGTAATGAGCCGTTCCGCCAAGCTTTACCCAATACCAATCAAGCAGTTGGTATTGATCTAAACACCGAAAACTTTCTTACTACCAGTGATCAGAAGCAGGTTGCTAATCCCCACTATTATCGTGCCCTCAAAAAGCACTTGGCAAAACACCAACGGATTCTTTCTCGCCGGGCAAGGCGTGCCAAAAAAGAGCATCATCCTTTGTGGGCAAGCAAGAATTACCAGCAGGAGAAGCTGGTCGTTGCCAAAATCCATCAACGGGTTCGGAATCGGCGCCTAAACTTCCTTCATGAAACCTCGACTGCACTAATCAAGAGCCACGATTTGGTAGTTGCGGAAAACTTGAAGAGTAAAAATATGCTTAAAAATCATGCCCTGGCAATGAGTATCTCCGATGTTGGTTGGCGGACCTTTTTGGGTATGCTGGAGTATAAGGCCCCGCTGTATGGGCGCACGTTTGTCGAAGTTAACCCAGCTTACACAACCCAAACTTGTTATGATTGCGGCTTTGTGATGGGCAGCAAAGGTACCAAACGATTGACTCTTCATGATCGTGAATGGACTTGTCCTAACTGCCATGTTCATCACATTCGTGATCACAATGCTGCTTTGAATATCTTAGCGAAGGGTCAACGCTTGCTAACCAGACCCGACCAAAATCTAGAAGCAATTTATTAGTTTTAGAAAGGGACGTTTGGAAACTTGCGCCCCTAGATTAAGCGTTAGCTTGATCTTAAATGGCCTAGTTATTGGCTGTAAGACATAGTGCCATCCGAAGATAATTTATTATCTGAGATGTTGCTACGCTGGCTTTATCTAGGCAAATTGTAGCTAGTAACTCATTCAGCGATGAACTGATGGGTGAAGTCTACAAGCCCCCGAATTTTATTCGGGGGTAGCTTGACGCACCGTGATCTCATTTTTATTGATGAAGCATCTTTTCTGCCAAAGCAAAGTTGCCCAGCGTTGCCGAACCGTTGCCAGGAACGCTTGGATTCGTGATGTATTCTTCCAGATCCCCGACTTCCAGATAGCCATTGTAGAGCTGTCTGAACTGATCACGAACCTTTTCCATAAAGTGTGGTCGTGAAACGCTGCCGCCAAAAATCACACGGGCAGGCCGCAAGATTGACGTTGCCTGCATTACTGCCTGAGCAGCATAGTAAGCCATAATATCCCAGACATGATCATCATCGCTTACGTCTTCACCCCGCTTACCAAGGCGTGCTTTAAAGGTCGGACCGCACAGCAGACCTTCCAGACAGTCGCCATGGTAGGGACAGATTCCCGTAAAGTTCAGATCGTCAGGATGCCGCTTTACCAAGACATGCCCCATTTCCGGTGCTCCAACGCCGCCAATAAAGTGACCATCCTGAATCGCCCCGGCTCCAACGCCAGTCCCAATCGTATAGTAGACCAGGTCGGCTTTAGGCAGCTGATCCTTTAGATTGACGTACTCGCCATAAACCGAGCCATTAACGTCGGTTGTAAAGTAGATTGGCAGGTTTTGTCCCAGCCCGCGCTTCAGCATTCCGATAAAATCGCAGTTTGACCACTTGATCTTTGGCGTATCGGTAATGTAGCCGTATTTGGCCGAATGCTTGTCGATATCGATCGGTCCAAAGCTGGCAACGCTCATCGCCTGCATTTCCGGATATTTTTTGAAGAATGCAATACAGTTGCCAATCGTAGTTGCTGGGTCAATCGTGGGGAAGATTGCCTTATCGATTACCTCATAATTTTCATTGCCGACTGCACAGACAAATTTGGTCCCGCCGGCTTCAATACTACCAAGTATCATAAAATTAATCCCTCGCTCATTAAAATTGTCCTATTATTGTCATTCGTTTATCAATAATAACGCTTTCTTAATCAATCAACAAGTTTTTCCAGTTTTTTTCAAGATTTCATTGACTTTAACTAAATGATTATTTAGTATGATTAACATGAGAGAAAAAGACCAATCCAAAAAAGCTAAAATTATCCAAGCCGTTTTTGAAATCGTGGATCGTGACGGTCTCGCGGGGCTGTCATTTGGTAAAATCGCCAAATGGGCCGGTATCAGTTCCGGTACCCCTTATGTGTACTACCGCGATAAAACGGACATGCTCTCACAGATCTATGTTGCTACTAAACAGCAGCTGGAATCCGGGCTGGACGAACAGCTGGCCCAAACCGACTCAACCAAAGAACAACTAATCACCTGCCTAGAGTATTTTGCTCGGCAGTATATGAAATATCCTCTGCAGGCCAACTACATCATGGCCATTCATGCCGCTCCCGAATTGATTACACCAACTGCCAGGCAGGAAGGCGCCTCGTTTACCAACAGCCTGAGCGGACTATACTGCCGTCTGTGCAAAGAAAGTCAAGCAGCAGTCATAGGCGACCAGTTTCTGGTTGGCGCCCTGCTGCTGGGACCAATCATGTGGCTTTTGCGTCAGGCAAAGCTCAACAATACGCGAGTTGACGATGCCAAGATTAAAAAGGTCGTCCGCATTTCGGTTAATGGCTTGTTTGAAGAAGAAAAACACGAAACTAGTTTATGAAAGGGAATTGCCGATGATTAAATTTTACTTTCACACAAATAATCCTGCCAAACGGCGCGCGGAAAAGTGGCTGACCAAGCATGGCCTTGACTTCCAATCCCGCAACCTGAATAAAAATCCTTTAACGCGCGATGAGGTTCTCCAATTGCTGGAACTCTCGCCTGATGGTACTGAAACGCTGGTATCCGAACGTTCCAAGGCAACCAAAGAACTATACGCCAAATATCCAGCTCCTACCATGAATCAGCTGATTGATGCCATTCAAGAAACACCGCAGATCCTTAAAAGTCCGCTGATCGTCAGTGGTCACAAAATGCTGACGGGTTTCAACGCTGATAAAATGGGGGTCTTGGTTCCTCATCAGCAGCGGCGCCTGGAACTGTCGCAGCTCTTGGGTAAGCTTAACGGCCGCGGCTCAAGTCAAGCCATGCAGCTGGCCTATAATTAATCTCAAGCCTCTTCTCAACCGGTGAGATGAGGTTTTTTTAATCTAAAAACGCGGTGCCATCCTCACCTCGGGACAGCACCGCTTTTATTTACGACTCTCGCTAGGCCGATTGCTTGATCGTTCAATCAAATAAGACGACCTAGAATCGAAGCCCTTTTGGATAAAAGTTCTTAAGCGTTTGACCAACCAGCTTGCCCCAGCCGCAGACATGGCCCTGACAAACCAGCAGCTGCCAGCCAGGCTCGCCGCTCAGCTGCAGCGTATCGCCATGCACATATTGGCGCCACTGATCAAGCGTAATCGACAAGACATGGTCAGTATCCGTGGGCTGACTGGCTAAGGCCCAGGCCAGCGCGGGTTCAAATCGATTCTTTTTAAACGTTCCCAAATGCAGTCCTGGCCGCAGAATCGTCATCTGCGCGATCTCATCGATTCCCTTTGGCAGATCGTAAAGCTGGTCGCCATAAGTCAGCAGATGATTTGCCTGATAGCTGGGCATCGTTTGGGCAGCAAACTTTTCAAATAATGCCCGCTGCTCTTTGGTAATCGAATTATGGTTAGCGCGCTGCTTGCCCTTTTTCTTGCTTTTCTTTTTAGCTGATACTGGCATCACTGAACCGCCCTGCAGACGGAATTTAGCAATAAAATGGCCTTCACCTTGGATATGATGCGGGAACAGACGCACGGCACGACTTAACTCAGGATTGCCGTCTGCCCATTCTGGTCGGCCATCGTCCATGCCGGCATACTTCTTGATCGGCACCATGGTCAGATCATAGTTGTCCAACAGCCAGGCCGCGTTTTGCTCATCTTCTTCCGGCGCAAACGTGCAGGTGGAATAAACCAGCGTGCCCCCCGGTTTGAGCATTTTCATAGCTGAGCTTAAAATCTTGCGCTGACGATTGGCACATTCACTTGGATAATCCGGCGTCCAATACTCAATTCCAGCCGGCTCTTTGCGGAACATTCCCTCACCAGAACAAGGCGCATCCACTAAGATTCGATCAAAAAACTGCGGAAACTGTTTTTCAAGGTCAGCTGGGCTCTCATTCATTACGACTGCATGCCGAGCCCCCCAACGTTCGAGGTTTTCGGCTAGGATATTGGCCCGCTTGCGAAAGATCTCATTGGCAACCAGCAGACCCTCATCATGCATTTTGGCGATTAAATGCGTGCTTTTACCACCTGGTGCCGCGCATAGATCCAGCACACGCTCACCCGGTTGTGGATCCACGACCTCCCCAACGTACATGGCACTGGGTTCCTGACTGTATACCCAACCGGTAACGTGATCCAGCGACTTGCCATCAACCTTGCCAAACCAGCCATTTTCAACATATTCAACCTTGCCTGATGCTGTTTTCAAAGTGGCATCCGGCTGGCCGTTTTTTAAAGGATTGGTACGAAAGCCGCTGCAGCTTGGCTGATCAAACGCGGCCAAAAACGCATCGGCCTCATTACCTAACAGCTGACGGTATTTTTCAATAAAAGCAGTTGGTAGTTTCACAAAAAAAGCTCCTCGTCATAAAATATCCTTATTATTATAGCATTATTCTGCCGCCAAAGCCGTTAGATGGAGCTTACGGGTTAGAACGTCAACCTTTGAGTCATACAGCGCCTGGATAAACTCATCATCCTCAGCGTCATAATAAAGATACTGTCCTTTTTCGTTTGCTAATAATTCAATCAGAATACGAATGGCCCGACCATTGCCCTCACGAAATGGATGCAGGTAGTTCAGCTCGTCCAAAAGCTTGGCGTATGCGGCTCTCTGAGGACGTGACTGCCGTTTTAAAGCGGTAATCTCAGCATTAACCAAGCGAATGCCATTGTCAAAAACGTTCGGCGGCAAAAACAACGTCTGCTGCTTGGTCAGATTATAGTTGCGCAGCTCGCCGGCCCAGTCGTATAGATCACCAAACAAGGCCCGGTTGATCCGGCATAGATTGTCAACACTGCTTACTTTAAAACCACGCTGCAGAATTCTCAGCCCTACCAATGATCCTTGAACAAACTCATGCTCATCAAGATCCGCTTTATCATGAATGCCCAGCTTATTTTTCAAGGTTCCGTTTGGATATAAAAAAGCTTGAGCTAAGGCCTGCTCATCTGTGATCGCCGGCTTGACAACTGGAACCCGCCAATGCTGCAGCTGATCCAATTGTGCGTCTAGTTCAGGCTGTGGATGATCATATGCATCAGCCAGCGCCCGAATCTGCTCATCGGTTGGTTTCCAGCCTTCCATGGCACTGTTGGCAACCGTCACCGCCAGCAGCTGAAATTTGCGCGGATTGCGAAACTCAACGCCGCCAATATGACGCGTCTTGCGATTAATCAAAGCTGTCATGTTGCCATCTTCCTTTCTGAATCTAATTAAGCCAATTGTAGCGCGCTCATTGGCCATCAAACAATGCTTTCAAACATTAAAGGCTAATTGTCTTACTGCTGTTGAATAATTTGCCTTTAATAGCCGATCATCGATATAATTTAAGCAGATACTTTTTGCGAAAGGAATTTTTTAATGAAGCAGCATCTTATTGCCATCGATCTGGATGGAACCACGCTCAACAACCAGTCAAAACTGACGCCGACAACGATCAAAACTCTGCAGACGCTCAGCCGGCAGGGGCATCTGGTATCGATCGTCACTGGTCGACCATATTTGATTTCTGGCCACCTCTACGATCAGATTGGACTCAAAACGCCAATGATCAACTTCAACGGTGCCTTGGGTCATATTCCGCATCGCAAGTGGGCCGGCGAATATGCGGTCAATGTTACTCGCGAGATGACGCTCGATCTGTTGGCGCATAAACAGGAACTAGGGATCAAAATGGTGATTGCCGAGGATAAATACCACGTCTGGGCCGATCATCCCAGCAGCGATCTGCCCGAATTTCTACCTGCCAAACTGGCTCCCGAACAGATTCTTAATGAGCATAATCTAAACAACGATCCAATTGCCTTAACGATTCAGTTTGATCCGGCTAAAAAAGATGCGATTTTAAATGCCGTGGATCAAAAATATGGCGATTTCGTTGAACCACGCGTCTGGGGCGGTCCCTACTCGATTATGGAGCTGATTCGGCGCGGTACGCACAAGGAAGCTGGGCTGCGTCACCTAGTCAAGGAATATCAGCTCAGCCCTGATCAAATCATTGCATTTGGCGATGAGCACAATGACGCCGAAATGCTCAGCTATGCCGGTCGTGGGGTTGCCATGAAAAATGCCGTTGACGACATCAAGCAGATTGCTGATGACGTAACGCCGGTTGACAACGATCATGATGGCCTGGCTAAATATCTGCAGGATTATTTCCATCTCGATGCCGCCAAACTGCAGCTGGCAGAATAAACAATCATTCCAATGCGTACACGTAAAAACAGCGTTGCTTTAAGCTATCAAAGCTTGCGGCAACGCTGTTTTATTTTGAATGCCAATCTTATTTCCCGGGAAATCGAATCAGAAGGTTGCAATAAACCACTAGTCAGCCTTGATCCAATTAATGGGAATCCGCTTGATATCAAGATCGCGCGGCGTCAGTTTTTCCTTGGTATGCCCCAGCGTAATCGCAAAACAAGGCGTCATCCCCGCTGGAATTACCGTTTTCGGCAGCGATGCCAGGCAGGCCATGTTATAGTTGGCGGCCAAGCCTTCATTTTCAGCAGCCAGCTCCATGTTGTGCACGATGATTCCGGCATCGATAAACTCCAGCTGCCCCGGGTCTGGTGATGAAACAACGATCAAGGTCGGCGCTTGATAGATATTTTTAATCTGATTTAGCACCTTAGGATCTTGAATCACCGTCAGCCGATGATTGCGGTATTTTCCCAAGCCAACTGGACTGGTTTCCGCGGCCAGTAGAATCGGCTGCAGCTCTTCACTGGTCAGCGGCTGATCATCATATTCGCGAAAGGCCCGTCGCGACTGTAATAAATCCATCAATTCCATTTGGTGCATCCCCCTTGCTAAGCTCTCGATTGTCTACGTTTAGTTTAGCACCAATTTTACTGGCTGATTGATATCAAAACCGAAACATTTGGACAATTGTATTCATTAATGCTGCATTGCCGGAAGCTGTTTGCCTGGCGTAATTAAGCAGTGGTGTATCGCGTCAGTACTGCCGTTTCAATTTGATCATCGCTTTATTTCAGCAGTCGGCCACAACCAAATATAAAAATTCCCCGCGCCATTTTTGCAGCGGGGAATTGATCTTCACCAATCTGATTTAAAATCGACCTTTTTCAACCCGTATCGTTATGGCAAGCTTGCTTAACCTGCCGATTTGAAAATAATCCAATAAAAATGGCCTGCGAAACGAATTCGCAGACCATGTTGAGAGAGAGAATTTTGATTCAAAACGAACTTTTAACTAGTCGAGCTGAGCCTTAATTGCTTCCAACGTAACGTCCTTGGTTGCGTCAAAGCGAATGTCGGCATCATCAAGTCCGGCACCAATACCGATTGAGAGCTCGCCAGCATCGTTAATGGCTTGCACGCCGGCTTGAGCATCTTCCAGGCCTGCCACGTTGGCAACAGGCAGGTTCATCATTTCAGCGGCTGCAATGTAGATGTCAGGAGCTGGCTTACCGTGCTTAACCGAAGCTGGGTTGACGATCCCATCAAAGTAGTCGCTTAATTTCAAGTACTTCAATACCTTAGGCGCGTTCTTGGAAGCCGATGCCAGTACCATTTGATAACCCTTGGCACGAATATCATCCAAGAAGGCCTGCATGCCTGGCAGAACATCAGCTGGCGTCAAGGTTTCAACCAAACGCAGGTAGTTGTCGTTCTTTTCAGCAGCCAGGGCTTCCTTTTCTGCTTGCGTGTAGTCGTTTTCGTGACCACCCGCCTTTAAGATCAGCTCCAGCGAATCCATTCGGCCGACACCTTTCAGACTTTCCTGCAGTTCTGGCGTCCAAGTCGTTCCTACTTTGTCGGCTAATTGATGCCAGGCTTGCGTGTGGAAACGGGCCGTGTCGGCAATAACGCCGTCCAGGTCAAAGGCAAAACCCTTCAGATCTTCAAACTTCATGTAAAATGCCTCCTACTTCAGTTCCAGATCCTTACCAGCCAAGTCAATGGTCAGTGGTTCACCGGATACCAGTGATACGTGCGTGCCTTCCTTGTCAACCAGCACCTTGATGACGCGGCCACGGAAGACCTGCGTGAATTGGTATGAATCCCACTTCTTAGGCAGGAATGGTGCGTAGTGCAGCTTGCCTTCACGAATCCGCATGCCAGCAAAGCCTTGCACGATATCCAGCCAGCTACCAGTCATCGAAGTAATGTGCAGACCATCGGAAGTGTCGTTGTTGTAGTTGTCCAGGTCAAGACGAGCAGAACGGTCGTACAGTTCAACGGCCTTGTCTTCGTAACCCAGGTCAGCGGCGATGATGGAATAGATCGATGGCGACAGACTTGATTCGTGAACCGTGTATTGTTCGTAGAAGTCAAAGTTGTGCTTCTTTTCTTCTGGCGTAAAGTCATCGATGAAGTCCCAGATACCTTGGATAACGTCACCTTGCTTAACGTATGGCGAACGCAGGATCTTGTCCCATGACCAGTGTTGGTTGATTGGCAGCTGGTCGCTTGGAATGTCAGCAACCGGCTTCAGATCCTTATCCAAGAAGCCATCGTTTTCAGGGAAAATGTCACGTTCCTTGTCGTATGGCAGGTACATGTTGTCAACGATTGCCTGCCACTTGCGTTTTTCATTTTCAGTAACGTTGAGCTTGGCAGCTACGTCAGCGTCAACTTCCTTCAGCACTTGCAGCGTGTACTTCAGCGTCCATTGGCAAAGCAGGTTCGTGTACCAGTCGTTGTTGACGTTGTTGTCGTATTCGTCAGGACCAGTTACGGCATGCAGCATGTACTTGTTTTGACGTTGTGAGTAGTGAACCCGGTCAGCCCAGAAACGAGAAATTTCAGTCAGAACCTTGGCACCTTCATGCAGCACGTAGCTCTTGTCGCCCGTGTAGTTGGTGTAGTTGTAGATTGCGTAGGCAATGTCACCATTACGATGGATTTCTTCAAACGTGATTTCCCATTCGTTGTGGCATTCAATCCCGTTGAACGTAACCATTGGGAACAGGGCACCCTTCAAGCCTTGTTCTTGGGCGTTGACGTAAGCACCATCCAATTGGTCGTAACGGTACATCAGCAGGTTGCGGGAAATCTTAGGGTCGGCAACACCAAGGTAGACTGGCAGACAGTATGCTTCAGTATCCCAGTAAGTAGCACCGCCGTACTTTTCACCAGTAAACCCTTTAGGACTGATGTTCAGGCGTGAGTCGTTGCCGTAGTAAGTTGAGAAGAGTTGGAACAGGTTGAAACGAATCCCTTGTTGAGCTTCGTCGTCACCATTGATTTCAACATCGGCTTTGTTCCAGCGTTCTGCCCAGCCGGCAACGTGGGGAGCCAGCAGATCGTCAAAGCTTTGACCATCCAGTTGACCAGCCAATTCATCCAGACGGGCAACCAGTGCTTCTTGCGTGTCAAAATCACGTGAAGTTGCTACCACGGAACGCTTTTCCAGTTCAACTTCTGCACCAGCAGCCAACGTGCCGGCAAAGTCGTTTTCAGCCGTCTTGGCAGTCGTGCCGTCGCCAACGTGTTCCAGCGTCGTCTTGGTAGTCGTCTTTACCCCAACCGTAAATTGAGGCGTGCCGAATGGGTTTGGCTTCGTCTTGGAAACCAGCAGTGCATGTTCGCCGGCTGCCTTTTGTTCCAGTACATCCCAGAACTGTTCGTCGTAGTTGGAGTCTTCGTTGTAGACGTCACCATTGATAACACTGGCAACTTCCAACTTGGCTTCAGCATCGCCCAGGTTCTTGACGTGCAGGCGCTGACCAACCAGTTCCTTTTGTGCTACGCTGACAAAACGTTCAAACGTAAAGTGCAGCTTGGCACCGCCAACTTCGGCCGTAAATTCACGGGTAAAGATCCCCTTCTTCAAGTCAAGGTCCAGCTTGAAATCAGTTGGTTCCTGCTTAGCCAGATCCAGCTGTTCGCCATTAACCTTGATCGTCAGTTGCAGGAAGTTGGTACCGTTGATCATCTTACCAAAGTACTTTGGATAGCCGATCTTCCACCAGCCAACCCGTGTCTTGTCTGGGAACCAAACACCACCGTAGTAGACACCTTCCATCTTGTCGCCAGAGTAGCCTTCTTCAAAGAAACCACGCATCCCGAGGTTTTCGTTGGCCAGACTGGTCATTGATTCTTGCAGGCGCTTGTCTTCAGGAGCCCACTTGGTAGTTACGATATTCCAAGGAGCGACGTCAAAAGTTCGTTTCATAAGATATTATCCTTTCTCAATCTCAATTAATTTCTAAAGTTGCAAAATCAGTCAAAACTAAGCAGCGAACGTTTCCTTGATGGCATTAACGGAGAATGCACCGATTGCCATAACGATCCCACCCAGCAGCAGCATGTGTGGTTGGGAGTTGCCCAACATTGGGTAAAGGAAGAAGCTGCAAAGTGAGGCAACAATCTGTGGCAGACAGATTGAGCAGTTAAACAGACCAAGGTAGGTACCCATGTGCTTACCAGACAATGCGTTGGTAACGATCGTCAGTGGGTAAGTGTTGATACCGGCCCAGCCAATCCCAACCAGGGCGTAAGACAGAATCAAAGCGTATTGGTTGGAGAAGAAGCAGACAGTTGCGAAACCAACCGCACCCAGCAGCAGTGAGCCCATGTAGCCAGCCTTGTGGTACTTGTTAGGCAGTTTAGCCAATACGTAAGACCATACAACAGCGGCGATTGACTGAACGGCAGCCATCACACCGTACCAGTTACCAGCAGCCTGGTAAGCGGCAGAACTTGCGTTGGTCGTGTGCCATACGTTTTGAGCAATTGCACCAGCAGAGTAAGTCCACAGATATTGGAATGCAAACCAGCAGAAGAATTGTACCAAAGAAACCGTCCAGAAGGCTTTTGGAGCGTGCTTGAGCAGTTCAACCCAGTTACCGCCTTCCGTGTTGTCGGATTCCTTGATGCCATGGTACTTAGCGTAGGTTTCAGGGTCATATTCCTTAACGTGGGTCATCGTCAAAGCACTGGTACAAATCAGCAGAATAGCACCAATGTAGAAGGCCCAGCGAACCGAAGGAGGAACGACACCCTTAGGAGCCGTGTTCTGCAGACCAAACCAAGTCAGCAGGAATGGGAAGATGGCTGCCAGAACGGAACCGATGTTGTTCAGCAGACTTTGAATACCATAAGCATAACTCTTTTGATCATCGTTGACCATGTCACCAACCATCATCTTGAATGGCTGCATGGCAACATTAGAAGACAGGTCCAAGAAGGCAACGGTAATCGCACCGAACATCAATGCCGCAAATGATCCATACCCGAAGCCAAGACTACCTGAGTTTGGCAAAAGCAGCATAACGATAACGGCAACAATCGTACCAAGCATCAGATATGGCAGCCGACGACCACCGAGCTTTGGTGCCCAGGTCCGGTCAGAGTAGTAACCAACGATCGGCTGCACGATCATACCCATCAATGGTGGCAAAATGAAGAACCACCCAAGACTGTTAGGGTCGGCACCAATCGTTTGGAAGATCCGACTCATTTGAGAACTTTGTAAAGTAAAGGCCGTCTGTACGCCAAGAAAACCGAAGTTAATCATCCAAATCGTTTTCTTGGACAAATATGGCAAGCCAGAGGTCTGTTTCTTTTGTTCTACTTCACTCATGACTTAAAACTCCTATCCTAAAAAATCCACTCAATAAATAATTGCCAAGTCGTGTAAGCGCTTCATGACTTTTAACACTTAATAATATAACAAATGAATTCGTTTTCCGCAACCGTTTGCACACAATTTAATGCAACCGATTGCGCAAAAATCTTAAAGAAAAGCCGGCCCATCAAGGAATGGACCGACTTAAAAATTTTTTATTTTTTTTGACGATTAATTCCGGCGCTTTGAAATCAATCATGTTTTTAACGTTCCGGTAGTTTGATTGACCGGCTAGTCAACTTTAAACGCAACAAAGGCATGCTGCAGATTAGGATTGAACAGCAGCTCAACCGCCTTTTTGCCCAGCTCATGCGGCTGCAGATCAACTTTTTCGACAGTTGGCAGCAGCATTCCCAGTAATTTGCTGTTGTTAAAGCAGATCACGGAAAGCCGATCCAGCAGGTGCATTTCCTGCAGCTCATGGTTCAGTTTCAAAAACAGCAGGTCATCGGCACATACCAGCCCATCGACCTTTGGATGCTGAGCAAAGAACTCCTTGGCCGATTGCGTGTCATAATACCAGTTCAGTTCTGGCAGATGCCGTTCTGCCAGACAGTTTTCGTAGCCCAGGCGCCGATCCTCCTCATACTGCCAATGGTACGGCGAGCTGACATAGGCCAGATTAGTGACGTCATGATTGATCAGCAGCTGCTTGGTAGCCGCATAGCCTGCCGCGACGTTATCGTTGTCAACATAGCGATCGTTTTGGTGCCGTTCGGGATGACCGATTACCACAAAATTATAGCCATGCTCGCGCAGATAGGCCGCTACTGGATCATGTTCCAGCGTGTAGAACAATAGAAAATTATGAATTTTTGACTGCAGCGCCATTGATTTAACCGCACGCAGCAGTTTTTCCTGCGTGGGCGCCAATGCAACGACCATTGAGTAGTCGCGTGATTCCAAAGCTGAAGCAATTCCCCGCATTAAGTCGATATGAAATGGGTTGGCTGGCGCTTCATCGGTGGTTACTGGAAAAACCAGTCCAACCATATTGGCCTCGCCCCGAGTTAGATTGCGGGCGGCATAGTTTGGATGATAGCCAATCTCAACGGCAATCTTCTTGATTTTTTCGCGCGTTGCCTCGCTGATTCGCGGGTTATCGTTTAAAGCTCTTGAAGCCGTAGAAACCGAGACTCCCGCGCGTGCCGCGATATCTTTAATTGTTGCCATGAACTGACAAAGCATCATGCCGATTCAAGTAGTTCAAGATTGTTGAACTGGCAAAACAGGCATGACTCTCCTTTCATTATTAATAGATGGTTTGAGTCAACGGATGAACCATTGATTAAAATCAGACTGCAGCTAAGCATATGCTTGAATTTCAAAAGTTTGCCATATGCCAAAAGTACTGATTTGATTTTGAAGTGAATAACTTAATTTTAGTCGTATCATGGCAAAAGGGTCAATAGTCGTTTAGGTAAAAGGATTAACTATTTTTGAGATCGCGTATCCTAATTGAAAATCAATTGACAATGAACCCGCTTAACATTTAGTCAGTTGCTTCAGCTTTGCGAGCATTGCATTTTTGGGGCCTGGATCATTTCAGCACCATACCTACGACTAAATGTTTTTTGATCAATCATTGCCATCACGCGGTATGATCCGGCCATCTGGGTAGACGTAATAGTCATGTCCATCATAGCTGCCAGCCGTATTGTGCGCGTTGCGATATGCCGAATCCTGGCCCCGAATCCAATAAACCGGCTGACCATTCGCATCGGTAGCCATCGTGCCGTTTCCTTCCGACATGTAGGACCATTGAATATCGCCATTGCCATATTTGGCGTCAACCGCGGCAATTGCTTCTTGAACCGAATTGATGACGGCAGATTGACCAGCCGAACTCCCCGCGGTTTGACCGGCATTTTGATTTGTACCTGTCGTTTGGTCAGCTGCTTGACTGGCATTGCTCGATGCAGCTGACGATGAACTCTGCGCCGTTTGACTGCTCGAAACGCTCGCACTGGAAGCAGAATTTTTAGAACTAGCCGTTTGCCGCGCCGCTTTTTTTGTCGTCTTTTTCTTATGATGCGTCGTTTTTGAAGATGTTTCCTGCTTGGATGACGAATGGTTTTCCTGGCTCTGATGGCCACACCCCGCCAGCATCAGACTGCTCAGACCAATAATCCCCAGCATCTTTAAAGATTTATTCATAATGATTGCCTCCCATAGCCCTAATTTAGTTTATCCAGTCCCAATGCTTAGTATAATCTAATAATCTGCTTATGTCCCTGTCATCACGCCGATTAATTAATGATAAAATAATGGTAATACTTTAAATGAAATGAGGATGTCATCTTGGCCAGCAATTTTGCGTTTTTAAAATCTTATCATGGCATGCACAAACTGCATCATCTTTCCCATATGGCCGAAAAAGCCTATCGCAATGGGCAGTTTGCCACCGAAGCCCTGTTGATCAGCGAGATCAGCGGTCGTTTGATTCGCAAGCTGGTAAAACAAGAACTACCCAATCTGAATCACCCCTTCAACAGTGAGGATGGCCTGACTAAGCTGCAGACAACGCAACTGCTCAATGATGAACTGATCATGCTGCTGACTCAATTACGCACGGTCGGCCGCCATCCAAAGCGAATCGACGCGGCTTTTGCCTATCAGATCATGGTTAAGCTGCACTATCTGCTTATCTGGTATGTCAATCATTATCAAGATGGTCATGAGGAACCCGGCCATTTTAAGCTGCACCGGCATTAACATCAAAAAAAGACAGTGCTGTTTCAAGCCCTACTAAAACTTGAGACAGCACTGTTTTTGTATTAGCTCAGTTTTTCTGGTGCTGCTTGAGCATCTTGAAAGTCAGCCCAATCGTAAGCAGCAGGCGCATCAACAATAGACCAGTCAAAATCAGATCACGCCGCTGTTTTTGACGAGCCGTCTTGATCGTGTGGCCGCATTTTGCACAGATTTTTTCGTGAGCCTTAAGCGGAGTTTTACAGTGTGGACATTTCATTGACAACACGTCCTTTCTAGTTTAGGTGTCTTTATTTTACGCCGATTCAACCTTGCTGAGTGTTCTTTTCGATAAATTTCAAAGCTTGGTAAAACATTATTAAAACAGACTTTTTAGGCTCTTTTTGATTTTTTATTCAGAAATTTTCGAAAAAGGCTTGCACTTAGTAAACCGTTATACTATTATATTTATGGGTCGTAAGGAAAGTGTTTTCAATCCTGCTTTTCTTTCATAACTTGTTTTATCGTGAAACCGTTCGTGCAGGCAGTCGACGATAGCCATCCCCTAACTACGCCAAGTTTACTGATGACTGTCACCGTCAATCAATCGATCTGTCGCCAACGTTTGACCGACCCTTCCTTCGACCGTTGAAGTACGCCAACTTTAACGGTCAGATGTTCATTTAACCTCAAGGCGATCCTTCGTCTTTCCTCAAAATCGTGAAGCTGTTGGTACTGGTATGCCAATCCCCAGTACCGGGCTCTCAATCCCTTTAAATCCACTTTAAGGCTTCACGTCTGATCATCCTTGTTTGGCAGGCTCATCTCTTATGACTGACTCTTGTTCACTCTAATCATTAAAAATTTAATCCACATTACATCCATGAGCCTGCAGACAACTAAAAAAACGTCATCGAACGCTAAATTCGGTGACGTTTTTTTATTACTTTGATTTGACTTTGCTCAGTGCATCAGCAACTGCTTCACTCACCGCGCGGCTGGTCGTCGTTGCTCCCGAGATCGCGTCAACGGCTGGCGTATTGGCACTGATCATGTTTTTGGCAAGCTGATCAAAAGCCGCCTGACCAATCTCTTCGTTTTCATGGTTTTCTAAAATCTCAACTTGACGCAGCTTTTGATTTTGATAGGTCACGCGGACTACGATGCGGCCACCCATGCCATCATCCGAAACGCCCAGATACTGATCCGGCCCTACCATATAATGCTGAGCCGACAGATCCAGCAGATCATTAATATGCACCGTAACCGCATCATGCAGCCGCGCGACGTTGACGGCATCCTTTTTTGGCTTGGCCGCATTTTCTCCCGCAATCTTGCCAAAAATCAGACATTCCGCCAGGTTGCCGCCACTCTGATAATAGTTAGCCGCAATTCCGCCTAATTCACCGGCGCTGTATAAATGAGGAATCGGCTGATCATCAACGTTTAAGACGCGTGCTTTTTCGTCATGCTGCGGTCCGCCCTGCGTATTCAAAACGTTGCTGGCCAACTCAATTGCATAGTATGGCCCTGCCCCAAACTTACGCATGGTATCCGTATCGCGACCGGTCTGATAGTCACGGCCAATCTCTTTAAAATGATTGAAGTCAGTAACCGTCTGTGTCAGGCTGATTGCTGGCACGTGCAGCTGTTTAGCCAGTTCTGGCAATGAATCCGCGCTGATCAGCTTTTGCATAAACTTCGGATAAGGCAGGCGCCGGTCATCTTTTTCCTGCTGAGCAAAGACCTCGTACTGTGCCTGATCAAATACCAGATAAGGATGTTTTTGATAGTGCGGCAGAACCCAATGACCATGTGAATACAGATGACCATGACGCGCGGGCTGATTTTCCGCAAAAAAACGCGTGCCATCATCGCCAATCACAAAAATACTGCCATGATTCAACTGCGACCAGCTTTGAATTACTCGGCCCCGATGCTGCGTTCCCTCTTCAGCAAACGTCAGCCCAGCCAACGTGCCATAGCTTTCGTAGTTTCCCATGTGCCAAAGCTTAGCCTGAACTTCTTGCGCCATTTTAATGCCATCGCCACGGTTAAACAGCGTTCCCATTGGCATTAGCGCAGGCTTTTGCAGATAGTTTTGAATCATTTCCCGATTGTTTTCAAAACCGCCCGTTGCCAATACCAAACCATTCTTAACGGCAATCTGATAATCCTTACCGCGCCGACGCAGCTGAACGCCCTTTACCACACCGGTTCGTTCATCCTGGTACAGATGCCGAGCCCGCGTGTTGAGCCAGACATCGATCCGGTCCGCGCGCTCAACCACGTTTTGCCGCAGTATCTTCCATAGCGCTGCATCCTTATCGCGTCGGTGAACCAGGGCAATGTCGACTGACTCGCTGTCGGCCAGTTCTGGATACTCAGCCAGCGAGTGCTTGGGAACGACTGGATCGCCTAGGCGGATGTCGTCTTTCCAGCTGACTGCCTTAACGCCCAGGTACTTTTCAAAATAGTCTGGCATATTGACCAGTCCGCGCAGATATGTCTGCATCAGCTTAGCCGGTACCATATAATCGTCATTGAGCTGCTGATAATACTTGGTCAGCTGACCGATCCCTTTGCCCATTGCAACGTGCTGTGAGGCATAGCGCGTATTGCCGCCCTCTCTTCCCAGAGGTGCCGTGTCAACCAATAAAACGTATGCTCCTGCGTCAGCCGCAAATCGAGCCGCCGTAGCACCAGCACCGCCAAAGCCCACGACAACCACGTCATATTGGGCATTCCATTGAACATCATTGGCTTGCATTAATTTTCATTCCTTCATTCTATTTAATTACTCTTTTAGTCTAACTGAAGCCAGCCGCCAATGCCAACTATAAAAAGCCGCCCGTAAGCGACTCAATTGATTGAATATTTGCTGGTCAACATTGCTTCAATTGCAAAACCGACCGTTGAATCTGATCCGTTCTTTGCTTCAGTATCAATCGTTTACACGAAAGTTCTCAGTCGTTTTGTCGCAGCAGAACCGTCCTGTATACATAAATCAGCTGCTGCTAATATCCAGCCGCAACAGAGCCCACGCACACATAAGTCAGCTGTTGCCAAACGCTTAAGCTGTCCAGTCGTAGCAGAGCCCGAAAAACGCATTTCCAACGACAGCAACATGACATGGCCTGTCAACCGGCTTAATGCCCTGTCCCTGCCAATTGACCAGCGGCGATTTTAAGCTGTTATGATAAAACCGAACGTGACGGCCTTCATAAATCTGAATCGCTCCTTTCTGCAGACAAGCGACTGGTATAAATTCAACCTGCGACTGTGCATTGCGGCATTCCGACCATTTAATCGGCTCCGGCAGCTCAAAGTCGTCAAAACGTGCGCAGTTCAATACCTGTTCCAAGACCACGCGCCCACGAAAAATAACGTTATCGCGCTCCGTTCCGCTTAACAGCTCACCTGGCAGGCCATCAGAAAAACACACCTGCTGCTGATAATGGCTTTCCAGCATTTTAAGCTCTGGCGGCAAAACCGCACAGTAGCCCTTTGAACAATGGTACACCATCAACTCATACGTAAGCATTGTTATCCCCACTTTAACAATCGCTGTCAGACTCACCCCTCCATCTGACACGATTAATAAATTATTTTTTATTTAATTTAATCAATAATTAAACGCATTTGGTGGTTCATGCATGTTTTTTATTATTGCAAACATTTTCATATTTTGCAAAATCTGTTTCTGACAGTTCTCATTAACGAAAACACGGCTGCATCCAGGCTCATTCTCAACTATGGCTATGC
Organism: Limosilactobacillus sp. WILCCON 0051; assembly: GCF_039955095.1. Classification (NCBI taxonomy): domain Bacteria; kingdom Bacillati; phylum Bacillota; class Bacilli; order Lactobacillales; family Lactobacillaceae; genus Limosilactobacillus; species Limosilactobacillus allomucosae. The sequence continues at coordinate 1,503,772 of NZ_CP154878.1, forward strand.
GCAGAGATGCTGCTGGATCCGCCCCATTGATAATCGCCAGTATAGTTAAGTGCTCTTCTAGAAATTTAATGCCGCCAAAGAATGTTGTTAGTGCGATGGAAACTGGCAAAGCTTGGAATTTTACGATTGTTTCAAGCTGCCAGCGTCATTTTCGATTTTTCCGGGCCAGGATGACTATTAACGGCTTACCTTGTGAAGCAAAACAGGTATTAACAACCAGTGGCTTTGAAATTACCTACTATTCGCTGTTTTTGCGCCAGAAGTAGGTAACTGTATATTAAATCGGCCTAACTTTACCTACTTGCAGCAGCCTTTTTCTGAATAGTAGGTAAAGTTGCATATTTAAGGAGTGATTGGGCCAGACCGACTTTGTGAATTACCTACAATTTGGGGATTTTCGGCCAATAGTAGGTAATGTTAGGGACGCCTAACTCGATATACATTATTTTTTACCTACTATACAGTGCTTTTTTGAAAAAAGTAGGTAATGACATTTTTATCATATGCTATTATTCAGTTTTTCATGAATAATTAGACATCATCACGTGTCAGGGCCGTTTACCGACTAGATCTGCACCATCATCGGCTACGAATCCTTTTTATCATTTATTATTGCGTATTACTCGCTGCTGAGATATTTCTGACAATCGATGAGTTCAGTCATTCATTGCACTGATCATGATCGCTCGGCTTGTATCAGATTTTCTGACTGATTGATATCAGGATTCACCATCGAAATCAGATATTTGATCCGATGCCACGGCCGATAGTTTCCAACTAGGTACGTATTTCAAAATTAAATTATTTAAAATTGTTGATAGCACTTGACTTAGAGTAAAAAAAATCGTACCAATCTTTTGCCCTGCAACACAGTAAGCTCTGACCAGACGCACATCAGAAGACTGTTTCGGCAACTAATAAAGTTTAATGCTATGACCAGTGTTCTAACTCGTTAGCAGCTAAGGCAGATGTTTCGACAACTAATAAAATTTAATGCGATAATCAGATCCATATCGAGATACCGTTTCTAAAATCAATAAAGCTAAATCGTACATCACAGCAGCATTTCTTATAATCAATAAAGCTAAAAAAAAACCTACTCAATTCTGAGCAGGGGTTTTTAATCAAATCGGGAAAACAGGATTCGAACCTGCGACCCCCTGGTCCCAAACCAGGTGCTCTACCAAGCTGAGCTATTTCCCGAAAATAAATCAGTAATCAACATTACCAACAGTTATAAATACTACCGCGGTTTATTTAAATCGTCAAGCAGATTTTATAATCATCATTAGTTCAATAATTGTATCAATACAATTCAGACTAATATCTGGCTACGTCTTGTCAGTCCGTGGCAGTCGCCGTATAGTAAGACCATCAAATTAAAAAATGATTAGAGAGGATTGTTGATATGATCAAGCCCGCCCTGTTGATTGAGGATTTTTCGGCATTAGGTCAAATTTCATTAATTGGTGCCCTTAGTATCTTGCAGGCAATGGGAATTACAACCGCATCCCTGCCTGCAACCATTCTATCCAGTCAAACAGAGGGATTCGGTCAGCCAGCAGTTTTAGACACCAAGCAATGGATTCAGGCTTCGCTTAGACATTGGCAGACACAAGACATTGAACCAAGCGGCGTTTTAATTGGCTACCTTGGTCAGTGCACCCTCGCCGAACAGCTAGGCAGCTGGCTTGAACAGCAAAACCTGACTGACTGCTTAAAAATCGTCGATCCGGTGATGGGTGATCAAGGTCGGCTATATCCTGGATTTGATCAAGATTATGTCGAGGCGGTCAAAAAACTATGCCGCCACGCTGATTTGATTACGCCTAACTGGACTGAGCTTTGTTTCTTGGCTGGTCTTCCATATTCGTTGCCAACTGCTGAGACACTAATTCAAGGGATGGATCAGCTAAAGGCAGTGGGAATCAACGCCACGGTCATTGTCACCGGTGTTCATTTGAATGGACAGATTGGCAGCTGCTGGCGTCAGGATCAACAAACCGGATTTAATCCCCAACCGCAAATCGGACTTCAACATCAGGATTATCAGCACGGTAATGATGAAGGTCAGAATCTTCAAAACGGTTTTGCTTCACACCAGATTCTGCAAGGCAAAAACGATTGGCATCATAATCAGCCACTGAATTTTTCCGGTAATGACGTTCAGGCCGGTCATTTCTATGGTACTGGCGATATCTTCTCGGCACTGCTTTACGGTCGGCTGCTGCAAGGCTGGTCGCTGGAGACAGCTGTTGAGAACGCGACGGATGCCATGGAGATCGCAATCCAGCAGACCGCTCCCCTCCCTGACAACGAGCGGCGATTTGGTCTGCGTCTCGATCATTTGATTCACTATGTAAGCAAGCATAAGAGGAGTGACTTTAATGAAAAAATCTGCAACGGTTAGACATTTGGTATTCACGGCGCTTTTGACGGCGCTGACTTTGATCTTTGGTCGTTTCTTCTTGATTCCGCTGCCTTGGACGCATGGCAACATCAATCTATGCGATGTCGGCATCTTTATCGGTGCCATGCTGCTGGGACCATGGGCAGGCGGCTTTATCGGTGGCTTTGGCGCCATGTTTCTGGACTTGATTTCCGGTTTTGCCCAATATGCACCGTTTTCGTTCATCTCGCATGGTCTGGAAGGCATCGTTGCCGGATTGGTCTTTAAATACGTTCGTGGCAAATGGGGCCGTGTTGCTGGTGTGGCCGCGGGGACGATTGTGATGGTAATCGGCTACTTCTTCTCAGATGCAATTCTTTATACCTGGGCAACTGGGGCGGCCGGCGTTTTCCCGAACCTGATTCAAGGAATTGTCGGCTCGGTAATCGCGCTTTTGATTGCTTCACCGGTTGAAAAAGCCGTTCACCCAGCCCTCTCCAGCAAATAGCAATAATCCATTAATTATAAGAATGACGCCGCATCCAGACGATAAGTGTTTGGAGCCGGCGTCTTTTTTATCTTCAAGTTTTTTTGATAAATATGATTTTTTGTTCAAGTAATCACAACGAAAAAATATTATTTTGACTGCTTGGTGTATCGTTCTCATCTGAATTTTTAAGCAGATTATCTCAACCAATATGCATAATTGATAATTTTTATGTAAAACGTTTTAAATTAACGGTTGACTAAATCTATCTAACCGCAATATAATCGCTCTCGTGCTGATTTAAGTTACTAAGGGGGTATTTTTTAATCGCATGATAAAAAGGGGAGTATTATTCTGCGTTTCCCTTGCATTTTCTTTAATGTTGCTGGTCAGTTTTGCTATGACCGGCAGCCATGTCTTTGCTAGTGAACTGTCCACAACATCGAGCAGCAGTTCACAATCAATTGTTAATAGCGCTTCTGTCAATAATCAATCAAAACAAGATCAAAACAGCACTACTAATGAACATACCGCGGTGTCGGCCGTCAGCACCAGTCATCAGCCGCAAGACGTCAGTGACCGCATCACTAATCTGACCGTTGTCGAACGTGATTCCAAAAAGTCGCAGTCAATCTATAACGATGGCGCTTTTGTCACGGTCAGCGGAACTTTTAGCGATGCCCGCGGTAAGATTCAAGGCGGCGACACGATTCACGTTAACTGGCCCAACTGTGGTCAAGCCTACATCAACAGTTTTGCAGGCGGCAAGGATCTTTACGTTAATGGAACGATGGTTGGCCACTACACCGTCGATCGCACTGGCGCAACCTTGACATTTAATGATCAAATCAATGACCTGCAAAACGTTAGCGGCAGTTTTTCATTTGACGTTGAGGTTCGCAACACTGCCGAACAGAACCAAACAATCCGAATCACAGCTGGTAGTACTGCTGCATACATTCCAGTCAAAGGAATTACCAAAGGCAGCAGTGAACAGCCAAGCGGTAAAGGATGGCGTGGTGAAAAAGTTGGGATGATGACTAATCGAGGCAATCATAATGCATTGGCCTGGGGGATCTATCTGAACAGCAATGCGGCCGCGCTTGGCAGTGACATTGTTTGTTCAGATACCATTCAAGGTGGCCAAGAGTTCGATCCTGATTCACCATATAATCGAATTACCGTTAATGGACAATCACTGTCTTTTAAAGAATTCAAAGCCGCCTACCCTAATTCTTCAATCGAAATCAACGGTAAGACTCTTACTTTCCGCTTCAATAAAGACGAATTTTCCGGTAAAACGATTCTGGTTGGCTACGGAACGAAAATCACCGATAATGACTTAGCGGTCTTCAACAACACGGCCACGGTCACCTATCAATTAAAAGAAGAAAGTCAGCCTACTACCGTTGACTATTCCAAAGCAGTGCAAAACATTTCATTTGATGCCAACGTTACGGGAACCAAGCCTGGCGAAATGAAGATCATCAACAAGTACACTGATGAGGAAGGTAAAATTAAGACCTTGCCTGACGCAACTTTTGAAATCATCAAACCAGATGGCGAATCAATGACCTACACGACCGATGAAAATGGTGTGGTTGACATCAAGGACCTGCCAGCCGGAAAGTACACGATTAAACAGATCACAGTTCCTGACTGGATCGATTTCTCGAAAGCCAAAGACCAAACTTGGACGATTGAGATTTCGGACAATGAAAACGGTACGCCGTTGATTGTCTACAATGATGTTAAAAAGTCGATTCCTTGGACGCCATTGACGCCGGCCAAAGACGTTAAACCGTGGGCACCATTGACGCCGGCTAAGGAAACTAAGCCTTGGACACCGTTGACGCCGGCTAAGGAAACTAAGCCTTGGACACCGTTGACGCCGGCTAAAGACGTTAAACCTTGGGCACCTCTCACGCCAGCTAAAGACGTTAAGCCTTGGGCACCTCTCACGCCAGCTAAAGACGTTAAGCCTTGGGCACCTCTCACGCCGTCTAAAGACGTTAAGCCTTGGGCACCATTGACCCCGGCTAAAGACGTTAAGCCTTGGACACCGTTGACGCCGGCTAAGGAAACTAAGCCTTGGGCACCATTGACCCCGGCTAAGGAAACTAAGCCTTGGGCACCGTTGACGCCGGCTAAAGACGTTAAGCCTTGGGCACCATTGACGCCGGCCAAAGACGTTAAGCCTTGGGCACCATTGACCCCGGCTGCAATTATTAAACCTGCTGATAAGCATGCTGATTCTGAAGCAACGGCAACACCTTCAACTTCAGCTGCTCATGTCAACAAGTCAAATGCAGTGGCAGTCAATAATTACTCATCACAGCCAGTTACCAAGGCAGCTGCCGATAATGACGTAATCGCTCAAGCCCAAAAGCTGCTGCCAAAGACTGGTAACCAAACTTCCAACGCAATCTGCTGGCTGGGAGTCATGCTTTGTGTCAGCGTGGCCGGCTGGGTTGCAGTATCTAAAAAGAAAAACAATTAAGCAAAGACAATAAATGTAAGGAAACTTCTGTAAATAAATTATCGCACTACCAAAGCTTTTTGCTCGCGGCAGTGCGATTTTTATTTTGGAGCAGCTCCTGATTTTAAAACATTTCATGATCAGTTGGCTAAATCAAGGCAATAAATCTCTCTCAGAGTATGACGGCGTTTTCATTTTGCAAGCTTTAGGTTAAAATAAAGTTATCGCATTTATTGAAAGGAATATTTTTATGAAGGGTGCAATTTTTAACGTCAACAATCTAATCGTCGACACAAATCAGCAGCAGTTTGACGCCTGGCGCGAACTGGCAATGTATGAGTATGGACTGGGACTGCCAGGCAAACTGGCCCCGCAGCTCAAAAATCTCAGCGCTGCTGCTGCCCTGCCAATCGTTTTGAACCAGCTGCACCAACCGGCCGATGAAGCTGGACAGACTGCCTTGCTGGCTGAACAAGAACAAATGTATCAAAAAGCGTTGGACTCGCTGGATGAATCTTCAGTAATGCCTGGGATCGAACGTCTTTTAATCAACCTGGACGATCACTACGTCAACATGGGCGTCGTCGATAACGGTGGTCATGCCGAACTCATTTTAAAACAGCTGCAGATTGCCGACTACTTTACTGCCATCATCCCTAATGAAGGCGATCCCTACTCTGCCTTTGCTCAACAGCTATCGGCAGCGCCAAGTGAGTGCATTGCTTTGGCTACCACTCCAGCCGATATCGATGCTATCAATCAGGCTCACCTGATCTCAATTGGCGTTGGTGACGCAGAAATGCTGAGCGCTGCCGATTATCAGGTTGCTCAAACCGGCGATCTGCGGTACCCGATGCTGCGCAAGGTTTGGGAAGATCACCACGAAAACAAGTAGTCCTGCCACTTTATCGCCAATCTTCTTTAGCATCCGCTTGATCAATCAGGGGGATGCTTTTATTAGTTATGATAAAATAAAGGCAGTATTCAAAATCGAAAGGAGGCAGGCCCTTGTTGCGCTATCTAATCAGTATCCTGATTGGCGGCATTCTGCTTTTGATCTTTAAGGACTGGCTTGGGATCGGCCGAAAACATCCGCCACGTCAAAAAACTGCTCGTCAGCCGGATGCCGTATCTGAGCATGAACCAGAAACAATTGCTCCATCGACGTCAAATGTTCATCAACCGGCAATAATCGCTCAATCAGCGCCAAATGAGCATGGTCAATCGATACTAGACGAGCATGAACCGGCAGCGGCTGCTCAACCATTGCCAGATGATCATGAATCTGCTGAATCACTGCCAGACGGTCATGAAACGGTAAAGAACGATCAATTACGACCAGTGCTGGCACCTAAGCCGGATGCTCACGAAGCTGTTTCACATGAAAACGCCTCTGCCCACTTTACCGAGCAAGATTTCGTGGCCACAAATGACAACAGCGCTACTGGACAGCAAGACATTTCGTCACAGACTGAAGCCATCAGTTTGAATCCAGCGCAAAATGATATTCAGCACGATCTTGGCAACTCAGAATCGAAACAGAATACTGTTCAACTCGAGCTTGGCAACTCTGAATCAAAACGCGATGCCGCTCAATACGATCTTGGCAACTCAGAATCAAAACGCGATGCTGCTCAATACGATCTTGGCAACTCAGAATCAAAACGCGATGCCGCTCAATACGATCGCAAAAGCCAGCCGAATCTTGGCAACACTGAAATGCTGGCCAATCCAGCGTCAAAGCTTCAAGATCAAACCAGCGTGCAGCCTAAAGCTGATTCAAAGGCCCCCCATGATGCAGATTTCTCGTCCAGGCCGCGAGCTAAATCAAAACGATCGCCTTTTAAATCATGGTTTAGCTTCAAACGTCCGGTTAATTGGTCAACGGCAGCGCAACCGTTAAACTGGTCAAACCTGCTTACGACCAAACCGATCAGCAATGCCGCCTACTTAGAGCAGCTGCAGCAATGGGATCGGCATCTCAGCATGGTAGCGGATCATGATGAGATTGCGACCCAGGCTCGGCAAAACTTTTCTGACGCCCAGAAGAACGCCTTTTTCCAAGATCCATTCCCTGGCCTGCGTTTTTTAGCTTATGAGATGGCCAAAACCTATTCTTGGTACAGCCACGGTACGGATCGCTCTCCACACGAACTGGCCATGCTCTCTAAAGACCTTAAAGGAATCATTCAGCTGCATGAGCGCGCCACGCAGCTTTTGCAGGGAGATATCGGGGAGCGCCGCGTCTATCAACTGCTGCAGGAGCTTTATCCTCATGAGGAACTGCTGGACTCGCTCAACCTGCCCTTTGACTACTACAAAAAGCAAAATGCCGCCGCCGTTAACCAGATCGACATCATATTGATCACTCGCAACGGTGTCTTGATTCCAGAGGTTAAAAACTATCAAGGCCTGGCGCTGCAGCTGACCAAAGATGGCGATTTCATCATTGCCTACCCCAACGGCTACTGTGAACAGATTAAAAATGCCGCTGAACAGCTCAGCAACCACGAGCATGCGGTCTCACGCCTGTTATTTGAGGATGCCAACGCACGCCAGATTTTAATGAACGCGCAGCCAGTCATTCATTCCATGTTCGTAGCGGCCAACCCCGATCAAGCAACCATGCCCGCCCCTGGAATGCGAAATCGACTCTACTCACTGTCGCAGCTTGATCAGTTTGCCAAGTTTAAGGCCAAGCGTCCATTAACCGGTCTCGAACAGCGCTATCTCAAAGAACTGCTGGCCAGTCGCGAAACCGGCGAACGCGAATACGAGCAGCCCTTTATCATCAACCTGGCTAAACTGGAACGTCAGCTGCTTGCGATGGCAGCCTTGAATGATCAGTATCTTAATGACAACAGTCCACTGACTCGTTATGTTGACAGTGACATGCTGACCAGTCTGCATCGCGGCAATTTCATTGATGATCATTGCCGGCTGCGCTAGGTCAAACTTGAAACCAGGTAACACCAGATTCTCTGGGACAAACTTAAAGTTGAATAGCACTGGAACTTTCCAGGTTGAACTTATAGATGAGTGCCGCCGAGAATTTTCAGTTCAAATCTGAAGTTAGGTAATGCGGATTTTCGCAGGCGAACCTGGAACTGAGGGCGCTGACTTCGCTAGGTCAAGCTTGAAACTGGGAGCGCTGACTTCGCTAGGCCAAACTTGAAACTGGGGGCGCTGACTTCGCGAAGCCAAACTTGAAACCGGGAGCGCTGACTTCGCTAGGTCAAGCTTGAAACCGGGAGCGCTGACTTCGCTAGGCCAAACTTGAAACTGGGGGCGCTGATTTCGCGAACTTATTTCTAGAAAGGATAATCATCTTGCATCAAATCAATACAGATGGTCAATGGCTGCATCTCTTTTATCAAGGTGAAGATCGTGATGACGGCTGTGCCAATGAATTGAGTCTGCAGCCTGCTAATGATGAGCACCGCTTAAATCTGCTTTTGAGTAATCACGGCCTTAACGATGAACCGCATGACGCAACCTTTTCACTCAATCAAGCCGATGCCCAGGCTTTGCAGAAATATCTGGCTAATTGGCTGAATGACCGACAAAAGTCTCCGTCATCACACGGAGCAGACTCATACGACCAAGCTTAGGAGCGTAAAATGCCCTGTCGCCCAATCCAGGCGGCAAGGCATTTTAGTTTTTAATGCGTTTGTTAATTTTAAATCCTACAAACCAGCCAACGCCATGGTTTACACTTTCCACGAAAATCACAAATCAGCATCCATTCCACAACCTACTGATAGATACATCCCATAACGGCACGTATTCCACCAGTCTCACGAATCTTCCTGAACTTGGAAAAACCAATTCATCGGATAATCAGCCATAAACACGCTGGCTTTGTGAAGCAAATCAGGGTCTGGCGAACTGAGACCGTTACATTTACCTACTTTACGCCAATTTTTCGCCAGAAGTAGGTACCTGTATATTCGATTTGCTTAACTTTACCTACTATTGACGCCTTTTTCCGAAATAGTAGGTAAAGATGTATATTTTGGCGCTGCCAGGAGTTGATTGGGCCAGACCGACTTTGTGAATTACCTACTACTGATGAATTTTCATCAAATAGTAGGTAATGTTAGGGATCCCTAACTCAATATACACTAATTTTTACCTACTTATACATCAATTTTTACGAAAAGTAGGTAATGATGGTTTCGTCATATGTTTTATGCAGGATTTTTTGCATATTAGCTAATAGCCCAGTGCGGCCGTCATCTCATTTTGCAGGAACTGATTGACGGCATCTTCAACCTGGGCCCGAAACAGCTCTTTTAAAGCCGAATCGTCATCTGCCAGTAGCGCGGTAATGATATTTTTGATAGAATCTTCCATGGGGAAAGCCTCCGTATTCTGATTGGTTTTTGACGATTTCAATCATACGGGGAGGGCTTTCCCTTTTTCAATACCTCCTTTAAATTTACACTCCCTAATTGACGCATTAAGCAGCATGGCTAAGGCTAGTTTTCGCTAATCGTAAATATTTCGCTGCCGCGGCCCGGCTCGTCTTAAGTTTCAAACAATCATTAACTAAAACGCACCACCCCAAACACGGGATGATGCGTTTTTATCGTTGTCGATTCTGTAGGTCAAGCTGACGGCAAGACTAATCAGCTTTACGATTTACGCTTCTTAGAACGGGCTCGGCTCGTCCCAGATGTCAATTGCAAGACTAAGCAGCTTTACGATTTACGCTTCTTAGGTTTAACAACACCAAAGCCTAAACCAGCAAGTACCAACCCCATCATCGCTAGGATCGATCCATGTTGAGCATTGCCAGTCTGTGGCAGCTGCTTGGTATCATTGGCCTTGTCGTGACTTAAAACGGCCTTAGCATTATTTTCAACTGCTGCTGAATCCGTCGAGTGTTCAAATTCACCTGATATATTCGACGTCACTGGCGACTCAGCAGGATCAGTTGGCGCTTGAGGCTGTTCTGGCGTCTCAGGCGTAGTCGGTTCTTCCGGCGCGATCGGTGTCTGATTCTTAATGTACGTTACCGTCGTGTCCTGCGTTGGATCAGTCGGCGTCACGGTTGGCGTGCTTGGCGTGTAGCCTGGCACGACTGGCACGGATTCATTTGGCACAACCTTTGTCGGATCACTTGGATCGTTTTGGTAGCTTGGCGTGTCTGCTCCTGGAATCGGGTTACCTGCTTCATCGACCGGAATGATCCTGCCGACCTGCTTATAGATGAACTTGGCCGTCTGATCACTATCGCCAAACGTACCGGCAGTGTTTTCCTGCTTGACCAGAACGTAGCCGCTGATTACTTGCGCGTCTTTAGTTACGTCAAACGAGTCGCCATAATGGTAGACACCGTTCTTGCTTGGCGCCAGTTCGTTGCCTTCCTCATCGACGAATCGTTCCGTCAACTGATATTCGTTTTGCGTATATGGAACAAATGTGTCTTTGCCCGCATCAATTGGGGTAACCGGACTGGGATCAACCGGCGTGTAGCCTTGAATTACCGGAATTGGTTCGTCGGCCATGACCTTTGTCGGATCGGTTGGATCTGTCGGATATGTCGGCGTGTCCGCTCCTGGAATCGGGTTGCCGGCCGCGTCAATTGGAATCAGCTTACCATTTGGCGCGTAGGTTACCGTTGCCGTTACATCTGGTTCAGCAGCCGTTGCCGTCAATCCGCCCGCTGTTTTCTTATCAGCATGGTAGCCTTCAATCACGTCCGTATCTTCCGTGCCAAACGTGAATGATCCCGTCCAGGCGCTGGTTGCGAGTACTTCGCCAGTGACTTTGTCAATCGTAATCGTGCGCGTAAAGGCATCCTTTTGCGTCTGAACCTTATCACTTGGCGTTTGATCACCGGCCCCAACGTAATGAATCGTTTGGGTTGCGTCTTTAACCAGGTTGGCGCGAGAAACATCAGCTGGATAGTAGGGACCGTCCGGATAGTTTGGATTGATCGGATCACCCGGGGTTACCGGATTAGGATCGTTAGGCGTGACTACCTGAATGGCGTGCTTAAAGTGAACCACGAAATCATTGCCTGTTTTGGCATAGATCTGCGTCCCATCGACAAAATCACTGGATGTCAGCTCATAGCCGCGTTCTTCATACTGCTTGATCTGATCAGCCGTGGTGTAGCCGATCAAAGAGCCGACCTCGCCAATTGGCAGCTCAAACTCATCCAAAGTCTTGCCCGTTGCGTCATCAACGTATTTGATCGTACCGGACACTTTGGCCTTGCTGTAGACAACTGATTGTGTCAGCGCTTGTTGCCCCGGCGTTACCGTAGCTGATTCAACCGTGGCCAGATCAACGTAGTCAAATCCCAGCGTGACTGGATCGGCTGACTTGACCGCGCCTAATTCAGCACTGCTTGGCATCCAGGCCGTGTCAGCATCGGTAGTATCGACTTTGCCATCACCATCGACGTCATAGCCTAAAACCTCTCCCGTTACGCTGTCAATGATTGCGGTTCGATTAAAGGTCGCGGTTTGAACGTACGTACTGCTGCCATCAGGCGAACCATTGACTGGATTGCCTTTTTCATCAACGTAATTGATCGTCCGCGTAACTGAGCTGCTGGTCGTTGCCGCGTGCGTTTGGTGCCGCAGCTTAACCGTATAGACCTGCGAAACATTGCCATCAATGTCATCGATCGAATCAAAGATAATCTTAGCGGGAACAGAGTCAGCCACCAATTCATAGCCCTGTGCAATCAGTTCCTGCAGGCGCGCGGCCGTTGAGTAGTCGCTTTGCGTGTTGGTTGGGCCGGTTAACGAAATCTCATCGATAACGCGATCATTTTCATCCAGATCGATATATTTGATCAACACCTGCTGCTCATTTGCCTGATAGGTGATGTCAATCGTCTGATCCGTTGAGTTTTCATCAACGACTGCCTCAGCAACGGATGCAATGTCTGGCGTGTAGCCGGCAAACTCAGGCGCGTTAAATGACTCCCAGTTAGACGTGCTCCAGGTCCCAGTCGTCGTCGTGCCATCCTTTTGCACCGTATTGATTCGAGCAATCGTAGCTGTCTGTGTGATAACGGCAGTCGTACCATCTGGCTGGTGAACGTTGATCGTCCGCGTTACCGTCTTGGTTTCGGTACTTTGCCCGTAGACTTGAACATAGGTCGCGTTTGGCTGTTTGATTGGCGTTGCGAACTGATCGGCATAGGATTTAAAGCCCAACGCCAGCTGCTTGCCCGCGTCATCAGCCAGCGTGCGGTCCTTGACGTTGACGACGATGCTGCTGAGGTTGGCCGCAGTTGAGCTGGCTAACGTTGGCTGCTGAATCACAAAGCTCTTAATCTGCGACCAATCCTTCACCTCATCAGCCGTCAGCCAGCTGCTGGTATCCGGTTCGGCATTATCATTCAAATCAACGGCCGTGGTTGAATAAAGAACCATCACGCTACCCGCAGTATTTGCCGTAACTGGCCCAGTCAGCACCACGTCGGCATTGTCAGGCAGGTTGACATAGATTCGCGAATTGGTAAGATCGCTGCCAGTCAGATTTTTAGGCGTCAGCTTGTAGCTCATTGAATCATCGCCAGAATTAAGCGAGCTGCCGTGATTATGATAATCGGTCCCATCGGCATTCCCTTGGCTGACCCCGCCAATCGTAAATTCAGCGCCCGGACTCAGAACCTGCGTGGAAAAGGCGTTGGCTACATAGGTATCGTCAGTAACGACCCCGCCCGTGTATTCCGGTTTATAAAGCTTTTTATCGTTGATTGCCTTTTGATTCTTAGGCAGCGGCGTTGAGGTCTTGACGTAGACCAGGCCTTGATACAGCCCCGGCAAGGCATCGTTGTTAATATCAAACGCTACTTTAAAGACGCCATTGGTATCACTGGTAAAGAGCTTGCTGTTATCAAAGACATAATCGCTTTGACTGTAGTCCAGCTTGACGACCTGTTCTTGACCGTTATTGACATAGAAAGTGGAGACCACCGGATTGCCTTCAAAAATGGAAAGATCCGGATTAAATGACGTATACTGCGGCAGCTTAATATAAAAAATTGGATGATCCAAAACATAGGTAGGCCATTCACCAGCATAGCCATTGGTAATCGAGCCGACGCCAATGGTTCCAGCGTAGCCGCTGCCCCCACCGCCATTGCCTTTAAAGTTGCTGGACAGCCCACCCGTAATTGTCTGGGTAACGCTGAGCACGCTTGAAATCAGGTTGGAGCCGCCAATCGTCAGCGTATTCGTCAGCTGATTACCAACCTGAACCGCCGTGCCGTCATTGTACTTATCGGTCAAGCGGCCATTGATGTAAAAGTAGTTGCCAATCGTACCATTCATGGCATACAAGGCAACATCAGTGGCGGCTCCTGCCTTGATCAGATCCGGAGTTAAGACGGCCTTGCGAATCGAGCTGGTTCCTTTGCCATTGATCGTTTCCCCGGCGGCTACCGTTCCTTGACTGGTGGTGCCATCAGCATAGTAGAGCACGTATGCATATTTGGTGACGCCGTTTAATTTGGCCGTCGTGATTCCGGTAGCCTTAAAACCATCCGCGATCGTAAACGTCAGCGACGCGTCGTTCAGATCATAAATCGTAATGTTTTGTATGCCAAACGTTGAGATCTTGGTTGCGGATGGCTTGCTTGCCGTCGCATCGCTGATTGAGATCGTCTTGTCATCCCACGCGCCAGCTGCTGATCCACCCGGCTTGCCTGGCTGTGCGATTGAGTTCAGCTTTTCAGTCCATGGCTGATTCAGCGTCTTGATCAGCTGATGGTCCTGCTGATCATTAAGGTTCTGCACGATGGTAATGTTGCCATCAGCCGTTACGGTTTCATCAACATTGCCGCTCACGACGTACTGCCCGACCAGATAGTATGGCACGTCAGCCTGGGCCAGCGTCGATCCTGCTCCCTTAGGCACCGTGATGATAATATCGGCCCCCGTCTGCGCCTGCGTGATCGTCGTTCCATCCGTAAACGCATTTTTGGCGGCCGTCGCGTCAGCATTCAGTTTAAAACTGGCGGGAACCGGAATCGTAATCGTCGTTCCATAGTTGACGCTGCCGTTGACGCGGGCAGTTGGGTATTTTTCATTATCATAGATGCCCTTGGTTTCTTTCAAATCCAGCTTGTACGTATAGTCAACGTTTGGCAAAAGCGTTTCTGAGGCTTCGCTGCTTGGCTCGCGACTCAAAGCTGGATCCATGTCAGGACTGATGATCTGCGTAAACGTTTTGGCAGTTGAGCCCAGATCGTTGCCATTGCCGTCAACTGCAGACAGGGTCGCCGTAAACTCGCGCTGACCAATCGACTCGCCGTCAATCAGCTGACCATCAAAAGAATCATTGCGGCGGCTGGCAATCGAGATCTTTTGGCTGATGCTGCCGCTTTGCTTTAGGACGGTGGTAACGTAATAAAAACCGTTTGCCGTATCATTGGTAATCGTCGTGTCGGCAATCGAAAGCGATGAGGCCCCAACGATATAGTAGGCAACCTGGTTTTGACCATCCTGGTTGGCTGGAAGCTTAAAGATTACCTTGTCGCCAGCATTCCCCGTATAGGAAATCGTTGCCGTGATATCGCGCTGGCTGTTCCCAGTATTGCCGATCTCGGTACCAGAAAGCGTCAGTGAGTTTTCCTGGATCGCGGCATTGGCACTGTCAAAAGCCGGCTCAGCAGCAGTCTGGCTGACGGCAGCGGTTGGCTCCTGTGCGCTGATTGATTGCTCGCCCACTGCAGAAGATGTCGGAACGTCTGATGATAATGGAACGCCAGCTGCTGAATCAAGAACTGTCGATGCAGAAGCGTCAGCAGTTGAAGCAATGCCAGCTGAGGATAGCGCTGTCTCAGTACCCGCACTCGTTGATTCTGAAGCCAGCATTGCCGATTTCGCTTCGGCATTTGCCTCGCTGATCGTTGCCGAATGCTGATTTGATGAAGCACTGCTTAACGAGGAAGCCGCTTCATCAGCATGAACCAGCGGCTGATCTGATATCAGGCCGTACCCAAACGTAAAGCCCAACACAACGGAAGCCAGGCCCGTATTC
This sequence comes from Limosilactobacillus sp. WILCCON 0051, assembly GCF_039955095.1. Taxonomy (NCBI): domain Bacteria; kingdom Bacillati; phylum Bacillota; class Bacilli; order Lactobacillales; family Lactobacillaceae; genus Limosilactobacillus; species Limosilactobacillus allomucosae. The sequence continues at coordinate 1,519,141 of NZ_CP154878.1, forward strand.
AGTTTCCGCAGCGAAAAACGAAATGATCGCCGTTCCATTTTATGATCAAGCATTTGCCGATTATTCTTTGATAGCATGTTTTTCCCCTCGCTTTCTTCACTGCCACCCCCACGTTACACAAGCAATTGAATGACCAATGAAGACAGTTATCGATAAGCTGTATTTTTCTTTTATCAATATATAACAAAATTCGCAAAATACCGCTTTCTTTCATCTCCTATCTTACTAAATTAAATACTAATATTTAAGGAATCTTGCTTGATTTTAACAATATATACACATGATAACCCAAACTAAATTTTAAGTTTCTTTAAGTTATTCAATGGGCCGCCCAATAAGTTCATTCATTTCCCCATCTCGATCAGCAAACGCTTGTTAAGCAGCAAACGCGCTATCCCAAGTCCTAAGACCTGAGCTGGCGCGTTTTTTTGCTGTCAGATTTATTTATGACTAGTGATACAGATCAAACCGGCCCTTGGCAAGCAGTTCCTTAACCCCGCCAGTTTCAATCAGCGACTTGTTGGCAATCATCTTCTTGATTACCGAAGCTGGGTAGCCATAGTACTTCATCCCCATCGCAACGCCAAAAGCATGCGTGTTGCCCATTGAAGCCACAGTCCCCAGTGAATGGTATGAGTATGGACCAGGCCGCTGACCACCAGTTACGCGGGCTGCCAGATCCTTAGCCGCGTAGATTCCCATCGTCAGCGCGATCTGAGCCGTCGTTGGGTAAGGCCGCTTGCCATCTGGCGGCATTACCGCGGCCACGTCGCCCAAAACGTACAGGTCATCATAATCAGGAGCCGTCAAGTGATCGGTAACCATCACCCGACCACGCCGCTGCGGCAGATCAGAGGCTGCCATGACCGGACTGCCGCTGACCCCGGTTGTCCAGATGATCGTGCCAGCCGTTTCCTCATGCAGCTGTTCATCCTTGGTTTGATAAACGACTGCGCCCGGCTTGATTTCTTTAATCGCAGCCTGTCCCTGCAAGGTAAGCTGTTCTTTTTGCATCAGCTTGATAGCATAATCTTTCATCTTGTCATCAAACATTGGCAAAATTCGTGGCGAGGCATCAATCATCTTGATTTTAATTGCGGCTGGGTCAACTTCTGCCACTTTGGCCAAACGCTTTCTGGCATCGTAAAGGGCCCCTGCCAGTTCAATTCCGGTAAAGCCCGCCCCACAGACGATGATCTTAAGGTGGTCGGAATCATGATCAGCACGGTATTGCATCATCTGATCGTTTAAATGATGGGCAATCTGCTCGGCCTGATCAACATTGGCCATTGGCAGGCTGTTTTCCGCGGCCCCCTTGATGCCAAACGTTTCCGAGACAAATCCCAGCGCCATCACGCAGTAGTCATAGTTCAATGGTGCGTGTTCGGCTAATTCAACCTGCTTAGCATCGGGATCAACCTTGACGACGCGATCCTTGATCAGTTTGACGGCCGGGCTGAGAACTTCTTGAATTCCAAAGCTGATATGTTCGGGCGCAACGTTGCCGGCTGCCACCTCATGCAGGCTGGTTGCCTCGTAATGATAGTCGTTTTGTTCAACCAGCGTAATCTCAGCTGTCTTGGCTGCTTTTTTCTGCAGTTCAACAACGGTTTTCAAGCCAGCATAGCCAGCACCTAAAATGACGATTTTTTTCATTTTTTTCAACCCCTTTTAGAGAACCATTCCAATTAGATAAGTCAGAACCTGAGTCGCACCGCCTACCATCAAGATACGGACAGCGCAGATAAAAGTCTCTTTTTTAACTTGTCTTTTGATAAGCATCTTGTTCTGTTTGAAAACGAAAGGTACAATAAGCAAAGACAAAATTACTGTAAACGGTGAAATGTGAAAGAATGGTGATATAGTGATAAATAAGAATGCCAAGACGTTTTTGACGCTAAAGGCAATCAGACAGGCGCGCTTGCCCAACAGCCGGACAATCGTATGCCGATGATTGCGCAGATCCTCGGCCGCGTCGCAAAGGTTGTTGGCCAGCAGCAGGTTTGAGATCCAAAGCTCCAACGGCATTGCCAGCACCAGGATCCGCCCCAGACTTAGCCAATCCCAGGAAAATTGCTCCTGTACGTTTAGATAGATGGTGATCAAGACAATCATAAAGCCCATCGTAAAACCGGCAAAAAACTCGCCCACCGGCAATCCGGACAGCGGATAGGGGCCAAACGAATAAAAGATCCCGACCAAAAAGCAGAAGATGCCCAGTCCTAAAAGCGGCCAGCCAACCTGAGCCACCAGCCAGATTCCCAATAGCGACGCGACCAAGATCATCCCGGCAATCAAGTATCGCATGGCCGGCAATGACAGCTGCTCGCGGCCGATGATGTTGGTCTTTTGCTGGTAAACCTCAGTATCGATGGCATGGCGGTAATCGTTGTAGTTATCCATGACGTCGACGGCCATATTGAACAGCAGCATCGCGATCAGAAACACCAGCATTACCCGCCAGTCAAACGAATGGTAGTACCAGATGCTGTAGCCAACACCCAATAAAAAGGGCAGCAGACTGGCAGCCTTGGCTTTCACCTCAATCAATTCCAAAAAAACTTTCAGCGACATTTTCTAAGCAATCCTTTCATCTCTTGCAGCAAAAATTATTTAGTTAAGGAACTCATTATTATGATCAATTCATTTCAAACTCAAACCAAACGCTTAATCGGCAGTGAATTAAAACAGGTTCGCCAGCTCATCGACACGCGCCTGCAGTGCCGCAATCCCGAACTGGCGCAGGCCTTGCAGCAGATGGCCAGTCACGGCGGCAAATTTCTGCGCCCAACGCTGCTGCTCTTGGTAGCCAAAGCGGCCGCGCCCAAGGATTGGACTCCCGCCACGCGCAGCCGTTTGATCCAGCTGGGCGCTTCAATCGAGATTCTGCACATGGCAACGCTGATCCATGACGATATTATCGATGACTCGCCCAAGCGTCGTGGTCAGGTCAGCGTTCAGGCTCAATTCGGCAAGGATACCGCAGTCTACGCCGGCGACCTGCTGTTTACCCAGTTTTTTGAGCTGTTGATTGCCAACCTGGCCAACGATGAGTATCTGCAGATCAACGCACGGTCCATGAAAAAGATCTTGGATGGCGAATTAGGACAGATGGCGCTGCGCTATCATCAACAGCAGCAGATCATTCAGTACCTGCGCAACGTCAACGGCAAGACAGCAGCGCTATTTCAGCTGGCGGCCAGCGAAGGCGCTCATTTTGCCGGAGCGGATCGCCAGACCACTGCTTATGCCGCGCGCTTTGGTCAAAACCTGGGCATTGCCTTTCAAATGATTGACGATCTGCTTGACTATACCGATCAAAGCAAGCTCAACAAGCCCGTGATGCAGGACCTGGCTACCGGCGTCTATTCACTGCCGCTTTTAATGGCCCTGCAGCACTCGGCGACGGCCAAAGAACTCCAGCCGCTGCTTGAACAGTCACTGACCCACGCCATTGAGCAGCAGATCAAGGCCATCGTAATCAACAGCGGCGCATTGGATGAGGCCCGTCAGTTAGCCCAGCGGTTTACGCAAAAGGCCGATCAGTGGCTGGCAAAGCTGCCGGATTCACCTGCTCAGCAACTGTTGGGTCAGCTGACGCAACAGCTTATGCAAAGAACCATTTAGCCAGCCGCGATAATCAGCCGGATGCTTTGAAGTATCAAACTGGCTTGACATTGACCCGGCTTACGGCATCAAGCGCTCAAAAATTCGCCGAGCGCTTTTTCAATTTCAAAATCGGTTCAACCGCATCGGCAGCTTGCCGGTGCTTTTTTTATTGACCGCATTTATTTGCCAGCCTGACTGGTTCCGCCTTGATCGGCAGTCAGCAGGCCGCGGTAGTACGCGCTTTGCTGCCACAATTCTGCCGGCGTGCCCTGCAGTTTAAGCTGACCATCGCCAATCAAGATCACACGGTCCATTCGTTCGACTCCCTGCAGGTGGTGCGTCACCCAGATCAGCGTGCGATCCTGCAGCTGCGTTTGAAACGTTTCGATTACCTGACGCTCCGTAATTGGGTCCAGCCCAACTGTCGGCTCATCCAGCAAAACGATCGGCGCGTTGTGCAGCAGAATCCGCGCCAATGCAAGTCGATGCCGCTCACCGCCAGAAAAACGCAGCCCGGCTTCAGCAACCGGCGTCTCCATTTTCTGCGGCAGCTGGTCAATCATTTCCCAGAGACCAACCCGCTGCAGCGCGTCTGCTAACTGCTCATCGCTGGCTTCTTCATTGCCCAGCCGCAGATTATTGGCAATCGTGGTGTTGAACAGGTACGGACGCTGGTTGATCACGCCAAAAATCTCAGCGGCCGCGTCGCCCAATTCAAAACTCGAACAATCGCCCACGGTTACCGTGCCCCCTGTTGGCTGAAGATCGCCCCGCAGCAGTGAGAGCAAGGTCGTTTTCCCGCTCCCGCTGCGTCCAAGAACGGCAATCTTTTCACCAGGCTTGATCGTTAAATCGATTCCTTTCAGCACTTCGGCATCATCGGCCTCGTAGCGGAAATGCAGATCACGCAGCTCAATTTGATACGGCGCGCGGGGGTGTGAATCAGCAGCTGATTTCTGATCGGCAGCCGGCAGCTCATTCAAACGGCGCAGCGACTCGCCATACAAATTGGTTTCCTGAGCCGCAGCCGGCAGCGGCGACAGCGCGTCAGCCAGTGGAAACAGCGCCAAGACCAGCGCGGCAATCCAATCCGCTGCGCCGCCATGATACTGTCCCCAACGCGCGGCGCCCCAAAGAACCAGACTGACGGCCATCAGCAAAAACAGCATCTCCATTAAGAAATCTCGCCGCCTGGCAAACCGGTGCTCCGCCAGCCGATTGTTCATCGCCAGCTTTTCCGTTGCCGCGTGGCGTTTCAGATAGTCTTCGCGTCGTCCCGCCAAGCGCCAGTCAGCCAGCCCCAAGACGTCATCCGTCAATTCGGCATACATCCGATCACGCAGCTGCTTGTCTTTCATCTGACGCGCGCCGTTGACTACCGTTGACCACCATGGAATCGCGATGATCATCAAACCAAAGATCAGCAGTACGGCCAGCCCCAGCAATGGTGAAAGCCAGCCCAGCGCAATAATCAGGATCACGTAAAGACCCCAGGCAACCAGCATTGGAAAGATCGTCCGCAGATAAAGATTCTGAATGTGCCCGATATCGTCGGCTAGCAATCCCAGCAGATCCCCCAGCTGATAGCGACGGCGCCAAAAGATCGCGTCGGTTTCCAAGGCGTCATACAGTTGCTGCCGCAGCTTGGAAGTCATCTTAAGCACCCAGTTGTGGCTGACCAATCGCTCGGCATAATGCAGCGTGGGCCGGCCAATCCCAAACGCGCGCGTCAAGACGATCGGCACGTAGACCAGCAGAATGTTGACCGGCTGCTCAGCGGCGCGGCTGATCAGGTAGCCGGCACTAAACATCAACCCGGCCGCGCAGACAAACGTCAGAATTCCCAGCGAGATCGCCAGAATCAGACTTTTGCGATAGCGCCGCAGAAACGGGCGGACCCACGAATCATGCTTTAAAATCTGAAAAAGCTTGATCTGTCTAAACATGCCGCTCACCTCGCATTCCATTGATCAATGAGACGAAATAGCCATTTTTTGCCAAAAGCTCGTCATAGGTTCCCTGTTCAACCAGCTCGCCATGATCCATTACCAAGATCCAATCCATCTCCTTCATCCAATGCAGCCGATGCGTAGCAAAAAAGACCAGCCGCTGATCCATTAACGGCAGCATGCGTTCTTTCAGCTCCAGTTCGGTTTCAATGTCCAGATGAGCGGTTGGCTCGTCAAACATCATGACCCGCCGCCTGTCGTCCAGCAATGCCCTGGCCAATGCAATTCGCTGTGCCTGACCGCCAGAAAGCTCGCGGTGTCCTGACCCAATCATCGTTGCCAGGCCATCGGGAAGCTTGGCCAGCCAATCCGTCATGCCAACCGTTGCCAGCGCGGCCCTGATCTGTTCATCAGAAACGTCTGGCGTGTAGAAGGCAACGTTTTGACGCACCGTCGCCGTAAAGATCGTTGGCGACTGCGGCAGATAAAGCAGCTGATTTTGCCAGTCCGGCAAGTTAAGCGTCGTTACCGTTTGATCCTGAATCTTGATCGTGCCTTGTTTAGGAGTCAAAAAACCGCTCAAAAGGTTGATCAAAGTCGTCTTACCCGCTCCGCTCATCCCAATGATGCCGACTTTCTGCCAGCCTTTGATCCGAAGCGAAAATGGCTTAATACTGGTGCCTTTTGGATATTGAAACGCCATTGAGTCAATCGCCAGCTCATCAGTTGATCCCCAGGAATGCAGTGGTGCTTCGATACGCGGCTGCGCGGGCTGATTAAGGATCGTCAGCATTTTATGAAACGAGTTGCGGCCATTGAGCGTGGCATGGAAATCACCAGCAAACCGACGCATCGGCAGGTAGTATTCCGGTGCCAGGATCAAGACGGCCAACGCGTTCAAAAGCGCCATGCGGCCATTTAAAAGATCAAACCCCAGATAAACGGCCACTACCGCGATGGAAAGCGTCGTAAAAAAGTCCAGGGCAAACGTCGAAAGCATCGCGACTTTCAGTACGGCCATCGTTCGTTTTCTAAAATGCTCGCTGGCCGTAAAGATGCTTTTAGAGTAGCGCTTGCTTAAGCCAAGATACTTAAGCGTGTCGATCCCCCGCAGCGAATCGATGAAATTGTTCGACAGGTGCTGAAAGCTGCCATACTGCTGCTCGGCTTTGGCTTTGGCGGCCTTGCCCAGGATGATCATAAACAGGATGATCAATGGATAGGTCACCAATAAGATCACGGCTGAGCGCCAATCAAAAATCCCAACGGCAATCAAGATCAAAACGGGGACGCTCATCATGCCGATCGTCTTGTCAAACGTCAGCTTAACGTACTGATTGACCTCGTCGATACCATCAAGCGCCATGGCAACCGTGCTCCCGGTCCCATTTTCCTGCACCAGGGCCGGCCCCTGATCATAGAGTTTGCTTAACAGCCGCGCCCGCAGATCAACGGCCGTCTGTTCCGCAAAACTATCCAGGATCCATTTTTCCAGCCACAAAAGCAGCTGGCGCAAGGTATAGCTGGCAATAAAACCCACTAAAAGCAGCCAATACAGTCCTTTTCCCTGCCAGAGCATAAACAGCGTGCCAGCTAAAAAGGCAGCCTGAGCGATAATAAAAACGGCCTGCAGAATCTTTATTCCGACAAGCCGTTTCACGATCGCGCCGGAACCCGGCAATTGAAATAAATCACGATCAATCATTAACGTACCTCAACGCGCGGCATCTCAATCCGCTTGCGGAAGATCCAGTAGGCAAAGGCCGTATATACCAAAATGCATGGCACCAGAACCAGCGTCGCAATCGTCATCACAATCAGCGTGTAGTTGGAAGATGACGCGCTCTTGATCATCAAATCATACTGACTGCTGATCGAAGAAATCATCAACCGTGGGAACAAGCCGCTAAACAGCAGTGCTACCAGTGAAACCAGCGTCAGACCACTGAAAACGAACGCCCAGCCATTGCGGTTTTTGAAGGTATTGGCATGAGCCAGCACCGAAAAGGCAACGATTAAAGCCAGCCCCAGCAGTGTTGACAATGGATGCACCTTGATAAAGTCGGTTTGGAAGAGCAAAAGCAGCGCAAAGATCACCTCGCCCAGATACAGAACCCAGTAGAACGCCTGGCTGTAGTTTTGGGCCCGTGCCTGAATCGCCCCCGTTGTCTTGAGCGCGATATAGTTCAAGCCGTGCAGGTAGGTCAGCAAAGTCAGCGCAACGCCGCCGACGATCGAAAACCAGTTAAAGTAGTCGAAAAAGTGAGCTTGAATGTTTCCCTGCGCGTCGATTGGCATCCCTTTGATCATCGAGATAAACATCACGCCAAAAAAGAATGGTACGATCAGACTGCCCAATGCCAGCGTGTTATCCCACCGCGGCTTTTTTTCCATGGGACTCTGCGCCCGAAACTCAAACGAAACGCCCCGGATAATCAAACCAACCAAAATCACCAGTAAAATCAGGTAGTAGCCGGAAAACAGCGTGGCGTACCAGTATGGAAACGAAGCAAACATCGCCCCGCCCGCCGTGATCAGCCAAACCTCATTGCCATCCCAGACCGGACCAATCGTACGAATCAGCTGGGTGCGCTCGGCCTCGTTATGAGCCAGGGTTTTAACCGCCATGCCAACGCCATAGTCAAAGCCATCCAAAAAGAAGAAGGCCGCAAACAGCAGACCGATCAAAAAGAACCATAATATCTGCAGCATTGTCATTTAAAACGCCCCCTTAGCAAATGGATCCATAATCTTAGCCGATGCCGCAGCCTGATCGAATGGATCGTTGTGCAGCGCCCGTACGATCAAGCCGATCAGGATCACTGCCAGACTGCTGAACAGACAGAAGTAGACGATGTTGGAAATCAAGAGCGAAGCCACTGAAACGTTTGGCGAGACGCTTTGAGCAATCGTAAACAGACCATAGACCGTCCATGGTGCCCGGCCCAGTTCCGTAATCAGCCAGCCGCTGGTATTCATCAAGAACGGCGCAAACGTCAAGAGCGCCATTACCCAAAGACACCAACGATGCTGATAGAGCGTCATCTTGTTTTTATGCGTCAGAATCAGGCCAACCAGCGAGCACAGTGCGATCAAAGCCCCAAAGCCAGCCATCACCCGGAAGCTCCAGAACAGCGTGTTGACTGGTACATAGTAGTTCATCTTGTGACCAGCAATCGTCGTACCATACTGCTTCTTAAGCTCAGCGTTGACCTGCTCCATCCCTTTGACGGAACCAGTCGTCTTGCCATAAGAAAGCACGCTCAGCATCACGGGAATGTCGATCTTGCCCTTGACTTCATGGGTCTTGGTATCAGCAATCCCGACCACCGTCCAAGGCGCCTGTTTGCCCGTGGTCTTGTAGACGGCTTCCGTAGCGGCAAACTTCATTGGCTGTTCCTTGATCAGGTACTTCATCTGCAGGTCCCCCATCAGCATCGTTGCTACAGAGAAGACCAGCATCAATGTCATGCCCAGCCGCATCGTCTTGTGATAGACTTTAGTGTTTTCCTTTGACAGCTGCCGTTTCTTAAGCAGCTGGAAGGCAGCCAGACCGGTAATGATCGTCGCCCCGGTTAACAGCGCCCCCAAAATGACGTGACCGTATTCAAAGAACAGCTGCGGATTCGTCAGTAAGGCACCAAAGTCAACCATTTCGGCCCGGCCATTGCGAATTGTATAGCCGACGGGATGCTGCATGAAAGAGTTGGCAGTCAGAATCCAAAGCGCGGAGGTCATTGTTCCGAACACGACCATCCAAATAAAGAACAAGTGCAGTTTCTTGCCAACCCGATCCCAGGTAAACATCCACAAGCCAATAAACGTTGACTCGATAAAAAACGACAGCAGCGCCTCAAAAGCAAGCGGCGCGCCAAAAATATCACCCATAAAGCGTGAGTAGTCGGACCAATTCATCCCAAACTGGAATTCCTGAATCAGCCCTGTGACCACGCCAACGGCAAAACTGAGCAGGAAGATCTTGCCCCAGAATTTTGCCATTCGTTGATACTGTTCATTTTTGGTATGAACATAAATCGATTCCATGATTGCAACGACAAAAACGGTCCCGATCGAAAACGGAACGAAAAAGAAGTGAAAAACGGTCGTCATCGCAAATTGGAAACGAGCTAGATTAACGATTGTCATTCTAACATCCCCTTTTAAACTTATTTCCCAATCACTTATCAATAGATTAGGAATACCGCTTTTACAGCCTTAGTGTACCGCTTTGATAAAAGGCTTTCAACATGCAAATCGCTTTATTTTAATTTTGTCTCTCAACTCCCAGTTATCCGGCAATTTAAGCGATTTTAAGTATATTTAAGAAACAATGATTCTCTTAAAATTGTCCGTTTTTAAGTTATCAATCAATTAACAATATTCGGGATAATTCCAACATTTAGTTCATTTTTATTTATATTAATACAATCTATGAATTATGTCTGATCGGCCTAAAGTTTGTGAAATTAAAATCTTAATTCACAATGTCAAAAAAGTAAATTAAGCGTTTTCCCTTTCTAAGTCGACCAATTGATAAGCAAAAAAATATTTTTAAATCGCCGATATATAGGTAATAACTATAACGTTTTTAATTATACGCAACAAACCAAAAACATTTTTATAGCGCTTTCACATATTTGGTGATAAGATATATTCACAAAGTTGATATTCACAAATCCTGCAAGGCATCGTTGCTTTTTATGCATTTAATATTCAAGAAAGGTCGATAATTATGAAAGCAGCAGTTTGGCATGGCGTAAAAGACATCCGTGTGGAAGATGTTGAATTAAAGCCTTTAAAATCTGATGAAGTCGTTGTAAAAGTCGCTTGGGCCGGCATTTGCGGCAGCGATTTACATGAGTACGTCGAAGGTCCGGTTTTCATTCCAGTCGATAAGGTCGATGAACTGACTGGCGGCCAGGCACCGCTGACAATGGGACATGAATTTTCTGGGATTGTTGAGGCAGTTGGCGAAAACGTCACTGATGTTAAAATCGGTGATCACGTTACCGTCAATCCGACCGTTACTCGTGAACGCTGGAGTGATGATCTCAACGTTTATGACGGCTACTCCTTTATTGGATTAAGCTGTGATGGCGGTTTTACCACCTTCGTCAACGTCCCTGCACACAGCATTTATCATTTGCCAAGTGAATTTCCTTTAAAGCTGGCGGCCACGATTGAACCAACCGCCGTTGCCGTGCAGGCCATCAAGGAAGGTTCATTGAAATTCGGCGATACGACGGCAATTTTCGGCGCTGGCCCAATCGGCTGTCTGGTTACGGCGGCGGCTAAGGCAGCGGGCGCTAGAAAGATTATTGTCTGCGATCTGTCTGAGAGCCGTTTAAACAAGGCAATTGAAATGGGCGCAACCGACGTCATCAATTCTGGCCAGGTCGATGCCGTTAAGGAGATTCGCAAGCTGGTACCACATGGCGTTGACGTTGCCTTTGAAGTCGCGGGCGTACAGCCTACATTTATTCAGGCGATTCACGCAACCAAACCGCGGGGCACGATGGTTGTCGTTTCAATTTTCGCGCGTCCAATTGAATTCAATCCGATGCTTTTAACCAACAGCGGCGTTAAGGTCACCTCAACGATCGCCTACTCGCGCCAGACGTTTAAGCAGACCGTTGACTTGGTTACGCAGCACAAGATTGAGGTCGCCCCAATCATCACCAAGGAAATCGCGCTTGATGACATCGTTGCAGAAGGCTTTGAAACACTGATCAACGATAAAAAGCAGGCCAAGATTCTGGTTGAGCTGAGTGGTGAATAAAACAACAAAAGACCGAACCACGGGACTGCCCGCGTTCGGTCTTTTTTACGTCTCATACCTTCAATTAAACTCTACTGCCGTGCAGCAACTAGTCTTCACGACGCTTCTTGTGCGTGCCGAACAGTGCCAGCAGCGATGACAGCCCGGCCAGACCTAAGCCTGCAGCCGTGGCAGTTTCATTTTGGTCATTGCCTGTCTGTGGCAGAGCTGCCGACTTGCCCTTGCTTGCCGATGAGGCAGCCTGCTGGTTGGCTGGCGCCGTTTGACCTGGAACTGCTGGTGATGGTGCAGCCGGATTCGTTGGCGTGCCAGGTGCTGTCGGTTGGCTTGGAGTCGTCGGGTTAGCTGGCGTCGTTGGCTCACTTGGATTCGTTGGCGTCTCATTCTTGGTATATGGTACCGGCGTGTCCTTGGTTGGATCAGCTGGCGTCACACTTGGCGTACTTGGCGTATAGCCTGGAACGGTTGGCGTTGGCTCATTTGGTACCACCTTGCTTGGATCGTTAGGGTCGTTTTGGTAAATCGGCGTGTCGGCACCTGGGATTGGATTGCCGTTTGGATCAACCGGAATGATGCGGCCAAGCTTCTTGTAGATAAATTTAGCCGTTTCATCGCCATTGCCAAACGTGCCCTTTGTATTCTCCTGCTTTACCAAAACGTAGCCATTGATAACCTTGGCATCCCCAGTGACGTCAAAGGCATCGCCATGCTTGTAGGAGCTGCCCTTGGATACGCTTGGCGACAGCTCATTGCCATCCTCGTCCACGAACTGCTCCGTCAAACCGTACTGATTCTGCGTGTATGGTACCGGCGTGTCTTTGCCAGGATCCGTTGGCGTAACCGGGCTTGGATCAACCGGCGTGTAGCCAGGCACACCTGGAATTGGCTCGTTTGGCACCACCTTGGTTGGATCAGTTGGGTCCGTTGGGTAGGTTGGCGTGTCCGCGCCTGGAATTGGGTTGCCGTTTGGATCAACTGGAATGATCTTGGCGTTTGGCGTGTAGGTTACCGTTTCTTCCACGTTTGGATCAGCAACAGTTGCCGTCAAACCACCGGCAGTCTTCTTGTCAGCATGGTAGCCATCAACAACCGGCGTATCTTCCGTACCAAAAGTATTAGAACCTTGCCAGTCACTGGTTGAAAGCACCTTGCCAGTAACCTTGTCAATCGTAACGGTCCGCGTAAAGGCGTCTTCTTTGGTCTGAACCTTGTCAGCTGGCGTCTGGTCACCGGCCCCAACGTAGTGAATCGTTTGGGTGGCTGCCTTGATCAGATTTTCGCGCGCAGCTGCTGGCGGGTAGACCGGACTGTTTGGATCGTTTGGATTGATCGGCTCGCCCGGCGTTACCAAATCAGGATCGTTAGGCGTGATCGTCTGCGTCTTGTGCTTTAGGCGAACCACGAAATCATTGCCGGTCTTGGCGTAGGTCTGCGTTCCATCGGTAAAGTTATTAGAAACCAGTTCATAGCCCTTGTTTTCGTAGTTCTTGATCTTGTCGGCCGTGGTGTAGTTGATCTTGGTGCCAACTTCTCCTTCTGGCAAGGCGTCTTCATCTAAAAGAACGCCCGTCGTATCATCAATGTATTGAATCGTGCCGGCAACTACTATTGGATCATTGCTGTAGACGACTTTTTCAACGATATCCTGATCACCAGGAACCACGCCATAAGTATTGACTTTTGGCCGATCAACATGCAGATAGCCTACTTCAGCCGGCGTCTTTGACTCAACCTCATCAAATTCACCATGCATCGGCGACCAGGCCCGCGCAGCATCCGTAGTGTCGACTTGGCCATCGTTGTTGGTGTCGTAGCCCAGCAGCTGGCCCGTAACCTTATCAATGACTGCCGCGCGCTTAAAGGTGACGGTCTGCTTAATCGTCGTCTCGCCATTTGGTCCACCCTTAACCGGATTACCGTCCGCGTCGACATAGTTAATCGTCCGGGTAACGGTATCAGTCAAATCGTCCTTAGCAACGCCATTTGGATATTCCGCGTCGCCCTTAGGATTGATCGGCTGGCCTGGCGTAGCTGGATCTTCCGGCGTGATCGTCTTGGTGGCGTGCTTTAGATGAACCACGAAATCATTGCCGGACTTGGCGTAGGTCTGCGTTCCATCGCTGAAGTTATTGGAAACCAGTTCGTAGCCTAGATCCTGGTAGTTCTTGATCTTATCAGCCGTGGTGTAGTTGATCTTGGCCCCAACTTCTCCTTCTGGCAAAGCCTTTTCATCTAAAAGCGTCCCAGTCGTATCGTCAATGTATTGAATCGTACCGGCAACGGCTAACGAATCCTTGCTGTAGACAACCGTAACCATCGCATCCTGATCGTCTGGCAAAACAACATGGCTGGCAACCGTTGGCCGGTCAACATGAGTAAAGCCGACTTCAGCTGGTGTCTTGGACGCAACTTCAGCAAATTCATCACGAATTGGCAACCAGGCCCGCTCAGCATCCGTGGTGTCAACTTGGCCATCATTGTTGGTGTCGTAGCCTAAAAGCTTGCCGGTAACCTTGTCAATAACCGCGGTCCGCTTGAACGTCACGGTTTGAACGTAGGAGCTGGTACCGTCTGGCGAGCCATTGACCGGCTTGCCCTGAGCATCGACATAGTTAATCGTCCGCTTTACTGTTTCAGTCAAATCATCCTTAGCAACACCATTTGGATATTCCGCGTCGCCCTTAGGATTGATCGGCTGGCCTGGCGTGGCTGGATCTTCCGGCGTAATCGTCTTGGTGGCGTGCTTTAGGTGAACCACGAAATCATTGCCAACTTTTTCGTAGACCTGGCTGCCATCAGTAAAGTCGTTGGATACCAGTTCATAGCCCAGATCCTGGTAGTTCTTGATCTTGTCGGCCGTGGTGTAGTTGATCTTTGAACCAACCGTGCCGCTTGGCAGATCAGATGAGCTTAACATCTTACCAGTCGTGTCATCAACGTACTTGATCGTACCAGTAACTACTTGGACATATGGTACTGGCGTGTCCTTACCAGGATCAGCTGGCGTAACCGGACTTGGGTCAACCGGTGTGTAGCCTGGTACGTCTGGAATTGGTTCGTTTGGCACGACCTTCGTTGGATCGTTAGGGTCCGTTGGGTAAGTTGGCGTGTCGGCACCTGGAATTGGCGTACCGTTTTCATCTACTGGAATCAGCTTGCCGTTTGGAGTGTAGGTTACCGTTTCTTCCACGTTTGGATTATCAACGGTTGCCGTCAATCCACCGGCAATCTTCTTGTCAGCATGGTAGCCGTCAACAACCGGCGTATCTTCCGTACCAAAAGTATTAGAACCTTGCCAGTCGCTGGTTGAAAGGACTTTACCCGTAACCTTGTCAATCGTAACGGTCCGCGTAAAGGCATCCTTTTGGGTTTGAGGCTTGTCAGCTGGCGTCTTGTCACCGGCCCCAACATAGTGAATCGTTTGGGTGGCATCCTTAACTAAGTTTTTGCGGTCAGCATCGGTTGGGTAGACCGGGCTGTTCGGATCGTTAGGGTTGATTGGCTGACCTGGCGTTACCGAGTTTGGATCGTTAGGCGTAATCGTTTGCGTCTTGTGCTTCAAGCGAACCACAAAATCATTGCCAGTCTTTTCGTAGACCTGACTGCCATCATTAAAGTCGTTGGAAACCAGTTCATAACCCTTGTTTTCATAGCCCGTAATCTTACCAGCTGTCGTGTAGTTGATCTTGGACCCAACTTCTCCTTCTGGCAAGGCGTCTTCATCCAGCGTTACGCCAGTTGTCTCGTCAATGTACGTAATCTTTCCCGATACAAAGACTGGGTTATTACTGTAGACAACCGTTTCCTTCAGATCAGCTTGACCAGGAACTATCGTCACCGTAGATATCATCGACTTATCAACGTTGTCAAAGCCCAGCGACTTTGGATCAGTTGACTTAACTTCGCTAAATTCAGCACTCAGCGGTGTCCAGGCACGATCTGCATTTTCAGTGTCAACCTTGCCATCGTTGTTGGTGTCGTAACCCAGAATCTTGCCAGTAACCTTATCAACGATCGTAGTCCGTTCAAACGTCACAGTCTGGGTGATCGTCTCCTCACCGTTTGGCCCACCTTTAACCGGGTTGCCTTTAGCATCGATATAATTAATCGTTCGGGTAACCGTGTCAGTCAAGTCATCCTTGGCAACGCCATCTGGATAGTTGACATCGCCCTTAGGATTGATTGGATCATTCGGAGTCTTAGGGTCAGTTGGCTTAACTGGCGTCGTTTGATGACCATAGTAAACCTTTTCCGTTACGTTGGTGGTGTTGCCATCAACCGTTACCGCTGCTACCGAAGTCCGATCTGGAGCCGTGTAGCCGTAGTCGGAAAGGTTGGCAGAATCCTGCTGCGTCCAAGTCTGAGCATCAACTTTCGAACTGTCATCGATCGTGTAGCTGGAACCGTCAGTTGAAATCGTACCATAGCCGATAAAATTGTTCTGATCATCATAGATCTTGTTGCGCTTTAAGGTTGCGGTCTGTGTAACCGTGCTTTCCAGATTAGAAGGAATTGGCTCACCCGTTACACTGTCGTAGTATTCGATCGTCCGCGTAACGTCCTTGGTTTCAGCTTCCGTGTGATAAGTTACCTGTTCATAAACAAAGTAGACATCATTAACGGTGTTGGAGCTGATTCGGCCCGTTTCATCGGATGGCGCTACGTTGTACGTATAGCCGTTGACTTCAGTCGTGCCAGCATTTCCCTTAGATTTATCGCTCTTAACGTAGCGGTAGGTCTTGCCGTTAACCGTAATTGTCTCCGGTTTGTACGTTGAACCAGAGACATTATATGTAGTGTTATTGCTTGAATTTTCATATGCCGTTACTGGCGCTTGAATTACGGTACCATCATTGGTTATGTAGTTAACGCGGACTTGGCCTTGCGGTGCGTAGTAGTAGTCAACCGGTGCTTGACCGGCAGGATTAGGATTAACTAAAACATAGTTGACAACTTTCCCATTCCAACCGTCCAGTTGATCAAAGGTAAAGCCAGCTTTCTTAACGGCTTCCCCACCTTTAAAGGCATACGTAGCATCATACGAAGGATCACTTGGGCTAATATACTCTGGATCTTTTTCCGTAAGTTTATAGCTTGGATCAATTGCAAAACCGCCACGAGCCTTCGTCACACCATTATAGGTAGTTTGACTATTGCCAGTAGCTGATACCTCACCTGGTTTGAGTTCCTCGCTCTCAAAGACGACTTTCCAGACACTAGGATCGTTAATATCATTGATACTTGCACCGATTTTGGCAAGACGGTAGCTGATACGGACTGTTCCGTCAGTATTCGTTACCAATTGCGTTCGAACAATCTGTAAATAGTTCGAAATAGTTCTAGGAGTGAAGACTTGCAGATCGCCAACTTTATAACTGCGCTCTAAATTACCTGTGGTTTTTGAAGGAACTGACACCAAGTCATAGCCAACAAAACCGCGTAGGCCCGACGCAGTGTATGTGGAACCAGGTCGACCAGTTTCTTCATATGTTGCTAATACCGTTTCGTTGCCTGCTGCGTCTTTTGCAATATAGCGGGTTTCAATCGTGCTTGCACTTGGATAATTAAAGCTTGGAATAGTTGCTTCAGTTCGCTTTGCAGAGCTGCCAACCTCATAAACCTTAGCGGAATACATTTTACCATTGGCACCAGTATTGTAAGGACTAGCATTAAACGAAATCGACTTCGAGGTTACCCCATTAACCGTCGTTTCTGAGTATGAGTATTGGAATGGTTGGCCATTAGTCGCCTGCAAAGCATCAATCGTTTTGTTTACATCGCCTGGCTTAGCCGCAGTTTCCCAAATCACCTTGTGTTGATCAGCGTCAACCAATTGAATGTAAACAGTGTCATCATACACACCGTTAGTCGCCTTAGCTGCCGTTGACAACCGGATGTAGTAATTGACACCGTACGTCTGATTATAGCTAGTCATTCCCTCGCTAGTCACAGGTCCTAAGCTAAGAATCCCAAACGTGTAGCGGCCTTCAGTAGGATCAGCCTTATAGCCGCTAGGAATCTTTGATGAGTTGTCCAAGACCAGACTTGCTCCGTTGGCATTGCTCATTCCTGGCGTAACATCACTATCACTCAGACCTTTAGTCTTACCTTCGTCAGTAATCTTCCCTTCAGCAGATGCCGCATCATTACTAGTTGTTTGGCTATTGGCAGTCGTAGCAGCTGATGCTTCAGCAGTTGTAATAGAAGCATTAGCATCAGCCGTTGGAGTCGCGGTTGCAGCTGCCTTTACCGCTGTTTTACTCTGAGCTGCTGTCGACGTGGCTAGAGTCGTTGTTTTAGCAGCAGCCGTGGTTGTGTCACTTGCAGCCGTTGCTGAATTTGTCGCTGCTTGGCTGGCAGCCGTCGTGGAACTCGAGGTAGCCCGACTGGCAGTCGCAGCACTTTCACTGGCAGCTGCTTGAGAATTGGTACTGCTTAACACTACTTGACTGGCATTTAAATCCGTCGTCGTGCTGGCGGTCTTTGACTCAGTACCAGTACTTGTAGTATCGGTAGTGGTATCGGCCGACGCTTGACTATTCCCCATAAACAGCAAGGTCCCCAATAACACTGAAACCGTACCAATGCTTAATTTTCGCAAACCAAAGCGTTGAGCTTGATTGGCGATTTTTTTCTTTTTTAAATATGTATTATTTTTGGAAAGCATTAAGATCCCTCCCACGAATTAAAAATCTCAAAATCCAATTAATTTCTAAAGCATGCCCTTCAGCTATTTTTAGACTGATAGGTACACTTCTATTTTACCTAATTGATATATAACATCAAGAAGTTTAATAAAGTGATATTTTGTTGTTATATTAAACCATTTAGCATTTTAAAAAATCAATTGATATACTAATAGCAAAAGATGAAAACTTTATAATAGCAATTAAGGCAGCGCTGCCATAATAGAGCTTGTCATAAAAGGTAATTCCTTTTTCTAATTATCTAGTTCTTTAAATCACCGCTTATCAAACGCTCATCAAAAATCATTTTCCCATTTACGTTTAACAGCAAAAAGGCCGGTCACTTAACAGTAAAGTGATCGACCTTTTCAATTTCAGTTTCTCATGAGCAGGATTCTGCTTTTGAAACCTTTAGATTAATCTTCGCGACGCTTCTTGCGCGTACCGAACAGTGCCAGCATTGATGCGATACCGGCAAAGCCTAAGCCCATTGCAGCCGTAGCTTCGTTCTTATCGTTACCGGTTTGTGGCAGCGTTGCCTGCTTAGCAGCTTCAGTCTTAGCTGACGTTGGCGTTGCTTGACCCTGACCAGCTGGTGCTGCAGGAGTCTGTGGCTGTTCAGCTGGAGTAACTGGCGTTGTTGCTTCGCCTGGAGTCGTTGGTGTTGAAGGAGTTGTAGGCGTAGTCGGCGTCGATGGAGTATCAGGCGTCGTTGGCGTTTCCTTCTTAGTGTATGGTACCGGCGTGTCTTCAGTTGGATCCGCTGGCGTGATTGGACTTGGATCAACTGGCGTGTAGCCCGGTACTTCCGGAATTGGTTCGTTTGGAATAACCTTCGTTGGGTCGTTTGGATCGTTTTGGTAGATTGGCGTGTCCGCGCCTGGAATTGGCGTACCGTTTTCATCTACTGGAATGATTTTACCGATTTTCTTGTAGATGAACGTTGCCGTTTCATCACCATTGCCAAACGTGCCCTTGGTGTTGTCCTGCTTTACCAGCACGTAGCCGTTGATGACCTTGGCATCGCCAGTCACGTCAAAGCCGTCGCCGCTCTTGTATGAGCTGCCCTTGTCAACGCTTGGTGACAGTTCGTTGCCATCTTCGTCCACGAACTTCTCCGTTAAGCCGTATTGGTTTTGCGTGTATGGTACTGGCGTGTCCTTACCAGGATCAGCTGGCGTTACCGGACTTGGGTCAACTGGCGTGTAGCCAGGCACATCAGGAATTGGTTCATCTGGCACAACCTTAGTTGGATCATTAGGGTCCGTTGGGTAGGTCGGCGTGTCGGCGCCTGGGATTGGCGTACCATTTGGATCAACCGGAACAATCTTACCGTTTGGAGAATAAGTTACCGTTTCTTCAACGTCTGGATTATCAGGCGTTGCCGTCAGGCCACCGGCAGTCTTCTTGTCGGCATGGTAACCATCAATGACTGGCGTATCTTCCGTACCGAACGTCTTGGTACCTTCCCAATCGCTCATGGAGATGACTTCACCAGTTACCTTGTCAATCGTAACGGTCCGCGTAAAGGCGTCTTTTTGAGTTTGAACCTTGTCAGTTGGCGTCTTGTCACCGGCGCCAACGTAGTGAATCGTTTGGGTGGCATCTTTGACCAAGTTGTTGCGGTCAGCATCGGTTGGGTAAACTGGACTGTCAGGATCATTAGGATTGATTGGCTGGCCGGGCGTTACCGGCGTTGGATCGTTAGGTGTGATGGTTTGTGCCTTGTGCTTCAGGTGCACTACAAAATCGTTGCCTTCCTTAGCATAAGTCTGCGTACCATCGGCAAAATTATTAGAAACCAACTCGTACCCTTGGTCTTCGTAAGCCTTGATCTTGTCGGCCGTCGTGTACTTAATCGTTGAACCAACTGCGCCGCTTGGCAGATCAGATGAGCTTAACGTCTTGCCGGTCGTGTCATCAACGTACTTGATCGTACCAGTAACTACTTGGACATATGGTACCGGCGTGTCTTTACCAGGATCAGCTGGTGTCACCGGACTTGGATCAACCGGCGTGTAGCCTGGCACGTCTGGAATTGGTTCGTTTGGTACCACCTTGGTTGGATCGTTAGGGTCCGTTGGGTAGGTTGGCGTGTCGGCACCTGGGATTGGCGTACCATTTGGATCAACCGGAACAATCTTACCGTTTGGTGCGTAAGTTACCGTTTCTTCAACGTCTGGATTATCAGGCGTTGCCGTCAGACCACCGGCAGTCTTCTTGTCGGCATGGTAGCCGTCAACAAATGGCGTGTCAACCGTATCAAACGTCTTGGTACCTTCCCAGTCACTGGTTGAAAGAACCTTACCAGTTACCTTGTCAATCGTCACGGTCCGCGTGAAGGCGTCCTTTTGCGTCAGAGTGTTGTCAGCTGGCGTCATGTCGCCGGCCCCAACGTAGTGAATCGTTTGACTGGCATCCTTGACCAAGTTGTTGCGGTCAGCCTCGGTTGGATAAACCGGACTGTTCGGATCGTTAGGGTTGATTGGGTCGCCTGGCGTTACCGGATTTGGATCGTTAGGCGTGATCGTTTGCGTCTTGTGCTTCAAATGAACCACAAAGTCGTTGCCAGTCTTTTTGTAGACCTGACTGCCATCAGTGAAGTCGTTAGCTACCAATTCGTAGCCTTGATCTTCGTAATTTGCAATCTTACCAGCCGTTGTGTAGTTGATCTTGGAACCAACCTCACCGCTTGGCAAACTGTCTTGATCCAGCGTTACGCCAGTCGTATCGTCAATGTACGTGATCGTTCCTGATACAACGACTGGGTTATTGCTGTAGACAACCGTTTCCGTCAGATCAGCTTGACCAGGAACTACCGTCACCGTAGATATCGCCGACTTATCAACATTGTCAAAGCCCAGTGTCTTTGGATCAGCCGACTTAACTTCACTAAGTTCAGCACTCAATGGCGTCCAAGCACGATCTGCACTGTCGGTATCAACCTTGCCATCATTGTTGGTGTCATAACCCAGAATCTTGCCGGTTACCTTGTCAACGATTGCCGTCCGTTCAAACGTGACAGTCTGTTCGTATGAACGGGTACCATCAGGAGAGCCATTGACCGGGTTACCATTAGCGTCAACATAGTTAATCGTCCGCTTTACCGTGTCAGTCAAGTCATCCTTGGCAACACCATCTGGATAGGTAACGTCACCCTTAGGATTGATTGGTTCGCCTGGCGTGCCCGGATTAGTTGGCGTCACTGGCATCGTTTGGTGACCATAGTAAACCTTTTCCGTTACGTTGGTCGTGTTGCCATCAACAGTGACCGCAGCTACTGAAGCCCGGTCAGGAGCCGTGTAGCCGTAATCAGAAAGGTCGGCAGAGTCTTGCTGCGTCCAAGTCTGGGCATCAGCTTTCCAACTGTCATCGATCGTGTAGCTGGAACCATCAGCTGAAATCGTACCATAGCCGATAAAATTGTTTTGATCATCATAAATCTTGTTACGCTTCAAGGTTGCCGTTTGCGTAACCGTGCTTTCCAGATCAGAAGGAATTGGTTCACCCGTTACACTGTCGTAGTATTCGATCGTCCGTGTAACGTCCTTGGTTTCAGCTTCAGTATGATAAGTTACCTGTTCATAAACAAAGTAGACATCATTAACGTTGTTGGAGTTGATCGTCCCCGTAGCGTCAGATGGCGTTGTAGTGTACGTAAAGCCTTTAACGGTCGTCGTACCGGCAGTTCCCAATGATTTGTCCGCCTTGACGTAACGGTAGGTCTTACCATTAACCGTAATTGTTTCTGGGCGGTAGTTTGAGCCTGTAACATCATATGAGGTGTTGTTGCCAGAGTTCTCGTAAGCCGTCGTTGGATTTTGAATTACCGTGCCATCACTGGTTACATAGTTGATGCGAACCTGGCCTTGTGGAGCATAGTAGTAATCTATGGTCTTTTGTCCTAAGGTTAAACGGTTCAACAGCAGCCAGTTCATCGTAAAGTTATTCCAACCAGTTAACTGATCTTCCGTAAAACCAGCCTTTTTCAATTCATTAAGGCCAAGGTTAAGCTTATTACCCTCTTTATCCGTCATGCTCAGGTTGACGGTAAAGGCACCATTGCTATAGAACACACCATTGTAGGTCGTACTGTTATTCCCAATGGATGACATTTCACCTGGCTTTAATTCTTCGGAAGTAAAGATGGTTTTCCAAATACTGGAATCGTTAATGTCACTAAGACTTGCATCAGCCTTGGCTACGCGCATCTGAATTCGACTTGTTCCATCAGTATCAGTGATTACTTGAACACGTGCGATCTGTAAAACAGGATTTTCTTTAGTACCTGACAGGTTTCGCTGCCCAGTAATGTACACGTCCCCAACTTTGTAGTTTCTTTTAAGGGTTCCACTAATAGACGAAGGAATGTTGGTTAAATCAAAACCAACAAAGTTTCGTACTCCGGAAGCCGTGTATTGATAGCCAATTCGGCCGGTTTCATCATAAGTTGCCAGAATAACATCATTACCAGCAGCATCCTTGGCAATGTAGCGAGTCTCAAGCGTACTTGCAATTGGGTAATCAAAGCCAATACTGGTAGCTTGCGCATTCTTAGTTGGATTTGATGGCTCATATACATTGATTGAGTACATATTTCCAAGGTTAGAAGTAAAATTAATTCCCTTAGATGCTACGCCATTGACAACCGTTTCAGTATATGAATACGTATAGTAGGTATTATCACTTGTGTTCTTCAAGTAACCGACTTTTTTATTAGTATCACCAGGGACCGAGGTAGTTTCCCATAAGACAGTGTTGGTATCGGCATCTACCAATTGAATATAAACCGTATCATCGTAGACACCGTTATTGCCATTCTTAGCTACCGAGACGCGAATGTAATAGTTCGTGTTGTATTTTTGATTGTAGCTGGTCAAATCTGAAGCAGTTACCGGACCCAGGCTCAGAATACCAAACGTATAACGGCCTTCAGTCGGATCAGCTGCATAGCCAGATGGGATTTGACTTTGATCTGCCGTAATCGTTGCGCCATTGGCATTGCTCATGCCTGGATTTGCATCGCTGTCGCTGAGCTTGTCTTTAGCAACGATCTCGCCCTTGCTGGTCAGCGCGTCATCACTAACTGCCTGACTGTCAGCAGTCGTCGCAGCCGAGGATGCTGACGATACATCATTCGTTGCAGTTGAAGCCGCAGAAGCAGTCTGCGAGCTATCCGCAGTTGATGTTGCAGCTGCTGATTGGCTGTTTGCCGAAGTTGCTGCAACAGTTGCCGTTTGCGCACTGGCAGCTGCTGAACCCGTACTACTAAGCGTAACCGCACTGGTACTAGTATCATTGGCAGTACTGTTTACGTTAGTTGCTTCGGCACTCGTATCCGTACCATTCGTTGTGTCGGCGGATACTTGACCATTGCCAAAGAACATCAGCGTCCCCAAAAGTACTGATACCGTTCCGATGCTTAACTTTCGCAAGCCAAAGCGTTGAGCGTGGTTGGCACTCTTTTGCTCTTGCATATACTTATTATTCTTGGAATACATATATAGACCCCCTAAATTTGTAAATCCCAATATCAAAATAAATATCAAGGTTTCTTGTTGCTGCTCATCTTTTGAAACACATTAATCACCCCTTCAACGTTTTCAATCGATAAGCAGAGTTCTTCTTCTCTAGAATGATTCTATATGGGAGCGTTATAAAAATAAAGAGAAAACCGCGTTTTTACAAGGTTATTCAACTTGTTATACCCTAAGTATAATTATCTTTTATAACTTAGATGTTTAATAAACTAATTGTTTACAATAGGATATTTTGACAATTTCGAGAAAATAGTTTTTCATTAATCAGTTTATACACCGATAACAGTTTTAATTTAAAATAATCCTGAAACAACAAAAAGGCCGGTCACTTAATAGTAAAGTGATCGACCTTTATTTCAGTTTCTCATGAGCAGGATTCTGCTTTTGAAACCTTTAGATTAATCTTCACGACGCTTCTTGCGCGTACCGAACAGTGCCAGCATTGATGCGATACCGGCAAAGCCTAAGCCCATTGCAGCCGTGGCTTCGTTCTTGTCGTTACCGGTTTGTGGCAGCGTTGCAGCCTTAGCAGCTTCCGTCTTAGCTGACGTTGGCGTTGCTTGACCCTGACCAGCTGGTGATGCAGGAGTCTGTGGCTGTGCTGGTTCAGAAGACGCCGTTGGTGTTGAAGGAGTTGTAGGCGTAGTCGGCGTTGATGGAGTATCAGGCGTTGTTGGCGTTTCCTTCTTAGTGTATGGTACTGGCGTATCTACAGTTGGATCTGCCGGCGTGATTGGGCTTGGATCAACCGGCGTGTAGCCTGGTACTTCAGGAATTGGTTCGTTTGGAATAACCTTCGTTGGGTCGTTTGGATCGTTTTGGTAGATTGGCGTGTCCGCACCTGGAATTGGCGTACCGTTTTCATCTACTGGAATGATCTTACCGATCTTCTTGTAGATGAACGTTGCCGTTTCATCACCATTGCCAAACGTACCCTTGGTGTTGTCCTGTTTTACCAGAACGTAGCCATTGATGACCTTGGCATCGCCAGTTACGTCAAAGCCATCGCCGCTCTTGTATGAGCTGCCCTTGTCAACGCTTGGTGACAGTTCATTGCCATCTTCGTCCACGAACTTCTCCGTCAAACCGTATTGGTTCTGCTTGTATGGTACTGGCGTGTCTTCAGTTGGATCTGCCGGCGTGATTGGGCTTGGATCAACTGGCGTGTAGCCTGGCACTTCCGGAATTGGTTCGTTTGGAACAACCTTCGTTGGATCGTTTGGATCGTTTTGGTAGATTGGCGTGTCGGCACCTGGAATTGGCGTACCGTTTTCATCTACTGGAATGATCTTACCGATCTTCTTGTAGATGAACGTTGCCGTTTCATCACCATTGCCAAACGTACCCTTGGTGTTGTCCTGTTTTACCAGAACGTAGCCATTGATGACCTTGGCATCGCCAGTTACGTCAAAGCCGTCGCCGCTCTTGTATGAGCTGCCCTTGTCAACGCTTGGTGACAGTTCATTGCCATCTTCGTCCACGAACTTCTCCGTCAAACCGTATTGGTTCTGCTTGTATGGTACCGGCGTGTCCTTGCCAGGATCAGTTGGCGTAACCGGACTTGGGTCAACTGGCGTGTAGCCTGGCACGTCTGGAATTGGTTCGTTTGGCACAACCTTCGTTGGATCGTTAGGGTCCGTTGGGTAAGTTGGCGTATCGGCACCTGGGATTGGCGTACCATTTGGATCAACCGGAACAATCTTACCGTTTGGTGCGTAGGTTACCATTTCTTCGACATCTGGATTATCAGGCGTTGCCGTCAGACCACCGGCAGTCTTCTTGTCGGCATGGTAACCGTCAACAACTGGCGTGTCTTCCGTACCAAAAGTCTTAGTACCAATCCAACCAGTAGTTGAAACTACTTCACCAGTAACCTTGTCAATCGTGTCAGTCTTACTGAAAGCGTCCTTTTGAGTTTGAACCTTGTCAGCAGGAGTGTCGGCGCCAGCCCCCGTGTAGTGGATGGTTTGCGTAGCATCCTTGTAGCTTACTGATTCTTCAGTTGCATGCTTCAAGTGAACTACGAAGTCATTGCCAACCTTTTCGTAGACTTGACTGCCATCAGTAAAGTCGTTGGATACCAATTCGTAGCCTTGATCTTCGTAGCTCTTGATCTTGTCGGCCGTGGTGTAGTTGATCTTTGAACCAACCGTGCCGCTTGGCAGATCAGATGAACTTAACGTCTTACCAGTCGTGTCATCAACGTACTTGATCGTACCAGTAACTACTTGGACATATGGTACTGGCGTGTCCTTACCAGGATCAGCTGGCGTAATTGAATCGCCGGGCTGATTATCTTTTGGTTTCCAACCATCAATGCTTGGCACGGTTGGATCTAAAACTTTGGTTGGATCACTAGGATCGGTCGTGTACGTTGGCGTATCCGTACCTGGAATTTGCGTACCGTTTTCATCTACCGGAATCAGCTTGCCGTTTGGCGTGTAGGTTACCGTTTCTTCAACGTTTGGATTGTCAGGCGTTGCCGTCAAGCCACCGGCAGTCTTCTTGTCGGCATGATAGCCGTCAACAACTGGCGTGTCAACCGTGTCAAACGTCTTGGTACCTTCCCAGTCACTCGTTGAGAGCACCTTACCAGTTACCTTGTCAATCGTCACGGTCCGCGTGAAGGCGTCCTTTTGCGTCACAGTGTTATCAGCTGGCGTCTTGTCGCCGGCACCAACATAGTGAATCGTTTGGGTAGCATCCTTGACCAAGTTCTTGCGGTCAGTCTCGGTTGGGTAAACCGGGCTGTTCGGATCGTTAGGGTTGATTGGTTCGCCTGGCGTTACCGGATTTGGATCGTTAGGCGTGATGGTCTGCGTCTTGTGCTTCAAGTGAACCACAAAGTCGTTGCCAGTCTTTTTGTAGACCTGACTGCCATCAGTGAAGTCGTTAGCTACCAATTCGTAGCCTTGGTCTTCGTAAGCTTTGATCTTATCTGCCGTCGTGTACTTGATCGTTGAACCAATCTTACCGCTTGGCAAATTATCACTATCAAGTTCTACACCAGTAGTGTCATCGATGTACTTGATCGTACCCGATACTTGGTTGTTGCTGTAGGTTACCGTAACCGTTGTGTCGCCTTGATCTGGCGTAACTACCAGTGATGAAACATTAGCAATATCGACGTTATCATAGCCTACTGAGCTTGGATCTGCTGATTTAACGGCATCCAAGGTCTTTTCAATTGGCATCCAGGCACGATCTGCACTTTCAGTGTCAACCTTGCCATCATTGTTGGTGTCGTAGCCCAGAATCTTGCCGGTTACCTTGTCAACGATAGCAGTCCGCGTAAATTCAGCAGTTTGAACGTATGAGCTTGTACCGTCCGGAGCACCATTAACCTTATTGCCGTCTTCGTCAACGTAGTTAATCGTCCGCTTTACCGTAGCAGTCAAGTCATCCTTAGCAACACCATCTGGGTAGGTAACGTCACCCTTAGGATTGATTGGTTCGCCAGGAGTCTTAGGGTCAGTTGGCGTCACTGGCGTCGTTTGGTGACCATAGTAAACCTTTTCCGTTACGTTGGTCGTGTCGCCATCAACCGTAACCGCAGCTACTGAAGCGCGATCAGGAGCCGTGTAGCCGTAGTCGGAAAGGTCGGCAGAATCCTGCTGCGTCCAAGTCTGAGCATCAACTTTCCAACTGTCATCAATCGTGTAGCTGGAACCGTCAGCTGAAATCGTACCATAGCCGATAAAATTGTTCTGATCATCATAGATCTTGTTGCGCGTCAAGGTTGCCGTTTGCGTAACGGTGCTTTCCAAATTAGATGGAATTGGTTCACCCGTTACACTGTCGTAATATTCGATCGTCCGCGTAACGTCCTTGGTTTCAGCTTCCGTGTGATAAGTTACCTGTTCGTAAACATAGTAAACATCATTAACATTGTTGGAGCTGATTCGGCCCGTTTCATCGGATGGAGTTACATTGTAAGTGTAGCCATTAACGGTCGTCGTACCAGCAGTTCCCATTGACTTGTCGCTCTTAACGTAGCGGTAAGTCTTACCATTAACCGTAATCGTTTCTGGTTTGTAGGTTGAGCCGGAGACATCATAAGCAGTATTATTGCTTGAATTTTCGTAGGCCGTTACTGGTGCTTGAATTACCGTACCATCACTGGTTACGTAGTTGATCTTAACTTGACCTTGTGGGGCGTAGTAGTAGTCAGCTGGTTTTTGGCCTTCAGGGTTAATGTTAAGCAGTAACCAGTTAAATACATACTTGCCCACCAGTTGTTCGTCAGTAAACCCAGCCGCCTTAGCAATTTCGTCAGTAATAACAAAGGCGCCTTTTTCATGGGAACCATTGTAGTTAGCCAGATTATTACCAGTGGTAGACCATTCACCCGGCTTCAGTTCTTCACTGGCAAAGACGACTTTCCAAATGTTAGGATCATTAATATCGTCAAGGCTTGCACCATTTTCAGCCACGCGAATGCTGATAATGCTGGTTCCATCAGTGCTGGTAATCAAACTCGTCCGAACCATCTGAAGGCTATTAGAAAATTTTCTTGGAGTGGAGACTAACAGGTCGCCAACTTTGTAACCACGCTTCAAAGTCCCAGTCGTTTCTGAAGGAACTGATACTAGGTCATAGCCAACGAAATCGCGCAGGCCTGATGCAGTGTAAGTTGATCCTGGTCGACCAGTTTCATCATACGTTGCTAAAATCGTTTCATTACCTGCGGCATCTTTAGCAATATAGCGCGTTTCAATCGTGCTTGCACTTGGATAATTGAAGCTAATAGCAGTCCCTGATGTCTGCGAATCACTATCTGCTTGATATACAGCAGTTGAGTACATTGGACCATTATTAGCATCAATAGGACTGGCATCAAAACTAATAGTCTTTGTAGTTACGCCATTAACAGTATTTTCTGCATATGAATATTGGAATGGATTGCCATTTGTAGGGTTTAAGGCATCAATCGTTTTCTTTACATCGCCAGGTTTAGCCGTAGTTTCCCAGATCACCTTGTCTTGATCAGCGTCAACCAATTGAATGTAAACAGTGTCATCATATACCCCATCGGTAGCTTTAGCAGCCGTTGATACCCGGATGTAGTAATTGACATTATACGTTTGGTTATAGCTGGTATAGCCAGATTGATTAATTGGTCCTAAGCTAAGAATCCCAAACGTGTAGCGGCCCTCAGTAGGATCAACCTTGTAGCCGCTAGGAATCTTTGATGAGTTGTCCAGTACCAGACTTGCCCCATTCGGATCACTCATCACTGGTGAAACATCACTGTCAGTCAGACCCTTCGCCTTAGCTTCGTCAGTAATCTTACCTTCCGCAGATGCTGCATCATCGCTGGCAGCTTGACTATTAGCAGTCGTAGCAGTTGAAGCATCAGTAGTTGCGGTAGTAGCAGTTGAAGCAGCAGATGAGGCGTCAGTAGTTGCTGCTGAAGCACTGGAAGCAGCAGATGAAGCCGTCGAAGCAGCCTGTGAGCTGTCCGTAGCTGACGTTGAAGCCGCTGCAGCCGTTGCAGTTTGCGCGCCGGCTGCTGCTGAACTGGCCGCCGCACTGCTGTTGGCATCGCTGGCAGCTGAAGAATCCGTGCTGCTCAGCGTAACCGCACTGGCACTGGTATCATTAGCGGCGCTGTTTACGCTAGCCGTGTCGGCACTGGTATCCGTACCAGTCGTCGTGTCGGCAGATACTTGGCCATTGTTGAAGAACATCAACGTCCCCAAAAGCACGGATACCGTTCCGATGCTTAATTTACGCAGTGAGAACCGTTGAGCGCGATTGGCACTCTTTTGTTCCTGCATATATTTATTATTCTTGGAATACATATATGTAGACCTCCTAAATCTAAAATCTCAATATCGAATAAAGCTAATATCAAGGTTTTCTTGGCAGCTGCTAATCTGGTGAATTTTTTGTTAATCACTTTATAATCTATTTTCAAATTGGCAAACTTTTTTAATCGCCTAAATTCACTTTTAAGTCGATAAGCAGATTCCTTTTCAACACGAATGATTGTATATGGGAACTTACAAAAAAGAAAGACCTATCCGCCTTCTTACAAGCTCTTTCACCTTGTTATACAATGAATGGTAATTAATGGTTTTGTGAGTCGATTTAAGAAACTATCAGTTTACATAAAGTAACCAAATAGGGAAATAAATAGCTGGCTAGCGCCGAATCCGTTTATATATTGATAACATCCAACTACTTGCTGCTGTTGAATCAGAAAAGCCGTTCCGCAAGTGATCACGGTAACGGCTTTTTAGCACTTATAGAAACAATCCCAGCAGCATCAGTCCCAGTGTAATCAAGAGAATTACCCCCATGATCAGCTGACCAAACCACGATTCTCGCGGATTCTTTTGGTAGGTACGAGCCTTTTCGCGTTCAACCTGAGCCAAACGCGCGCTGGCATGCCGCTCGACCAGATCATCATGCTGATTGGGCTTGGTTAATGAATCAATCTTGCGCGTTGCCATTTTAAGACCTCAATTCTTTAAAACGCTTTTGGTATGTTTCAACTTTGGCATCCCCGGCAAACTCACGCTGCGAATCGATCAGCTGTTCCATAACGGCCGGTTTAACCATTGCCAATAAGAGCTTTTCAATCATCGCGTCAAGTTGCGTCTCATCATAACGATTATCAGGCGCGACCAGTTCTGGCAGATGCAGCGTGTCATTAAAGCCTAGAATCAGCTGGTTGTTCTCAAAGGCCGCCCGCACTGCATCCATAATCTGATCACCGCGATTGATATCCAGATAAATATCGCAATCGGCCATCAGCTGTTTAGCCTTTGCAAAACTGACCACTGGATACAGGTGCACGTTGGCTTGCTCACCGATCTGCAGCAGTTTTTCCGACATCTCGGTCAACGCCGCAACGTGAAAATCAAAATTCTTAAGCCGGGCTGCCAGTACAGAAAGCATCTCGATCTGATCCGAGTTGGTCATGATCAAAATGGCTGGCCGCATCTGATTGCCGCGCGGATGCGGATAGATCGTACCCAGCCGCTGCACCTTAACGTCACTTGGCTGCGGATCGGCATCCAACGTCTTGGCAAATTTTTCTTGATACTGCACCCATGCCTGATGATTCTGCATCCAGATCTGCTTGGTGCGCGTCTGATTTTCAAAGATAAAGCGCATGTTGCCAGGCAGCTCGTCACCCAGTCCTTCCTGCCAGACTAGCACGTCGCTGGCATTTTCGTTTGGCAGCTTCAAGG
Source organism: Limosilactobacillus sp. WILCCON 0051 (assembly GCF_039955095.1). Classification (NCBI taxonomy): domain Bacteria; kingdom Bacillati; phylum Bacillota; class Bacilli; order Lactobacillales; family Lactobacillaceae; genus Limosilactobacillus; species Limosilactobacillus allomucosae. The sequence continues at coordinate 1,549,906 of NZ_CP154878.1, forward strand.
TCGTAAAGAAAGCCAGGTTCAGCGTGTTGTAGATGACGTGATCCAGCTGATAGCCGCTGCTTTGCAAAAAGTCGGCCGTCAGTTCCAGCCAGTTTGCGAAATGACGCTGACGTCCGCCAGTATACAAAAAGATGTCGTCAGTCGTTAAATGATGGTCGATCACCACGTTTTGTGCCGCGTCATAGTACTGCTTGAGTTTTGCCTGACCCTTGGCATAAAACGTCTTGGCAAAACGCTGCCCATGCTGATCATATTGATCGATCCACTGCAGCTCGCCAGCCGCGTTCAGCCATTCGACCTGCTTGACGAAACGCGTATTGTCATTTTTAAAGAAACGGATCTCGGCACGCTTGGTATTCAGGTCATAAACCTGGGCCCCACTGGCATCCCCTTTGATCTGCCAGAAGCGAGGCACCTGAACCTGATCAAAATAAAGCGGCTCGCCAGTCTGCTTACGATACTGCTTGATTGGCGAATCGACCTCTGCCGGCAAAAAACCATCATCATTGATCACCACTGTTGGCACCTTGATTTCAGCGATCTTTTGCGAGCGGACCAGGTCAATGCTGCCGCGCTGCCAGTCGTCAAATAGATTAAGCATCTGTTTCCTCCTTTACCAGCTGTCGCCATTTTGCAAGAATCCGATCATCCAAATAGTGCTCGGCAATCTCATAGGAATGCTGACTGAACTTCGCGCCCTGGTTTTCATCGGCAAAGAGCTGCTCGATGGCTCCCGTCAAAGCCGCGACTTTTTCAGCTTCATCCTGCTGTTCGTCATAAGGCAGCAAAAAGCCGTTCTGCTCTGGATCAATAAACGTCTGATTGCCATACGGGACGTCAAAGCCGATCATTGGCAGGCCCCCGCCGACCGCCTCTAACAGACTCAGCCCAAAGCCTTCACTGGTTGAGGCCGCGATGTAGCCGGCGTAGTTTTGGTAGACGTCATCCAGCCGGTGCTGTCCCATCAGATGAATATAGCCGTTTGCCTGGGCCGTGTCGATCTGGCGCTGGAGCCGATCATGCTGCTCGCCATAGCCATAGACATCCAAGACCAGATCGCCAACCGTCTGCCGGGCCGCGATTACCGCGCTGATCAGCCAGTCAATATGCTTTTCGCCAGCCAGCCGGGAAGCCGTGATCAGCGTATGCCGGCGTCGCTGCTGATACTGCCGCTGCTTGAGGGTGGTCAGACTGCCAACGGGAATTACGATGACCTTGGCCTCATCGTGCTGATACTTCTTCAGCTGTTTGGTCAGCATCGCTTGCTGGGCCGCGGTTGCCACGATGAAAAAGTCGGTGTCCGCCGCGTGCACGAACTGATACTCATAAAAGTTGTTCCAGAGGACGCGCTGATTATCCGTATGGTGCGCGTCATAATGTTCGGCATGCACTACCACGCCCAGTTTGGCCGGTCCATGCAATTGATACCAGAGCTGGCCGCTGCTTAGATCCGGACTGTCCTCACGATCCAAAATCACCAGATCATCGTCCTGCAGGTGCAAGCGACGAATCATCTCAGCGTACAGTTCGGTTTTGGAGTAATAGATCTGCTCGGGAAACTCAAAGACCTCATTTTCGCCATTCAGGTACTGATGATAGGCAACGCGGCCATCTTGATTCAAAAAGTCGCGCAGATAGACCTGGCCACTGCCATCCAGATATTCCACGGCATAGCAGCTGGCACTGAAGAATTCCCGCCGCATTAAGCGTGGTCCCGCAAAATACTCGGCATAGTCAATCAGCTGCCGTTTTTGGTCGACTACATGAACTCTGATCCGCCATTCTTCAGCCATTTCAAAGTCAACCAGCTGCTTGTTGCCTACAAAGGTCTGCGTCTTCATTGGCACGTCCTGCAGCTCATGGGCCTGGCGAAACTCAGCCAATGAATAGGTTGATGGCGTGATTGGCATATCGGTAAAAAAGTTGTACAGCCAGATGACCTGATCATCACGCAGTCCCAGATTGCTCGTCAACGCCTGAATGTTATCGGCCAGAATCATATCCGAAAAGATAAACCGGGCCTCAATGCCTGCCTGTTCAAAAACCTTGGCGCGATAAGCCTGGGCATACTCAACCCCACTGCTGGCCCAGCCAATGCCAAGATTAACGTTATAAACCGTCATTTCCTCACCTCTGTTTAGATAAATTCCAAAACCAGTTCCTGCTTGCGATTAACCTTGATCAAGCTGAGCAGCAGATGACGCACGGCAACCAGCCGCACCTGATTAAACATCCTTTCAAATGCCTCATAGGCCTGCTTGTGGTAGACGTACACCGCGTCTCGCTGCATCAATGACCACGGCTCGGTATAAGACTTCAGCCGCTCCAAAAAGGCCACTTGATCAATCCAGCAGTCATCCAGACTCTTAAGCATCGCGGCCCGATAAAACTGATCACACTGCGCGGGAGTCAGCAGCTGCTTTTCTTTTTGATCCAGCACTTTGCGACTCAGCTGCATCAGATATTCCTTGATCGCCGCCTGATCGCTAAAGTCGATTGGGGGCAGCTCCGTAATCAGATCATAGGTAATCCAGTGATTGATCGTGTCCTTCAATAGATCCGCATTCCAATCCGTCCGCTCAGCCAGCAGCTGATCAAAGCCCTGCGCCAGCCAATTTTCCGCGGCCTGGCGATAGTCATTGAGTTCCATCACCTGCTCGCGCTCAGAATAAAAGACCTCTCGCTGCATGCGCATGCTGTGCTCATAGCGATAAGTACGCGCCCGCTGATTCTGTTCCTTATCCAGCAGCCGCTCATTTAAAAAGTGCATCGAAACCCAGAGTGAAGGACTGCGCAACTGCCGCGGCTCGTCAATTGGGTGCTTTAAGCGGCGGCGTTTTTGGCGGCGATAGTAGTTCTGCAGCTTGACACTGCTGTTTTTGCCGACCAGATCATCTTCCAATGACCAGAAAAAGATGCTGGAACCAGGATCACCCTGACGCCCAGCCCGGCCCCGCAGCTGTTCGGCAACCCGCGGCAGCAGCAGCTCAGTGCCAATCACGGCTAGTCCGCCAAGTTCCTTGACGCCCTTGCCAAGCTTGATGTCGGTACCCCGGCCAGCCAGATTCGTCGCGACCGTTACGGCTCCTTTTTGACCGGCTGCTTTGACGATCATGGCTTCTCGGGCTTCATTGCGGGCCGTCAAAACGTTGTGGGCAATCCCCCGGTTCAGCAGCAGTTCAGAAATGATCGCGGAATTTTCGATTGAACCGGCAATCAAAAGAATCGGCCGTCCTTTTTGATGCAGTCTCATCGTCAAGTCAATCGCCGCCCGCAGCTTTTCGCCGGTCGTCAGATACAGTTGGGGCGAGAAATCCTGGCGCACAACCGGACGATGAGTCGGAATGGCAACGACCTTCATCTTGTACAGGTTGATAAACTCGCTGGCTGATGAGCGCGCCGTCCCCGTCATCCCCGCGACGTTTTCAAACAGGCCGAACAAGCTCTGATAAGTCGTTGAGGCAACGGCCTGCTGATTAGCGGTCAGTTCAACGCCTTCTTTCTGCTCAACGGCCTGCTGAATCCCAGTATTGATCTTCATCCCTTTTAACAGGCGGCCATTTGCCTCATCAAGCAGTACCACCTTGCCGTCCTGGACTTCATATTCATGACCGCGCTGCTGCAGAAAATGTGCCTGCAGTGCCAGATTAATGTGTCGATACAGTTCGCGGCGCTGGGGGCTGAACAGATCATCAATACGGAAATAGCTTTGAGCATACTCAATCCCAGCCTTGGTCAGCCAGACTGCTTGATCCTTGAGATTCAGCCGATACTCTTGACGATAGCGCAGCGTCCGGACGAACAGATCGGCCTGCTGATAAAGATTCGACTGCAGCGACGGCTTGCTGGAAACCACCATTGGCGAATTGGCGCCATCCAAAAGCACCGCGTCAGCCTCATCGATAATCGCGAAATGATAGGGCCGCAGATACTGATCACGCGGATTGGCCGCCAGATTGTTGAAAAGATAGTCAAACGCCAGCGTGGTCCCCGTCGTGTACATTACGTCGGCATTATACCAGCCCCGTTTTACCTCAGGCTTAACCTTTTTTGATTCATCGTCTTCATCAGCGGCATCCGGATCAAAGCCCAGGCTGCAGGTCAACCCTAGCCATTCATACAGCGGCGCCATCTCTTCCTGATCACGCTTGGCCAGGTACATGCTGGGCGTAACCAGAATCGCGCCTTTTTGCGTCAGACCGTTGAGATACAGCGGCAGCGTGGCCGTCAGCGTCTTGCCCTCACCAGTTTTCATCTCGGCAATCTGTCCCTGCTGCATGACGATGGCTCCCAATACCTGCACGTCAAACGGGTACATTCCTAATACCCGGCGTGCAGCCTCGCGTACGGTGGCATAGGCTTCTGGCAGAATCGTCATTAAAGACGCCCCTTCAGCCAGCTGGGCACGCAGTTTTGGCGTTTGCTCCTGCAGCGACTGGTCATCTAACGACCGCATCTTGGGTGCCAGCGCATTGACTTGCCGCAGGATCCGCCGTGCTTTTTGATATTCCCATGAAAAGCTCATTTAAAATTCCTTTCTGGCCGCGGATCCTCATTGCTGATCATCATAAAATAAGCAAAAACGGCCTTGCTCTATTTTGGCCGCGCGACTCCCAGCCGATCGCGCAGTTCCTGCAGAATCATCATGATTGGTAAGCGAACCGCGCCTTGCCAAAAAGCATCGCCGCGGTAGCTGATCTGATAGCGTTCAATGCTTGGATTAATCGGCAGCTCATCTGGGGCCAGCGTAAAGCCATGCCAGGTCGGCTGCCAATCAATCAGCTGGTGCACCAAGGCATTGGTCGCGGGCGAAGTACCAATCAGATTCACCCGGCCATAATCGGGAATTGCCTGATTAATCCGCGCTTTTGCCAAATCCAACGCGTCGTTTCGTTCCTGCCACGGAATCACCACCGGCAGCAGGTTGGAAATGATGTGCTGTTCAGCTAAGGCGTTAAAATCAATCCCGCTACTGGTGCGGCGCGTTTCCAGCAATAAAACGCTGACTGGCTGACCGGGAATCGGATTGATCAACGTGGGAACGGTTATTTGCTGATCAATTTCCTGGTCAGCAATCTCCAGCCGTTTAAAATCCAGCTCCCAACAGCCCAGATTGATCAATTCAACGGTATAGCTGACCACTTCTAAAGGACAGATAACCGTCAGCTGAGTGCCGTGTGCCTGAAACTCCTTGATCACATCCCCCTGCGCATCATAAAAAGACGCCTTGAGCATCACGCGCGCTGCTGGTTCAACTTTCATCACGGCCTTGATCTGATAGGTCTGATTGCTGAGCAGTTCCGGCAGCTGCGGGACTACACGCTGAGCCTGATAGTTGCCCGCTGAATGCCATTTGACCAGCGTTTTGCCCGGTGCCATCAGCCGATTGACAAAATGAACCGACTGATCGGCGCGCACGGTCATTGCCGAGCCATAGCGATAGTTGTTGTTTGGCTGATTGCCCCAGTAGACGTAGTTCAGCAAATCCTCACCTTCCAAAATCTTCTTTTAAGACGCGCGCGTACTGCCGCAAAAACCATTTGATCATTCCACTGCTGTCGTCATTGTGGCGGCCGGGCAGACCATAGTAGTTGATCTGGCGGGCCCACCCCAGCAGATGCTTTTTCAAGACGGCCAGTGCGTTGGGATCATAGTCGTCATCAAACATGTACGCGAGGTTGAGCGACGTCTCGCTGGCATCTTCATGGATCAATGCTTCAATGATTTTTTGATCCAGCTGCCGCAGACTGGTTTCATCCAGCTCGTTTGGCGCGGCAATCAATTCTCTGGCCAAATCAAAGCTGGTGCCAAAATCGTCCGGCCGTGCCAAGCGACTCCGCTGTGCGATCGTGCCCAGATGTACCAGGGGCTTGGCGGCAATCACCGCATGAGCCTTTTGTCGCAAGCCAAATTTAATCGCGCCATAAGTTCCCATTGAAATGCCAGACATTATCAGCTGCGTATGATCAAACCCCAACAGCTGCAGATGCTGATCAATAATCTTCGGCACGGCTTGGTTGAAAAACGGTCCCGTGTAAAAAGCGCCCCCCTCTAACCGTGAATCAGTAATCAAAAGATAGGGAACCTTCATTTTTTTCATCATGAAATAGCCTTCAAAGCTTTTCTTGGAATGATAGCCGGCAAAATAAACGCACAGTGGTGGCCGCAGATCACCGGGATTAAAGAAGAACTGCACCTCATCGCGCGACTCAAGATCCTGTAAGGCCTGCCCGCCATTGATAAACGTCCCCAGTCCATAGCGTGCCCAGCGAATCTCAAGGTTGCCCAGCGTCATCTGGCCATGTCCCTTAGCAAAGACGATCACGCTTAAAAACTGATTATGAGCACTAATCGGCGTCGGGATCACCTGCGGCTTTTGTAGCTGCGCCTCGGAAAACTCATAAGTCTGGCGCTCGCTGCCATAAACCAAAACGAAGCGGTAGCGAATCTCCACGTTGGCATCATGCTGAAAAACGGGCCAGACCGTCAGCTGCCGATCGGGATCGACAAACAGATTGGTGCGCAGGTTGGCTAACGGTTCCCAGTCATCACTATCAACCGTCAGCTCCAAGGCCGCGGAATCTTTCCAGCGCTGACTTCCCTGATAGCTAGGACTGACAGAAAAAGCATCCGGACCGATTCCCATTCCCTGTTGGCCGACATAGTAGTATTGAGGAATTGCCGACACAAAGGCTTGACGATCGCTTTTTAACAACCGAGCCTGCGTCCGCGCCAAAAAATACTGCTGCAGCTCATCACCGGCAGCTTCAGGCAAAAAGACCACGTTATATGGATCAACCTTGGCATGCAGCTGTTCCCATTCAACCGGGGTCATTTCCAGCTGGTCAGCAATAATCAAAAGCTCAAACCGCATTTTTTTGACTTTTAACTGCGCCAGGTCGTTAAAGTACCACTGCACGCCAGCGGGAATCCGCAGCGTCTGCGACCAGTCTTCGCCACCCAGCTGCAAGACTCTAATCGGTTTCAATTCTTAGCATCCCTTTCTACCAAAGATTCTGCCAGGCGTTCATGATCATTTCATCCGAGTAGCGATTGATCATGGCAACTGAACTCACCAACGCCTCGTTCCAGTGCTTCATGGAGCTTAGATAATAGTCCAGGGCTTGGTCTAACTGACTGACCTGCTTAATCTGCAGTCCATTTTGCTGATGCGCAACCAGCTCGCTTGCCGTGCGATTAATCTGCGGTACGCCAACGCTGACGGCTGCCATCTGAATAAAATCATCCGGTGCCTTGCTGAGATCTACCAATACACGGGTGGAATCCAGCATTGTCAAGAGATCCTTAGGCTGCGCGATCCGCTTGGTATAGATCGGAATCGGCTGCGCGGCCAGATCTTCCATATCCGGCGTAAGGTCCGCGTCCTGCAGATCCTCGTTTGGCTTGAGCTGTTCAGGCGTTGGATTGAGCATGATCAAAGGATAACGGTCCTGGGCAAGTTCCTTGATCAGCTCCTCAGCACGACTCAGCTGATCATCGTCATAGCCGACCAGCTTCAGATTTTCATTAAATTGCGCTTGATCAATACGGGCTAAAAGCCGGGACAAAACAGCGCGCAGTTCAGCCGGTGTCAGATCGTTGACCACCAGCAGAATCGTCTGCTCCAGCTGCTCTTGACTGTGGCCCAGATGAAACTGAGCTGAAAAGATCGGCAAAAGCAGGGTCTCGCGTTCATTCCCCAGCAATTCATGCACCTGCGCGTCAACGGCAGCCGAGTCGGTCACCAGCTGCCCAGCAAAATCATTCAGCCGTGGCAAAAATTTTTTAAAAGCATGCCAGCGACTGACGACCGCCGCGGTTTTAAAGCCGTTAAAGAAGTCGAGTCTGGCCCGCTGCTGATTAGCCGCCGTAAAAATAATCTCGTCTTGTTTAGCGTCAAGATTTTGCTTGATGAGCTGCGGCAAAAACTCGTCAATCAATGCCTGCCGATCCTGGTATGCGGCCGTGCTAAAATCTTTGGCAAACCACGGATTGACAAAAACACGGCCATCCGCGACTCGTTCCTTGACGCGCCAACTGCCGGCTGGATCTAAAAATACCCGCTCAACCAGCTGCTCTTGTTCATCGTAGTTTTGCAGACAAGATAGCCAGCCCCGCGAATCCATCACCAGATCCTGAAAATGCTTGTCGTGTTCAAAGCGCTCAATCCGCAGAATCTGTCCGCGAGCATTAAAAATCACCTGCGCCAGCTTTTGGTCGGCATGGTAAGCCACCACCCGAAACGGATCATATTCAAACCAGGTTCCGCGCGGCCAGTTAAAGTCTGCTAGATCCAAAACCTGCCGGGCGCGCGGGTCAGTAACGCCCTGAATCAGATCAAACACCGTCAGCAGTTTCTCTGGTGCCAGCCCCGCCTCATTCAGCTGTGCCGTTAGCTGCGGAATGTATTCACTGACGATCACGCCGCATTGGGCATCATTTCTCATGAAGATCTTTAAATTGTTGATGGCATCGTCAAACTTGAGACGATCAACGGCAAATGCCCAGTCGTCAAGCTCATTTTGCCAAGCCGGCACGAAATACTTCATCTTCCAGCTCTCCTTTCAACTTGGCATAGCGGCGCGGAATCTTAAGCTCATCCAGCTTATCGATCAGACCGTTCATAAACATCACCAGCATGATCAGCTGCGCCATCAACTGGAGGATGCTGCCCCATTCATTTTTGATTAAAGAACCGGAAAGACTCATGACAATCACGCCCATTGCCAAAAGCGCGCCAAAAAACGTCAGACTAAACAGGCACCGCCGCAGATAGCGCTGCGTTGGCTTGCCCGGCTGCACGTTTAAAAGATAACTGTTGGTGTATAGCATCTGTTTGGCCTGCTGCTTGGGATTGAACTGCAGCCACGCAAAAAAGTAGGTCAATAAAAAGGTCAAGCCAGCCGCAAAGCTGATCTGAAATTGTGAATTCAACAAAAGCGTGCGGTGTCCCAGTCTGGTTCCAATCAAAGCCGGCAGTACCGCCAGTGCCGTCCCAATCATAAAGGTCATCATGACACCCAGGTTGAGCCCGATTGGATACATCAAAGGCGGCGTGTAGCTTGGCAGATAGGATCTGATCTGCGCGTCCTCATAGCGAGCCAAACGAAAAGCCGCTAAAAACCAGATCAGTCCCAGACTCAAAAGCACGATTCCGATGATCAGCAGCCAGCCCTGCCAATTTGCCGCCAACTGGTGAAACAGCTTGCCTGCCTGCACGGCCACGCTCCGCATCATATTGCAGATGATGAGCACGACCATCCCGCCGATCCCCCGACTGCCATTTAGATTGCCCAGCCAGGTGACCAGCATCGCGCCAGCCGTCAATGCCGCGATTGCCGTGATTTTTGCCAGCGGACCATTAATCAAGTGCGCGCTGCCGACCAACAGATGTGCTTCAAAAACGGCAATCAGCATCGTCAGCAGGTTTTGCAGCAGAAGAATCTGCCGCTGCGAAAGCTCCCGCAGATATGGCAGTTTCATCAATAACGCCAGCTGAACTGCCATCATCGCTACCATAAACGGCGTAAAGCCAATACTGAAAAGCGACAGTTTCGGCAGATTAGCCCCTGACATGGCAGCCAGGGCACTGACTGAGGATTCATGCATCAGCTGCTGATAGTGGCGAGTGATCTTGACTGCCGGTACCGGAATCTGACTGCCCAGCAGATAGATCGTGATCGCCATCAGCGTAAAGCCGGCCTTTTTTAAAATCCCTTTAGTTTCAGAAAGCATTGCAACCCCTTTGCTCGTTTACGATTCTTTCGTTCTTCAATCTATGTAGCGCGCTGAATCATTTTTCCAGGCGCGCTAGCTTGTTCTTAAAAAACGATTCTTTGAAATACGCTAAATTTTTTAAGCACGTTAAACTACTCTTCTATGTGCACTTAATTGTTTTTCTAAGTACACTAAATAATTCTTTTGCGTGCATCAAACCATTCTTCTAGGCATGCTAAATTGTCTTGTTAAGCACGTAAAACTACTCTTCCAGGCGCGCTTGAAAAACAGCTTCGGTCAGCGCCCGTTTAGTAAACATTCCCTGCCGATTGAGCCAGCCGAATTGATAGACGTGATTGGCCAGTTGCCGGTACTGATCTTCAGTGACCGACTGCACCCATTCACTGGCTTCGGCAAGCGAGTCGACCACCTTGCCCAGATGATATTTTTCGACAAGATCTGCCTGCGCGATGCCGCGATGAACAATACTTGGCAGACCAGCCGCCAGATAGGAGCCGAATTTGAAATTGGCATTTAGTTTCATATATTCAAACCAGGATGGCGAACTTTCCCAAAGCAGGCCAAAGCCCCCATTTTGATGCAGACACTTGGCCAGATATTCATTGGCTACATAGCCTTGAAATTTAACTTGGGGATTGTTAAGCGGCACGGTTGGATCGGCAAAAACCTCAAGCGGAACCTTTTCGTGCCAGTCATTGACAAAATTAAACTTGCTGGGACTGCCCGCGAAATTAAGCACCGTGCGATATGGTGATTCACCAGTCAGTTGATCGGCAGTCAAAGCGTCCCAGGCCTCCTGATAAACGATCTTTTTGACTTTGAGACCCCATTTGTCCAATTCCTGCTTCATCTGCGGCATTGGCAGAATCAAAACGTCAGCCTGATTGTAAAAGTCAATCCATTCCGGAATACGCGCGGGATTGTCAAACATCAACGGTGCCACGTCATGCACGAACATGATCAATTTGACGTGATGCTCTACACGGTAGGCATTGATCTTGTCAACCAGCCGCTGCTGCCATTGCATCTCCATCCAGGTTGGCTCTTGCAGAATCACGATGTCGTCAACCGTCAATGACGACAGAATACCATCCAGCCGTGCCGATAATTCGCCTGCCGGTTCGGCCGAAGCATCATAAAAGTAGTAGCCCAACTCTCTGATGCCAATTTCATCAGCAAATTGAGCCGCCATATTTTGAGCAATCTGAGCCGTACTGCTCTTAAGTTGGCCATGCATGTTTGTAATGTAGACCGTCATTAGCCATCGCTCCCTCTTACACTTATCATTTTATAAACGTTATTACAGTTAATAACAATATACATAATATTTTTTCGAAATGGCCGTTAATTCCAGATGTTGCACAGATCAACATCAACTTATATTTTGACGTGACTTTCGAAACTTTTTGGCGATTTAAGTAATAAAAAAGAAAAACGCTGCGATCACGGCGTTTTTGCCATGATGCAACGTTCTTCGTCTTAAATATCAATCGATCAGTTACTTATCTTCATCAGTTCGCTTGCGTCCAAAGGCAGCGGCCAATGCACCCAGCATTACGGCTGACAGTCCCAGGATACCTGCTTGAGAATCATCAGAACCGCTGAGCTGTGGCAGTTTTTCAGCCTGCTTCTTAGCGGCCGGCGTTGCGCTTGGCGTTGGCTGACTTGGCACAACACTTTCCGTTGCTGGCTGTTCAACTGATGGTGCGACACGGTCAAACGACTGCACGTCTACCAGCGCTACTGGTTCAATCAGCGAGCGGCCATTGTTGTTTTCAGCATAACCGCCTGAATTAGAGCCGGTGTTATGAGCATTGCTTTCCGAAATGGATTGACTGATGCTGTTTATCTTGCTGTTGGAAATTGATTCCGACAAGCTGCGCGACTGACTCTTTGAAGCACTTTGCGATGCACTCTTAGAGATTGATTGACTCGCACTTGTGGAGATTGAAGCACTAGCTGAAGCTGACTGGCTGGCACTTGCCGAAGCACTAGTTGAAGCCGACTGACTCGCACTTGCCGAAGCGCTCGTTGATGCGGACTCACTCGCACTTGCCGAAGCGCTCGTTGAAGCTGACTCGCTTGCACTCAGTGATGCACTCGTGGAGGCTGATTCACTTGCACTCAGAGAAGCACTAGTTGAAGTGGATTCACTCGCACTCAAGGATGCACTCGTTGAGGCTGACTCGCTTGCGCTCAATGAAGCACTAGTTGAAGTGGATTCACTAGTACTCAAGGATGCACTCGTTGATGCTGACTCGCTGGCGCTCAGAGATGCACTCGTGGAGGCTGATTCACTCGCACTCAGTGATGCACTCGTCGATGCGGATTCACTTGCACTCAAGGATGCGCTCGTCGAAGTGGATTCACTCGCACTCAAGGATGCACTCGTTGATGCTGACTCGCTTGCGCTCAGAGAAGCACTCGTTGAAGTAGATTCGCTTGCGCTCAATGAAGCACTCGTTGAAGTCGATTCACTTGCACTCAGTGAAGCGCTCGTTGAAGTCGATTCACTTGCACTCAGTGATGCACTAGTCGAGGCGGATTCACTTGCGCTTAGAGAAGCACTAGTTGACGCTGATTCACTGGCACTCAGTGATGTACTTGTCGAAGTGGATTCACTTGCACTTAGAGAAGCACTTGTTGAGGCAGATTCGCTCGCACTCAAGGATGCACTCGTCGATGCTGACTCGCTTGCACTCAATGAAGTACTCGTTGAAGTCGATTCACTTGCACTCAGCGATGCACTTGTCGAAGTGGATTCACTTGCACTTAGAGAAGCACTTGTTGAGGCAGATTCGCTCGCACTCAGTGATGCACTCGTTGAGGCTGACTCACTTGCACTCAGGGATGCACTCGTGGAAGTTGATTCACTTGCACTCAGCGATGCACTTGTCGAAGTGGATTCGCTCGCACTCAGAGAAGCGCTAGTTGAAGTTGATTCGCTCGCACTCAGAGAAGCGCTAGTTGAAGTTGATTCGCTCGCACTCAGGGATGCACTAGTTGAAGTCGATTCACTTGCACTCAAGGATGCACTAGTTGAGGCGGATTCGCTCGCACTCAAGGATGCACTAGTTGAAGCTGACTCGCTGGCGCTCAGAGAAGCACTAGTCGAAGTGGATTCACTGGCACTCAGGGATGCACTAGTTGAAACGGACTCACTGGCACTCAAGGATGCACTAGTTGACGCAGATTCGCTTGCGCTCAATGAAGCACTCGTTGAAGTGGATTCACTTGCACTCAGCGAAGCGCTCGTTGAAGTGGATTCACTGGCACTCAGTGATGCACTAGTCGAGGCGGATTCACTTGCGCTTAGAGAAGCACTAGTTGACGCAGATTCGCTTGCACTTTGAGAAGCACTAGTTGACGCTGATTCACTGGCACTCAGTGATGCACTAGTTGAAGTGGATTCGCTTGCACTCAGAGAAGCACTTGTCGAGGCAGATTCGCTTGCGCTCAGAGAAGCACTTGTCGAGGCAGATTCGCTTGCGCTCAGGGATGCACTAGTTGATGCTGATTCACTGGCGCTTTGAGAAGCACTAGTTGAGGCAGATTCACTTGCACTCAGTGATGCACTAGTTGAAGTGGATTCGCTTGCACTCAGTGATGCACTAGTTGAAGTGGATTCACTTGCACTCAGGGATGCGCTAGTTGAAGTGGATTCGCTCGCACTCAAGGATGCACTCGTCGATGCTGATTCACTCGCACTCAGTGATGAACTTGTCGAAGCTGACTCGCTCGTACTTTGAGATGCACTCGTCGATGCTGATTCGCTGGCACTCAAGGATGCACTGGTTGAGGCTGATTCACTTGCGCTTTGAGATGCACTGGTTGACGCAGATTCACTCGCACTCAGTGATGCACTCGTCGATGCTGATTCACTCGCACTCAGTGATGCACTTGTCGATGCTGACTCGCTAGCACTCAAGGATGCACTGGTTGAGGCTGATTCACTCGCACTCAGTGATGCACTTGTCGATGCTGACTCGCTGGCACTCAAGGATGCACTCGTCGAAGTTGACTCGCTCGTGCTCAGTGAAGCACTGGTTGAGGCTGATTCGCTCGCACTCAAGGATGCACTAGTTGAAGTGGATTCACTTGCACTTTGAGAAGCACTCGTTGATGCAGATTCACTTGCACTTTGTGATGCACTCGTCGAAGCTGATTCACTTGCACTCAATGAAGCACTAGTCGAAGTTGATTCACTTGCACTCAGGGATGAACTAGTTGAAGTTGATTCACTAGTACTCAAGGATGCGCTAGTCGATGTGGATTCACTGGCACTTTGCGATGCACTAGTTGAGGCGGATTCACTTGCACTCAGCGAAGCGCTCGTTGAAGTGGATTCACTTGCACTCAGTGATGCACTAGTCGAGGCGGATTCACTTGCGCTTAGAGAAGCACTAGTTGACGCAGATTCGCTTGCACTTTGAGAAGCACTAGTTGACGCTGATTCACTGGCACTCAGTGATGCACTAGTTGAAGTGGATTCGCTTGCACTCAGAGAAGCGCTAGTTGATGCGGACTCACTCGCACTCAGAGAAGCGCTGGTCGAAGTGGATTCGCTTGCACTCAGAGAAGCGCTAGTTGATGCGGACTCACTCGCACTCAGGGATGCACTCGTTGATGCTGACTCGCTTGCACTCAAGGATGCACTCGTCGATGTGGATTCACTTGCACTCAGCGATGAACTTGTTGATGCAGATTCGCTTGCACTCAGTGATGCACTAGTTGATGCTGACTCGCTCGTACTTTGAGATGCACTCATTGAAGTGGATTCACTCGCACTCAGTGATGCACTCGTTGATGCGGATTCACTTACACTCAGTGATGCGCTCGTTGAAGTGGATTCACTAGTACTCAAGGATGCACTAGTTGAAGTGGACTCGCTCGCACTCAGTGATGCACTTGTCGAAGTGGATTCGCTTGCACTCAAGGATGCACTTGTCGAAGTCGATTCACTGGCACTCAGAGAAGCACTAGTTGAAGTGGACTCGCTCGCACTCAGAGAAGCACTAGTTGAAGTCGATTCACTTGCACTCAAGGATGCACTAGTTGAGGCGGATTCGCTCGCACTCAAGGATGCACTCGTTGATGTGGATTCGCTCGCGCTCAATGATGCGCTCGTTGAAGTGGATTCACTAGTACTCAGAGATGCACTAGTTGAAGCTGATTCGCTCGTACTCAGTGATGCGCTAGTCGATGCTGATTCGCTCGCACTTTGTGATGCACTGGTTGATGCTGACTCACTTGCGCTTTGAGAAGCACTCGTTGAAGTGGATTCACTTGCGCTCAAGGATGAGCTAGTTGAAGTTGACTCGCTTGCACTCAGTGATGCGCTGGTTGAAGTGGATTCACTAGTACTCAAGGATGCACTAGTTGAAGTGGACTCACTTGCGCTCAGAGAAGCACTGGTTGAAGTGGATTCACTTGCACTCAGTGATGCACTAGTTGATGCGGATTCACTAGTACTCAGAGATGCACTAGTTGATGTCGATTCGCTTGCGCTCAATGAAGCACTGGTTGAAGTGGATTCGCTGGTACTCAGTGATGCACTTGTCGAAGTTGATTCGCTCGCACTCAGTGATGCGCTAGTTGAAGTCGATTCACTTGCACTCAAGGAAGAACTCGTGGATGTGGATTCGCTCGCACTCAGAGAAGCACTAGTTGATGCAGATTCGCTGGCACTCAGGGATGCACTAGTTGAAGCTGATTCACTTGCACTCAGCGATGCACTAGTCGAAGTTGATTCACTAGTACTCAAGGATGCACTCGTTGAAGCGGATTCGCTCGCACTCAGTGATGAACTTGTCGAAGTGGATTCACTCGCACTAAGTGATGCACTAGTTGAAGCTGATTCACTCGCACTAAGTGATGCGCTGCTTGAAGCTGATTCGCTCGCACTCAGAGAAGCACTTGTTGATGCGGATTCACTTGCGCTCAGTGATGCACTGGTTGAAGTTGATTCACTCGCACTTTGAGAAGCACTCGTTGACGCAGATTCACTTGCACTCAGAGATGCACTGGTCGAAGTGGATTCGCTAGTACTCAAGGATGCACTTGTTGATGCGGATTCACTGGTACTTTGAGAAGCACTAGTTGAAGTGGATTCACTTGCGCTTTGTGATGCACTCGTTGAGGCGGATTCACTTGCACTCAAGGATGCACTAGTTGAAGCTGATTCACTTGCACTTTGAGATGCACTCGTTGATGCGGATTCGCTCGTACTCAGTGATGCGCTGCTTGAGGCTGATTCACTTGCGCTTTGTGATGCACTTGTCGAGGCGGATTCACTCGCACTCAGTGATGCACTAGTTGAAGTGGATTCACTTGCACTCAGAGAAGCACTCGTTGAAGTTGATTCACTTGCGCTCTGGGATGCACTCGTTGAAGTAGACTCGCTTGCGCTCAGAGAAGCACTAGTTGACGCAGATTCACTTGCACTTTGAGATGCACTTGTTGAAGTGGATTCGCTCGCACTCAAGGATGCACTCGTTGATGCGGATTCGCTCGCACTTTGAGATGCACTAGTTGAAGCGGATTCGCTCGCACTCAAGGATGCACTCGTTGATGCGGATTCACTTGCACTCAGAGAAGCACTAGTTGAGGCGGATTCGCTGGCGCTCAGAGAAGCACTTGTTGAAGCCGACTCGCTTGCACTTAATGAAGCACTGGTTGAGGCCGATTCGCTTGCACTAAGTGATGCACTTGTTGAGGCCGATTCACTCGTACTCAGTGATGAACTTGTTGAGGCAGATTCGCTTGCACTCAATGATGCACTGGTTGAAGCTGACTCGCTTGCGCTCAATGAAGCACTCGTTGATACGGATTCACTCGCACTCAGGGATGCGCTGCTTGAGGCCGACTCACTGGCACTCAGTGATGAACTTGTTGAGGCTGACTCGCTCGCACTCAGTGATGAACTAGTTGAAGCTGACTCGCTAGCACTCAAGGATGCACTGGTTGAGGCAGATTCGCTAGTACTCAGTGATGCACTTGTCGAGGCTGATTCACTCGCACTCAGGGATGCACTGGTTGAGGCAGATTCGCTTGCACTCAAGGATGCGCTAGTTGAAGTGGATTCACTTGCGCTTTGAGATGCACTAGTGGAAGCCGATTCACTCGCACTCAAGGATGCACTCGTTGAAGCGGATTCACTTGCGCTCAAGGATGCGCTCGTGGAAACTGATTCACTCGCACTCAGGGATGCACTCGTCGATGCTGATTCACTCGCACTTTGTGATGCACTCGTTGATGCAGATTCGCTTGCACTCAGTGAAGCACTTGTCGAGGCTGATTCACTTGCGCTCAGTGAAGCACTTGTCGAGGCTGATTCACTTGCACTCAATGAAGCACTAGTCGAGGCAGACTCACTTGTACTCAATGATGCACTTGTCGATGCTGATTCACTCGCACTTTGTGATGCACTCGTTGATGCAGATTCGCTTGTACTCAGGGATGCACTTGTCGAGGCTGATTCACTTGCGCTCAGTGAAGCGCTCGTTGAAGTTGATTCACTGGCACTCAGTGATGCGCTACTTGAAGCTGATTCGCTCGTGCTCAGTGAAGCGCTGGTTGAGGCGGATTCACTGGCACTCAGTGAAGCGCTCGTTGAAGTTGATTCACTGGCACTCAAGGATGCACTCGTTGATGCGGATTCGCTCGTGCTCAGTGAAGCGCTCGTTGAAGTTGATTCACTGGCACTCAGTGAAGCGCTCGTTGAAGTTGATTCACTAGCACTTTGAGAAGCACTCGTGGATGCTGATTCACTTGCACTCAGTGATGCACTAGTTGATGTCGATTCACTCGCACTCAGAGAAGCGCTGGTTGAAGTTGACTCACTTGCACTCAAGGATGCACTTGTCGAAGTGGATTCACTAGCACTCAAGGATGCGCTAGTCGAAGCTGACTCACTTGCACTCAGCGATGCACTAGTGGAAGCTGATTCGCTGGCACTCAGTGATGCACTTGTTGAAGTGGATTCACTTGCACTCAAGGATGCGCTCGCTGAGGCTGATTCACTCGCACTCAGTGATGCACTAGCTGAAGTGGATTCACTTGCACTCAGCGATGCACTTGTTGAAGTTGACTCACTAGCACTCAGGGATGCGCTAGTCGAGGCTGATTCGCTCGCACTTTGTGATGCACTGGTTGATGCTGACTCACTTGCGCTTTGAGATGCACTCGTGGATGCAGATTCACTTGCACTTTGCGATGCACTCGTTGATGCGGATTCGCTCGTACTCAAGGATGCACTCGTTGAAGTGGATTCACTTGCGCTCTGGGATGCACTCGTTGAAGTGGATTCACTTGCGCTCAGAGAAGCACTCGTTGAAGTGGATTCACTTGCACTCAGTGATGCACTCGTTGATGCGGATTCGCTCGCACTTTGAGATGCACTCGTTGATGCAGATTCACTCGCACTCAGTGATGAACTCGTTGAGGCTGACTCGCTTGCACTTTGCGATGCACTCGTTGAGGCCGATTCACTTGCGCTCAAGGATGCGCTCGTGGAAGCTGATTCACTCGCACTCAGTGATGCACTGGTTGAGGCGGATTCACTGGCACTTTGAGATGCACTGGTTGAGGCAGATTCGCTCGCACTCAGTGATGCACTAGTTGAGGCTGACTCACTTGCACTAGTCGATGCCGATTCACTGGCACTCAGGGATGAACTAGTCGAAGTGGATTCACTGGCACTCAATGATGAACTAGTTGAGGCGGATTCACTCGTACTCAGTGATGCACTTGTTGATGCAGACTCGCTTGCACTCAAGGATGCACTAGTTGAGGCTGATTCGCTCGCACTCTGGGATGCACTGGTCGATGCCGACTCACTTGCACTCAGAGATGCACTAGTTGAAGTGGATTCACTTGCACTCAGTGATGCACTAGTCGAGGCGGATTCACTGGCACTTTGTGATGCACTCGTGGAGGCTGATTCGCTTGCACTTTGAGATGCGCTGGTTGAGGCGGACTCGCTTGCACTCAGAGATGCACTAGTTGAGGCAGATTCACTCGCACTCAAGGATGCACTAGTTGAAGTTGATTCGCTCGCACTCAGTGAAGCGCTCGTTGATGCTGACTCGCTGGCGCTTTGAGATGCACTCGTGGAAGCTGATTCGCTTGCGCTCAATGATGCACTCGTCGATGTGGATTCACTCGCACTCAGCGATGCACTCGTGGAAGCTGACTCGCTGGCGCTCAGAGAAGCACTAGTTGAAATGGATTCACTAGTACTCAAGGATGCACTCGTGGAAGCTGATTCACTCGCACTCAAGGATGCGCTAGTCGATGTGGATTCACTGGCACTTTGAGATGCACTAGTTGATGTCGATTCACTCGCACTCAGAGAAGCGCTGGTTGAGGCTGACTCACTCGCACTCAGTGATGCACTAGTTGAAGCGGATTCGCTCGCACTCAAGGATGCACTAGTTGAAGCAGACTCGCTCGCACTCAAGGATGCGCTAGTCGAAGCTGATTCGCTTGCACTTTGAGAGGCACTCGTTGATGCCGATTCGCTTGCACTCAGAGAAGCACTCGTTGAAGTGGATTCACTTGCGCTCAAGGATGCGCTCGTGGATGCGGATTCACTGGCACTCAGTGATGAACTTGTCGATGCTGACTCGCTTGCACTTTGAGAGGCACTCGTTGATGCGGATTCGCTTGCACTCAATGATGCACTCGTTGAAGTGGATTCACTTGCGCTCTGGGATGCACTCGTGGATGCAGATTCACTTGCACTTTGCGATGCACTGGTTGAGGCGGATTCGCTTGCACTCAAGGATGCACTAGTTGAGGCGGATTCACTCGCACTCAAAGATGCACTCGTTGATGCTGACTCACTCGCACTTTGAGAGGCACTCGTCGAGGCCGATTCACTTGCACTTTGAGATGCACTAGTTGATGCTGACTCGCTTGCACTCAATGATGCACTGGTTGACGCAGATTCGCTCGCACTCAGGGATGCACTAGTTGAAGCTGATTCACTCGCACTTTGAGATGCACTGGTTGAGGCTGATTCACTTGCACTCAAGGATGCACTCGTCGATGCAGACTCACTTGCACTCAATGATGCACTGGTCGATGCTGATTCACTCGCACTCAGTGATGCACTAGTCGATGCGGACTCGCTGGCGCTCAGTGATGCACTCGTAGAAGCAGACTCGCTAGCACTCAAGGATGCACTGGTTGAGGCGGATTCGCTCGCGCTCAATGATGCGCTCGTTGAAGTGGATTCACTTGCGCTCTGGGATGCACTCGTGGATGCAGATTCACTTGCACTTTGCGATGCACTGGTTGAGGCGGATTCGCTTGCACTCAAGGATGCACTCGTTGAGGCTGATTCACTTGCACTTTGCGATGCACTGGTTGAGGCGGATTCGCTTGCACTCAAGGATGCACTAGTTGAGGCTGATTCACTTGCACTCAATGATGCACTGGTCGAAGTGGATTCACTAGTACTCAAGGATGCACTCGTTGATGCGGATTCGCTGGCACTTTGAGATGCACTGGTTGAGGCAGATTCACTTGCACTCAGTGATGCACTGGTCGAAGTTGACTCGCTCGCACTCAAGGATGCACTCGTCGATGCTGATTCACTCGCACTCAGTGATGAACTAGTCGAGGCTGACTCACTAGCACTCAGTGATGCACTCGTTGAAGTGGATTCACTAGCACTCAAGGATGCGCTCGTCGAAGTTGATTCACTGGCACTCAGAGATGCACTCGTTGATGCTGATTCACTCGCACTCAAAGATGCACTGGCCGAGGCAGATTCGCTCGCACTCAAGGATGCGCTCGTTGAAGCGGATTCGCTGGCGCTCAGTGATGCACTCGTAGAAGCAGACTCGCTAGCACTCAAGGATGCGCTGGTTGAGGCAGATTCGCTAGTACTCAGTGATGCACTAGTTGAAGTTGACTCGCTAGCACTCAGCGATGCACTGGTTGATGCGGATTCACTTGCACTCAGTGATGCACTGGTTGATGCGGATTCACTGGCACTCAGGGATGCACTCGTTGAAGCTGACTCACTCGCACTCAGTGAAGCACTCGTTGAAGTTGATTCACTTGCGCTCAGTGATGCACTCGTTGATGCTGATTCACTTGCACTCAAGGATGCACTGGTTGAAGTTGATTCACTTGCACTCAGCGATGCACTTGTCGAGGCCGATTCGCTCGCACTCAGGGATGCACTAGTTGATGCTGATTCGCTCGCACTCAAGGATGCACTGGTCGATGCTGATTCACTGGCACTCAGAGATGCACTCGTTGATGCGGATTCACTTGCACTCAGTGAAGCGCTCGTTGAAGTTGATTCACTTGCGCTTAGAGAAGCACTCGTTGACGCAGATTCGCTCGCACTCAGTGATGCACTGGTCGAAGTTGATTCGCTCGTGCTCAGTGAAGCGCTAGTTGATGTCGATTCACTGGCGCTCAAGGATGCACTCGTTGAAGCCGACTCGCTTGCACTCAAGGATGCACTAGTCGAGGCTGATTCGCTCGCACTTAGTGATGCGCTGCTTGAGGCTGATTCACTTGCGCTCAAGGATGCACTAGTTGAGGCTGACTCGCTCGCACTCAAGGATGCACTAGTCGAGGCTGACTCACTTGTGCTCAGTGATGCACTGGTTGAGGCGGATTCGCTCGTGCTCAGTGAAGCACTGGTTGAGGCGGATTCACTCGCACTCAGTGATGCACTCGTCGATGCGGATTCGCTTGCACTCAGCGATGCACTCGTTGAGGCGGATTCACTCGCACTCAGAGAAGTACTAGTTGAAGTGGATTCGCTAGCACTCAGTGACGCACTAGTTGAAGTGGATTCACTAGTACTCAAGGATGCACTCGTCGATGCTGATTCACTTGCACTCAGGGATGCGCTGCTTGATGCTGATTCACTGGCGCTTTGTGATGCACTGGTTGACGCAGATTCACTCGCACTTTGTGATGCACTCGTTGAGGCGGATTCACTTGCACTTTGAGATGCACTCGTCGAAGTTGACTCGCTCGCACTCAAGGATGCACTCGTCGAAGTTGACTCGCTCGCACTCAAGGATGCACTAGTCGATGCTGATTCACTGGCACTCAGTGAAGCGCTCGTTGATGCAGATTCACTTGCACTTTGAGAAGCACTAGTTGAAGTGGATTCACTGGTACTTTGAGATGCACTCGTCGATGCGGATTCACTTGCACTTTGAGATGCACTCGTTGATGTGGATTCGCTGGCACTCAAGGATGCACTTGTAGAAGTGGATTCACTTGCACTCAGAGAAGCACTAGTTGAAGTTGATTCACTCGCGCTCAGAGAAGTACTAGTTGAAGTGGATTCGCTAGCACTCAGTGACGCACTAGTTGAAGTGGATTCACTAGTACTCAAGGATGCGCTCGTCGAAGCTGACTCACTTGCACTCAGAGAAGCACTCGTTGATGCAGATTCACTTGCACTCAAGGATGCACTAGTTGAAGTGGATTCACTTGCACTTAGTGAAGCGCTCGTTGAAGCCGATTCACTAGTACTCAGCGATGCACTCGTCGATACGGATTCACTTGCACTCAGAGAAGCACTCGTTGAAGTTGATTCACTTGCGCTCTGGGATGCACTCGTTGAAGTAGACTCGCTTGCGCTCAGAGATGCACTCGTTGATGCGGATTCACTTGCACTCAGAGATGCACTCGTCGATGCGGATTCACTTGCACTCAGTGATGAACTAGTTGATGCGGATTCACTCGCACTCAATGATGCACTCGTTGATGCGGACTCGCTCGCACTCAGTGATGCACTCGTTGATGCTGATTCACTTGCACTTTGTGATGCACTGGTTGAGGCCGATTCACTTGCACTCAGGGATGAACTCGTTGAAGCAGACTCGCTTGCACTCAATGATGCACTTGTCGAGGCAGATTCACTCGCACTCAAGGATGCACTGGTTGAGGCTGATTCACTCGCACTCAGTGATGCACTGGTTGAAGCTGACTCGCTCGCACTCAGTGATGCACTCGTTGACGCAGATTCGCTTGCACTCAGCGATGCACTGGTTGAGGCTGATTCGCTCGCACTCAGCGATGCACTAGTTGAGGCCGATTCACTGGCACTCGTTGAAGCTGATTCACTCGTACTTAAGGATGCACTAGTTGAGGCAGATTCACTCGTACTCAATGATGCGCTCGTTGAAGCAGATTCACTTGCACTCAGGGATGCACTGGTTGAGGCCGACTCGCTTGCGCTCAGAGATGCACTGGTTGAGGCAGATTCACTGGCACTCAAGGATGCACTGGTTGAGGCTGACTCACTCGCACTCAAGGATGCACTAGTTGATGCTGATTCACTCGCACTTTGAGATGCACTCGTCGAGGCCGATTCACTTGCACTTTGAGATGCACTAGTTGAAGCTGACTCGCTTGCACTCAATGATGCACTGGTTGACGCAGATTCGCTCGCACTCAGGGATGCACTAGTTGATGCTGATTCACTCGCACTTTGAGATGCACTGGTTGAGGCTGATTCACTTGCACTCAAGGATGCACTCGTCGATGCAGACTCACTTGCACTCAATGATGCACTGGTCGATGCTGATTCACTCGCACTCAGTGATGCACTAGTCGATGCGGACTCGCTGGCGCTCAGTGAAGCACTAGTTGAAGTTGATTCGCTCGCACTCAGTGATGCACTCGTGGAAGCTGACTCACTCGCACTCAGTGAAGCACTCGTTGAAGTTGATTCACTCGCACTCAGTGAAGCACTCGTTGAAGTTGATTCACTTGCACTCAGCGATGCACTAGTTGATGCAGATTCGCTCGCGCTTTGAGATGCACTTGTCGAGGCCGATTCGCTTGCACTCAGTGATGCACTCGTTGATGCTGATTCACTGGCACTTTGAGATGCACTGGTTGAAGCTGACTCACTTGCACTTTGTGATGCACTAGTTGAGGCTGATTCGCTCGCACTCAAGGATGCACTAGTCGATGCAGACTCACTTGCACTCAATGATGCACTGGTCGATGCTGATTCACTCGCACTCAGTGATGCACTAGTCGATGCGGACTCGCTGGCGCTCAGTGAAGCACTAGTTGACGCAGATTCACTGGCACTCAGAGAAGCACTCGTTGAAGCTGACTCACTCGCACTCAGTGAAGCACTCGTTGAAGTTGATTCACTTGCACTCAAGGATGCACTGGTTGAAGTTGATTCACTTGCACTCAGCGATGCACTTGTCGAGGCCGATTCGCTCGCGCTTTGAGATGCACTTGTCGAGGCTGACTCACTTGCACTTAGAGAAGCACTAGTTGACGCAGATTCGCTTGCACTCAGAGATGCACTCGTTGATGCGGATTCACTTGCACTTTGAGATGCACTAGCTGATGCGGATTCACTGGCGCTCAAGGATGCACTAGTTGAAGTTGATTCGCTGGCACTCAGTGATGCACTCGTTGAAGCCGATTCGCTTGCGCTCAGTGATGAACTAGTCGAGGCTGACTCGCTCGCACTCAAGGATGCACTAGTTGAGGCGGATTCGCTCGCACTCAGCGATGCACTCGTGGAAGCCGATTCGCTTGCACTCAATGAAGCACTTGTCGATGTAGACTCACTTGCACTCAATGATGCACTTGTCGATGCTGATTCACTCGCACTCAGTGATGCACTCGTTGAAGCCGATTCACTTGCACTCAGCGATGCACTCGTTGAAGTGGATTCACTTGCGCTTTGTGACGCACTAGTGGATGCTGACTGACTCGCACTTACTGAGGCAGACTTACTTGCGCTTTGTGATGCACTAGTTGATGCGGACTGACTTGCACTTACTGATGCAGATTTGCTTGCACTCTGAGATGCACTGATTGAAGCGGACTTACTTGCGCTTTGTGACAAACTCGTTGAAGCTGATCGGCTAGCCGAAGTACTCTGAGAATTGGATTGACTAGCCTGCTTGCTGGTTGAAACCGACTGACTGTTTGAGGCCGATTGTGAAGCACTCGTACTTTGCTGCTTACTGGTCGATTGTGATACTGAAGTACTGTTAGACTTGCTTGGCTCCGTACCAGAAACAGAATTTGTAAAGTAATTTCCTTCATTTAAGCCGCTAGTATAGGAAACGTAAGGCGCAATCGTATAATTCAGATTACTTGATGATTCATCATAATTAAAAGTAACCGTAATCTGTTCTGAAATTACTTTGTTTTTTCCGTAATTATTGTATCGGCTGCTACCATTAATATTTTGGTAGGTTAATCCCTGTCCTTGGGCATCAAGATCGTAGAAGTCATAAGAATTACCACTCGTATTGTACAAATGTACGCCACTTGTCATGTTATAGACAGTATTACCGTTTGCATCCAGCGTTACTACTGAAGTAAGCGTTCCATTTGAATAGCCGCTTCCCATGTTAAAAGTTGCAGTCTTCGCGTAAATACTGTTACCAAAGTGGTAAACATCGGATCTCGATGATGGACCAGCTGAAATTTCTCCGGTAATCGGATCCTTTAGCGTGTACGTAATAGTAAAGGAAACCGTTCCATTCAGATTGTTGGTAACTTTAACGATGTAGTAAATAGGATTATTGGATACACTATCAGTCCCTTTACCGTAATACGTCACTGACAAACCATCGCTACTGATGATTGGCGTGCCATACGTGTTGGCCGTCGTGTTCAATGCAGCAAACAGCCGCAACGTCAGCGCCCGAGCTTTAGCAACCGTTTGCGAAGCCGCCAAGTCGTTTGTCGTTGATGATGCCGTGGAAGTACTGCTTTGTGCCTGACTTGCCGTTGACATGCTCAACGATTCAGACAGGCTGGCACTGGTATCTGACGTACTCGTGGATGTTGACTGGCTAGTCGAATCAGACGCGCTGGCTGCTGACTGAGAGCTTGACGTCGATGCAGAAGTTGAACTCGATTTTGAAACTGCTGAACCAGAACCGGAAGTTGAGCTGCTGGTTGACGTCGAAGTTGATGCCAGACTGGTTGAAGTACTGATCGACGTTGAAACAGATTCTGACATTGAAGTCGAAGCGGATGCTGAACTGGAAGTTGATTCCGAAGTTGAGCCAACGACTTGGGAATCTGCAGCATCAGTCGTCTGCTGAACCTGCGTCGTATCAGCGGATGCATTACCCTGCAACAGTGCCGTCGTTCCCAACACTGCCCCAAAAGCAGCTAATCCCTTAGCATAGGAATCGAGCGGCCCGCTTAGCGCGTCATCGTCAAATCCCTTCTCAAGCTTAATTTGATTAGCTGAAATCTCTTCTTTTTTGCCAAATTTCATCAGCGAAAAGAACCGGGACAGACAACTCATCCAACCGCGGTGAGTCTTATAAAGCTTGACCTTACTTGCCTCTTTGGCTTCAGCATAGTCTCGATTGTTCGCTTTTTTCAATATAAACACCTCTCATGACTACTCTTTTCATCAAAATCCATTAATTCAATATTTATCGTTTTATAACTATCTTTAGAAAATTGACGAACTGTTTTGAATATGATACAAGAGGTGGAGGGTCAAAATCTCTCATTTAAAGGATGTTATACACTTCTTGGCAAGGTTATATCAATCGGTTATTACAACACTCATATGCATAGAAATACTTATTATATAGCGCTTTATTATTGAATCGAGTTTCTTTAGCCAACTAAGTGTTTACCAAAATTAGCCAAAATCGTTTTAAATTTGGTCATAATCAATCAAATGTCCTCTGCTAATTTAATCTTTCAATCGATATTTAATTCGCCCATCTATATAAAATCAGCAAAAAAAACGTTGCCTTATTGGAACTCCATCCATAGGCAACGTTTTCTTCATATACTATATTTGCGGTCCAATAATCGTCATGCAAAAGATTGAAGCTGGATCAGCGGACTCAAATCTGATATAGAGATTCATCCGCTCACCATGACATCTTTCATTCTTTTAACCAGATCGACTTAACCAGGCATCCAAAAACCAAAGCAGCTTGCCATGATGGATTTTCCAGCTTAACTTGTCTTCTTCAATTCAACATCGTTTTTATTGTTATTTGGAAGTTATCGTTATATAACCATCTTCGCGAAAATTGACATAAGCTTAACTATATGATACAAAAAGTGTTGATTGAGATCTCGAGGTAAACCCATCTTACACAACCCTTAGCGAGGTTAAATAAACAGATTATTACGTCATTAATGTGTACAAAATAAAGAATTGGTGTCTTTTTGTAACAACCATTCATTTCTAGAGTTTACCAGTTGATCAATTAAAGATACATTTAGTTTATTAAATAAAATTTTCATCAAGATAAGTCGTGATTTCAATTAACTTTTCACTTGATATTTACACAAGCATACGTTTAAAATAAATTTCAGTTTAGATGTATCTGAAAGGATGAATCGATTATGACCGATATTCGCATTATCAATACTAAGAACCGTATTCGCATGGGGATGATCAATGCGCTGAAAGAAAAGCCATTGAATGAAGTTACTACGAAAGACATCATCGAAGCAGCTGAAGTCAGTCGTAAAACTTTCTACACCTACTACAACGACCAAAACGATCTGCTCTTCGAAATCGAAAATGCCATGATCTCAGATTTGGTTGAAGGCATGAAGAAAGATCGGGAAGCAGTTACTCAGCTCGACGACACTGCTGACCAGGTTGAAATTGCCAAGCTGGCCGACCAAGCCTTTGTCGAAACCATCAAGGCCTGCGCTAAGCACCGCGAAGTCACCCGGATCCTGCTTTCTGCCAATGGTGACATTAACTTCCTTTCTAAAATCAAAAAGGCCGTTTATAAAGAACTCTTGGCACGGGCACCTAAACTGGTCGTAGCCAACGACCCATCCGTACAGAATCTCAAAAAACAGTTGCCTGTCCGGATTCCGCTTGACTACCTGTTTGAGATCTATGTCGGCTTGATGGTCAATATTATTCAACACTGGCTGACTTCTGAAGACCCAATCTCACAGCGTCAGGTTCGTGGAATTATGGGAGCCGCTCAAATTTTGTCACCACTGCAGCTGCTTGCCTTTTCCGACCTGCCGGAAGATTTGAACGATATTGAAGACTACCAATTCTAAACATACATAAAAGAGCAGCCGCTTAATTGCAGCTGCTCTTTTTGTTGAGTTAACTGATCGTCGGCTAAATCGTTTAACTAGGCTAAATTTATCCAAATTGCGTCAATTAAGCTTTTGAGATTCCCTGTTTTACCAAATCAACTTCCGAAACTCAGTGTATCTAACATATACTGTCTAAACTGTCTCTTCTCATTTATAATAAGAACTAA
Organism: Limosilactobacillus sp. WILCCON 0051; assembly: GCF_039955095.1. Taxonomy (NCBI): domain Bacteria; kingdom Bacillati; phylum Bacillota; class Bacilli; order Lactobacillales; family Lactobacillaceae; genus Limosilactobacillus; species Limosilactobacillus allomucosae. The sequence continues at coordinate 1,577,898 of NZ_CP154878.1, forward strand.
TGTAAGGCTTTTACATTAAACACTTAAGAAGGTGATAAGGCAATAACTGATGTGTATTCCTGTTTCCTTTTTAAAACTTTTTCAAGACTATTGACTGATTGGCGACCCAGCCGACAATGCTTATCCGCCTGCTGAAGCTCAATAGTGTCCAGCTTGGTTTCCCATGATGATCGAACCCAGCTCCCAAACGGTTTGATTAAAGTGATTGATTAGAAATCGTCGAGACTCCCATAAGTATTTTCCCTTTCTCTAATCTTCTCCTCAAGCTGGCCAGATTTCACTTGTTATACTCCCGCAATTATGAAGTCTGCTTCGGTTGATACCATGGAAATATCGACTTCCTATAACCAGTTATTTAACTTTCTTCCGCAACTGGCATTAACCGAATTTAGTTGAGATTCACAGGCTCGCTTTGCCGATACCTTTCAAAGCAAGACGAAACGTACCTCTAATTTTCGCCTTGTTTTAAATCCTCATGTTGAAATGATTGGTGCCACAGTTAGTTTCGTTTACCAATGAGGGCATGATTGGTTGGTTAAGCCTGCTTAGACATCGATCTCCTCTTAGTCTATACCTTTCGATTTTTATAGTGAATTAACTATGAGCGGCTTATCTCTTTGTTAAGGTCGAGAATCATTTTAATCAATCAGGTTCCGTATCCAGCTTGATTGAGCACCTCGTTGAAACACTTCTCGCTTTAGCAATCAGACGCAATCAAAAATCAGTCAACAATAGTAATATTAAAAGGCTGCCAGCTTTCCTGTTGCCTGGCAGTCTTTTTGTTTACCCATTTTTAAGCTGCTGACCGATATTGCAGCAAGTCACCTGGTGTTACGGCTTAGTTGATGGGCCTGTTCGCTTACTCAGTATGTTTGAATATCAAAGGTAACGAGATTTATGAACTTAGCCGTGTGCGCGGAAAACTCGACAATATAACTAGCGTAAAATCTGATGACTCGTTCATCGACTCGGCTCTGCCCTACGAGAAAAGTCAACAACTAGCGTGAAAGCTAATCGTACATTTATTGACTCGGCTCTGTCCTATGAGAAAAGTCAACAACTAGCGTGAAAGCTAATCGTACATTTATTGACTTGGCTCTGCCCTATGAGAAAAGTCAACAACTAGCGTGAAAGCTAATCGTACATTTATCGACTCGACTCTGCTCATGGAATAATCCAACGACTGACAGCAAGCAACTCCCCTATCCGCCAATAACGATAATACTAAATCATTTTATTGAGCCATCTGAAATCAGTTCACGGAAATAATAAACCCATCACTGGTTCAAATCATCTGTCTGAAATCTAGTCTAGCAGTCATAATTTAGCTGCTAGCCGGAAATGTCGTTAATTTACTTCACCTGGTAAATCAGCAACACGCATTATGCAAAAAATCCTGCATAATGACATATGACAAAAATATCATTACCTACTTTTTCTAAAAATCGATGTATAAGTAGGTAAAAATCAATGTATATCGAGTTAGGGATACCTAACATTACCTACTATTTGATGAAAAGCGCTCAATAGTAGGTAATTCACAAAGTCGATCTAGCCCAATCAACTCCTATCAGCTCTTAAATATGCATCTTTACCTACTATTCGGAAAAAAATCGCTTCAAGTAGGTAAAGTTAAGCAAATTGAATATACACTTACCTACTTCTGGCTCAAAATCAGCGAATAGTAGGTAATTGCATAGGGCTTAGCTGGTCAAAGCCTGATTTTCTTCACTAAGTTAGCCGTTTTGCGATGCTCACTAACTCATTTTCATCATTCCCAGGCAAGCCGCCACTATTCCTGCCAAATTACTCCCGGACTTCTCACGCCCATTTCCGACCACTACTCTAGTGATCTCACTTTCCAAGACTCGAACCGGTTAAATTAACCATCAGTCGGCAGTACGATAAAAAGCCTCGTTCCCATCCGTAAAAAATCGCCCGCCCTGCCTTTGACAGCTAGAGCGCGCGATTAAGCATTCTATGATAAATTCAGTTATTTTCCAGTATTAATTACCGGCTGTGTGCCGCGTTCACTAATGATTGCTACCATTATATTGTTAATGACCTGTAAACGCTGCTCATCAGTCAGATTTAAATCAGTTTCCTTGGCCAGCCGCTCCATGGCATCTTCCGTGATTGAGACGGCACCTTCAACGATAATCTTACGTGCTGACAGAATCGCCGCGGACTGTTGTCTTTGCAGCATCGCACTGGCAATTTCCGTGGCATATGCCAAGTGCGTCAGCCGCGTTTCCAAAATCTGCACGCCGGCCACGTTAAGCCGTTCCTGCAGTTCTTGTGTCAAGCGGTCAGAAACTTCAGTCGGATTCCCACGCAGCGTCAGCTTATCCTGCTCATCAAATGTGTCATACGGATATTCGCTGGCAACGTGACGCACGGCAGACTCGCTTTGGATCTCAACAAATTCCTCATAGTCATCAACGTTGAACAGAGCCTGCGCCGTATCAACAACTTTAAAGACTACTACGGCCGCAATTTCAACCGGGTTCCCTTTTGAGTCATTAACCTTCAAAATTTCAGAATTAAAATTGCGCACTCGCAGGGAAATGCTCTCCTTGTCCGTTAACGGCACCGTCATAAACAGGCCGGCATCGCGAATCGTGCCAATATAGTTACCGAAAAAAGTCAGTACTTTAGCTTCATTAGGCTGTACGATCGTCAATGCTGAAGCGCACAGTGCAGCCAGCAAAATCAAAACGACCCCAACTGCCAGTTCTCCATGCTGCTGATCAGCGTAACCGCGATAGCCCAGCCATACTCCTAAAACCGCGACCGCAATGGCAACGATCAATCCCAGATAGCCATTGACGTGAAATGCCTTTTTCTCTTGCATCGTCATCCCTTCTTTCAGATCGATTCTAGAACTATTATAACCTAGAAAGGATTTCCAACAAAATAGCAAACACAACGCTGGATGATTGCTTCCCTTATTGCCGGCTGCTACATGGTCAGTCATTTCTGGCCAAAAAGAAAAACCATCTTTATGAGTTGCAGCTCTAAGATGGTGTTGTACATTCTTAATTCAGTTTAAAGTGTAAGCACTGTCGATTTTCAAGGACATTCGGGCTAACGTGTTCCCTCACGTTAGCCTTTTTGTTTACGCCATAATTATAGCTGATTTCAATCGGCATTGCAATTTGAAAACGCCTTGCCAGACCAGACAAGGCGTTTTACCAATTTTTATTTTACCGCTAAGAATAATCAACGTGCCGCCGTTTAAGCAAATCGCTGTCCCAAAAAGCAGCATTCTTCTTAGGGCGCAGCTGAATTATTCCTAGGACCTACCCAATGCTTTATTCTTGCGTGGAACTAAGGTCATGCGGGATGTCAGCGGACACAGCTTAACGCTTTACTCACCGTGGCTGAAGAACTGAGCAGCTTTAATTGCTCGCTGCCAGCCGTGGTAAAGCTGTTCGGCATCTTCATGTTTCATAACTGGCATAAACTCATCGCCCAGTTTGGAAAGTTCCTTGAGCTCCTCTTGATCATTCCAAAAGCCGACTGCCAGGCCAGCCAGGAAAGCCGCGCCCAGTGCCGTGGTTTCTTCCATTTGTGCTCGTTCAATTGGCGTTTGCAGAATATCAGCCTGGAACTGCATCAAAAAGTCGTTGCGAGAAGCCCCGCCGTTGACCGTCAGCGCCTTTAACGGCAAGTCGGTGTCTTTTACCATCGTATCAACGACATCCCGTGTCTGATAGGCGATCGATTCCAACGTAGCCCGCGTAATGCTTTGGCGATTGGATCCCCGCGTCAAGCCAAACATCGCGCCACGCACTTCTTGATCCCAGTATGGCGCGCCCAGCCCGGTAAATGACGGCACTACATAAACGCCACCAGTTGAGCCGGCTTCAACGGCCATTTTTTCTGACTCGCTGGCCTTGGTAAAGAACTGCAGCCCATCGCGCAGCCATTGAATTGCCGATCCCGCTACAAAGATCGAGCCTTCCAAAGCATAGTTCAATTGTCCGTTCAGCTCATAGGCAATCGTCGTCAGCAGACCATTTTTCGACAGCGTGGCCTCGGTACCGGTATTCATTACGATAAAGGCGCCAGTACCGTAAGTATTCTTGACGGATCCCTTTTCATAGGCAGCCTGACCAAACAAAGCCGCCTGCTGATCACCGGCCATCCCCGCAATCGGAATCTCGACCCCAAAGAAGTGGTAATCGCCCGTATAGCCGTATACTTCTGAATTGGAACGCACGGCCGGCAGCATTTGGCTTGGGATGTCCAGCAGCTGCAAAATGTCTTGATCCCATTGACGCGTGTGAATGTTAAACAGCATCGTCCGACTGGCATTGGTAACGTCCGTGGCGTGCACGCGGCCGCCCGTCAGATTCCACAGCAGCCAAGTATCAATCGTCCCAAACAGCAGATCGCCATTGGCTGCTTTTTCCCGCGCGCCCGGCACGTGATCCAAAATCCATTTGATCTTAGTCGCGGAGAAGTAAGAGTCGACTACCAGACCGGTTTTTTCGTGAATCAGCTCTTTATAGCCATCCTTGATCAGCTGTTCGGCAATGTCGCTGGTCTGCTTGGACTGCCAAACGATCGCATGATAGATTGGCTTGCCAGTGTGCCGATCCCAGATAACCGTCGTTTCCCGCTGATTGGTAATCCCAATCGCGGCAATGCGGTACGGCTTGATCTGTGATTTGATCATGACATCAGAAATTACCGATTGAACGCTATCCCAGATTTCCATGGCATCGTGTTCAACCCAGCCTGGATTAGGGAAGTATTGCGGAAACTCCTGCTGAGCCATTGCAATTTCATGTCCTTGGTGATCAAAGATGATTGCCCGCGAGCTGGTCGTTCCTTGATCAATTGCCATTATATATTGTTCGTCACTCATGAATTTCAATCCTTTCCGTTATGAGTATTGCGCGGTTTGCCTGGGTGCTGCCCATTCGTAAGCTTCCCCAGCATGCCGGCTATTCCCAAGCGTTCGCAAAATTACTAAGCTGTCCAGCTGTCTGGATATGCTGATTGGAGACTCCCCCAACTCAATTTCAGCACGCTTGAGGACGCAAAAAAACCGCTGGCGACCCGAGGCCATTCAGCGGCTAATCGTTTACTTATCGCTGACCATCTTGCCAGCCACACTGTAGCGATCCTTGCGCATTTCGTTTAAAACGATGTGGATTCGTTCTTCAGGAACATTGGCATCCTTAGAAATAGCTGCCGTAACGTCCTTAACCAGGGCCTTTAATTGTTCTTCAGTGCGACCTTCCAACAGATCAATGTGTACCAATGGCATGAAAAATCTCTCCTTTAATCCAATAACTTGGGGCAATCATACCACAATTAACACTGGTTTGGCAACGCTTTACATAGTCTTAAAAACTACTTAATTAATTTTCAAAACTATTCTTTAATGACGTAACTGCCACCTGTCAATAATTTGCCAGCCGGCGTTCAACAGCTAATTTTCTTAAAGATTGCCGCTCAGTCACTCCCGCCCCTTTACTCAAAAACCGCTCAACCAGCCTCAGCCAGTCGAACGGTTCTTCTATTTAATGCTTCTTGATCAACAGCCATGCCGCCCCAGCTGCCAGCATGACGCCAGCCATTTTGTGAAGGTCAGTCTTAACGCCTTTAACCAGGGGCTTTTTGCTTTCCAGAACTACTTGAAAATGTTCGCCGTCATATAATGTCTTTTTCATGATCGACACTTCCTTTTTCAATTGGCTTTTGATTTATGCTTTGCCTTTATTTTACTCCGCATCGCAAGCCATGACGAGCAACAATTGCGCCAAACCTTCTTATTGATAGGCCAAATGACACAATCTTCCATCTTCAAATATCCACTTATTGCTGATCAATCTAAGCAGACTTTTTATTGACCGACTGACCAGATTTTAACATCAAACCGTTTGATCCTAAAACTGTGCAAACAGCTGGTCCATGTCAAGGTTGGCACTGTTAATGTATTTTTGGTTGGTAAACTCGCGAATACCTTCTGCGCCCAGCTCGCGACCATAGCCAGATTCTTTGATCCCGCCAAATGGAATTGCTGGTGAGGCCATCGTTGGCTGATTGATTGAAATTGCGCCGGCTTCAATTCCCGCTGCTACTCGAGCTGCATCGACTACGTTTTCACTGTAGACTGAGCCGCCCAGACCAAATGACGTACCATTGGCCAGTTTCAAAGCTTCTTTTTCATCGTTCCAGCTAAAGATCATCATTACCGGCCCAAAGATTTCCTGCTGGAAGATTGGATTGTCAGCTGTCACGTCAAGCAGCAGGGTTGGCCGAACAAAAGCACTGTCTGCCGGAACTTCAGGACCAATCTCAACTGCCTTGGCACCATTAGCAACGGCCAGTTCAATCTGAGCCTTGACCTTGTTGGCAGCCTTCATCGAACTCAGAGGGCCAAAAGTCGTCGTTTGATCAAGCGGATCGCCGGCTTTCAGCTGAGCTGCCGCCTGCGTTACTCCGCCAATGAAAGCATCATAAAGTGATTCATGCACAAACATCCGCTTGTCGCTGGCACAGACCTGTCCTGAAATCGTCAGTCGGCCAAGCATCGCACCTTGAACGGCTTTTTGCAGGTCGGCATCCGGCAGCACGATCATGGCATCCGAGCCACCCAGTTCCATCACATGCTTCTTCAATGCCCGGCCGGAATTAGAAGCAACTCCACGACCAACCTCAGTACTGCCAGTGATCGTTACGCCACAAATACGTTCGTCTTCAATCAAGCGGTCAGACTGTTCGTAGCTGATAAACAGATTTTGGAAGCATCCTTCAGGCAGGCCAGCGTCTTTTAACAGCTGTTCCATGGCCAGAGCACTTTGCGGACAGTTGGAGGCATGCTTGAGAACGACCACGTTGCCGGCCATCAGTTGAGCTGCCGTTGGACGTGTCATCTGGAAAAATGGAACGTTCCATGGCTCGATTTCATAAATGATTCCCAGTGGCTGATAAATGCCGACCGCGTTGCCAGCCATCTTGTCATCTGTTTTGATAAAGTGAGGCTTCAGCAGTTCCTTTGCATTATCAGCATAGTAGTTCATGATGTCGGCACAGAGATCATTTTCCCAAACAGCGATCTGAAGCGGCTTGCCAGTTTCAATCGTGTTGATGGCACCATACTTCTCCCGGCGTTCCGTCATCAGTTCAGCGGCCCGCTTTAAAACCGCTGCCCGTTCTTCAAATGAAGTTTTGCTCCACTTTTCATATGCAGACTGCGCTTTTTGCAATTTTGCTTCCAATTGAGCGTCCGTTAAGTCGTCAAACGTCTTCAGTACCTCGCCAGTATATGGGTTCGTCGTTTTGTAAGTCATATTAATGTCCTTCTTTCTTTTAAATCATGCTATTAGCTATTCGATGTCATTATCTTAACGGCTACAGCATGAATTTAGAACATCATTTAGCGTCATTGTTTTATCAATTCGTGCCAAAGATATAACCTAAACGTACCCTTGCAACTAGATATCTGCTATCCTGGCCCCCAACATCTATGTCCGGGCCCTACCACATTACAGCAACAGCACGATTGCAGGCTCGATATATCGCCAAAGCATCCATCCCATGTCATGTCACATTACAGCAACGGTATGATTGCCGGCTTGATTTATCGCCAAAGCATCCAGGTCATACCATACTACATTACTGCCACGATATGATTGCCGGCACGGTCTGTCAGCCAAAACATTCATCTCCCGCCATGTCACATTACAGCAATGGTATGATTGCCGGCTTGATTTATCAGCATCCATGCCCGCCCCATTGCTGCCATCGACATCATCGACATTTACATTCAAATTCGTTAACGCTGCGAGTACTCATACCTAGATCAGTTAAGTCAGTATGCTTAAACGACAGATTCGATTTCCTAGCAGTGCGTCGACCGTAGCGATTTTGTGTTAAGTCTGTACGCTTAAATGACAGATGCGACTGCTGGATCGCCAGGCTTGTGAAGAATATCTGGTTTAGACTGGCTGTGGGCCGCTAGTTTACCTACTTCGCGCGGATTTTTAAGCAAAAGTAGGTAAGTGAATATTCGATTTGCTTAACTTTACCTACTTATAGCTCGTTTTTCCGGAATAGTAGGTAAAATTGCATATTTTGGAGCTGATTGGGTCAGACCGACTTTGTGATTTACCTACTATTATCCGTTTTTTATCAAATAGTAGGTAATGTTAGGGATCCCTAACTCAATATACATTAATTTTTACCTACTTATACATCGATTTTTGCAAAAAGTAGGTAATGATGATTTTGTCATATGTTTTATGCATGTTTTTTTGCATAATTCGTGCTGAGAACATTTGCAGACGCTTTTTCCGACACTGATTCATTGATCACACGTCACCATATCCATTGACCAAGCGTTTATGACCGGTTCCGCGCTGAATGCCGTCGTAAGCTTGCTTATGCTATTCTCGATCATTGACTCATCCGAACCCATCACTGTATTTATAACTGGGTTACTGATATTTTTTGTTGCGCCAGTCGCATTCCAGCAGCCTCTTCATCCGCTCCAAAGCCGCCATTATGTCAATACATTCACACTTGGCGATTCGTTAGATAAACAAAAACATATTTAATTTATTAAATCACTTATTTGTTTAGTTTAGCTAACAAACGTTGATATATTGGCATTTGTAAGCTATGACGAAATTATCATATCTAATTATTAATAATTGTTTACCACTGCTTGCAGCAATGCGAATCGTTTCTATAAAAGTGATTTTCTCCTTGACCTAGTTATCACATGAATGATACTTTTTACCAAACGTAAGGGGATGATTACACCATGCTTAGTAAAAACAATCACAATCTGAAAATCAAACAAGCCAGCGATCGCCAATTGCGGTTTTCACTGCGCAAATTCGGTACCGGGATTGCCTCGGTAGCCATCGCCAGCCTGTTCTTTATCGGCAGCAGTGCCACGACGGTCCACGCCGATACCAGTGATGGATCCACGGCGACGACTGTCTTGACAGCCAATTCAACGGATCAATCAACTACTGCTTCCGACGCTTTAACTCAGTCAGCAGCCGCCTCTGATTCCGCTGCTCAGTCAACCACTGCTGACAATGCCAAGGATCAAGCGTCAACCGCGACTGATTCTGCCAACACCGCGACGAGCACGAACAGTTCGACTGCTCAAAGCACTGAGGCTGATCAAACGATTATCAACTCCAAGCAAAACAGTGCCCAGGCGCCTGCAAAGGATAACATTCAGCACGGCATCAACATTACGGCCAACAACCAGACGACTGGATATAACGGCAGCTCAATTTTAAATGCCAATCAATCCGATGGTACTTTCGATGTCAACACGGTCGTTACCAACAATAATTCTGACAGCCGTAAAGTTGAAGAAATCGTCCTGTTGCCAACGTTTACCGCCAACAACTCAACCGACGTCAACATGATCAAGCCAGTTATCGATGCTGACAAGATTGGCAGCGGTATTCAATTTACCTCCTCTACCGGCTCCATGCCAACCGATTTGGAGGTCTACTATGCCATCACGGCCGGCGACTTTGAAACGCTGGATGTGTTAATGCAGAATGCTGATTTCTCCTGGGATCAAGTCGTTGAGATTCAATTCGTTGCTACTCTGCAGGCTGGTCAATCGCTGACGGCCACCGTTCCAATGAAGATTGCCAACCTGGAACAAATGAAAAAGCAGCTGGCAGCACTGGCGGATGGTACTGCCGACAAGGCGCTCGAACAAGACCTGTCCGCACGCAATATGACGTTTGATGAATATTTCTACTACTGGGATGCAGACGGCAATTTCTATTCTGATGACATTCATTCGCTAAACATGCGGCTGGCCGTACCAGCAACCGATACGATCAGCGCCATCCAAAACATCAATGGCAGCTACCACGCCGTTATCAAAAATGCCAACGGTCGCTACCAAGACGCGCCAGCTGAGATTCAAGCAGCCATGCCTAACGTTTCACCAAGCGACGTTACCGTAACCAACTTTACCAATGGCAGCGCGGAAGATACTTTGTTTACCGATGGCTACTTTAGAATCAATGCCATTAATATCTTTAACGCGGTCAAGGATCTTGGCTATACGACCAATATTGCTCCCAACGGCCACGATCTTTGGCAGACTTACAACTACTTCTCTTTCGGCACGACTCATCCGGATGGTTCCGCAACCAAGCTGTATGTAGAAGTGCAGCCAGTCTTCTTGCTGCAGGACGTTACCTTGCCAAGCGGCAGCAGCTGGAATCAAGCGCTGAACCTGCAGCAGAATCCAAGCGTCAAGTTCACCAATCAATCCTCAATGACCGTTACCGAGCAAAAGACACTGGCCTACAGCACGACTGGGGGCGCCGGAACCTACCAAGTCGACACGTCCAATCTGCCGCTGGATTCTGATGGCAACTTAACCACGCCAGGTATCTACAACGTTACCTACATCTACCAAATCAATGATCAAGATAGCGTAACGGCAACCGCGCAAGTTATCGTGCAGGCCGTCAAAACAATTACGCGGACGATTCATTACGTCGATGGCGACAACAACAATCAAGCCGTCGCAGATGATGTCGTACAATCACTGACCTACTACGGAACGCCGACTGATGCCGCGGGAACTGAATTTACCTGGCAAGCAGCTGCCGGTAATGAATTTGCCAGTGTTGACTCTCCCGTGGTTGCCAACATGACGCCGGACCTGACCACGGTAGCTGCCGCAGCGACTGACGAAAACAGCGCCAATGCCGAAATCACAGTCGTCTACCACCATGACCTGACGACTGAAAACGTTGAAAAGACCGTACAGCGGACGATTCACTTTGTTGATGAACAAGGTAATCAGGTTGCCAATGATGTAACTCAAACCGTAACCTTGACCGGCACTAAGTCAACTGATCTGGTTACCGGCAACAGCACAACGGTTTGGAATCAAGGACAGTTTGCCAGTGTAGATGCGCCATCAGTAGCCAACATGACGCCTGAGATTGCCGTTATTGCTGCTGAAACGGTTGATGAAAACAGCACGGATTCTGAAATCAATGTTGTCTATCATGCAACGCCGGCTGTTGATCCAGTTGACCCAACGACGCCTGAAACGCCGGCACCATCAACTCCTGATCAGCCAGCAACGCCTAACACGCCGGCAGCAACATCAGATCAGCCATCATCTGTTTTGAATACGCCGGCTGTTACAGTCACAGCTTCATCAATGAACAACCGCCAAAACACTACCAAAACCAGCCGAAAGACGCTGCCACAAACTGGCAATGAACAGACTGGTTTACTGGCTGCCTTAGGACTTGGCTTGTCCAGTCTGGCACTTTCCTTAACGGGAGCTTTCAAAAAACGTCATAACTAATCTGCCTGCTTGTTGATCTAGCATGGACTCGTTTAAAACCTCATCGCGGAATTGCTCGTGGTGAGGTTTTTGATTTGATTGATGCAATCGTTCCTGGAAGCTTTAAGTAATGCCGCTTGTGATGCAATCGTTCCCGGAAGCCTTAAGTACTGCTGCTTAGATCAGGTTCGCAACAATGAGCGGCCGTTTTTGAACTGCTTAGTCGGGGCCGTTATGCAAAAAATCTTGCATAAAACATATGACGAAACTATCATTACCTACTTTTTACCAAAATCGATGTATAAGTAGGTAAAAGTTAGTGTATATTGAGTTTATATCGAGTTAGGGCTCCCTAACATTACCTACTATTTGATGAAAAAAGCGTAATAGTAGGTAATTCACAAAGTCGGTCTGGCCCAATCAACCCTAAAATATGCATTATTACCTACGATTTGAAGAAAAGCCGTCAAAAGTAGGTAAAGTTGATCCGTTCGAATATACAACTACCTACTTCTGACCTAAAATCGGCGAATAGTAGGTATCTGCAGGAATCAGTGGCTGTTCGTGCTGAATTTCTTCACAATATCAGTCGTTTAACGCCATAATCAGATAACTTTGACAATCGCACAATCAATTAAGCCTGCTTTAATCATTCCCAACTGGTTAAAACTGCCCGCATTGTACTGCCGATGCGTTCAAAGATAATCGCCTTAAAGAAGTAAATATTGGGAGTAAAACGCAACCGTACCTTGGATTCCACTTTATAATGGAAAAGATTGCAACTGTGCTCTGGATGATCATGCACTTACGATCAACTGGGTCACGTTCCCACATCATCCCTTAACACCGCTGAATCTAATTGACGATCACGGCACAAGCCAGCTGGAACCAAAAGCAATCCAAACGCCACCGTCAAGACTCAATCGGAAACTGCGCCAATAAAAAACTGCCTTCAGATCGCTCTGAAAGCAGTTGGTGCCGATAACATCCGGCCTGATTTATTCCATTTCCGTTAAACCAGCTTGACGACGGCCGCGATTAAACCATGGCGAAACCGTAAAAGCCAGAATGTCATTGACCACATAGATCAAACTGTTAATTGCCATTGCCAGCGTAGCATCCCCTTGCGCAAAGGTCACGCCCCAAAGAATCAGCTGGAAGATCCCAGAAGCCAGCCACCAGTAGTATTGGTTATTGTAGCGCATAAAGCACATGATCCCTGCAGTCAGACTGATGGCAAAACTGATGGCATCGATCCATGGCCGCGGATCATTAGTGAAACTGCAAATCAGGTAACCACTGATAGCGTAGACCAGCAGCGTACCAATAATGGCTACGATCCATTGTTTGGTTCCGAAACGGCGCAGATGATTTTTAGTGTCATCGTTCCAGCTGCGTACGGCAAAGATCACCGGCAGATCAAGCGTCAATACATAGGCAATCTGTTCAAAAATCGACAGGTAGTTCTTCGCTGCCAAACCCGCGTAGATAAAGCAGGCAGCCGAGATCAGCCCCAGCCAGCCATTAATCGCCTTGGTAGCATTGATGGCCAATACGCACAGCGTCCCCAAGATCGTGCCGATAAACGTGATCAGCGTGACCGACGTAACCTTGCTGCTGATCAACAAAGCCAGCTGAAAGCCCAGGGCAAAGAAAAACAGCAGATAGTTCTGCATTGGCCACCCTTTCAGTTGATTGAACAGCCAGACAAAGTAGTTTTCATTACGTTCCATGAATCGATTCTCCTTTTTCTCAGTAGCTTTTACCACGCGAACTGCGCGGCTGCTTATCCGTGGGGCGACCCCCACCTCGGTTGACAAGAAGTGCTCGGTTTCTCGCCAGCTGTCTTATTTTACGGGCCCATAAAATAAAACAAATCAGCCGTTTTGGCTTTGAGCAACTTGTATATCCTACCAAAAGATCGATTCACTTGCCAATGCAAATTTCTTTATCTATCTTAAACAAAATCACGCTAAAGTATCTATTTAACCGTAACGACTGCGCTTACCAAAAATAAATAAAAAATTTTTGACTAGCCGTTTTGCGTCGTTTGATTAAAGGATCGATAAGGCGTCCAGCAATCTAGACCTCCGCTTTTATTAATCAGCCAAATTCGAAGGGGCGTTCATTGCTGCAATCTAGTTCATCCGAAACTGGAATTGACTGACGGAAGCATTCGGTAATTCGAGCGCGAAAACATCAGCTGCAAATGGCGCTGGTTCTTTAGTACGCTTTCGGACACGATCTGGTGCAGCTGCCGAATTATATTCATTAGGCGAGGCCGCGCTGAGTTCTTCGTGACGCGTCATCGTGGCTAGAGCGCCCAATCTTAAAATCAGCTGATGGGATTTGGCATAGTCTTTATTAATGATGGTTACCGTCAATTGGCCCTGCTTGATGGTTGCCATGACATCAAGTTTTTCACTGTTCATTGCCGGCAGTTGAATCACTCGCCCATTTTGATGCCGCTGATACATGACAAAGACATCATAGTTTGGCGTCATGATCGTCTTTTCATCTTCAGTCAAAAACAATGCATTCAGCACGTTGACCGACTGTGCTACCGTAGCCATTTTCACCAGATCACAGTGACGCTGCAAGACATTGAGCGTAATCGCAGTTGCCACTGCATCCCGCATTGTTACCTGCTGTTTTAATGCCGGTTTGGCGGTAAAAGCATCTCGGTGCCAGACTCCCCATTCACCGACGATCAGTTCCAGTTTGCTCAGACGCTGATCCATACTTGACTCCGGCGTTGGCATTTTCGCAAGCCCTTGATTAATCAGTTCTCCTTGTTGAACGATTACTTCTTCAATCTCACCAGCCCCTTTAACTACTCGATCCCAGCTCTGCTTATCAAATTCAGTTGGTGTATCGTCGTTAGCCAGATTCCAATTATAGTAATGCATGTCGAGGCCTTGAATCGATGGCTGTCGATACCTTGCCAGCTCTTTCAACAGATCGCGCGTCCAGTTCACGCGTTCGATCGGTTTGTTGCCATCGGGTCCGGAAGCAATTCGATAGATCTGTTCCTTATCAAAGAGATCATGCTTAAAGCTCGGCATAGCGGTCGCAAACTCACGATACTTGGCTGCATAGGCCGTGGGAGTCATAAAGCCGCCGCCTGCCCAGACCTCATTGCCAATCCCCCAGTACTTAACGTGATAAGGTGCCGGATGTCCATTTTGAGCACGCAGTCTTGCCAGATCGGTGCCCGACTCTCGATTGCAGTACTCCATCCAGTCTTTCATTTCCTGAACCGTGCCGCTCATCAGATTGATATTGATCCACGGTTCTGCACCAACCAGTTCGCAAAATTCCATAAACTCGTCCGTGCCGAATTGATGATCATCCCTGGTAAACGTACCAAAATTTTCATTAAAGGTGATCGGCCGCTGCTTGCGTGGACCAATTCCATCCCGCCAATGATATGAGTCTGCATAACAGCCGCCTGGCCAGCGAATTACTGCTGGGTGCAGCGCCTGCATCTTTTCGACGATCGTCTTGCGAAAGCCATGAATATTGGGAATCTTTGAATCCGGACCAACCCAGATTCCTTGATCAATACATTCACCCAAAAACTCGATAAACTGCCCGTGTAGCTTAGGGTCAACGATTCCCAGCGTTTGATCGATATCAATTGATAGTTCCATAAGCGACTTACCTACCCTTTCTAAGTTGTCAAAAAATGCTTGCTTTTGATAACGGTTTCAGCATAAGCTATCAATATGGTTTTTAATATCAAAAAACAACGCAAGGTATCAAAAAAGTAAGGTGATCTTATGCAGCCATTGCAATTAACGCTCGACTATTTTCAAAGAGTCCATCACTGCCCAATCTCAAACTGGCAAAAAAGCAATCACTGCTGGGCCCCGAAAATCAAGAATCCTGCCACCCCGCTGAACAGCGATTTTGACGTCGACCGGCTTGGCAGTCAATGCCACACTGATATCCCACTGATTACGGGCACGCACGGCAAAATCATCGTGCTGATCAAGTTAAATTGGCAAAAGCTAATCTTAATCGGACCTGTCAGCGCTGATCAAATCAGTGAACCGCAGCAAACTTTTCTGGAAGGCGTGTGTCTGATTCAGAATCTGATTTCAGCGACTGATCTACATGCCAGCGATCTGATCAGTCAAACCCGCTATTTTCAAGAATTGCGGCAAACCCAGCAAAAAAGTGCGGCTCGGCACCTGTTTAACGCGCATGAAGCCAACTTTCGCCATAATCCTTATGACGAAGAGCAGCGCGAACTCAGTGCCATTGCAGCGGGCAACGAAGAACAGCTGAAAAAGGCGTTAAATGAAAGCTTCACCGGCTCATATGGCACTCTTGCGCAAAATCCGCTCCGCTCTTTTAAGAACCTGGCCATTGTCGATCTGGGCCTCATCGCCAGGGCAGCAATTAAAGGCGGGATGAACTATGAAGATTCTTTTTCGCTTAATGATGCCTATATTCAGTCCATCGAAAATGCTCGGACGGCTGATGAGGTTTATTCAATTACGGTTAACGGCAAGTTTGAATATCTGCGGCTGGTCAAAAAGATTCAGCAGCAGTCACTGGCCAGCGATCATCCCTTAGTTCAGCGCGTCAAGGCCGAGGTTGCCGTTCATTTGCACGAGCCGTTAACGGTAGCCGCTCTCGCCAGACATCTGCACGTGACTCCCAACTACTTATCAGCACTCTTCAAAACGACGACCGGGATGCCGCTTAAATCCTATCTCAATCTGTGTAAAATCAATGCCTCGCAAAATGAGTTGGTGTATTCCTCACTGTCAATCAGCCAAATTGCAGTAAACTACGCCTTTGCCTCCGCCAGTCATTACGATCAGACTTTTAAGAAAATCTGCGGTGTCAGTCCACGACGCTACCGTCAGCTGCACCAAAAGTTTGAATAAAAAACAGTTTGACCACTGTTTTAATTGCAAGTTTAGGCGAGCAATCGAAAAATGGCTGGCTGATTTGAACTATGTCAGTCGCTTGGATATCAATTACAGCCGCATCCCGATTCAAGCGATGCGGACCTTGCTGAATCAAGCCAACTAAGCTAATGATTTAAATAATATATAAAAGGACCCGCCAAAATCGACGAGTCCTTTTTATCTGGTTAATTATTATCAGCCTTTTTTAATGCTGCCGCTCATGGCATCCCCATAGATCGGCGTTGGCAGGCCAAAGCCACCGGCAACCGTAATCAGCTCACCCGTTACATAGCGCGCCTTATCGCTGGCCAGGAAAGCAACCATATTGGCAATATCCACTGGCTTAACGACCTCATTTAACGGCACGTGTTTTAAGAAGCCATCCAAGAAGCTCTTTGACATGTTCTGCAAGGCGCCATCCGTACCAACAAAACCAGGCAGTACCGCGTTGGCCCGAATCTTATCCCGCGCATACTCAACGGCTGTCTGTTTGGTCAGCGAGTTGATGGCTGCCTTTGAGACGCCATATGCCAAGCGGCTGATATCTGGCGTCGTACCGGCAACTGATGAAATATTGATGATGTTGCCGCCGCTTTCCTGCTCGCGCATTACTTTAACGGCATATTTGGAAGTGTAATAAACGCTTGCGATGTTTTTGTCAACGATATCAAAGAAGGTCTGACTGTCGCCATCAACCAAAGTCGTATCTTTTTTAACATCCGTCGTGCCAAAGTTATTGACCAGAATGTCCAAATGACCCGCGTCTTGCACTACTTCTTGAATCATGGGTGCATAGGTTGCAAAGTCAAACGCATCATAAAAAACGCTGCGGAAGTTTTCATTTTGCTCATGCAGCTGGGCGGTTAGCTGACGGTTCTTTTCACTGTCCCGCACAGCCATATAAACAATGGCGCCCTGCTCAACCAGCTTTTCGGCAATTGCCAGGCCAATGCCGCGACTGGCTGCCGTAACGATCGCCGTTTTATTTTCCAAGTCTTTAGTCATCATAAATTCCTCCTTATCCTTGCAGACAGGTAATCAACAACAACTTTTAAGGATATCCTAGGACGGCATTGAGCAACTCATCGCTAAATAAACCGTCTTTTTGATATTGGAGAAAAGTATAACACCTTTAACAAAATAATAACTTATTTTTTGTTAAATTCGATAAAAATATACTTTAGATTAACTAATTTTAATGAATGTTTCTTTAAAAAACGTTTTCATTTGTGTTATATTCTTTCATGGTCACACAGACTGCATTTTGTTTTTTGCCATAAGTTGATTATTAAGTAATTCATTATTTAACGATTAATTGATAAATGTTATCAAAATGGCAACCAATCAGAATGTGACAATAATAAAGACAGAAATTCGAAAAGGAGATTGTATCTTGAAAGAAATTGACGCAAGCGAAATTCTGCACCGACCCTTTGCCTCCACCTTTTTAAACCGGATCGGGCATGGCATCGTTGTCGGACTGGCAACTGGTCTGATCGTGACCACCTTTCGCAAAATCATTGACACAACGCTGCAGGGACTCAACGTTATCTATCCTTATATGCGAACTCATTATCTGGTGCTGGGCGCCTATCTGATCGGTACGCTTGTTTTATGGCTGATAATGGCGCGTCTGTTGAAAAATCATCTATTTGACATCGTTGGCTCGGGAGTACCGCAAGTTGAAGACGTTTTACATGATGAACATTGGATGTCTTGGTGGTCAGTGCTATGGCGCAAATACGTGCTTGGTCTGATGGCAATCTGCCCGGGGCTGTTCCTTGGCCGGGAAGGACCCTGCATTCAGATGGGAGCAGCAGTTGGTCAAGGACTGGCGGAAAAATGCTTCAAGTCTTCGCATCAGGAAACCAAAGCCATGATCGCCTGTGGCATTGCGGCTGGACTTTCCGCGGCATTCTCAGCCCCATTAGCCGGTGCGCTTTTCTTGTTGGAAGAAATCACCTACACCTTTGAATCGCAGACCTGGCTGACGGCTTTAACTGCCGCCATTGCTTCTGATTTCGTTACCCTGCTCTTTTTTGGCACGCGGCCCTGCATGTGGCTGCCCGTCGTTGATCGTCTGTCGCCCGCTGCCTACCTGCCCCTGGCTGGATTCGGCATTTTGCTGGGCATCCTCGCCTGGTTTTACCAATATTGTCTGATTAATATTCATTGTTGGTATGGCAAGATTTCCTGGCTGCCAAGAAATCGGCGCGCGATCATCCCCTTGCTGCTGGTGGTTCCAATCGGCTTGTGGGATGCCAGCATGCTGGGCGGCAGTCACGTTTTTGTTGAGGTCATCGCCCAGCTGCCGCGTCATGTGCACGGATTTCAAGCGATGATGATGCTTTTAGGAGTTTATTTCATAATTCGATTCGTCTTTTCAATGGTTTCTTATGGCGCAGCCGTTCCAGGCGGGATTTTCATGCCAATCCTGGTACTGGGCGCAATTTTAGGTGGCTTGGCTGGCTGCTTGATGATTCACTTTGGCCTCATTCCTGCCAAAGCCTACATCAATCTGGTGGTCATTGGCATGGCTGCTTATTTTGGCGCAATTGAAATGGCCCCGTTTACCGCCATCTGTCTTTTAACTGAAATGGTCGGTACGGTTCAGCAGATTCTGCCAATGCTGCTGGTTACGTTCATTGCCTACACAGTCAACGATCTGTTAGGGGGACGGCCAATCTATGGCGCGCTGCGTGAACAGATGGCTCCCCAGGCTGCACAAGAACGGAATGCCAAAGCCGGCAACCTTAATTATTGAATTAATTCGATTGGTTTCATCGCAAATAATCACCTAATCAACTTTAGATATTTAACAAATGAAAGTCATCAGAAATTTTTTGAAAAAGTTTTTGATGGCATTTTTTGTTCATTTTCTAGTTCACCACTAAACAAAAACAACACTTGTTTCAAAGAGCAGGCGACTAAAGTAATCGAAAAACTTTACGAACGTTCGCATGTCTAAATAATCAAATTCTTGTTCAATTGTTCAGTTAGCAATTATCGAACGTTCGTTACATTTCGGCGTTATTGTTCGTGATTCATTTGATAAACAAAGCTGTATTAGGTAGATAGTACGGTTTACAAACTAACGATAACAGGATATGATAAGGCCACGTTCGAACGGAGAGTTGATTTTACATTTGGCAAAGAGAGAAAGAGGCTAAAATCATGGTTCAATTTGACACGATCGAAACTGCACTGCAACAACTGCAAAATGGCGGCTACGTAATTCTTTCCGACAATGAGGATCGCGAAAACGAAGGCGATCTGGTGGCTTTGGCTGACCGCATCACTCCCGAAACGGTCTACGAAATGCTGCACGAAGCCAATGGTCTAATGTGCGTACCAATCACCATCCAGCGAGCACATGAACTGGGCTTTACCAAGATGGTCGAACACAGTACTGATCCTCACCAAACGCCATTTATGACGACCACGGATGGCACTTTTGAGGCAACCGGCGTCACGACCGGCGTTTCCGCATTTGACCGCGCGGCTACGATCAACCGCATTGCCAACCCGGCTGCCAAGCCAACCGACTTTAATCACCCTGGTCACATCCAACCGCTTTATGCTTTGGACGGCGGGCTGCGCAAGCGAATCGGCCATACTGAGGCTTCAGTTGACCTGGCATATCTCGCTGGTGCTCAGCCAGCTGCCGTGATTATTGAAGTGCTTAAAGAAGATGGCCACATGGCTCGCCGCGACGATCTGGCAGAAATGGCCAAGCGCGTCAACGTTCCTTACATTACCATCAATCAAATCATCGAATACATGGATGCTCACAACATCAAAGAGGCCAGCGACCTGCAAACTGCCCCGGTTCAAGGCTAAGCCGACTTTTCAATCTCAAAATAAAACTCCCCGCTTGACTGCGAGGAGTTTTGTTGTATTTGAGGAGATATTGATACTATTTCAGCATACTTGAGCAAAACGATCTCAGCCCACGATTGTTGATCTTTTGCATATGCTGTTTTTTTAGGAAAAATGTCAATTAAGGAGATCAATCAAGACTGTTTTAAGCGCCCCAGACTTCTTCGGCAATGCTCTTGACTAAGGCAATCTTAGCCCACTGCTGTTCTTCAGTCAGAATGTTGCCCTCTTCAGTTGAAGAGAAGCCACATTGCGTACTCAGACATAATTTGTCCAGATCATGGTACTGCGCAGCTTCTTGAATGCGGTCCAAGATTACCTGCCGATCTTCCAATTCACCAGATTTGGAGGTTAACAGACCCAGCACCACGTATTTATCAGCTGGGACCTTCGCCAAGGGTTCAAAACCGCCCGCCCGCTCTGAATCGTATTCCAGATAAAAGGCAGTTACATTTTCTTTCGCCAGTACATAATCAGCAACAGGACCATAACCGCCCTTGGTTGCCCAAGTGGAGTGGTAGTTGCCACGGCAGACATGCGTAGTCACGACCAAATCAGCTGGCAGGTTTACCAAGGCATCATTGTTGATCTTTAAGAGCTGTTCTTGCAACAGTTCACGGCTTTGACCCTCTTCTGCAAACAAATGCCAGAATTCGTTGTCCGCAATTGAGCCCCAGGTACAGTCGTCCAGTTTCAAGTCACGACAGCCGGCATCATATAAAGCTAAAATCAGATCATGGTAAGCTTGCGAAACGTCTTTGGCCAATTCTGCCTTGGATGAGTAATATTCAGCGATTGCCTCGGTCTTCCCCTCACCCAATACTAATTCTTCATAACATTGTGCCGGTGCCGGAATGCTTTGGCGTGGAATCAGATCCGTGCCATCCGTTAGACTCTTGAGATATTTGAAGGCTTCCAGATCGGGATGCGTGCCGTTAAAGCGAACCTTGCCTGTCACAGCCGCTGAATCTGCACGAGTTTCTTCACCATGGAAAAAGTAGCCATGCTCTGGATTCGTGTGTGCGATGCCTTCAAAGCCCCAGAACGTGTCCAGGTGCCACCAAGAACGCCGGAACTCGCCATCCGTAACTGCGTGCAGACCTGCTTGCGCCTCTTTTTCGACCAGTTCCTTGATACACTTGTCTTCAACTTTTTTCAGTTCGTCATGGTCAATTTCATGATTGGCAAATTTTTCCCGGGCTGCCTTTAGTTCGGCTGGGCGCAGGAAACTGCCCACAATGTCATAACGGAATGGTGAAGTCGTGCGGTTGGTAAAAGTTAAGGTTTGTGATTGCGTCATATGTGATAACTTCCTTTCGAAAATGCTTGTTTGGCAGGACTTCTCAGGAAATCAAAAATCCCTGGGAAAAGCACATCTTGCACTTTCTCCCAGGGACGTTGACTGCTTATTCAACGTGTTACCACCCTGATTCAGCTAGACCTCACAATCTAGCCCTTACTGAGTACTCTAAAAATTAGAAGACCCGGACCGTGATATCGGACGTCACCCCGCGGCCGGCTTACCAAACGGCTCGCCCACCGACTTGCTCCAAGACCATCTTCATCGCGTTTTACGATCCCGGCTCTCACCTAACCCGGTTCTCTTTAAGGGTTGCCCGCGACTACTCATCTCTTCTAAGCAATTTCTAATTTTGTTGTGATTATAATACTTGGTATAACGATAAATGTCAACCATTATTCTAAAAATTATTAGATTCCATCAAGATGAGATTAAAAAGCTTTAATTTAGAAGCGATATTTTCTGGTTTAGGAAGCATGCATCATAATAAAGTCGAATACGCGCGTTGGCAAAATGGCGTGGGCAAATACCAATGGCTTGGCCCCGAACCCAATCAGATAGCGTGGCTTAGGGCGTCGCGCATTAACTGCCTTGACGGTCGCCTTAACGACTACCTGAGGCTTGCTCATCATGTTGCCATTATATTGCTTGTGCATCCCTTCAGCGACCTTAAGCGCAGTCTTTTCATAAGCGCCGCCCTTAGCTGAGGCAGCGAGATGATCAGCCGCAATGTGTCCCCAGTCAGTCTTGATGCCGCCTGGTTCGATCAAAATTACGTCGATGCCAAACTGCTTTACTTCCATTCGCAGGGCATCGCTAAAAGCTTCAACGGCATATTTGGTTGCATGGTACCAACCACCCATAAACGATACCAAGCGGCCACCCATCGATGATACATTGATGATTTTACCTGAGTGTTGTGCACGCATGTAAGGCAAAACGTTTTTTGTCAAAGCTGCCAAGCCAAACAAGTTGACATCAAATTGGCGCTTGGCCTCTGCCAGATCAACGTCTTCAATCGCGCCGTAACTGCCATAGCCTGCATTGTTAACCAGGACATCAATCCGGCCTTCCTTGGCAATAATTTCGGCAATGGCAGCCTTATTCGATGCTTCATCAGTAATGTCCAGCTTCAGTGGCGTTACCCCATATTCCTTTAAGGCAGCCATTTTTTCAACCCGACGCGCGGCACCATAAACTTTATCGCCTTGCTGTGCTAAAGCCTTTGCCGTCTCAAAACCCATTCCGCTGCTGGCACCCGTTACCAAGATCACTTTGTTACTCATAATTAACCTCCATTTGCTTAACTCGTATTTGATGATCTTAGTATATCCAAAATGACCAGATTGATAAACATCATAAGACGCCATTGGTTTATCAATATGTGCCAATTTATTTTGCCATAATTGTACAATTTGAGATTGCCATTTTTGTACATTTTGAAGTCGCCATCGACATTGTTTAAGGGGTCAGAATGCTTGGGAGCAACGAAAATTTTCTGACATCTACAAAAAGTCTTCTGAAAAAAATGATTTGTCTTTTTCTAAGGATAAAGTTATTTCTGTTGCTAACAATAAATGGGGAACTGCACCCAAAAATTCAACAGATAAATATATGAGAACCTACTACGTTTATCGCATTGGAGATATTGCTTTTGAAGGTAATAAAAGCAAAAAATTTAAATTCGGAAGATTTGTTGAGAATACTTTAGCTAATGGCATAGTCTCGCATGTTTTTGATATATATAGGCCAACACAAAAAGAGCACGATCTTTGGTTTTGGAAGTACTATATTCATAATGAAAATATAATGCGGGATATTTTGAGAAAGTCTACAACAAAAGCAACAATGATGACGAATCTGGTAAATAAGGATTTGTTAAAACAAAAATTGAATATTCCAATTCTTGAAGAACAGAAAAAGATAGGACGTTTATTTAATCAAATAGATAGAACTATCACTTTGCATGAAGAAAAGCAGCGCCAGTTAGAACAGCTGAAAAAGGCTTTATTGCAAAAAATGTTTGCGGATAAAACTGGATATCCAGCGCTCCGTTTTAAGGGCTTTACTGAAAAGTGGGAGCAACGAAAATTTTCTGACATCTACAAAAAGTCTTCTGAAAAAAATGATTTGTCTTTTTCTAAGGATAAAGTTATTTCTGTTGCTAACAATAAATGGGGAACTGCACCCAAAAATTCAACAGATAAATATATGAGAACCTACTACGTTTATCGCATTGGAGATATTGCTTTTGAAGGTAATAAAAGCAAAAAATTTAAATTCGGAAGATTTGTTGAGAATACTTTAGCTAATGGCATAGTCTCGCATGTTTTTGATATATATAGGCCAACACAAAAAGAGCACGATCTTTGGTTTTGGAAGTACTATATTCATAATGAAAATATAATGCGGGATATTTTGAGAAAGTCTACAACAAAAGCAACAATGATGACGAATCTGGTAAATAAAGATTTGTTAAAACAAAAATTAAATATTCCTTCTATTGAAGAACAAGAAAAGATAGGTAATTATTTATCTAAGCTAGATCACCTCATCACTCTTCACCAGCATAAAATTGATAATCTAAAGCGTCTCAAGCGCGCATTACTACAAAAGATGTTCGTCTAATTTAAAATCTCCCTAGCAAGACATTTGCTAAGGAGATTTTTTATGCGGAGAAAACAAATTTTGTTATATGACTACTTTGCTCAATGGATTGAGGTGTATAAGGATGGAGCAGTCCGAGAGCGAACATTAGAGAAGTACTGGCTATCATATCGGCACTTAAAACAGATTGCCCCAGAACTTAAATTAGTTGATGTATCACGACTAGAGTATCAGCAGATCTTAAATGAATTTGCCAAAACACATGAGAAAGCAACTACGATGGACTTCCACCATCAATTAAAAGCTATGCTGCTTGATGCGTATGATGAAGGCTATTTAAAACGAGACCCAACCCGTAAAATTGTTGTCAAAGGTAAAACGCCAACCGAGAAGAAAACTAAATATTTAAATGAGTTTGAGCTAAAATTACTGTTGCGCCACCTT
This sequence comes from Limosilactobacillus sp. WILCCON 0051, assembly GCF_039955095.1. Classification (NCBI taxonomy): domain Bacteria; kingdom Bacillati; phylum Bacillota; class Bacilli; order Lactobacillales; family Lactobacillaceae; genus Limosilactobacillus; species Limosilactobacillus allomucosae. Next base: position 1,602,370 of record NZ_CP154878.1, read on the forward strand.
GATTTGTCAAAGTTCCCCAACTTTGATTGGCTCATTTTAATCATTGCCAAAACTGGTCTGCGCTTTGGTGAAGCTTTGGGACTAACCAAGAAAGACATTGATTTAGAAGGACAGACTATTAACGTTGACAAAACTTGGGACTATAAAAATTATGCGGGTGGCTTTAAACCGACTAAAAATGCTTCATCGATTCGCAAAGTTTCAATTGACTGGAAATTAGCAATGCAACTTAACCGAGTTACTCAAGACTTCCCTGAAGATCAGCCTTTATTTGTCCAAAAACGTGTATTTAATTCAACCATCAATAATCTTTTACAGCGGTACTGTGAAGAACTTGATATTCCAGTAATTTCAGTGCACGGATTAAGACACACTCACGCTTCTTTGCTGCTTTTTGCGGGCGTATCGATTGCGAGTGTTGCCAAGCGTTTGGGACATGCTGATATGACAACTACTCAACAAACCTATCTCCATATTATTCAGGAGTTAGAGAATAAGGACAATTCAAAAATCATGCAGCATTTAGCATCACTATAACAAAAAGGATAACGGTTTCATGCCGCTATCCTTTTTATCTAGACAAACATTTTTTGCAATAATCCTCGTTTAAGTTGTTTAAGATACTGGATTTTCTTGTCATGCAAAGTGATAGTTCTGTCGAGAGAGTTTATTAGGTTTCCAATTTTTGTTTGCTCGCTTTTGTATGGAACCAATATTGGCATTTCCAAAAAATCTTTTTCATGAATTCGCTTAGCTTTTCGGGATCCATTAGCTCTTTGACCATTTCTTAAGTAAAATTCCTTTCTCAAGAAAAATTCGAGTAAAAATTTTGGATTACCATCAATAATATCAAAAGCCGGCGAATCAGCCGTTGATTCATACTTATCTAATTCTTTGGGAACTATGCCAAATGCAGCATGTAAAAAGTCTAACTTACCATACATCAATTGTCCGGCATGCCTAATATAATATCTTGTATTGTTACTTCCGGATATAGATTCTTTCTTTTCGACTACACCTTTGCCCCAAAGCTTAACCGTTAATTTTTTTGCATCTACACCAGTTGACCCTAAAATTCTACTTTCCCTCAAATAATTTTTTGGCTTACGTTGCTCCCACTTTTCAGTAAAGCCCTTAAACCGCAGCGCCGGATATCCGGTTTTATCCGCAAACATTTTTTGCAGTAAAGCCTTTTTCAGCTGTTCTAACTGGTGCTGCTTTTCCTCATGCAAAGTGATAGTTTTATCAATTAAGAATAATGCTTTGCCAATTTTCCTTTGTTCTTCCATTGTCGGAAAATTAACAAATGTATTCATCACTTGTTTTTTTGAAATATTATATCGAGATATGCCTTGAGCTAAGACGGTCATTCGCTTTCTGAAATTTTCAGCCCTAAGTAAATAAGCCATATAATAAGAATCAAAATTTTGCTTTTCAAGAATTCTATATCCAAAGCAAAAACTATTTAAATAGATATTTTTAATATGACCAAGCCAAACAGAAGACATCCCAACTTCTTCAGGTGTTTCAGAAGAAGTGGTAAATAATATATCACCATACATTACTTGATTTTGCTTTGAATCAATTTCAACATGTTCAGTACCTCGAAGATCAGCAATAGAGTTAGAAAAAACATTCATATAAGTAATGAAACTCGCATCGCCATGTCCAAAGTCATTTTTATTTTTTCCGGATAAACCTGAAAAAGTTTCTCCTATCTCTCCCAGCTTACGTTGCTCCCAATCATCCGTAAAGCCTTTAAATCGCAGTTCTGGGACTCGTTTAGCATCCTTTTCATTTTGTTTAGTCATGCTTAAACACCGCCTTAATCGCATCAATAGTGGATTGCGTATGTTCATTCACATCAAGATCATCGACCAATGACAAAAATTCAGCTTCACTTTGAGCAATTTTTTGATCGATGTCCTGCATTTCTTTACTCAAGGCCACAATATCAATTGGTGGTTCTTCTTCAAAAGTATCAACATATCGAGGGATGTTAAGGTTAAACTCGTTCTCCTTAATTTCATCCATTGTGGACAAGTGCGCGTATTTATCGACGTCTTGGCGTTTTTTATATGTCTTGATAATCTTGTCAATGTCTTGATCACGCAGGATATTTTGGTTTTTGCCCTTTTCAAAGCCTTTTGAAGCATCGATAAACAAAACGTCTCGATTATCACGATGCTTTTTTAAGACCATTATAATGGTTGGAATACCCGTAGAATAGAATAAACCAGCTGGCATCCCAATAATTGCGTCAATTTGTCCTTTTTCTAATAAGGCTTTGCGAATTTTGCCCTCTGCTGCTCCACGGAAAAGAACCCCGTGTGGCAAAACAATCGCCATCGTACCATTTTGCTCCAGGTGATACAGTGAGTGCAGCAGGAAAGCATAGTCAGCCTTACCCTTGGGAGCAAGTGCACCGTAATCCTTAAATCGTGGATCTTTTAATTTACTCGAATCAGCATCCCATTTTTGTGAATATGGCGGGTTTGCAACAACAGCATCGAAAAAGTGAGGACGATCAACCCCATCTTGGTCCAATCCGTCTGGCCAGTCCATTGCCAAAGTATCAGCATTACGCAGCGTCATATTGCCATAGTCAACGCCATGCATCATTAAATTCATGCGCGCCAGGTTGTAAGTCGTCGTGTTCAGTTCCTGGCCGTAAAAACGTACTCGTCCCTTTTGTCGACCATTTGGAATCTCATCACGCACGGTCAGCAGCAAGGAACCGGATCCCATCGTCGGGTCATAGATTGAAAATGATTCTTGATTCAGATCCATGTTGGCTGCTACCAACTTAGCCAAGACCTTAGATACTTCATGCGGCGTGTAAAATTCACCGGCCTTCTTTCCGGCATTGCTGGCAAACTGCTTAATCAGATATTCATAGACGTCTCCTAAGATATCATGACCATTTTCATCAAAATAATCAAAGTCGTTTACCATTTTGGCGGTTGCAATCAGAGCTTTGGTTCGCGTGGCCAGATTGTTTCCCAGCCGACTATTGTTCAGATTGACATCGGCAAAAACCCCACGAAAGTCCTTTTCGGCAAATGAATTAAGCTGCGCGTTTTCTTCAAAATGATCAAAAATATTTTGAAAATCTTCGGCATTTGCCTTGCTGTCATGAATTTTTTCCATCAATGTCGTCCAGGTATCTTCTGGCGCAATTGCGTATCCTAACGCCCCAGAGATATCTTCCAGGTAGTCCTTTAAATCATCACCAACCGCGTCTTGGCGATACAGATCATTAATGCTCTTTCCTTCTACCTGATCAAAAATATCATTATCAATCAGATATTTTTCCTGCTTTTCTGATAAATAGCGATAAAACATAAATCCAAGGATATAGTTACGGTATTCGCTGGCATCCATCGTCCCACGCAGTTCGTTTGCCATGCTCCATAGTTGGCTTGATACATCTTGTGCTTTTGACATTTTGACTCTCCTAATTCTAGTATTTGCGTTTCATCGTATCGGCAAAATCATTAAAGGCCTGCCGCAAATGGGTTCGATATTTTACCCGCTTCAGATTCCGGACTTCTTGATCATGTGCCGTAGTCTGGTATGATTTTTGAGCTTCTTTAATAATATTGGCTAATTCCCCCTGCATATCCAGATCATCATGTTCAAGCGTATGCTGCTGAATCAAATGAGTAATCTTATCTTTATTCAGGTTCACTAAGCCCCATTTTTGCATAAACTGCTCAATATCATTTGATTCACTGCCTTTAGCATATGATCGCAGCAGGTTCCCCGCATCTTTGCCTTGAAGCGGATAAGTACCGCCCTGCACTGCCCGATCGAACAAGGCCTTGATAAAAGCCACCAGCTGAGCAGCATACTTTTCATCTTCAATTAGATTGGTATAGCTCTGCAACTGCTCATGCGTTTTTTGCGCTCCAGCTTCATCACCATCATGCAGCTGATTTGCCAACTGTGCCAATAGTTCTTCAATATAATCATAATTGACTCGGACGTCATTTACGTGTTCCATTCTTAACGTTGGCATTGGCATCTCATCATCAGACTCGCCTCTTCGTTGATTAATCAATTTATTGAGCTTAGTAGCAATACGCCCGGTCAGCGCCGTTTCATCTTGTGCATTCATATTAACTTGCCCAAACAGCTTTTCTGGATGCTTTTCATCGTAATTATCATCCTGTTTAATCTTTACCATCAGATGATTATACCGATGCATCGTATGCCATAGCTCAACCTGTGAATTCTCGCTCTTTGGCACATCATCAAAGTTGTCGGTAAGATTCTTAATCTGCTTCACAACTTCTGCCAGTTCATCAACTAATTCAGCATAGGGTTTTTCCACGATTCCATCTGGGCGATCAATCAATTCGCCCTGTACGGCAGCTGACTGGCGATTGGCATAGAGAGTCAACGCCTTATTCATCAAGTCTTCTGCGTGCTGAGGCCAGCGGTAGTTAACGATTCGTCCAAACGGCTTTTTTTCCATATCCTGCACACGATTGGTCCGCGAATATGCCTGGATTAAATTAGCCCCTTTCAGCGTCCGATCGACATAAAGTGTATTAAGCATCGGGGCATTAAATCCCGTCAACAGCTGATCAACTACAATTACCAAATCCAGATTAGTGGCATCGTCACCCAGATTTCTTGCCAGGCGATTAACCACGTCTTCGGTATATTCTTTTACCGTCGTATCATCAAAGCCAGTCCCAAATTCCGCATTGTAGTTTTTAATGGCACGACTCAAGCCTTGATTATTCTCATACTGGTTTTCTCCATTCGATGTATCCTGGCTAAACGTAATCGCCACTTTTAAGCGTTGATCAGCAGGCCTTAATTTATTTTGACGTTGAAACTCATCGTAGTACATCATTGCCATTGGCGTTGATGCCTTGCCACCACCAACATGAGTCGTCAAAATCGCACTATACAATCCTTTATTCGAACGATTCGACCAGTACTTAAAGATATCCGTGACTACCAAGCGCACATGTTCTCGGTTATTATCATAAACACTCGGCTGTATCAGATCGTCCATGTCACTCGGCGTTAGATTTCTAATTCGTTCTTTAATATGCTCATCAGTCCACGTTGGGTTGATCTTTTTGAAGTATTTTGGCAAGTACTCGTTTTCCAGGCTGTCTTTAGGCAGAGTCGTCTGGAAATCAACCTTAAATCCCAAAACATTTCGATCGGCAATTGCCTCTCTGATCGTGTAGATGTGTAGCGGATCACCAAAAATATCTCTGGTCGTAGTTATCTTAGCCGCGTTTTTCCTTTTTGTACCATTCACAGTTTCATCATCAAAAACTGGCGTGCCCGTGTAGCCAACCCATGCCGAATGAGGAAAGGCTTTTTTGATGTCTTTGATCATGTCGCCACTGGTCGATCGATGGGCCTCATCAACGATAAAGACCACGTGCTGCTGATCCGTATATTCACGCCGCCGTACTAAAGTCGCCATCTTTTGCGTTGAAGTGACGATCACACTGTTACCCTTCTTTTTCAGCTTACGACTCAAATCAGAGACGTTGGCAGTTTCTTTTACCACGCCACCACTAGATTCGGAATCATTCTCAGGATCATAGGCTTTATATTCTGCTACGGTTTGATTGGTGAGCGCGATTCGGTCAACTAAAAACACAACCTTATCCACGTTTGGCTGCCTTGATGCAAGCCAGGCAGCTTTAAAACTCGAAATTGTTTTGCCTGACCCAGTTGTATGCCAAATATAACCCAAACGCTGGTCATCAACTTCGAAATCATGCGTTTTAATCTTATCCATTACCCGACGCGTTGCATACACCTGATAAGGACGCATAACCTTAATCATTTGATGATAAGGCGTACCATCTAAAATCATGTAATTGGTAGCCAGCTGGTGTGCCATCGGAATTGATAGTACCTTGGATGCAAACACCTGCCAGTCGTGAATTGGACGGTTGGTCTTTTCATCCTGCCATTCAAAGGCAAAGTCTGTGTTAAAGTGGTCGGCATCATTTGGCAAAGCCATGTAGCGAATTTCATTGCGCGTCATCCCTACAATAATCTGAAGTGTCGAATAAATTCCGCTATATTGACGTTCACTAAGGTACTGCTTCATTTGATTAAATGCCTTATCCGTACTGATGGAATCACGTTTTTCCTCAATCTGTATAATCGGCAAACCATTGATCAGCAGCGTAACGTCAAATCGACGCGGTTTTTTCCCACTGATAACCGGATCACGCTGAATTTGATTAACCATTTGATATACAGTATTGCCGCCACCAATTTGGTCTTGGTCAAACACTGTTAAAATCACTGACTTGCCATCTTCATCACGCTCAACCGATACTTGGCTCTTACCACCGACACCATATAAAAAGATGCCGGCTTTATAAGGATTATCCAAGCTTTCAATCTGTTTTTTCACCTGGCTGAATTCCGTGTCTGAAAGCGGCTTGCCATCCAACTTATCCTGGTTGTTCTGTTCAAGAATCTTTCTAAAATTAGCCCAAAGTTGATTGGTTGTTTTAATTTCTTCTTCATATTTCCATTGGCGACTTGCACCAACATGCTGCAGATATTCAATCAATTCATCTTCAAAAGCTAGTTCTTCTGTATTATTGCTTTTCATAGATTACCTTCCCAATATAGTTTTACTATTAAATTATAACCTTTGGGCAGGTGTATATTGGCCGTTTTATACAAGTTTTTTAATAGTGTGAAATAATTTGATTTTTTCATCGGCTATCATTATGTAGGATTTTGGCATAGTGGCTATTACCCAACCAACAATTCTCCACTGTTTTAGTTAAAACGTGGGGATTTCATCTAAAATTGATTTTCTACACTGTCTAATCTTAATTCGTATTTATCAAACAAACCTGAGTGAGAAGCACGTTAAGTACACTCAATCGATCGTAAACAAAAAACCGCCACACGACGTAATGTCATCTGACGGTTAATCAGTTGGGCTAGCTGGGTTCGAACCAGCGCATGACGGTACCAAAAACCGTTGCCTTACCACTTGGCTATAGCCCAATAAACAAAAATGGAGGATACAGGGCTCGAACCTGTGACCCTCTGCTTGTAAGGCAGATGCTCTCCCAACTGAGCTAATCCTCCATAATGCATGGCAATGCCCTATCCTCGCAGGGAGCGATCCCCCAACTACTTTCGGCGCGTTGAAGCTTAACTTCTGTGTTCGGCATGGGAACAGGTGTATCCTTCAAGCCATCATCACCACACTAATCCTTTTCAGGACTGAGAGCTTGCACTCTCAAAACTAAACAATATCTATTCTTCTCACGTTCAATCGAAACACCCTAAACTTGGTTAAGTCCTCGACCGATTAGTAATGGTCCGCTCCATGCCTCGCGGCACTTCCACTTCCATCCTATCTACCTCATCATCTCTGAGGGGTCTTACTTCCATAAGGAATGGGAAATCTCATCTTGAGGCGAGTTTCACGCTTAGATGCTTTCAGCGTTTATCTCATCCATACATAGCTACCCAGCGATGCTCCTGGCGGAACAACTGGTACACCAGCGGTATGTCCATCCCGGTCCTCTCGTACTAAGGACAGGTCCTCTCAAATTTCCTACGCCCGCGACGGATAGGGACCGAACTGTCTCACGACGTTCTGAACCCAGCTCGCGTACCGCTTTAATGGGCGAACAGCCCAACCCTTGGGACCGACTACAGCCCCAGGATGCGATGAGCCGACATCGAGGTGCCAAACCTCCCCGTCGATGTGGACTCTTGGGGGAGATAAGCCTGTTATCCCCAGGGTAGCTTTTATCCGTTGAGCGATGGCCCTTCCATGCGGAACCACCGGATCACTAAGCCCGACTTTCGTCCCTGCTCGACCTGTCTGTCTCGCAGTCAAGCTCGCTTGTGCCTTTACACTCTGCGAATGATTTCCAACCATTCTGAGCGAACCTTTGGGCGCCTCCGTTATCTTTTGGGAGGCGACCGCCCCAGTCAAACTGCCCACCTGACACTGTCTCCCACCACGATCAGTGGTGCGGGTTAGAGTGATCATAATGCAAGGGTAGTATCCCACCAGCGCCTCTGCCAAAACTAGCGTCCTGGCTTCTATGGCTCCTACCTATCCTGTACAAGCAGTACAAGCACTCAATATCAAGCTACAGTAAAGCTCCATGGGGTCTTTCCGTCCTGTCGCGGGTAGCCTGCATCTTCACAGGCAATTCAATTTCACCGAGTCTCTCGTTGAGACAGTGCCCAGATCGTTACGCCTTTCGTGCGGGTCGGAACTTACCCGACAAGGAATTTCGCTACCTTAGGACCGTTATAGTTACGGCCGCCGTTTACTGGGGCTTCAATTCAGGGCTTCGCCGAAGCTAACTCTTCCTTTTAACCTTCCAGCACCGGGCAGGCGTCAGCCCCTATACTTCATCTTACGATTTTGCAGAAACCTGTGTTTTTGATAAACAGTCGCCTGGGCCTTTTCACTGCGGCTGATCTTGCGATCAGCACCCCTTCTCCCGAAGTTACGGGGTCATTTTGCCGAGTTCCTTAACGAGAGTTCGCTCGCTCACCTTAGGATACTCTCCTCGACTACCTGTGTCGGTTTGCGGTACGGGCAGTTGATTATTCGCTAGAAGCTTTTCTCGGCAGCGTGACATCAACGACTTCGCTACTATAATTTCGCTCCCCGTCACAGCTTGTCAACCTGCTGATAAGCATTTGACTCATCAACTGACTTGCTGCTTGGCCGGACACTTCCAATCGTCCGGATCGCTTAGCCTTCTGCGTCACTCCATCACTCAAGCACAATCAACTGGTACAGGAATATCAACCTGTTGTCCATCGTCTACGCCTCTCGGCCTCGACTTAGGTCCCGACTAACCCTGGGAGGACGAGCCTTCCCCAGGAAACCTTAGTCATTCGGTGGACAGGATTCTCACCTGTCTTTCGCTACTCATACCGGCATTCTCACTTCCAAGCGCTCCACCAGTCCTTACGGTCTGACTTCATCGCCCTTGGAACGCTCTCCTACCACGCATCCTGATGGATGCATCCATAGCTTCGGTAATATGCTTAGCCCCGGTACATTTTCGGCGCAGAGTCACTCGACTAGTGAGCTATTACGCACTCTTTAAATGATGGCTGCTTCTGAGCCAACATCCTAGTTGTCTGTGCAATTCCACATCCTTTTCCACTTAGCATATATTTAGGGACCTTAGCTGATGATCTGGGCTGTTCCCCTTTCCACGATGGATCTTATCACTCACCGTGTGACTCCCGAGTAAAAATCAATGGCATTCGGAGTTTATCTGAAGTCAGTAACCCATGACGGGCCCCTAGTCCAAACAGTGCTCTACCTCCATGATTCTAAACCTCGAGGCTCCCCCTAAAGAGATTTCGGAGAGAACCAGCTATCTCCAAGTTCGTTTGGAATTTCACCGCTACCCACACCTCATCCCAACCATTTTCAACTGATACGGGTTCGGTCCTCCAGTGCGTTTTACCGCACCTTCAACCTGGACATGGGTAGGTCACCTGGTTTCGGGTACATAACTGCGTACTTCGTACGCCCATTTCAGACTCGCTTTCGCTGCGGCTCCGGTTTTTCCACCTTAACCTTGCACGCAATCATGACTCGCCGGTTCATTCTGCAAGAGGCACGCCGTCACACGTAAATGTGCTCCGACAGCTTGTAGGCACATGGTTTCAGGAACTGTTTCACTCCCCTCCCGGGGTGCTTTTCACCTTTCCCTCACGGTACTGGTTCACTATCGGTCACTAGGGAGTATTTAGCCTTGCGAGATGGTCCTCGCGGATTCCGACGGGGTTTCACGTGTCCCGCCGTACTCAGGATCCTGAACTGAGAGTGTGACGTTTCGTTTACTGGGCTATCACCATCTTTGGCGTCGCTTCCCAACGACTTCAACTACGTCGCACTTTGGTAACTCAAATGTTCAGTCCTACAACCCCAACAAGCAAGCTCGTTGGTTTGGGCTCTTCCCGTTTCGCTCGCCGCTACTCAGGGAATCGAATTTTCTTTCTCTTCCTGCAGCTACTTAGATGTTTCAGTTCACTGCGTCTACCGCCTGACAGCTATGTATTCACTGCTCAGGCAATCATCGACTAAGATGATTGGGTTTCCCCATTCGGAAATCTCCGGATCAAAGCGTACTTACCGCTCCCCGAAGCATATCGGTGTTAGTCCCGTCCTTCATCGGCTCCTAGTACCAAGGCATTCACCATGCGCCCTTCATAACTTAACCTTGATGATCTTACGATCACCTCAGTTATTGAGTATGCGATTAATTTCGTTAATAAAACTCAAATAACGCGGTGTTCTCGGTTTAATTGTGAATAAAGAAATAAATATTATTTAGTTTTCAAAGTACAAGCACCAGTCAAACGACTGGCAATGGAGAATAACGGGATCGAACCGATGACCTCCTGCTTGCAAAGCAGGTGCTCTCCCAGCTGAGCTAATTCCCCATATATGGGTCTAAGTGGACTCGAACCACCGACCTCACGCTTATCAGGCGTGCGCTCTAACCAACTGAGCTATAGACCCAACAAGCGAACGATTATTGAGATGAGGTGGTAAACCCCTCAAAACTGAACGCAGTTTCAACGAATGTGCAGGTTTCCGATTAATTCCTTAGAAAGGAGGTGATCCAGCCGCAGGTTCTCCTACGGCTACCTTGTTACGACTTCACCCTAATCATCTGCCCCACCTTAGGCGGCTAGCTCCCCGAAGGGTTACCCCACCGACTTTGGGTGTTGCAAACTCTCATGGTGTGACGGGCGGTGTGTACAAGGCCCGGGAACGTATTCACCGCGGCATGCTGATCCGCGATTACTAGCGATTCCGACTTCGTGCAGGCGAGTTGCAGCCTGCAGTCCGAACTGAGAACGGTTTTAAGAGATTAGCTTGCCCTCGCGAGTTCGCGACTCGTTGTACCGTCCATTGTAGCACGTGTGTAGCCCAGGTCATAAGGGGCATGATGATCTGACGTCGTCCCCACCTTCCTCCGGTTTGTCACCGGCAGTCTCACTAGAGTGCCCAACTGAATGCTGGCAACTAGTAACAAGGGTTGCGCTCGTTGCGGGACTTAACCCAACATCTCACGACACGAGCTGACGACGACCATGCACCACCTGTCATTGCGTTCCCGAAGGAAACGCCCTATCTCTAGGGTTGGCGCAAGATGTCAAGACCTGGTAAGGTTCTTCGCGTAGCTTCGAATTAAACCACATGCTCCACCGCTTGTGCGGGCCCCCGTCAATTCCTTTGAGTTTCAACCTTGCGGTCGTACTCCCCAGGCGGAGTGCTTAATGCGTTAGCTGCGGCACTGAAGGGCGGAAACCCTCCAACACCTAGCACTCATCGTTTACGGCATGGACTACCAGGGTATCTAATCCTGTTCGCTACCCATGCTTTCGAGCCTCAGCGTCAGTTGCAGACCAGACAGCCGCCTTCGCCACTGGTGTTCTTCCATATATCTACGCATTCCACCGCTACACATGGAGTTCCACTGTCCTCTTCTGCACTCAAGTCTGACAGTTTCCGATGCACTTCTTTGGTTAAGCCAAAGGCTTTCACATCAGACTTATCAAACCGCCTGCGCTCGCTTTACGCCCAATAAATCCGGATAACGCTTGCCACCTACGTATTACCGCGGCTGCTGGCACGTAGTTAGCCGTGACTTTCTGGTTAGATACCGTCACTGCGTGAACAGTTGCTCTCACGCACGTTCTTCTCTAACAACAGAGCTTTACGAGCCGAAACCCTTCTTCACTCACGCGGTGTTGCTCCATCAGGCTTGCGCCCATTGTGGAAGATTCCCTACTGCTGCCTCCCGTAGGAGTATGGACCGTGTCTCAGTTCCATTGTGGCCGATCAGTCTCTCAACTCGGCTACGCATCACAGCCTTGGTAGGCCGTTACCCTACCAACAAGCTAATGCGCCGCAGGTCCATCCCAAAGTGATAGCCGAAACCATCTTTTAAATTTGAATCATGCGATTCAAATTGTTATGCGGTATTAGCATCTGTTTCCAAATGTTATCCCCCGCTTTGGGGCAGGTTACCTACGTGTTACTCACCCGTCCGCCACTCGCTGGTAAACCAACGTCAAGTCCGTGCAAGCACGTTCAATCAGTTGGGCCAACGCGTTCGACTTGCATGTATTAGGCACACCGCCGGCGTTCATCCTGAGCCAGGATCAAACTCTCATATAAAATATAAGAACTTGAAAAGCTCAAATTTAAATTAAGCGAATTGACTTCGCAAATGTTTTGCATCAATCGTAATGATTGATGACCCTGCACATTTGTGTTCGTCGAAACTGTATTCAGTTTTCAAAGGTCTACCATTGCCCGCTCGTTTCAAGCAAGCAACTTTATCAGTTTAACAAATCATCGTTTTGAAGTCAAGAACTTTTTTAAAACATTTCCTGACGTTCTAGCGAAAAGCCTGTGATTTCAAGCAATCAGCAACTCATCGCCGCGACAACGTTATCTAATATACAAAGATTACGATCATATGTCAACGGCTTATCAAAAGTTTTTCAATTATTTTTCAGACCACGAATATTAGATCGCCTAACTTGATTATTGTTCATAAAAATACGAATTTTATAAGCGAACTCAATCCATATTGATCGTTAGTTTATTAATCAAGAAATTGGCGATTATCTCAACAAATACCCTTATCGGCATTGATACGCAGGCAAATATCTGAGTCAGAAAGTTTCAAAGTTTACCTGTCTATCTACACCAAACAGCAGAAAAGCTTTGTTTTTGACGATTGATCAGATTGCGATGGCTAAGGCAATCCTTACTGTCACATGGATTGCTATAAAAAATTTCCGAAACGACGCAGCTCTAGAAAACCACTATTGCATCCATAAACTATGACAAGGGATTATCTAATTATGACACAGTCCAAGCCAATCAGCGACTTTTGCCAATAATTATAATAACAACCCTCTTTTGAAATTTCTCGAATGCAGACTCGATTTGCTTTCCCAAAAACAGCCACCCAGCTTTTTAAATAATCAGTCTTCTTAATTGTCACCAAAATCACTGATACTCTTGAACCAAAAATAGAAAAAGCGCCGGCAAAAAAAACCGACGCTTCTTTTAACTGATCACAAAACTATTTTGTTGCATCAAATACAAAATTAGATGGCGTAAATTTGACGCGCAATGCACGGTAGACATATGTCCGATCTGTCTTTGACGAACTGATCGTCAAATTGAATACCTGATTATTGTTACTGTCAACTTCGATAATGTTGCTTTGGCTGCCATCGTTCTTGTAGCCAAAGTCAATCAAGGTATTGCCATTGCTCAAACGCTGCGCTGAGCCGATTACCCGCGTGAAGTTGGCCTTTCCCAGACTCTTGCCGTATGACCAGGTCTGTTTGATCGTCATCTTCTTGGTGTCGATCGTGTATTGAACTGCCTGTGAGTACTTGCCAGACGTCTTGGAATCACCATTCGTAACGTCAATATTGTTGTCATAAAGCAGGACCTTGAGCTTGCCATTCTTATCACTGAGCAGCGTCAAGTCATGCTGACCACCTGTAATCTTAGTACCCTTAGTTGGCGTCAGTAATTTGCTGCGGTACTTCTTAGGCCAGGAGCTCTTCTTTTTACCAGAGTAGATCCAGTTAATCTTGCCCGTCTTATAGTTGATGGACATGGTGATATCTTGGTTACGAGCTGAAACTAAAAGATTGCCCGTCTTTTGATCGTAGTACAGCGAATTCATGTGCAGCCAGTCGATCTTGCCACCCTTAGTCGTCGTACTGTTATAGTTGCGGTACATGCTTGAAGGCAGCAGTTTCTTAAAGTCGATTACCTTGACCGTCTTACCAGTCTTGTAATCAATTTCGGCAATCACGTCTTCTGCGTACTTGTCACCACCAGAGATCGTTACCAGCAGATTATGATTTGGCAACTCAAGCGCGTCATGGTGAACCGCGGTAATGTATTGTTCAAGCGAACTCTTGCCAAGCTTGTCGCTGAAACGGTAACGCCGGTAGATTCGACCAAGATAGTCCGTTTCAGATAAGACGTTGTAAGACCCCTTATTGCCATTCGTCCGGTTTTGAATCAACAAATGGCCATTGCTGAGCTGAACGAACGTGTGACGGCTGTAGAGCGTTGAGTACCAGCGAATATTGCCATCCGCATCAACGGCAAACGGTTCTTCAGAAGTCTTGTTGATGTAAGTCAGCTCGTTATTGCCGATTTCCATCTTGGACTTGTTGCTCTTAGAAACCGTGATCTTGGTGTTGCGCAGATTCTTTGGCAGCTTGCCCGTCTTGATGGTAAACGTCTTTTGTTCCGTCGTGCCATCCTTGTAGGTAAGCGTAACCTGAACCTGGTTGCTGTAGTTGGCATAAAGCCCCACGATCGGTACCTGGTGCGTGGTCTGATATCCTTTAACCGTGTTGGTAATCGACGTGTTATCCGTCTTGCCGACAACCGTGTAAGTTACTTTAGCAGCCTTATCCGTCTTAAAGATCATCAAGGCCGTCAATGGCGAGGTGCCGTATGGATTAACCTTGACGTAGGCATTATCCAGCGTCCGCGTAGTACTTTTGACGATTTTGGCATAGCTCTTGGTCTGCTTGGATGTCGGATTATTCTTGAGCAGATGGCTATTGATATTTTTAATGATCTGCTTATCAGAAATGACACCCAGCGAATAATGACGATAGCCAAACCAGCCACCAACCCCGCATAAGACCAGCAGCACCGCGATCAGCGCCAGCCAGCGTCCTTTTTTGTGGTGCAAACAATCACTTCCCTATATTAAATTAATAATTTCGCCTTGATCGACAAACCGCTTAACGCCCGACCATCAAAGCTGATACACAAAGCTTAAAGAAAAGTTGCGAATCCTTTTAGGAGAAGTTTTGAAGAATAACGGGGCAAAATGTAAATTTTATGCGATATAAATTCTTTTAATCTTAATCAACAACTTTAAAAAATTCATAAAATGCTCAATCCCAGAGTTTTTTGACATTTATCAAACTTTTCGACAAATATCAAAATTTAAATCTATTATTGGCTGATATTTGCATTATAATAGGAATGTAAGCACTTTAATCACGATAGTTTATCAGAAAGGTGGCTGTTCAATGAGTACTCAAACAAAATTTTCTGAAAAAGACATCGTTAAGACCAATCCGATCTTCTCACGGACGCGGACTACGATTGAATCGGCATTTTACGCCAACAACATGACGCATATTGCCGATACCGCGACTGCTTATCGTTTGGCGGCCGACAACCCCAACACCATCGTTACCGACCTGCCAATCAAGCATACCGAAGAACTGGGACTGCCAGCCGATGCCAAGATGCTGGTCGACAACCATGGTCAGATTGTGGGCCGGACCGCGGCAGCACGGCGTTTGATCGGTTCACCAGACGTTGATGCCGAAAAAATCGATGGCGTCCTGCGCGAAGCTATCTATGAAGGCCACGAACGCGACTTTTACACGACGGACGTGATCGTGGGGCTGGATGAAGACTTTATGGTAAAGGCGCATCTGGCACTGGCAGAAGGGTTTGAGGTCAATCTGCTTTCCTATATGCTCAACTTCCAAACAGCTACCGAAAACTGGCTGAAACGCTATGCCGATTCACGAGCCTATGACGAAGGCGACATCTATCTGTACTGCGACCCATACTGGAGCAGTCCCGACTATCCACATGGCCTGGTTGTCATCGATGCTCAGCACAATGCAGCAGCAGTCTTGGGTCTGCGCTACTTTGGCGAGCTTAAGAAGTCCACTTTGACGCTGGCCTGGGCAACCGCGCACCGGCATGGTTTTACTGCTTGTCACGGCGGCGAAAAGACTTTCCACTTCAGCGACCGTGATGATCAGACATTTGCCTTCTATGGACTTTCTGGTTCGGGCAAGTCTACGCTGACGCACGCCAAGCATGGTGGCAAATTCGATATTACCGTGCTGCATGACGATGCGTTTGTAATCAATCGTGAAGACGGCAGCTCCACGGCTCTTGAACCGGCCTACTTTGACAAGACCAACGACTATCTGCCGGGCAGCCGCGAAATGCAGTACTTTACCACGGTGATGAACGTTGGCGTCACGCTTAACGAAGCCGGCCAAAAAGTATTGGTAACCCAGGATCTGCGCAACGGCAATGGACGGACCATTAAGACGCGCTATGCCTCTACCAACCGGGTGGATCGCGAAATTGCCCCAATCAATGCCGTCTTTTGGATTATGAAAGATGACAGTCTGCCGCCAGTCGTTAAACTGACCGATCCCGTTACCGCGGCTACGTTTGGTCTGACGCTGGCTACCAAGCGCTCCACAGCTGAAAACGTGGTGGGCGCTGACCGCAACGCCTTGGTTATCGAACCATTTGCCGACCCATTCCGCGCCTACCCATTAAGCGAGGACTATCAAGACTTTAAGGCTCTGTTTGAAGAACGCCACGTTGACTGCTACATCGTCAATACCGCCAACTTTAACGGCTTGGACATCCCTAAAGAACTGACCTTGAAGGCTTTGGAAGACATTGCCCAAAACCAGGCCGCCTTCCAGCCATTTGGCAAGCTGCCTAACATGGAATACATCGCTTATGACGGCTACCCAGTTGACTTTAATGATGCTGAATACGTAACCAAGCTCAAGACGCGTTTTGAAATCCGGCGCGACTGGGTTAAGAACTATGAAGCTCAGCACACGGGCGAAAAACTGCCAGCTGAAATTCTGACCAGTCTGGACAACCTGATCAACGCCCTAAACTAATCAAATACTGACAACCTTGATCTCCAAGCGCTGAACTGCTTAATGCGGCTCAGTGCTTTTTAGATGCTACGGTAAGTTGTTTTTGCGAGACAATATCATAGTTTTGCGCATCTTTCATAACATGATTGGTCAGCCAGACTCGATACTGCTCGATATAGTAAGGATCAATCGGACGACAGCTGGCCTCGTAAAACGCGCGCTCCCGTTCCATAATGTAGCCAATCAGTGCTTGACGACCAAATTTGGTGGCAGTGTCGGGCAGCAAGCGGCGTGGTCCCTCAATTTTGGCCTGCAGCGCAACTTGCGAGGGCCGCTCTACCTTGTAGTCAAGTTTTTGGGAGGTGCCAAAATAACCTTTGACGTAGCTGGCAACCCGACCGTTGAATCGCAGCAGGTCACCAGTTAACAGTTCGCCTAAATCTAAAAAGCCTTTCGTATAATTGAGCCATAAATGATCAGTAATCAATTCCCCGGTTTCAGCTAGAGCAACGTGGGTAAGCAAAAGCGTTGGCCGACAGTAACGGTAGCTTTTCTTATAGCCAACGCGCTCAAACCGGCCGATGAACACGTGTCGCATTTGGGGACCAAGTTGTTGGAGCTTTTTTCTCATTTTCTTCCTGCTTCCTTTCTCAAATCATCTATCAGTGTCCTTATAAATGCTTTAGACGATTTAAGCGGAAATGCATTTTTTAAGTTAAAAAAATACCGAGTACTATGCCAAAATAAAAAACAATCGCACATCACCAGTTACGAAAAAACTGGTGTAACGCGATTGCTCTTTTCATTACCGATTATTTAATTTATCTTCCAACCAGGCCAATTGATTTTCTTGGCGACTGATTGCACGAGCTAAAATCAAATAATGTCCATATTGTTGATCAATCTGTTCTTGGCTGCTGAATAATGCTTGCTGACGCTTGCGCAGATGGTTAAGACTGTGGCTAACCAGTTGGATCTGGTGCTTAAACAATCTTTCCAGTCTTGGATCATTACGATCATTGATGAAAAAAGTCTTTAAAGAAAATAGGTCTTTGGATACTGGCAGCTTATCAACGGGTTCCATCAACCAGTCATTAATGATTTCATGACCATAAGCCGTTAAATGGTAGTGTATCTCTTTATCATTATCTTCTTTTGAGTAGCTTTCAATCCAACGATCTTGTTCCATACGCTTTAACTCCGGATAAACCTGACTATGTGATGATTGCCAGAATTCCCCAATATCAAAGCGAAACTCATCCATAATCTGCTTTCCAGTACAGTCTTTATTGAGCAGGATCCCCATAATAACGTAGGGCAGTATCCTTTTTTGCGGCATTTTGCAGCATCCTTCCTTATCTGATTCTGCAAAACATTATATAACAAGCTACTTAGCCAGACGATGGTAATTTTCGTCAAAGAAGCGGCCATTGCGAATATCATCAGTCATGCCAACATAAGGGGCTTCATTGATGACTTCTTCATTATCTTGACCAGCATCACCCATATAGGTAATCGTTGCAAATTCAGGAACCACCAATTTTGGATAAGTCTCATACTTTTCACGCGATTCATGCATTAAATCAATGTGTTCATTTTGGAAGCAAACCGTAATTTCTGGATGTTCCTGTACCCATTTTGGAAAGAAAATCGTACCGTTAAGCTTATGTTCATTAGGAACGAAATCCAATGCGACATCGGTTCCCGTTGGCTCGGTCCACGCAATCTTGTAAATTCCTTCAGTTAATTGATGAATATGCGCTGGCTGATCCTTAACCCAACGTCCGGCAACCATTCCGCCATGAATCCGATAGTCAACCGTATGATCATTTTTGGCGTACCATTCGTATTCCCAGCCATTGTCGTACGTATAGATAAAATGCGTTCCCAAGAAATCATCCAGCGTTTTAAAATGTTTGTTCATGTGATTTAAATTTGCCATAATTATTTTCCACCTTTCATAAATGTCGTTATCAACATAAAATAGATTATCACTTTATGTCGTTATCGTCAAATATTGTTGACTAAAATAGTTTGACCCCCATTCTCAAAGACAAATTTTGAGGATGGGGGTCTATTAAAAATATTTTATATTTATTTTAAATGTTTAGCGGCCTTAGGTGTTTTATTAATCTTCATCCTACTTGGGTAAGGCAAACGATACGATCAGCGCGATAATCGCTAAAGTCAGCGTAAAGCAAAGTCCCGTGTGTACCCCAGACGTAAAACGCATCGCTGGACTGCCAGCTGCCGCGTGCCGACCGAATTCCAAAAAACTGGTAGCCAGAGCAGTTGCCAATGCCCCCATGATCTGCTGCATCGTATTCAGAATCGTGCTGCCATCACTGGAAGCCGGTCCCCGCAGCGCATTTAGAGCACTGGTCTGCGCCGGTGACATCGCCAATGGACAGCCAATCATCAAGATCACGTGAGCCGCAATCACGTAGGCAACTGCGGAATGAGCCGTCGTCAAAAGCAGCATGACGATCCCTGCAATGGCAATCACCAAGCCAATCATGACTGGACGCTTGGCCCCGATTGAATCGTACATCCGTCCAGCAAACGCAGAAACCAAAGCATTTACCAGACCACCTGGCAGCATGACGATCCCCGTTAAGGCAACGGCTAACTGAAGACCATTTTGCAGATACATTGGCATCAGATACATGGCCGAAAGAATAATCCCAAAATCAAGCATGACCAAGACGGCACCAATCGTAAATGACTTAACCTTGAAAACGCGCAGATTCAAGATAGGCGTTTCCAGTTTCAACTGACGAATCACATAGGCAATCAAAACCACAATGCCAACTGCCAACGAACCCAGAACCTGCCAAGAACCCCAGCCATCCAGACTGGACAGACTCGCGCCGATTACCAGACCGGAAAAGCCAAGCACGGATTCAACGATTGAAAGCAGATCAATGTGAGGACGCGTTGGCCGACCAATGTTTGCCAAAGCACTTACTGCCAAGCCTAACGCAATCACCAAGAAAATCTCAAATGACCAAAAGATCCAGCGCCAGGAAAGCTTGGCCAGGATCAAACCAGTCAAAGTCGGACCAATCGCTGGGGCAAACATGATTACCAAAGCACAGATCCCCATAATGCTGCCAATTTTTTGCGGTGGAAAAATCTGCATCACAATCGTAAACATCAGTGGCAGAATCAGACCAGTGCCAATCCCTTGAATCATTCGACCAGCCAAAAGAACCGTAAAGTTAGGCGCCAACGCTGAGATTGCCGCGCCAATGATAAAATCCAGCAAGGCAAAAATCACGATCTTGCGAGTCGTAAACCACTTGGCGATCAAACTGGACAGCGGCAAGACGATCCCTATGACCAGCATGTAGCCAGTCACCAGCCATTGTAAGACGGCCGTGCTGGTGTGAAAGACGATCATTAGCTTAGGCAGCGCGATATTCAGTGATGTTTCGCTAAACATGCCGACAAAAGCGCCTAAAAGCAGACTGGCCATCGTCAGCCCCGGATGTTTGACGCGAAAAGCAGGTTCAGAAAAGTTTTGCATATAATTTGCTCCTTTAATCAATTTAACTTGATTAAAGACCAAACAGCAAGCAGACTTAATTTGATGTATTCAATTAACGCTAACTCTTAATCTTAATCAGCATGCTTGCCATTCTAGCAAAGATTACCGCGGCTTCGTAAGTACTTTTTTGGCAAATGGCAAATTTTTTCTAAAATCGCCTGCCTTGTGCTTTTATCAAGAAACCTTGATACGATTTGCCGCGGTTGATTATATACAAATGTAATGTTTTTGATTACAATTAACACAAAAATATAAAAGAAAGCAGGTATCATCATGCGCAAACCAGTTCCCATGTTAGACAGTCATCTGTCAGGCGATGAATTTCTCAAGCTGATTGTCGATAGTTTTCAGTCCGTTGTGTTTGGCACGGTTGACCAAAATGGCGATCCCCACACCAATGTCGCTGATATCGAGGTTTTAGACGGCAACCGGCTGATTTTTGCAACGACCTATCAAAAACCATTTTATCAACGTTTAAAGGCTCATCCCCGCATCTCGATTACGGCTTTACAAGGCAACGAAACCCTGGACAGTGTTGGCTTTACCTTAACCGGCACGGCAGCTGAAGTCGATCAGCAGTATCTGGAGCAGATTTTTGCCGCTCGACCGGAAATGCAGCAGATTTCGGCAAACCATTCTGAACGGCGCAGCATTTTAAGACCATTTGCTATTACGCCAATTGCCGGTTCGATTTATGACCTGCGTCAACAGCCGATTTTCCAGAAGCGAATTGAATTTTAAAGCTGGCTGTCTCAAAATTCACCTAAAACAGCACGACCCTGCCGCAAGTTTTGCGTCAGGGCCGTTTTGGTATGCTTAATTTAGATATGTCGTTATGGAGGGGCGGTTAGATGTTTTTATAGATTTCATTCCAGTTAGCTTCATTTTCTTGGTTGATCTTTTTGAGCTTTTGTGCTCGTTGAAATCTTCCCTTCATAACTTGAACAGAACGAACTCCTAAATCATATGCATTGGCAAAATTGATTCTTAATAAGATTCTGACGTCTATATTACCGTTTCTAACTATTGCGTCCGTTATATCGACTGCTGCAAAAGTCGATGTTGACACCAACAGTAAAGTTTGTAAATCCAGTTTATTAGCTATTGGAATGCATTCTTTCCATTCCTTTCCATAATAAAAATGATTTTTATAAACCCAATATAACCGTATTAAAGTTTCCATTATCAAAACAGGCATTGACTGAGCAACAAAGGCTCGAAAATCTAATCCTTGCTTATAAAGCCATTCTGCAACTCCAGCAAAATCCTTGTCTTTGCCATTAACATTAAAATTACCAAACTTAAACTGCTGAGTAACTGAATAAAATGGCATTGGCAATCCTGCTCCACGACCAACACTTTTGGATGTACCAGCAACGTCAGAACAAGTATGGCCAAACCAGTTCTCAACAGCCTTAATAACTTTTTGGGGACCTAGCTGTAAATCTTTTACTTGATCTGCTTCTTTGGATGCTGTATATACTCGTTTGAGCATTCCATCACTAATGAAAGTACTTTTACCATCTAATTGATCTAAAATGCTAATAAATAATCCTAGAGGCCCGATATCATGGGATAAAGAAAACAAATGGTGATTTGAAGGATTCATGCCTGCGATACTATCATTTATAATGTTCGAATTATTAGAAGCATCATAGGAAACCTTAAAATGATTCTCAAGCCAACGAATTGCATCATTCTTTGAATTTATTTTTTTACTATATGGTTCATTTCGACTAGCAAACTCCGCATACTTTGTTACCAATTTATCAACAGTGCCGTCTACTTTTTGGCCTAAAATCCCCTGCTCACTTGCATATTTATTATTACCATCAGTAATCGCTCCAACTAAAAATGCATCAACTAATCCGCCAATAATCCCTACGATACTAGCAAAAACATAATCTTCTTTTTTTAATTTAGACAATTCATATTTATCGGACAATAAGGCACTCATTTTATTAATCTCTGCATCACTCAAGCAGGCAAAATATGGATTATCAAGGCTTAAATTAAATTTTGCAGCGTATGCTTCACTTTCAGACAACAAGTCCTCCCAATTGCCTGTGGCGTCAACATAATCCAAGTGTGGCAATTTAATCTCAGGGCTTTCAGGTTCAGATGGTTTCACCTCAACCCTAAGATTCTCTATCTCTTCAATTTCACTAGTCTTAACATTAAGATTATCCAGATCAATCATATTTAATAATGATTGCGCCTCTTTAATTTTGCTTTGGGTGTCATTTATTCTTTGTTGCTGATTAGCATTTATTTTTTCTTGAAGATCCAAGTCTGCAGACATGTTACTAGAAATCTGCTTTAGTTCATCAAGCCGTTCTACAGCTTGGTCTGCCTCATGCTGACCAACTGAGACAACCTTTGCCGCCTCGTCTAATTCATCCAGTTTATCTTTTTCCATAATTAAAATCCTTACCTAATAAAATAAACAAATCGTGCAATTTTTCAAAATTAATTTGTGCTGGTAGCTTGGCAATAATCAATTCTTATCATTAATCAATTGGCGTTCTCTTTCTCGATGTTCGTTACAAATCTTTGTGCCGGCTGATGAAAACTTCTTAATAGTTTGAAGCAATTGATCAATTTGTTCTTCCATGCCACTAAGTTGTTGTTCACTATCTGTTAACCGTTTTGAAAGTTCTTTCTTACGATATGTTGCTTGAATCATTGCATCTGATAAATAATTAATATCTTTTATAATTAAAGATTGTGACCCTACTAACTTCTTAATTTTATTTTGAAGTATCTCAATTTTCATAGATTCTTGGGGATTATTTGGCTTACTCCGTCGTTCCATGCCTTTATAAGCCGCTAAACCAGCCGCACTTGCTCCTAATACCGCAAGTCCTAATCCGCTCGTGCCTAAAATTGCTAAACCCCAGCCTACATCAATGAAACCAAACTCAGTTATGCTTACAACGGCACCAGTTAATGCTAGTGTGGAAACTGACGTAACACTAGATACTCCTAATGATGAACTAATTTCTTTAATTTTTTTCATTCTTTCCTTATATTCATCCCCAGTTAGCTTATCGTCTATTACATCGTGATTGGTTTTTTGACTAATGACGATCAGAGAAACTTTGTCTTTTGAAATATTAGCTTTCTCTGCAAGCTTTAATAGTATTTCATCATCTTTCCATGAATTTATTTTTTCTTCATCAAATGTCGATAAAATATTGCTTATTAATAATTGTAGAATCTTATCCCTATTATCCTCTGGAATTAAATTTTTTAATTCTATAAATTCATCAATGATATCATCTTTTTTATTACTAAATCGATATTCTCTTATCTTGGTATCAACTTCTTCGGAAACATTTAATCCAGCTTCTATTTCTGCAAAGTTTCGGATATCTTTTTCTGAAAATTCATTATCAGAATCTAAATAAAGATAAATAACTTTTAAATAATGATAAGAGCTTTCATTTTTTGGATAGTGGGTCTTAAAGTACTGATAAAGATTCTCAACCCTGGGCTTTCGCCATTCTGATTGTCCTTGATCAATCACTTTAAAATCATTTCGAATATGTTTTTTAAGTTTTTCTTCACTAAAGTTATCCAAAGAGTTATCCAAGATTTTAAATATTTCTTCTAAAACAAATCTGATTAGATCAAAAAGGTCCTTATCCTGTTGTCTTAGCTCATTTAAATAATTATTTTTGATAAACTCGTTTAAAAAGTCTGCTAAACCAGTTACTCCGGAATAAGCCATCAAGCGTTCATAGCATTCATTGAACGAATTATTTACTGCAACTGGTGCATATTGATTTAAATGAAGATCCTCATTAAGCATAAAATTGTTTGCAATCGTCAATGTATTTTGAATTTTAGTCAATTCATTTCTAGAGTAGCTTGACATCAATTCTTGCTTGGAATGATCACTGAATGTCAGTTCTCCCCATTCATCCATAACGATTTCTCGATTCTTTATGTATAGCTGCAAATCCAATGCAAATTGGGCACTGACCGGAAAAATTCTGGGATTTTGAATAGAAAACTGATTTTCTAAATATTCACGGACATTCTCCAATACATTGGTAATATCTTCATTCGTCTTGAACTCATCCATTTTATTGATCACAAAGACAACATTAGGCTGCGTCTCAATTATTCTATCCAACAGCTGCTTTTCGCTGTCCGTCCCCAACTGAGTTCCATTCATGATAAACAGAGTGAGTTCTGCTTGATGATGATCCAAAAATTCAAACAATACGTTTTGATGAGCTTTATTCAAGGCATTATTCGGCCCCGGAGTGTCAATAACAGTTACTGGAGCATCCCCAGCAAACGGTATTGGCAAGGATGCGTCAACCCTAACCGCCTCAGACAATTCATTCATGGTTGTTAGTTCATCGATTGAGACTGACCCACTGGCAATACAATTGTTATCTTCATCAAAAGCCTCAACATCCTTCTTATCTTGTGAATTGAAGAGTCTCATGATGGCTGAAGTACATGCTTCCTGACTGGCCGGAACAACCCTGCTAGCTAACAGCGAGTTGATCAGTGTTGACTTTCCAGCACTCATTGGGGCAGCAATTAATATTTCCGGCTGTTTTAAGCTAGTGAAAGTTTTAATCAGCTTATCCAACTTTTTTAAGGGCAGATTGCTGATTTGACTTCTCCTGATTTCTCTCAGCAGTCTTAGATTTTCATCAATATTTGTTTGTATTTCTTTAATCTGTTCATCAATGTTAGGCAATCGAGAGTTCTCTTTTATCACTAACATCCTCACCACTTTCAACTTATATTTTAAGGAACGCAAAAAGGCCTACTGCACCCCTTTGGATACAGTAAGCCTATAAGCAGAAAACTTGACAGAATCAGCGTGCACTAAATAATCGGCACGATTGCACGATTGCACGATTGCACGATTGCACGATTGCACGATTGCACGATTGCACGATTGCACGATTGCACGATTGCACGATTGCACGATTGCACGATTGCACGATTGCACGATTGCACGATTGCACGATTGCACGATTGCACGATTGCACGCATCTTCATCTTGTCTCCCCCCAATTTATGTATAATTAATTTATACCGTTTACATTCTAAAACGTCAATATATTCATGGTAACAATTACAACATGTTTATTTTAGAAATTGAAAATCACTTTTAATTGATTAATTCCATTTTCTATTTATAATTATCTCAAATCGCCTAGACAGATTTTGTCCACGTGAAAATATAAATTAAACAATTAGGAAATTCCATGAAAACATACAAATCAACTACCAGTGAACGGCAGCTTTTCATCTATCAGCAATTGACTGCCGGTCGCCATATTCAAAAATCACAGCTAGCCAAACAGTTTGCCGTTGACGCGCGGACCATTCAGCGCGATTTTGCCAGTCTGCGAGCGTTTATGGACGAATATCTGCCCGAATACACGCTGAATTATGACCGTCAAAACAATTCCTACTGGCTGTCTGCCAACGGAATCGGCTTAAACAAGGCGCAGTGTCTTTGTCTCATCAAGATTCTAACTGCCAGTCGTGCCCTCCCCAAAGATCAGCTGATCGAGCTTTCCAATCGCCTTTTAAAAATTCTCGACGCAAAAGATGCTCAAAAAGTCAAACAATTGATTAGCAGCGAGCAAAGCACGTATCAGCCGCTGCGCAATCTTCAAAATAAAGACTTGATGAATCTGATCTGGAACTTTTCGGAATATACTCTCCTGCATCGAACCATTCGCATCGACTATCGCAATCAGGGTGGCCATATCAAAGCACACACTATTATTCCGTTGGCGCTGACGTTTTCTGACAACTATTTCTACCTCATCGGCTACACTAATACATATCAAAAAAACATCATCTACCGTTTGGATCGCATCATTGATTATCACATTTCGCAAAAAAGCATCCCGCAGTCCGAATGGCAGGCTCATCAATGGAATGAGGGACTGACCAAGAAAAAGCTGCAGCTGATGTATCCCGGCAAAAACGTTAAGATTCTTTTTGAATATCGCGGTGTCGTTGAAGCGGCTCTGGACAAATTCCCGCTTTCCAAAATAGTTCAACCAAAAACCGATCAGCAGCCAGTAATCATTGAAGTCGAAACTTATGATATCGGCGCGATGATGTGGCTGCTTAGTCAAAAAGACATGGTTACGGTACTTGAGCCAGAATGGTTTAGGGAACAGATGATCACGACTCTGCAAAAAATGCTCAATAATTATCAATAAAGGCAGAAAATGGCTCAACCACGATCTTCGTGACGGAGCCATTTTCATTTTGCACCATTTTGCTTAAGCAACTGGATATGCAACTTCCTGATTTCCCTGCTCAAAGGCCGTCAGATGATTCTCAGCCCGGTAAAGCGCCTTGCTGAATGATTGAACGGCCAGCTTGGGACTGACGGCAAACTTAATGCCATAGTCTTTGCAGGCTTCATTCAAAACCCATGAAGATGGATGCGAGGCATAGGCCGTTACCAGGATCAGCATGTCCAGATTCTTGGTCTGTTTGCGCAGCGTCTTGCGTTTGCCAGAGAAGGCATCGATCAGCTTGGGATTCCCATGGTAGCTTTTCACGACTTCTTTGAGCATCTCCCCGTTTTGACCATTGCCAATCGCGACGCCGACTTTTTGACCATGCAGATCCAGTTTGAGCTTTTGCTGAATCAGATTGTCAAAGGCATGATGCTTCTTAGTTTTAGCAGGCTTCTTCTTTGCTGCTTGCTTGGCCTTGCCACTGTGTTTTTTCGCGCTCGTTTGACTAGCCTTTTTTACCCCGTCAATTGGGTAGAGCCACCGAATCGCAATGCAGCTTTGGGGATCGTCCGCCAAGGCATCGTTATTGGCATACCAGGCCAGATCGACAATATCGCCAACATTGAGCTTCAGTTTTTCTTGATCAAGTGAACTGATTTTGTAAACTACCGGCTGTTCCTTAGGCTTTAGTTCGTTACCGTAGATATCACGAGCAACGACCAGCTGATCCGCATGCTTTTCAATTACGGCCTGGCTGAATACCTCGATTGGATTGTCATCAGGCATTTCTTGATGATCAACAACTTTGCCCAGATAGAATTTTTCATCGGTAAGGTATGGCTTGCCGCTAACCTTGACCACGTCGCCAGGCTGCAGGCACCGCTTTTTGAGCAGCTTCTCGCCAATGAAAAAGGCCTGCTGTCCATTACGATCCAAGAGCTTGGCCCCATTTAAGCGCCGTTTTACAATGTACTCGCCTTTACGCAGATCATAAAGCGGCGAATCGAGTTGCGGCATCGTTTCATCAAGCAGCTTTTGAAAATCCTCATCCGCTGCCGTTTGAGGTTGGTCATTTGTCGACTGCGATTGGCTGTTTTGAGAATTTAGCTTAGCTGCTTGCTCAGTCAGTCGGTGTTCAAATTCTGTAATCTTAGCGGTTTTGAGCCAACTGTTCTGCTTGGCGTTTTCAATCAGCGTGCTAAGTTCAGTCAGTTGGTCAGTATCAGATGCATCGTTAAGTTTTTCCAGATTATTGATCATCAGCTGCTCAACCAATTGCGTCATTTTTGTTTGATAGTCTTGGAATAAGTCTGCCAGCTGCTGCGCGCATTTCAGCCGCTGCATTACCAACGAGTAGAAAATATCAACGCGTGCCCCATCACTTTGCTTCAAGTCATGATGATAGGCTTCCAGATTTTGTTTTAAATCCGTCAGTTTGGCTTCATAATCGGCATTCTTGAGCAGCATCTTCAGTTCATTGCCAATAGTTTCATTAACTGATTTAAATTTCTGAATGGCATTGTACTGTGACAGATTCAATGCCTGATCAGTCTGTTCAATCAAATTTGCGGACAATGCCTGGCTATCTTTTTCATTATTGGCAGACAGCGCTGGTTGCGTAGCCGTCTGATTGTTGACAAGATCTTTTTCGCAGTTGAGCTGATCAGATGCCGCGCCTTTATCTTCATCAGTAGGTTTTTGAGAATCCGCCGACCATTTCAAACCAGCAGTGGCGGCAGTCTGCGGATTGCTCGGCTGGCCATCTCCTGCTTTGAAAGCTGTTGTAGCTACGGTTGGCCGACTGATTGACTGTTCATTCGTTGCTCCGGCATCTACCGCAATACCCGTTTGCGGATTGATCATCTGGCCATCCTCTACCCGCGCTTGGCTTACTGGTTGTCCGGCACTGTTAGCAATTTGCCGATTGGCTGGCATAACCTCATTTTTATCATTAGCCTTAGCGACTGGTCCTTCTTGAAAGTGTTTTTCATAACCGGCTTGATGTTTTAGCAGATTGACCGCCGCCTGCACCGCATCAATCCCTTGTTTGTCAAGCGTCGTTGCATTGATAATTGTAATTAAGTCATGTTTATAGTTATACATAATTTCCACCTCAATTTTGATTTTATCAATGGGGAAAGCCTATAAGCACCTGCCGCTAAAAAATCTAATTTTTTTGCAAAATAAAAAGCGCCCAATCAGTATCCAAACTGATGAGCGCTGGTGACTGCTACTTGAACAGTCGCTTAATTAACTTTTTAACGTGCTTATTAGGCACGATGATAAATACTAAGCACAAATGCCACATCGGGAGTTGCCTCCTTTCAGCACAAGTCAGGTTTCCTAAGCCTGCTCACGTGTGCTTTATTATTGTGACATAATCAGAGTATGTTATAATGACTTTGTGATAAATACTAAGCCGTGTGCAGTGAGTGCTTCCTAACTTACAAGCCGGCTGGGCGCTCCTCAAAAGGGCGCTCTTTTATTAGCTCACAGTATCATGCTGTGGGCTTTTTTGTTTGCTCTTAAGCTTGGCTGACAGCCGTATTAGCTGATTGAGCAGCATTAGCAGACCCAGAATCTGATGCAGCTGCGTAGTCCTTGCCGGTGATTTTCCTGTATTACTCTACTCTAATCGTGTAGATTGTCTTCACGAAATAGTAATCGGTCATCATAATTCATCTTACCTTGCGTAACATCCCACTTCGGCTTATACATCCCCGCACCATTAGCATTATATGGTACAACCTATGTACTTTTAGCGTAGTATCAAATGAGGCATCTCGCTGCTTGGCGAGATGCCCCATTTCATTATCCTAATGATTTTATTTGCCGCAGACGATGAAAAAATGTTTCGGCTGAGTCCAATTAACTAGCATGGTCAAAGAGGAGTTTAATCAGGTTTTCGATCATTGCGGGATCAGCATCTTGATAGATGTTGAGCCGTACCTTCTGAATCGAAAGTGATGCTACTAATACGCGCCGATTAGTCTTGCGATCGTTTGAAGCGGCGCTGACTTCAACGATTTCATTTTGAGCCATCCAAAAAGGCCTCCTATATGAGTTTCCTCAAGCATAGGAGGTCCGTATGGCGGTTGGAATACGTGTTGTTACTGTGTGCTTACCCAAGATCTTTTAAGAATTCACGTTTCATTGCGATCCGTTTAGCATTAATTGTTGATTCGGTTACGACCCGCGATAGATACATAAGCCATTAGCACCAACCATCATAAGAATAATCAGGATAAATGTTACGTTCGATAGCGCCCAAGATGAATCTATATGTTGCACTTTCGTAATGTGTCATCATCTTTTCTGCATAGTCTAGCTTATAATCCTTAGTTTTCTTATCAACAGTCATATTCCCTA
The DNA here is from genome assembly GCF_039955095.1 of Limosilactobacillus sp. WILCCON 0051. NCBI lineage: Bacteria > Bacillati > Bacillota > Bacilli > Lactobacillales > Lactobacillaceae > Limosilactobacillus > Limosilactobacillus allomucosae. The sequence goes on from NZ_CP154878.1 coordinate 1,632,274, forward strand.
TGATTTTATGAGTATCACCATTAACCATCCGATACGTAACCTTATCGTCCGTATTAGACATTAGGTACCATTCAACCACGAATTTTTTCCTGCCTTTCTTCTAAAACTTGGTTCAGTTAAACAATTTCTAATGTATTACCTTTAAATTCTCCATTAACTATTATTGAGCTTTTACCAGACGATGCCAGCTTACCATTAGGAACCAATTCAGAAACTTCAAACGTATTGCCAAATTCATCCCCTAAAGTTTGTCCAGCTTTAATATTAATCGATGGAATTGTAATCACGCTGATATTCTTTTTGAGAAAAAATTGTTTATCAATCACTTCCATGTTTCTCAATCCATTCTTTAGACTTACGCTCATACAATTTCCTAAGTTGTTCCGTTTCCTTAACTTCATTATCAGATGTCTGTGAATATTAGTGATTATCATCCAACTCAATCGAATCAATATCGTCAAAAGCTATCCCATTTCCATAAGAATTGCTGCCAGTTGTGTTATAGATAATGGCATTTAGTTCAGGCTCATCATCTTCATCGTTGCGTTGGAATTCATCATCCGTATCTACAATGTATAAATGCAATGTGCGTCCATCTTTCATATGAATAACCACCCATGAACCAGCAAAATTATTATTAACATCCCATAGATTGGTTTTCGGTGTTATTTTCATTCTTCGGCATCTCCTTTGGCAAAGCTGGCACTGCTTGACATCTTTTCTTTGATTGGTGGACTTTCATCCTAGTAGCATCAGTATTTTTACCGTTAATGGCTACATAGACGCCATAGAATGTAATATAATACAAGCATGATGATTAGAAGGCCGGTGCGCAAAATGGTGTTGAGGTAGCTCCTCACGTACCGAACCGGTTGAGGGCGCTTAATAGGCGCTCTTTTTTTATTAGCTCACAGTGTTAATGATGTGGGCTTTGCTTTGGATCATTGTCAAATTCGTAATTGTAGCTTAAGGGGACGGCTTTTGTCCTCTTTTTTATACCCGAAATCGAATATTGGCACTCACCAATACAAGATAGTGTAGACCCGTTTATTTTCAAAAAAGTACCAACCAGGCTAGTGTTTATCCTCTACCGTAAGCAAATGATTTTTGCTTAGGATTTTTCTTGTAATTATCGACAATCAAATCGTCAACAAACTTCTTTGACATCAGGTATTTTAGAGTATCGTTGAACCCATTAATTGTCGTAGTTAAAGAATCTTTATTCAAAATCAGAGTTGCCACTTCAATATCAGATTCAATTTTATAGACGCGCTCTTTACCATTATCGCTAACTGCATCTACTGCAATGAAATGCACGACTCTCACCTTTTTTCCAGTCTATTAGAGTCTTTGAATAATTAACTTCTTAGTTGTCCTTCTTTTCTTCTTCATAAAACAGTGCCTGCTTAATAAAGATAATAGTGACTAGTTTGCTTATTAGCAATACACCAGACTCAAACTAAACGAATATGACTAATTAAAAAACATCAGTCAATACTAGTGATTATCATCTAACTCAATCGAATCGATATCATCAAAAGCTATCCCATTGCCATAAGAATTGCTGCCAGTTGTGTTATAGATAATGGCATTTAATTCAGGCTCATCATCTTCATCGTTGCGTTGGAATTCATCATCCGTATCTACAATGTATAAATGCAATGTGCGTCCATCTTTCATATGAACAACCACCCATGAACCAGCAAAATTATTATTAACATCCCATAGATTAGTTTTCGGTGTTATTTTCATTCTTCGGCATCCCCTTTGACAAAGCTGGCACTGCTTGACATCCCTTCTTTGATTGTTGGACTTTCATCCTAGTAACATCAGTATTTTTACCGTTAATGGCTGCACAGACGCCAATAGATCGGATTAAATTTTTAATAATCACCAAATCTACTAAAACTAATTATTAATTTTTTGCTCATATAGCATCGTGCCAATATATACTGACCATCAAATGTTGTATTGACGCGATTGTTAATTCGTTTTCATTGCGATCTGTTTGTCATTAACTGTTGATTCGGTTACGACCCGCGAGAATTGATTGCATACAAAAAGAACAGTTTAACAATATGTCCAGGTTATAAGAAATTATAAAAGCGGATTGTTGTACTCCGTCAATTAACACCAGCCATCAAAAGCAAATTTAGGATAATTGTCCCGCTCGATAGCACCTAAAATAAATTTATACGTTGCACTTTCATAATGAGTAGTCATCTCTTCAGCATAATCGAGCTTATAGTCCTTAGTCTTTTTATTGACAGTGATATTGCCAATTACCTCATTCAGATCAGCATTTACCATTTTATATGTTACTTCATCACTGGTATTAGCTACTAAAAAGAATTCAACCATGTCTATCACTTATCCTTAGTTCGTCTCTTTTTATCAAACTCTTCATAATTATAAATTTTGTTTGTCAAATGATGGGCCCTATAATAATCCAAATCAGGGTGTTGCTTCATAAGCTTTCGCTCGTAGCGTTCATGTTTCAACAGCATTATATCTTCTAGAAATAATTTTTGTCCATTCGTGTGGTTATGACCCACAGAAAACGATATATACAATAACCTTTCCCAAAGCACACCTAATAATAGTCAACTAATCTTTCCAACTTTATTTCATTACTGCTTATACTCCAACTTTTTAATTTTATCGTCTTGAAAATTCCCTTTAACGTGTAGATCGGTAAGACCATTAATTTCTAAATGTTGATTCATTCTAATACCAACGACTTCGTAAAGCTTACCACTAGAATCAACAATATCTTTAAGAATTTCTTGATTTTCGACATACGGAATTACCACAGAAGTTAAGTCAGCATCCGAAACATAAAGTTTACTAATTACTTTCATGATCTTTGCTCCACTTCTCTAACTTTTTCTGATAATTTTTCAAAAGCTGCTTAGTTTCTTCAATTTCCCACTTATACCTATCCCAAACAGTAATATTAGATCATTGACGCTAAAACAAAAAAAGATACACTGCATTTGAGATTGAAAGAACAGCGTGCCCATGTATGTCATCCAACAACGGGTTGGTCACTCTAACAGCCGGGTTACTCAAGAAATCTACACTCATGTTACTCACGAAGCACTTGTGAAAAATCGTGATCAATTGGAAAATTTATAGCAAAGTGTCTGCCAGTTGTCTGCCACAAGCAAATATTTGGCAAAAATTCACAAACTCAATTGGAATTTTAAAAATTAGGCAAAAAGAAAAACCCTTGCACAGCAAGGGTTTTGGTCGACACTCGACTACTTAACGTCGCGACGGCGTTCAGGAATACGAGCGGACTTACCAGTACGTTCACGCAGGTAGTACAGCTTAGCACGACGAACGCGACCGTAACGAACCACTTCGATCTTAGCAACACGTGGGGAGTGAACTGGGAAAGTACGTTCAACACCGACACCGTTACTAATCTTACGAACAGTGTAAGTAGCAGAAATGCCTGCACCGTGACGCTTGATAACGACACCTTGGAAGATCTGGATACGTTCACGAGTACCTTCAACGATCTTAGCGTGGACGCGAACCGTGTCACCGGCGCGGAATTCTGGAATGTCATCGCGCAGTTGGCTGGCGGTGATCTTTTCAATCAATTGGTTTTGACGCATAATATTTTTTCCTTTCGTCGATATTCTTGCCCGATTTCAGCAGCGGAATACCGTTGTTATGGCCATAAAAAGCCAAGACATAATATAACATATTCCCCTGACGACTGCAAGGGTAAATTACTTGACAACCTTTTTAAGCTGCTGATTCAGGTTTGAATGCTTGATTCCATAGGCAAAGTAGATTATCAAACCAATAACGAACCAGCCGATCATCAGCAGTTTGGCATCAATATTCAAACCAGCAAAAATAACGATTGAATAGACAACCGAGATGGCCGGCAAAACCGGATAGCCCGGCATCTTAAACTTGGCTTCCGGCAGGTCGACGCCTTCCCGTTTCCTTAACGCGTAGATTCCCAACGAGACAAAGATAAAGGCAATCAAGGTCCCGGCCGAAACCAGCGTCGCTAAAAACGTAAATGGGAATATAGAACCGAGAATCATCGCCAGAACCGTGATCAGCCATAATGCGTGATCAGGAACGTGCTTATCATCAATATGACCCAGCCGGCTTGGCAGCAGACCATCCCGTCCAAACGCATAGATCAGACGCGATGAAGCCAGCAGAATTGCGATCAAGGCTGAAAAGATCCCGATCAAGGCTACTACCGAAAGCAGGTTGGCCGTTAAATAATGACCTGAATGCCGCAGCGCCCAGGCAGCCGGTTCGGCGTTATTGGCATAGCGGCTGTATTTAAACATCCCCACCAAGACCAGCGAGACAGCAATGAAAAAGCCGGTCCCCAACAGCAGCGTGCCAATCAATCCTTTAGGCATCGTGTGCTGAGGATCCTTGGTTTCGGCAGTATTAGCCGCAATTGCATCAAAGCCCACATAGGCAATAAAAATCTGCGAAGATCCAGCCAAGATCCCCTGCCAGCCCCCAAAAGTCGTTCCTGGCCGGTGCGCGGGAATAAACGGCACATAGTTTTGCGGATGAATGGCAGTCGCGCCAATCACGACAAACATGATAATCACGATCAGCTTAACGGCCACGATTGTATTCTCGACGCGGCTGACCTGATGAATGCCACGCGCGATCAAGCAGCCAACGATCAATATCGCAATCGCCGCCAAAATATCGACATACGAGCCCTTAGCCGGATTAAAGCCACCAGTCAGAGCAACTGGCAATTTAATGCCGAAACTGCCCAAAAAGCCCTGCATATACGCCGACCAGCCCGAGGCAACGAACGCTACGGAGATAAAGTATTCCGCCAGCAGTGCCCAGCCCGCGATCCAGCCAAAAAATTCGCCAAACAAGACGTTCATCCAAGAAAACGCCGAACCGGCAAACGGCAGCACTGAGGCTGTTTCCGCGTAGGCCAAGGCAGAAAGTCCCGCTCCGATCGCCGCCACGATAAACGCTAATGGTACGGCTGGTCCGGTATGCTCAGCAGCTACGATCCCTGGCAAGGTAAAGATCGCCGTGCCTACGACCATCCCCGTCCCCAGACCGATCAGATCCAAAGTCGTCAATGAAGGTTCTAACGATGCATCCTTGAGCTGATAGACGGTTGGATCCTCTTTAGCCAGCAGTCGTTTTAAAAACTTATTCTTAATCATGCGCGTCGCCTACTGCATCGTTGGGTCTTCACCCAATTTAATGTCTTGAAGCATGATCTGCTGCTCGCGGGACAGTTTGGCCTGTTCAATCAGATCTGGGCGGCGTTCCCAGGTGCGCTTTAACGATTGATACATCCGCCACTGCCGAATTTTTTCATGATTGCCGCTGGTCAGCACTTCTGGCACCTTCATCCCGCGAAACTCAGCTGGCCGCGTGTATTGGGGATATTCCAGCAGGCCATTGCTGAACGAGTCGCCCATTGAAGAAGACATATTACCCAAAACGCCCGGCACGAATCGAACCGTGGCATCAATCATAACCATGGCCGCCAATTCACCGCCCGTCAGCACGTAGTCACCTAATGAGGCTTCATCGGTTACCAGCTGGCGAATGCGTTCATCATAGCCCTCATAGTGACCGCAGATAAACGTCAAATGTTCTTCTTGGGCCAATTCCTGAGCGTAGTCCTGATCAAACTTGCGCCCCGCCGGATCCATCAAGATGACACGGCCTTTCGGATAGTTTTCCTTTTGTGCTTCTTCGTCAATTGCCGCCATCGCATCAAAAATCGGCTGAGCCTGCAGCAGCATGCCGGCACCACCACCAAACGGCGCGTCATCGACATGATTGTGCTTGTCAGTCGTAAAATGACGAAAATCGGTTACATGAATATCCAAAAAGCCATCGTCTTGAGCCCGCCCCACGATCGACTGACCCAGCGTTGGCTTAAACATGTCCGGAAACAGACTTAAAACATCGATTCGCATTATTCCAGTCCTTCCATTAATTCAACGTCAACTTCGCCCTTGTCCAGATCAACGTTTTTGACCACATCATCAATTACCGGCAATAAAAGATCGCTTTGACCGGCTCGTTTAACGACCCAGACATCATTGGCACCTGGTGAAAGAATCTCTTTGATCACGCCCAATTCGCGTCCTTCCAGCGTCTTAACCGTCAAGCCAATGATCTGATGGTAGTAGTACTGGCCTTCTTCTAAAGGCTGCTGCTCGTCTTCAGTCACCATGAGCTCGTGGTCACGGAAGCTCTGCACGTCATTGATGTTGTCGTAGCCTTTAAACTTAACCAGCCACATTCCCTTATGCTGACGCGCACCGGCAACTTCCAGGCGTAATGGCTCACCGGCAGACTGCTTTAGATAAAGGACGGCGCCATTTTGGAAACGCTCTTGAGGAAAATCAGTCGTGGCAATCACGCGAACCTCGCCGCGAATACCATGCGTATTGACGATTTTACCAACATTATAATATTGCATTTAAAAATCCTCCGAATAATAGAAAAACTCCCACAGGGTTGGTGTGGGAGTTTTTATTTAATGTCGATGGTCATTAATCACCAACCGGACTTTCTTAGAGTTGGGCCGCTTAGAACGCATGCCTTCGACTACGGTACGCAGCGCGGAAGCAACGTGTCCCTGCCGACCAATCACGCGACCGACGTCAGCCGGATGAACGTCGAGGACGTACCGGTGATACCGATCAGTCTCTGATTCGGTGATGCGAACCGCATCCGGATGCTTGACCAACGGCGTGACCAGGGTACGAATCAGTGTCTCTAGATTTGTCTCAGTCATGACTATTTACCACTACTTCTTGGAAGCGTACTTGGCTTCGTGGAGCTTCTTCATGATACCAGCTTTTTGGAACATGTTGCGAACAGTATCTGAAGGTTGGGCACCCTTTTGCAGCCAGTCCATAACGGCGTCTTCGTCGAACTTAACTTCCTTTGGAGTGGTCAGTGGGTTGTAAGTACCCAGCGTCGTGATGAAGCGGCCATCACGTGGTGAACGTGAGTCGGCAACCACGATACGGTAGAATGGGCGCTTCTTAGAACCCATACGCTTTAAACGGATCTTTACTGACATTGATTCACACCTCCTTGATTTTTTCTAACAGCTAATAATATACCAGTCATTCAAGTGAATGTAAAGTATTTTTTCTTGACAGGCTAAACTTTTTTCAAAAAAATCATTTTTAAGCATATCTTCGTCTTCTTTTTCCTTGAATCCATAAGTCCTTAGCCTGTCAAAGTCATTGAAATCCCGGTATTTCAGGCAATTCAATCCGTACCTTGGCAGCACGACGATTTATTACACAAGCTAAATAAAAAATCCCCGCCTGATTGATCGGCAGGGATCGTTTAATGATTAGTCGCGCCGCAGCTGCATGTGTTTGGCACTGATGCGTGAGACCAGCATCATCAAAAGCGTCCAAACGATTGCTGAGACAACCAGCGTAACAATGATTGCCGTTTTAGCTGCCTGACCGCTCAAATCGATTGACCAGTTTGATCCAATAAACTGGAAGACCCCCAGTTTGATCAATAGCAGCGTCAGGTAATAGATGCAGAATGCCGCCAGAATCGGGCCGCCGATTGCAACGATTACTTTCCACTTGCGATTCAATAGACTAAAGAAGTAGCCGATTGCCATTGCCGTCATCGTTGTTTCAAACAGCAGCAGCAACTCAAACAAGATTCCCTGCCAAGTCGAAACGCTGCTGTTAACGATAAACGCCTCTGCCGGATGACCATCTGCCAAGACTTCAAACAGCACGATCAGAACTTCTTGAACCAGAGTAATGATAACCGCGCTGAGCATCTGGGAGCGCCACATGGTTTTACGCGAGATGCCGTTTTGAATCGTCCATTTAAAAGTGCTGTATGGCGTAATCAAAAAATAGAAAAATGGCACAAAACCAAGGACAAAGCTCCAAGAACTAAAGATGCCGCGCAGATCACTGCCAAAACTGCTCCAGCCAATGTGTCCTAAAATCAGGTTCAAGATGGCAAAGAAAGCCTGAATTGCCGCCAGCCAGATTGCAGCAATGACAAAGCCCTTGCCGCAGCGGTACAGATCAGTCTGCACCACGATTTTTTGTTTTGATGAAATCATAATTCTCCCCCTATTTGTTCGTCAGATAGATAAATGCCTGCTGCAGATCCGGATGCTTGATTTGAATCTGGTCCGGAATCTCCTTTTCTTCACTCAGCGCTCCACGTACGAACGCGGTCTTGATGCCGGCCAGGCTGCGCGTTCCCAATACGTTTTGATCCTTGACGTATTCTTCAACCAGCATTGCCGGACCACTGATTACAAACATCTCGTCTAACAGATCCTCAACGTCAGCGTCAACGACCATTTTTTTATTATCCAGAATAAAGACGTGCTCAACCAGCTGCTGGATCTCCTCAATCAGGTGCGTTGACAGCACATAGGTCTTGACGTTTTCCTCGTAGGCCTTGAGCAGTTCTTGATAAAAAACATCGCGGTGGTTGACATCCAGTCCCAAAATCGGTTCATCCAGGAAAATATAATTGGCGTTGACCGATAATGCCACGATAAGCTTAGCCGCCGTCTGCAGACCTGTCGAAAGGCTGCCCAGCTTCACGTTCTCGTCTTGAATGTCAAACTCCTTTAGCAGCCGCCGTGCCCGATTAAAGTTAAAGCTGCCATAAGAAAGATCCGCCATTTCCCACATCTGCTTTAAGGTCACGTGCTTAGGATAGAGACTGACCTCGCTCATCAGATAAAACTGCGTTAAGGCCGCGTCATTGTCATTGATCTCATCGTTGCCCAGCTTAATCGTGCCGTCAGTTGGCAGAATTCGATTAACGATCAGATTCAATAGCGTTGACTTACCGGCCCCATTGCGTCCCAACAGCCCGTAAATCTTGCCCGGCTGAATCGTCAGACTGATATCGTCTAAAATCGTCTGCCGACCATATTTTTTGGTAATTTGACTAACCTTTAATGTTTCCATCTTGATACCCCCGTTTGATCAATTCGATTAGATGCTCTTCAGTGATTCCCAGCTTACCGGCTTCTTCCAGCAAGCTTTTAATGTAGTTTTCATAAAATGTTTCCTTACGTGCTTCGACTATCTTGGCTTGAGCCCCCGCTGCGACAAACATCCCCAAGCCGCGATGCTTTTCCAGCAGGCCCCGATCAACCAGCTGCCGCATTCCTTTGAGCACGGTCGCCGGATTGATGTGCAGTTCTTGAGAAAGCTGCGTGGTTGAAGGCGCCTGTTCTCCTTCTTTCAACAGACCAGTAAAGATCATGTCCTCCAGCTGATCGGCAATCTGTTGATAGATTGGTTCCGTTTGGTCAAATTCAAATTGCATGACCAACCCTCCCTATTTATCCTCTTAGTTAATTACATAAGTAACTAACTAAATAATACCAAAGCTTTTGTTTTTTGCAAGCTCTAAAAATAAAATAATTTTATCGATCCGTCTAAAGCCTTGATACACAAGGAATTTTTGGAGACAGATTTTTTAGTGAATTGATTTGGCGATCTCATTTGCCAGTCTGTGAGCATCAAACACCTCATTACCAAAATAAAAACCCCGCCTCATTATCGAGACAGGGTATTGACTGAACAGAGAACTGCTCAGGATTGATTTATAGCGCCAACCAAGTTTTTGATTGGCTGATTTTAGCGGCGTTTGTGCTTGTTGCGCAGTTTCCGCAGTTTTTGCTGCTGACGTTTCTTAGCCTGCCGCGCCATGCGATTCATCGCCATTTGGCCCATCTTGCCGCCCATGCCAGGCATCTGACCGCCCATCATGTTCTGCAGACCGCCAAAATTGCCATTGGTAACCTGCTTCATCATTTTACGCATCTGATTGAACTGCTTGATCATCCGGTTGACCTCGACGATCGGCCGCCCGGAACCTGCAGCCAGCCGACGACGACGACTCGGGTTCATCAAATCAGGATTTTCCCGTTCTTCAGGCGTCATTGACAGGATAATGGCCTTGATGTGAGCAAACTGTTTTGGATCAATGTTGACGTTCTTTAACGCCGGATTATTGGCCATCCCAGGCATCATCTTTAAGATATTCTCCAGTGGGCCCATTTTGGTAACCTGGTCCATCTGCTCCAAAAAGTCGTTGAAGTCAAACTCATTGGCCCGCATCTTGTCCATGGTTTCCTGGGCTTTTTCTTCATCAAAGTTCTTCTGGGCCTTTTCGATCAGGGTCATCATGTCCCCCATGCCCAGAATTCGTGAAGCCATACGGTCGGGATGGAAGACGTCGAGATCCTCCATCTTTTCACCTTCACCGACAAACTTGATCGGCTTGCCAGTAACGGCTCGAATCGACATGGCTGCCCCACCACGAGTATCGCCATCCAGCTTGGTCAAGACGACCCCAGTGATGTCCAGCTTGTCGTTAAAGCCCTGCGCCGTTTTGACCGCGTTTTGACCAGTCATGGCATCGACAACCAGCAGAATTTCGTTTGGCTGAACCAGCTGCTTGATGTTGACCAGCTCATCCATCAGCTGTTCGTCAATCTGCAGCCGCCCAGCCGTATCGATGATTACATAGTCGTTATGATTCTGCTTGGCCTGTGCCATCCCGTCTCTAACAATGTCAACGGGATCTTTTTCGGTACCTTCTTCAAAAACCGGTACGCCAATCTGATCAGCAACCTGCTGCAGCTGCGTAATTGCGGCTGGTCGGTAAACGTCAGCCGCGATAAACATTGGCCGGGCGTTTTCTTCGTTTTTCAGACGCAATGCCAGCTTACCGGCCGTCGTCGTTTTACCAGCACCCTGCAGCCCGACCATCATGATTATGGTTGGAATGTGCGGTGCCTTGTTCAGCGGGACGGCTTCCTCACCCATCAGCTTAGTTAATTCTTCATTAACGATTTTAACGATCTGCTGTGCCGGATTTAAGCCTTTTAGAACCTCAGCCCCAGCTGCCTTTTCACGTACCGTTTTAACAAAATCCTTAACTACAGCAAAGTTAACGTCGGCTTCCAAAAGTGCCAGACGAATCTCACGCATGGTTTCGCGCAGATCGGCTTCCGTAACTTTAGGCTTGCGCCGCAGTTTTTCCATCGCTTTTTGCAGGCGATCGGTCAATCCTTCAAATGCCATTTTTTTCTCCTCTTTTCATCGTGCTTGGTGAATCGCAATCGATGAGGTTAATTTAATTTATAGTTCAAACATTTCTTATTATACCAAAAAGCCGGCCAACTCAAAATGAACCGGCCAGCTTATTTTATTCTTCTTCCATGTTTTCCATGTTGGCAATCAGATTATTCAGCTCAGCGTCATCAGGATAATGCTCCTTGACATAACGCTGAATTCGATCTGCCTGGCGATTGCGCATCTCAAAATCAGCATACAGATGCAGCTTGTCCTCGTAGCTTTCCAGAATCTTTTCGGTCCGCTTGATGTTGTCATAGACCGCCTGCCGCGAAACTTCAAATTCTTCGGCAATCTCGCCAAGCGAATAGTCATCGGCATAGTAAAGCTGAATATATTCGTTCTGTTTTTTGGTCAGCAATGGCTGATAAAACTCAAACAGCGCGTTGATTCGCTCGTTTTTTTCGATATCCACGGCCGCCACCTCTTATCTTTCGACAACCAGGCCCTTGAACAGTCCGTAGACAAAATCGCTGGCATCGAATTTCTCCAGATCGGTAACCTTTTCGCCCAGCCCAACGTACTTAACCGGCAGATGCAGCTCATTGCGAATGGCTAAAACAATCCCACCACGCGCCGTTCCATCCAGTTTGGTCAGCACGATCCCAGAAACGTCCGTGCTTTCCTTAAACAGCTTGGCTTGATTCAGCGCGTTTTGACCAGTCGTTGCATCCAATACCAACAAGACCTCATGTGGCGCATCTGGAATCTCACGCGCCATGATCCGCTTCATCTTGGCCAGCTCGTTCATCAGGTTGACCTTGTTTTGCAGCCGTCCTGCCGTATCAACCAGCAAAATATCGTAGTTTTCTTCCTTGGCTTTCTTGACCCCGTCAAAAACAACGGCCGCTGGATCACCATTGGCAGGCCCCATGACGATATCAACGCCATCGCGCTTAGCCCAGACATCCAGCTGCTCAACGGCCCCGGCTCTAAACGTGTCACCAGCTGCCAGCAGGACGCGCTTGCCTTCATCCTTAAAGCGCTTGGCCATTTTACCGATCGTAGTCGTCTTGCCGGCACCATTGACCCCAACGAACATGATCACGGTTGGACCTTCCTTGGCAAAATTCAGATCGGGGTTTTCATCCTTGCCAGCGTCTTCGTACAGATCCACCATCTTTTCAATGATGACGTTGGAGACATCCTGCTTGCTCTTGGCATTTTGCAGCTTAACTTCTTCACGCAGCTCATCAGAGATCTTCATCGCCATGTCATAGCCGACGTCTGATTCGATCAACAGGTCTTCCAAGTCTTCAAAGAAATCTTCGTCAACGTGGCGGAAATTGGCTAAGAAGTGATTCAGTTTGGCCCCAAAGCCGGTCCGTGACTTTTTCAGACCGCGATCATACTTTTCAGTCGTCGATTCTTCGACTGAGGATGCCGAAACAGCCTCTTCATTATTTTCGCTGTTTGGCTCAGCCACGGCGTCTGTTTCAGCTTGAACTGCCGCGGCTGAATCATGGTCAGCAGCTGACTGTGGTTCAGCTGTCTTGGCTGATTCTTCAACGGTTTCTTCGGCTGCGACTGCTTCTTTGACGGTCGCTGTAGTCGCGTGCTCATCAGCTGCGGTTGAACTGGTATTTTCAACGCTGGCAGACTGCGAGGCGGCCTGTTCAGCTGTTTTTTCATCGCTGATCGCTTCTGATGCGGCTTGTGACTGAGCGGATTTAACCTGAGCGGCTTGTTCCTCAGCGGCAGCAGCACTTTGCATGACGGCTTCGGACTGCGCTTTTTCAATGGCAGCCTGTTCTGCTTGACGCGCGGCATCAGATTGAGCGGCTTGTTCCTCAGCGGCAGCGGCACTTTGCTTGGCGGCTTCGGACTGTGCTTTTTCAATGGCAGCCTGTTCTGCTTGACGCGCGGCATCGGATTGAGCAGCTTGTTCTTCGGCTGCCGCGGCCGATTCCTGCATGGCTGCTGCGGTTGCTTCATCAATTTCGGCAGCTGCTTCTTTTTGATCATTTGCCGCACTGGCTGCTTCGGATTCAACTGCGGTACCTTGACTGGCCGCACTTTCACTTACCCCAGATTCAGCAGCAGTACCTTGGCTGGCCGCACTTTCACTTACCCCAGATTCAGCAGCAGTACCTTGGCTGGCCGCACTTTCACTTACCTTAGATTCAGCAGCCGTGCTTTGGCCAGTCGCACTTTCACTGGCAGCGGCCTGGCTTTCAGCATTTTCACTGGCCGCTGATTCAGGGGTTTCTTCTTTTTTCTGCTTGGACTTACGACGGAAAATATCAAATAATCCCATTTTTACGCCTTCTTTCTAACCTAATTGCGATCATCGCTATTGAGTGCTTCTTCAACATCGACGGAAACCATCTTGGAAACCCCCGATTCCTGCATGGTAACTCCATACAAGACGTTGGCATTCATCATGGTTCCTTTCCGGTGCGTAATTACGATAAACTGTGGGCCATCCTCGCCGAAACGACTCAGGTACTTGGCAAATCGATCAACGTTGACCTCATCCAGGGCAGCTTCGGGTTCATCCAAAATGGCAAATGGTACCGGCCGCACCTTCAAGATGGCAAATAGCAGCGCGATTGCCGTCAGCGCTTTTTCCCCACCAGAAAGCAGACTCAGCTGTTGATTGCGTTTGCCAGGCGGTTGGGCCATGATGTCTACCCCACTGGTCAAAACGTCATCCGGATCAGTCAACACCAGCTTAGCCTGCCCGCCTTCAAAAATCGTGGCAAACGTTTCGGTAAAGGCGGCCGATACTTCTTTAAAAGTCTTGATAAAGCGCGTCTTAACCTGTTCATCCATCGCATCCATGGTTTCCTTAAGCTGATCTCTGGCTTTTTCCAAATCGGCTTTTTGGCCAGACAAGAAGTCATAGCGCTCTGAAATACGTTCATATTCCTGAATGGCACCGGTATTGACCGGACCCAGCTCATCCAGACCGCGCTTCAAAAGCTTCAGCTGCCGGTTCAATTCATCATCAGGCAGTGGACTGAGCTCTTGTCTGGCATCGGCAAGCGTCATTGAATAGGTTTCGCTTAAACGATTCAGTCCTTGATCGATCTGCATCTCCAAACGAGCTCGCTGCGACTTGATGCCAGAAAGATCTTCGATAGCCGCGCGCTGTAATGCCTGCAGTCGATCGTTCTGCTCATTGGCATCCTGCAGCTGATCATTCAGCGTCGTCAGTTTTTCATCACTGGCTTTCAACTGATCCTGCGCATCGTGAAGCTGCTGTTGAGCCTCAGCCAATGCAGCGGCCGTTGTCTGGCGATCATCGGCCTGCAGCTGATCATCATGGTCAAGCGCCTGTAATTGCTGTTCCAGACTGGCTAGCTGCTCATTGGCATTCTCTTGACGCGTCTGCAGTTCCGCGCGCTGCTCTTTGGCCTGACGCAGCCGTTCACGCGCCACGGCCAGCCACTGCTGCATTTCATGAAGCTGTTCAAGCTGGGCACTGGCATTGTTCTGTAGATCATTTTGCTGCTGTTTGATCTTCTCCATGGTGACCTTAAGCTGCGTCAGTTCATCAGCGAGCTGCTGTTCGTTTTGCTTGGCTGCGGCCATCTCTTGGGCAAACTGATCTGGATTGCCGGCCGCATTGGCTTGGTAGTCCAAAGCCTTCAATTGACGCTTAAGCTCAGCCAGCTGACTGTCAGCGAGCTGCTGATTGGCCTTGGCTTCACTGAGTTTTTGATTAGCCTGGGCAGTTTCATTCTGCAAAGCAGCCAGCGTTTGCTGATTGCTCCTCCTTGCCTGTTCCAGCTGCGATACTTTTTGTTCCAGCTCACTGGATCGCTGCTGTTGTACCTGCAGCTCTTGTTTCATCTTTTCAACCATCTGCTGCTGGCTTAACAGACCAATGCGCTGACTGCGGCTAGCCCCACCAGTCATTGCCCCGCTGGTATTAATCAGCTGACCGTCCAGCGTAATGACGCGAACCTGGTGCTGGCCTTCTTTGGCGAGCAGCGTGGCATGATCAAGATTATCGGCCACGATCGTATTGCTCAGCAGATGATCGATCACGACTTGAAAGCGTGGATCATATTGAATCAGCTCACTGGCACGACCGACGAAGCCAGGCAGCGTGCGCAGGCGTGCCAGATTGCGAGGCTGATAGCCGCCGCGCAGCGTATCCAATGGCAGAATCGTTGCCCGACCGCCGCGCTGACGAACCAGATAGTTGATAATCTGCTTACCATCGTTTTGAGTCGCCACCACCAAATGCTGGAGCTGACCGCCCAGAACCGTTTCCAGTGCTGTCGTATAGGCTTGCGGCACCTTGATCAGCTCACTGACTGGACCGTACAAACCGTTGAACTGACGGCGCTGTTTTAAGACGTTCTGCACGCCGCTGTAATAGCCGGTATAGTCGGCAGCCATTGCCTGATAGTTTTTCACGCGGTTTTGACACGAGCGCACATCCCCCAGCGCTTGATACCAACTCTGCTGAACCTGTTCATACTGCGTTTGCAGCTGGGCCTGCTGAGCTTTTTCCTGATCAAGCTGCTGGGTTTTGACTTGCTGTTCTTTTTGAGCGGCAATCACGAGCTGGGCCTGCTGATCAGCATTCTGCTGGGCATTTTCCAGGCGTTCCCGCACGTTTTTCAGTTCATCGCTGTGCTGCTGATACTGATTGAGTGCCTGTTCATGGCTGCGCTGCAAAAACGTCTGCTGGTTATGAGCCGCAGCCTGTTTCTGCATCAGATCAACCTGCTGATCACGCATTGATTCCAGTTCTTGAGCCAGCTGCTGCGCGCGCTGTTCCGCACTTTGCGATTTGGCTTCATTGAGCGCTTTTTGGTGTTCCTTGATTGCCTGCTGCTGATCGGCAATTGCCTGATCCTGCTGCATGAGTGCTTCTTCAGTTGCCGCCAGCTGCTGTTTAAGCTCTTTTTGCCGGGCAAGCAGGCGCTGTTTTTCATTTTCGCGCTGTTCAAGTCTGACAGAGGACAGCGACTGTTTGCTGTTAAGCTTGCCAATGATCGTCGTGGCATCCAGAATCTTTTGCTGCAGCTCATCTTTGACGACTAACAGCCGTTTTTGCTGAGCCTGCTGCTGGGCCAATGTTTGAGCAGCTTCCTTAGCCTGTTCGTCATATTCAGCCGCCATTGCCTGTGCTTTTTCCTGCTTGGCAACGATTTGTTTTAGCGCAGCTTGATTCGAATCCAGCTCACGGACGGTCCTGGTCTTGTCCAGCAGATCAAACTTGCCTTTTTGCTCCAGATAGTCTTGGGCCAATGCACTCTGCTCGGCTAAAGGCTCCAGCTGATCTTCCAGCTCGGCAACGATGTCATTGACTCGGTTGAGGTTTTCTCGCGTCGTATCCAGGCGTTTTTCAGCAGTTGCCTTATTTTGTTTATATTTTGATACTCCGGCGGCCGTTTCAATAATGGCACGGCGATCAGCGGGCTTGCCATTAAAAATCTCGGCAATCCGGCCTTGTGAGATCACGGAGAACGACTCGCGACCAACACCAGAGTCAACAAACAGATCAACAATATCTCTTAAGCGAACCTGCTGACTGTTGATCAAATATTCGCTGTCGCCATTTCGATACAGCTTGCGCGTGATCTTGAGCTCGGAAAAATCACTGTTCAGATAATGATCACTGTTGTCAAAGGCAATCGAAACCAGTGCCCGATTTAGTGGCGCACGGTCTTCAGAACCATTAAAGATGACATCCGCCATTTTATTACCACGCAGAGTTTTGGCTGACTGCTCACCCAAAACCCAGCGAATGGCCTCGATGATATTTGACTTCCCACTGCCATTGGGGCCAATGATCCCGGTCATTCCCGGACGAAATTCAATTGTTGTTGGTTGGGCAAATGACTTAAAGCCATCCAACGTTAGCGACAATAAGCGCATCGGGATTCCCTGCCTTTTAGTTATTTTTGCGCAGCTGATTCAAAGCTGCCTGTGCCGCCTGCATTTCAGCGTGCTTCTTTGAGCTGCCGATCCCTTGAGCAATCGGTTCGCCATTTACGCTGACGCTGACTTTAAACTGCGGATCGTTTTCAGTACCGGCTTCGCTGAGGAGATGGTATTCAATATCGACATCCCCGTTGCGCTGCAAGAATTCCTGCAGACTGGTCTTGGCATCAACGGCGTGGTCAAACCAACCCATATCCAGTTTCGGGAAGATGACGCGGTGAATGAACTTTTCCACGGCATCGCGACCCTGATCCAGATACAAAGCACCAATAAAAGCTTCGAAAATGTCACACAGCAGACTGGCCCGCTGCCGAGCGCCGGCCATTTCCTCACCATGCCCCAGACGAATATATTGATCAAAGTGACATTCCTTGGCAAACTTGGAAAAACTGTCCTCGCACACCATTGCTGCCCGCAGTCGCGTCAATTTACCCTGCGGCAGCTCGGGAAAACGCTTATAGATATATTCCGAAACAAACAGCTGCAAAACTGCATCACCCAAAAACTCGATCCGCTCATAGTATTTCAGTCCCTGGTGCGGATGCTCATTGACGTATGATGCCTGCGTAAAGGCCTCTGCTAAAAGATCCGGATTATTGAAATGAATGCCAAACTCTTTGGCAAGATAGTCTTCTAGTTCTTTAATGAGAAAAACTTCCTTTCGTGTAATTTCCATTGAAAAAAAGACCGCCGACAAAGTAATGCTTCATCGCGGTCCCGGTGATTTTGCTTATTTTTTGTCCTGTTGATGGGCAGCGATGTAATCAACCACTTCACCGATCGTGCTGAGCTTTTCGGCTTCGCTGTCTTCGATTTCAGCACCAAAAGTATCTTCGACTTCCAGAACGAATTCTACAAAGTCGATGGAATCGGCATCCAGGTCGGTCTTTAAGTTCAGGTCTTCCGTAATCTTAGCCCGGTCAATGTCAAAGTGATCGGCTACGATTGATGAGACCTTGTCAAAGATTTCCTTTTTATCCATCGTCTGTTCTACCTCACAATTTTATTTTGAACTAACTTTTCCTATTGTATTAGTTTTTCGGCTGATTGTCCATGTTTTCCTCGGGACTGAAGTAGTCAACGGCTTCTTTTATAATGCCGGTCTGGATCATGGTGCGAATCTGGCCAATCGTATTCTTGACCGCAACGGCATCAGCAGAGCCATGCGTCTTAACGACTGGTGCCTTCAAGCCAAGCAGTACGGCCCCGCCATAGGTCGAAGTGCTCATCTGCTTGGCAATGTTTTTAAAGACGGGCTTTAAGAACAGGTAGCCGATCTTGGCCCGCAGACCGCCATTTAAGATCCCGTTTTTGATCAGCTTCAAAAACATCTTGGCAGTGCCTTCAGTAGCCTTCAGTGCCGCGTTGGCCGTCCAGCCGTCGCTGACTACGACATCGGCCTTGCCAACCAGCAAGTCGCCGGCTTCCACGTTGCCGATAAAATTCAGATTGTCTTCAGCCTTAAGCAGCTGGTGAACTTCTTTATGCAGCCGGTCGCCCTTGTCTTCTTCTGCACCGTTGTTGAGCAGTGCCACCCGTGGATTTTCGATTCCCAGCACGCTTTCGGCATAGAAACGGCCCAAATGAGCATACTGAACCAGATTGCGCTCCTTGGCCTCGGCATTAGCGCCACAATCCAAGTAGACAAAACTGTGCCGTGAGCTGCCTGGCTCCGCAATCGGCAAAACGCTGGTCAGACCTGGCCGATCGATTCCCTTAATGCGGCCGACGATCAGCAGGCCCGCTGCCAGGATCGCGCCGGTATTGCCAGCTGAAAAGAAGGCATCGGCCTGCCCTTCCTTAACGGCTTGCGCGGCCCGTACGATCGAGGAATCCTTTTTGCGGCGAATGGCCTTGACTGGTTCTTCGCCCATTTCGATTTCTTCAGTGGTTTTTACCAAATGCAGCCGCGTCTGATTCTTAATCAGCGGTTCAACTTTTTGCGGATCTCCGTACAGATCGAATTCCAAATCGGCATACTGATCACGGGCTGCTTCAACTCCAGCAACGATTGCCTGGGGTGCGTGGTCGCCGCCCATGGCATCTACGGCAATTTTAATCATTTTCTCTTCTCCTTAATCAAAGTGCGTTTCCAGCTGGTGACGTTTTAAATACAGTACCAGCGGCTGATTTTCATCTTTTTCATCCCAATGCGGTGCAGCCAAGAGCGCGCCTGCGTCAGCCCGCGCCGTCTGCAGCATCTTCAAGTCCCCAATTGGATCGCCGACTTTAAACTGCGGTAAGCCTGACTGGTTGGTTCCTAAGACATCGCCTGAACCTCTAAGCTCCAAGTCGCGCTGAGCAACGGCAAAACCATCTGTCGTTTCGGTCATGGTCTGCATCCGGGCCTGACCATCCTCAGTTTTTGGATCAGCAATCAGCAGACAATAGCTCTGCCGCTGTCCACGCCCGACACGACCGCGCAATTGATGCAGCTGGGCCAGCCCAAAACGATCCGCGTCATAGATCAGCATGACCGTGGCATTTGGATTGTCGACACCGACTTCAATGACGGTCGTTGCCACCAGTACCTGCAGCTGATTGTCCTTAAACTGCTGCATAACCGCTGCTTTTTCATCACTGCTCATCCGACCATGCAGCAGTCCAACTCGGTAGTCGGGCGCGAAATATTCGGCAAATTTTTCATAGAGGTCGGTCGCATTTTTTACATCGATTGATTCCGACTGTTCAATCAATGGGCTGACTACATAAACCTGCGCGCCGTCTGCCAGCTGTTCTTTTAAAAACGACAGCGCGGCTCCGCTCTGATTTTCCCGCAGCCAACGCGTCTCAATCGGCTTGCGGCCAGCTGGCAACTGGTCAATGATTGAAACGTCCATCTCGCCATAGGTTGTAATTGCCAGCGTCCGTGGAATCGGCGTGGCCGTCATTGCCAAGACATCCGGATTCTCGCCTTTTTCGCGCAGCAGCTGCCGTTGACGAACCCCAAACCGGTGCTGCTCATCAATAATCGCCAGCCCCAGATTGGCATAATCAACCTTGTCTTGAATCAAAGCATGCGTACCAACAACCAGATTAATGGTTCCCGCTTTAATCTCATTAAGCAGCTGCTTATGCTGCTTTGCGGTCATTGACCCGGTTAAAAGACCGACGCTGACATGCGTGCCTTCAAAAATATCGGTCAGTTTGGCAGCATGCTGGGCCGCCAAAATCTCGGTTGGCGCCATCAAAGCAGCCTGGTAGCCGGCATTAACCGTGGCTGCAATTGCCAGCGCGGCGACGATTGTTTTGCCTGACCCCACGTCGCCTTGTAAGAGACGGTTCATCTGGTAAGGCGCGCGCAGGTCGCGGCAGATCTCATTGACCGAGCGTTTCTGTGCGTCAGTCAGCTCAAAGGGAATCGTTTTGATAAATTCCTTGAGTTCCTGATTGTTATACAGAATCTGATTGCCATCGTCTTGCCGGTGCGCCCGTCGAATTGCCTGCAGTCTCAGCTGAAACAAGAAGAATTCTTCGTAGGCAGCTGTTTTTTGCGCCTGCTTGGCAACAAAAGGCGTGGTTGGCCAATGCATCTGCTTGATCATTTCACGGCGCTCCATCAGCTGATAGCGCTGGCGCAGCGAAATCGGCAGCAGCGTTGCAATGACGTCTTTATATTGATCATAGGCCTGTTTGATCAACTTACGCAGTGTTTTTTGTGAAACATGCTTGTTGGCTGGATAGATCGCGCCCAATTCACGCTCTTGATTCTGCGTAAACAATTTGCTTCCCAGAATCTGCTGACGCGCGGCATCCCATTTTCCCTGCACGGTAACATGGGTATTTAGGATAATACTGTTTTTTAAATATGGCTGATTGAAAAAAGTCGTCAAGACAACGTTGCGATCAACCAACAGCCGAAAGCTCAAGCGGTTGCGCCGATAGCCGTACCGCGTCAAAACCGGTTCCGAGCTAACTGTCCCATGCACCGTTACTTTTTGACGATCCTTGGCAGCACTCAGATCAGTCGGGGCAAAGTCATCATAGCGTGAAGGAAAGTACGTCAATAGATCCTCAACCGTTTTAATGTCTAAAGTCGCCAGTGCCTCAACCGTTTTCGGGCCAACCCCTTTTAGGCAGCCAACTGGATCCTGCAGACTTTTCAAACGAACGCCCCCTTTTAATGCTGGTAAAAAAAGCCGCATCGCCTGCTGACGACACGACTTGATTACGCCAATTCAGCGCTGATAATTATTCAACCGAAATCAGGTATGGGTAGACCGGCTGACCACCATCATAGATCTGAACGTCTAATTCGTCATCAACGGCCAAAATAGCTTCCTTGATGGCTTCAGCAGTTTCTTTATCGCCATCGACCCCATAAAGAATCGTAACGATCTCGCTGTCTTCATCCAGCATCTGCTTAACCATTTCGATTGCTGCCGTTTTAACATCAGCCGCCGTATTGACGATCTTGCCATCCACGATTCCCATGAAATCATCTTTCTTGATCGTTTGACCATCAATCGTCGTATCACGAACCGCGTTGGTAACCTCGCCGCTCTTAACCATATCCAGATTGCCTTCCATGTTGGCCTGGTTTTCTGCCAGGTCAGCTTCTGGATTGAATTCCAGCATTGCGCTCATGCCTTGCGCAATCGTCTTGGCATGAACGACCTTAGTTGGAATGTCGGCAACTTCGGCAGCTTGATCGGCAGCCATAAAGATGTTGCCATTATCAGGCAATACCAAGGCCTGCTTAGCACCGCTTTCGTTGATGGCCTCGGCAATTTCTTGAATGCTTGGATTCATGGTCTGACCACCGTTGATCACATGGGTTACGCCAAGACTTTCCAGCAGCTTGGCAATCCCATCGCCAGAGGCTACGGCAATCACTGCTGTATCCAGAGCTGGCTTTTCGGCTTCCTTGGCCTTTTCAAGCGGTGTCGGCTCGCCTTCGTCCTTTTCCATGATCTCTTCTTGCTGCCAACGCATATTGTCAACCTTGACCGTCTGCAGATCACCAAACTGCTGACCCCATGAAAGCACCTTGCCTGGGAATTCAGTATGAACGTGAACCTTGACAACCTCATCGTCATTAATGACCAACAGACTGTCGCCCAGCTTGGCCAGGTAGTTATAGAAGGTGTCATAGTCAAATTTTTGCGTTACCTGCTTGCCACGGCCAATTCGAACCATCATCTGCGTGCAGTAGCCGTACTTGATGTCATTCGGATCCAGCTTACCCTGTGCACTTTGATGGTGCTTGGCATTGATCATTTCATCGATTTGAGCATTATCCGGCTTAACCAGGTCGTTTTCCGCAACCTTGCCGCTTAATGATTCATAAAAGGCCTGCAAAACAAACACCAGCCCTTGACCACCAGAATCAACCACACCGACTTCCTTGAGCACCGGCAGCAGGTCCGGCGTCTTTTTCAAGGCTTCTTCACTGGCATTGTAGATTTTTTCCATAATGTCAACCAGATCGTCATTCCCAGCCTTGACCTCATTTAAGCCAGCTTGAGCCGATTCGCGAACAACCGTCAGAATCGTCCCTTCCGTTGGCTTCATAACTGCCTTGTAGGCCGTTTGAGCACCATTGGCATAGGCGTCAACAAAATCTTTGGCTGACAATTCCTGCTTATCGGCACAGCCCTTGGCAAAACCACGGAAAATCTGCGACAGGATAACGCCGGAATTGCCCCGGGCACCCATTAAAAGACCTTTAGCCAGTGCCTGTGCCAAATCGCCAACACCGGTACTGGTAGCTTCACGCTCATACTTGGCACCGCTGGCCATTGACATACTCATGTTGGTTCCCGTGTCGCCATCTGGAACCGGGAATACATTTAACGAATTAATGAATTCGGCTTGAGCGTTCAGTTTGGCGGCTGCCGCCTGAACCATCTTGCCAAATTCGAGATTAGTAATCTTGGTAACTGTCAAAATCAATTCCTCCCGTGGCACGTCTTAATCATCGCCCAAAACGCGAACGCCTTGAACGTATACATTGACCGCATTGGCCGTGACGCCCAGCATGGATTCGAGGTTGTACTTGACCTTTTCTTGGACGCTCTTAGACACTTCTGAAATCTTCGTGCCATAGCCAACAATGATATTAACGTCAACGGAAACGCCATTGTCTTGCTGACGAACAACAACGCCCTTGCTGTAGCTGTCATGCCGCAGGATCTGGTTGACGCCATCTTTTAATGGATTGCGACTGGCCATCCCTACTACGCCATAGTTGTCGGTAGCGGCGCCGCCTACGACCGTTGAGATCACATCATTAGCAATATCGATCGTGCCAGACTTTGTTTTAATCTTAACTGCCATCTTCAATGGCCTCCCTTAATCGTTTGTCATCAAGTTGATATCTCTATCATCTTACCATAGCACAGCAATGTCAAAAAGCAAATTAGCCCGCATTGCTTAAACCAATCGGCAAAAAAATAAGCCGCCCGCAAGGCGGACAGCCTATTTCTTTGGACTAAACCCGAGTCACTTTACCCGACTTCAGGGTACGTGCTGAAACGTAAACCTTCTTTGGCTTGCCATTTACCAAAATGGTAACCTTTTGCAGGTTTGGCTTCCAGGTACGACGACTTGAGTTAAGGGCGTGTGAACGCTTGTTGCCGAAGCGCGTCCGCTTACCGGTCATGAAATCCTTAGCCATGTGGAACCCTCCTCTCCTCATCAGTTATTTTCTCCGCGCTGAGATGCGCGCTGTAACTCACCTAAATAATTTACCATAGGGGGGCTTTCAATGCAATAGTTTTCTTTCAAGTATTTTCACTTGACACCCTTGAAAGGTCCCTGTGAATGGACATCACGGCTTTGAATAACAGCCACGACCCCACTGTCAAAAGAAAAATGATTGATCGTCCCGACAAACTCATTACTGGACCAAGAAATGGGCAGCGGGCTGTCAAAATGATCCAGATTGTACTTTTCATCAGGCAGGGTCAAACCAGTTACCGGCGTCAGATTGACAAAAGCCAGATACGGCATCTCGGGCACCTTATAAATCTCATAGCTGCCCGGTTCATAAAAATCAACCGTATTCTGACGATCAACCAGATGAATCTTCGCCAGGTACTTACGGTATGGCTCCATCAATGGCGTGTACAGGTTGGCCAGCAGCTGATCCAGGCGGCCACCCGTTGTACCCCAGATCGTGATTGAAGCCGGCTGGTAATATTTCATTGCCAGTAAAATACCGATCTGAGTATCGGTATAGTCTTTTTCTGGCGGATAGATATCTACTTTTTGGACCGCCGCTTTGACTCGCGCCAATTGCTCAGGCGTGCTGGAATCAAAGTCGCCAGCAGCATATTCGGGAACAATACCATGCTCAAGCAGTCTGGTTGCTCCTAAATCAACGCCCAGCCAAGTCTCAGAGCGATGATCAGCAACTTGATCATAAGGAATCAGCGCTTCTGGCCCGCCAACCATAATGTTGATCTTTTCATTCATAAGCAGCCTCTCAAAAAACGTGACGAATCGCTTCGTCACGTTTTTAACCTAATTAATCTGATTACTTAGTAGCGTCGCGCAGTGCTTGAATGCGAGCCAGTGGGTCTTCGGCATTGTAGACGTATGAACCGGCAACCGCAACCGTTGCGCCAGCCTTGTAGCAGTCAACAACCGTTTCATTGTTGATCCCGCCATCGATTTCAATGTCAAAGTCATAGCCGTTAGCTTTCTTGATTGCATCCAATTCAGCAATCTTGGCAACCGTTTCTGGCAGGAATTTTTGACCGCCAAAGCCAGGGTTAACGGTCATTACCAATACTTGGTCAACCATGTGCAGAACCGGCTTGATCATTTCAACCGGCGTCCCTGGGTTGATCACGACTTCAGCATCCTTGCCCGCGTTCTTGATCAGCTGCAGAGCACGGTGAATGTGCGGCGTTGCTTCAACGTGAACGCCAATGTTGTCGGCACCTGCTTCTGCCATTGCTGGAATCAGGTGTTCAGGGTTTTGAACCATCATGTGAACGTCCAGGTACATGTCAGTGATTTGACGAATTGCCTTTACAAAGCCTGGGCCATAGGAAATGCTTGGAACAAACGTGCCATCCATCACGTCAATGTGCAGTTCTTCAGCACCAGCCTGGTCAACCAGCTTAATGTCCTTTTCAAGATTCATGTAGTCTGCGCTCAAAATCGATGGTGCTACTTTAATCATAATCTTTTTCCCTCGTTTCAATTCAATAGTTTGGTTTTTGGCTGACAATCAGTTCATTAAACTGAACGTAATTGTCATACCGACTCTTCATTATTGTACCATGCTCGACGGCGTTCTTCACGGCACAGCCAGGTTCTTTTAGATGCAGACAGCCGCGAAATTTGCATTCTGGGGCCAACTGACGCATTTCTGGAAATAATTTTGAAAGCTCCGTCACGTCCATATCAAAATCCTCATATGACGAAAAGCCAGGCGTATCGGCAATCAAGGCCTCGCCAATCGTCATCAGACTGACTTTACGCGTAGTATGCCGTCCGCGTTTTAGAGCCTGTGAGACCTCACCAGTTGCCAGATTTAATTCAGGCGCCAGATGATTCAGCAGCGTTGACTTGCCAGCCCCAGTCTGCCCCATCATCGTAACGATATGATGACTGAGCAGCTGTTGAAGCTGATCCAGTGTTGTTTGACCAAACGGCGGCCGCTGCGCAATTACTGCGTAGCCGATTGCCCGATAGCCAGCTAAGATCGGCTGCAGATTCTGCCATTCATCATCGTTTAGCAGATCCGTCTTAGAAAAATAGATGATTGGTTCAATAGCTTGTTTTTCCAGTGCAATCAGCTGACGATCCAATAAATTGCTGGAAAACTTGGGCTGTTTGGCGGCCGTAACGACGACTGCCTGATCGACGTTGGCTACTGGCGGCCGCCGCAGCTGATTTTTACGGGGCAGCACCTTGAGCAGATAGCCGTCTTCAAATTCTACTTGATCGCCAACGATCGGCTTAATGCCGCGCTTACGAAAGTTGCCCCGGCCGCGCGTACGATAAACCGCGCCGTCACAAAGCACGTCAAAAAAGCCGCTGAGCGATTGCTGGATGATTCCTTGTTGCACTTTACACCTCAACTTATCCTGTAATATTCGTCGCGCTCATAATGGTCTGACCATTGCGAATTACTCGATAGGCGCCAGTTTGACCATTACGCAGCGTAAATGGTACGTTAATCGTCGTTTCTTGATTGATGGTAATATCCTCATATTCCATCGTCAGGTTATGATAGGCATCGCGAATATATACCTGTACTCGGTTTTCCTTCTTGCCACCATTACCATCAAACGGAATGTTGATTTGAATATTGGTCGTTCTTAACTCATTGGAATTGCTGGCAATCTGAACGGTTAAGGTATCACCATGCGTCAGCTTGCTGCCTGCTTTAGGCGTTTGCTGGATTACATGATTGGTAGCGACGGTTGTTGAATTTTTTTGCGTTGTCGTCAGCTGCAGCTGGTGCTTATTGGCAAAATCCTGCACTTCACTGACATCCTTGCCTTTAAAGCTTGGAATCGTGACCTGTTTCTTGCCGGCGCTAACCGTCAGCGTGACCGTCTGCTGGCTGGGATTGATCGTTGTGCCGGCATTGACGCTTTGTTTAATGACCTTCCCCGTTGCAACGGTATCGGAATATTTTTTGGTCTGCTTAACGACGAAGCCTTTATCGCGCAGCTCATCAGCCGTGTCAGAATAGCTGTCGCCAACGTAATCAGCCATCTTCCATGTCTTAACGCCGCGGCTGACAACCAGGTCGATCGACTGGCCGGCATGTGCACGATGCTGATTGCCGGCAACTTTGACGACATGATTTTTAGCTACGGTCTGACTGTTTTTTTCGGTAACGTTGCCTAAGCGCAGATGATTTGCCTGCAGTTTCTTTTCTGCCTGTGCCGTCGTCAGTCCCTCGACGTCAGGAACACTGACCGAGCGATGCATGTAAAGACCGGTACCAATTCCGATTGCCGCGACCAGCAGCACTAAAATAACCGCCCACTTGCGAATTGGGTGGCGCTGAATAGAGCGTTTCATACGGCTTTGTCGCGTTGCCGTCAGTTGTTTGGTGTCGTCGTCAATCTTTTCATCGCTGTTTTCATCAAGATTGGCAGCCTCTTTAATTGCATCCAGATCCAATACTTTGGTTTCTTCGTTGCTGGAACGCTGACCAACTACGAATTTAGGTTCATCAGCTCGTGATGGGTCCAGCGCGGTCTGCAGATCAGCCGCCATCGCCGCCACATCGTGATATCGGTCACAAGGGTGTTTGGCAGTCGCACGATAGACCACGTTTTCCAACGGCTGCGGAATCTGCGGATTGAATTTGCGCACTGACGGAATCTCATCGCGAAAGTGTTTTAAAGCAATCGAAACTGCTGTCTCACCTTCAAAAGGCACTTGACCAGTCAGCAGTTCAAATAGGATGATTCCTAAAGAGTAGATATCAGACTGCGGCGTAGCAATGCTGCCGCGCGCCTGTTCGGGAGAAAGGTAGTGAACCGATCCCAACAGACTATTGGTTTGCGTCATTGAATTTTGCGAAGCCGCCATGGCAATCCCAAAATCCGTAATCTTAATGTTTTTATTCTCATCGATCAAAATGTTCTGCGGCTTTAAGTCGCGGTGAATAATGCCGTTCGCATGGGCCGTCTGCACTGCCGACAAAACCTGTTCCATAATATCGATGACTTGCGGCAAGGGAATCGGATAGTGATCATGAATATAGGTTTTCAAGTCGGTACCCTTAACGTATTCCATTACCATGTATTGAACGCCATGCTCTTCGCCAACATCATAAATGCCAACGATATGAGGATCGTTAAGCTGAGTGGCTGCCATGGCTTCTCGTTCAAAGCGGCGTTTGGTACTCGGATCATCGCGCAGGTCCAAGCGCAGCAGCTTGACCGAAACATCGCGATCCAGCACCAGATCGTGAGCCAGGTAGACATTGGCCATGCCGCCCTCACCCAGCGATTCGATTATTTTATACCGGTGATTAAGCTCATATCCGGGTTTCATTGATTTTATCTCTCCTGATCATTTTGGCTGATCAGAACGGTGATATTGTCCGGACCACCAGCTGCATTGGCTTTTTCAACCAAAACGCTGCACTTGTCCTTCAGCGGTGCATCGCTTTGCAGCACTTGGGTCAATTCCTGCTTATCAACAGTTTTGGACAGGCCATCCGAGCACATTAGCAATTGATCTCCCGGTTCAAATGGAAAAACGTTGACATCAATCTGCGCGTCATGCGAGATTCCAATTGCCCGGGTTATAATATTGTTCTGTGGTGACACGGCGGCTTCCTGTTCGGTTAGATCGCCGTTCTTGACTAACTCATTTACCAAGGAATGATCAACCGTGACTTGTGTCAAGACGTTTTGATGCATGATATAGCCACGACTGTCGCCGATATTGGCAATTACGATTTTTTGCCGATCATTAAAGAAAATGGCGGCTACCAAAGTGGTCCCCATTCCCTGATAATTTTTATTCTTGCGTGATTCGTCAATAATTTGATCATTGACCTGCTGCACCTGATCGGCAAGCCACTGTTTAGCAGCTGCCTCATCATTGGGCGCAGACTTTAAGAAGCGCTGACCGAGAGCCTGAACGGTTGTTTGAGCGGCAACATCCCCGCCACGATTGCCACCAATGCCATCCGCAACTAAATCCAGCTGCATTCCGGCATCCGTGGTAAAACTATCGACGCGATCTTGATTTTCAGATCGTTGTTGTCCAATATCTGATTGATAGGCTGTTTCCATGGGTCTATGTTCCCTTCTACAAACGTTGGAGGTTGCTGATAAAGAATCCATCAGAACCATAATCGCTTGGCAAAATCGTCAAGGTTGCCCCCGTTCGCGCGTTTTTCAAAGTACGCGCCGTTTGCGTCTTTAGCAGTCTGAATTCAGGATGCGCGGCTAAAAAGGCCTGCACGGTACCATCATTTTCCTGCTGCAAAATCGTGCACGTACTATACGTCATTATACCGCCTTTTTTTAGTTTTGGGGCAACTGCATTTAAAATTGCCAGCTGAATTTTATGCAGGTTTTGACTGTCACTGAGTTTTTTATCATAGCGAATCTCGGGCTTGCGGCGCAAAAGGCCAATTCCGCTGCAGGGCGCGTCAACTAAAATCTTATCAAACTGACCATCCTCAAACTTTTCATCCGCCTTGCGTGCATCCAGCTGGCAGGCATGGACGCGATCAGCTACCCCGAGCCGCTGAGCATTTTTTTCAATTAATTTGATCTTATGAGCATGAATGTCTAGGGCCGTAACGCTGCCACCCTGTTTTTTATCCAAGGCGGCCGCAATCTGGACGGTTTTTCCTCCCGGCGCGGCACAGGCATCCAAAACCTGATCTGCTGGGTTAACCGCCATGCTTTCTACTGCCAGCATGGCGCTTTCGTCTTGAATCGTGACCAATCCCTGCATAAACGCGTCTGTATTGACGACATCGCCGCTTTTGACCACCAGACCGGTCTTGGCAACCTGACTAGGCTCAACTTCAACGCCCTGCTCTTTTAAAATGGCAATTGCCTGGGGAATAGTCGTCTTGGCCTCATTTACCCGCAGCGATACGCGAGCTGGTTCGTTAACGGCCCTAAAAATTGCATCGGCAGTCGGCTGACCATATTGTTTGATCAATTCCTCAACCAGCCATTGCGGCAGACTGAACTCGACTGAACGCCGCTTGATTGGATCCTTGATGGCGTTAACATCCCCCAGCCCCTGACGCAAAACGGCATGCAAAACGCCGGTCACAAAACGACGGGTTCCCGGATTGCCAAGCTGCTTAGCCAGTTCGATCGACTCATTGGTTACCGCCCAGTCAGGCACGCGATCCAAGTAGCGATATTGATAGATCGACATTAAAAGCAGCGTTTTGACCCAGCTTTCGATCTTTTTACCCTTAATAAAAGGTGCCATCCAGTATTCCAGGGTTAGCTTGTGCTGCAAGACGCCGTAGACCAGGTTGGTAGCCAAGCGCTTGTCGACTTCGCTCAACTGGCTGCTCTTGAGATTCTGATTCAGCTGCAGATTGGAGTAGGCGCCATTCTGCAATACCTGATCAAGCGTTTTTAAGGCAGCGCCGCGTGCGGTATTGATTTGCTTATTCTTCATCGGTGATTGCCTGAACTCCTTGCTTTAGATTTTGATGACCATTCAGATAAGAAGTGATGTCCATTTCGCGTTTGCCCTTAGGCTTGAGCCGATTGATCCGATAAGTCGTATGATCGCCAGCAGCCAGAATCAAAGCATGCTTTTCAACGCGTACGACCTGTCCCGGTGCCAGATTCGTTTTTTCATCCAATGGCGTGACGTCGTAGATCTTAGTCTGCAGGCCGTCAATAATCATGTTGCCAATTGGGAATGGCCGCAAGCCGCGCACCTTGTCGTCAATCCGGTCAGCTGGCAGGCGATAGTCAATGCGTTCCTGCTCGCTGGTAATATTCGGCGAAAAGACGACTTTTTCAGGATCCTGCTTGACTGGCTTTACGTCGCCGGTAATCATTTTAGGCAGCGTATCCATCAAAAGGTCGCGGCCCAGCAGGCTCAATTTTTCAAACATCGTGCCGCTGTCATCCTGTTTGGTGATCGGAATTGCCTTTTGCGCAATAATGTCGCCGGCGTCCATTGCCTTGACCATGTACATGATCGTGACGCCGGTTTCTTGATCGCCATTGATGATTGAGTATTGAATCGGCGCGCCGCCGCGATATTTAGGCAGCAGCGAGCCGTGAACGTTGATGGCCGCGATTTTAGCCGCTTCAAGCATCTTGACGGGCAAAAACTGACCAAACGCCGCGGTAATCTCAAAATCAGGCGCCAGGTCGATCACGCGCTGCATTTCGGGACTGCCGCTCAGCTTTTCGGGCTGCAGAACCTCGATTCCATACTTAACGGCCAGTTCCTTAACTGGTGTCGCGCGCAGTTCATGCTTGCGGCCAACCCGACGATCCGGCTGCGTAACGACAGCCTTTACGTCATAGGCCTCATCATCAATCAAAGCCTGCAGAATCGGCACGGCAAACTGGGGCGTTCCCATAAATACGACTGATACTGACATAACAACAAATCCTTTCTTGATTACATAAAATACTGTGGTTCCGGATCAATGCTGACCAAGGTATCTTGACGGCTCTTGGCCTGCGTTTGACGCATGACGTCCTTTAAAAGCGCGTGCAGCTTAGGATCATGCTTATACTTAACGATTATCTGATAATAGTATCGGTTTTTCATTCGAGCAATCGGCCGCGGCGTAGGCCCTAAAACGACCGTCTCTTTACTCAGATTGACACTGAGCTGGTTTCTGATTTCATAGATGGCCTTGGCAGCCGCGCGTTCGTCTTCATTGCTGGCCATGATGCGGACGGTGTAGTAATAAGGCGGATAGCCGGCCTGGTAGCGAATGTTCATCTCGGCCTTGAAGAAGTCTTCATAATCATGCAGCTGCGCATAGCGAATCGCGTAGTTGTCTGGATTAAAGGTCTGAATCACGACGTTTCCCGGCTTATCGGCACGACCGGCACGACCGCTGACCTGACTGAGCAGATCAAACGTCCGCTCACTGGCCCGAAAGTCTGGCAGGTCCAATCCCGTATCGGCATTCAAGACCCCAACCAGAGTCACGTTGGGAAAGTCCAGTCCTTTGGCAATCATCTGCGTACCCAGCAAAATATCGGCCTGATGTTCGCCAAATTCTTTCAGCAGCTTGGCATGCATCCCTTTGCGCCGTGTTGTGTCAACATCCATGCGAATCACACGCGCGCTTGGCATCAGCTGCTGCAGCTCGGCCGCAACTTTTTCGGTTCCCGTACCATAGTAGCGAATATGGCGGCCTTGACACTGCGGACAGATTGAAGGAATCGGCTCCTCATGGCCACAATAATGACATTTCATCGTTCTTGAGTCCATGTGCAGCGTCAGCGAGATATCACAGTTGGGACACTTCAAAACAAAGCCGCAGTCTCGGCACATAATAAATGAAGAAAAGCCGCGCCGATTCAGCATCAAAATACTCTGTTCGCCTTTTTGCAGCCGCTCGTTCAATAGATTCAACAGCCGATCTGAAAAATTGGTCTCGCCATTGCGCTGCATTTCCGGCCGCATGTCAACGACTTCTACTGGTGGCAACGGCCGCTGATTGACCCGCGTTGGCATTCTCAAAAGCTGATAGACGCCAGCCAGTGCCCGCGCCCGACTTTCCAGACTAGGGGTAGCTGATCCCAATACCAGCGGCGCATGATGATACTCAGCACGCCAGGCGGCAACGTCACGAGCATGATAGCGCGGCGTTTCATCCTGCTTATAGCTGGTTTCGTGTTCTTCATCCATAATGATCAGCCCCAGATCTTCAAGCGGGGCAAACACTGCCGATCGCGCGCCGACCACTACCTGGGCCTCACCACGCTCAATTCGGCGCCATTCATCATAGCGCTCGCCATCCGAAAGACTGCTGTGCAAAACGGCCACGCGCTGACCAAACCGCCGCCGGACCCGATTAACCATCTGTGGCGTCAAAGAGATTTCCGGCACCAGCATCAAGGCCGTTTCCCCCTGTTTTAAAGCTTCAGCCATTGCCTGCAGATAGACTTCGGTTTTGCCTGACCCGGTAACTCCCTGCAGCAAAAAGGTTTGATTTTGGGCTTGATCGATGGCCTGGTCGATTTTGGCAACGGCCGCCTGCTGATCCGGATTCAATTTCAATGGTGAATCCAGATGCTGATCATCAGGTATCATACCAGCCGGCGTTCGATAGGTCTCCACTGCGATTTTTTTGAGCCAGCCGCGCTTTTCGCCAACGTTAAACGTTCCAGCTTTCAGCCCCGACTGCTGTTCGGCCTGCTTAAGCTTGACTTTTTGGCCGTCAATCTGCTGCAGATAGGAAAGCAGCCGCTGTTGAGCATGCGCGTTGGTCCGAACGCCGACTCGCTCATCTTCATATTGTTCAAACGACATCAAGGGCTGAATGGCAGTTTCTTTTTTGACACGGGCCCGGTCCTCAACCTGATACTCAAACGAGACCTTGCCCTGCCGCTTAAGTTTGAGCAGCTGGCTGACGATTTGCGGATCGTTTTGATACCGTTCAAAATCCAGCTCATCAGCTCCTTGAAAAAGATCCAGGGCTGTCTGCTCATCAACCTCATCGATTATGCGCACCACCCGATGACTCTTGGCTTTTAAGGCATTGGGCAGCATCGTATACAAACACGAGATCCAGAATGCATAGGTTTGATCGGCCATCCAACGGCTCAGTTGCAGCAGTTCGGTATTGACGACCGGTACCAGATCCATTAACCCAATAATTGATTTGAGCGTGCCATCATATTCCGTCGGTTGATCAATGCCAACGACAAAGCCCTGCACCTCGCGCTTACCCCGCCCAAATGGTACGATTACGCGCATGCCGACTTGAATCTGACTTTCCAGGCGTTTGGGAATCGCGTAGGTATATGGCTGGTCAGTCTGCATCGTCGGTACGTCAACGATTACCTGGGCCAGTTCAGCCATTTAATCACCCACTTTCAGCAGTTTGGCCGTCAAAGCAACGATTTTTTCGGCAATCATCATCTTAGACTGGCGCGACCATCTCAACGGTGCCTGGTTTGGCCGCAGAATCGTAACGGCGTTGTCATCCGTTCCAAACCCGATTCCCGGATCAGACACGTCGTTAGCCACGATTGCATCGGCATTTTTCTTTTGCAGCTTGGCATTGGCATTTTGCAAAAGATCATTGGTCTCAGCTGCAAAGCCGATTACTACTTGACCTGATCGTTTTTGCGCGCCCATCTTTGCCAAAATATCTTCAGTTGGTACCAAATGCAGAGTCAAAGTGCCATCACCATGCTTTTTGATTTTTTGATCCGCCAAAACAGCTGGCCGAAAGTCCGCAACCGCTGCCGCCATGATCAAGGCATCAGCATTTTGAAACTTATCGGATACGGCAGCCGCCATCGCGCTCGTTGAAAGGGCCTGGGTCACCGTAATGCGATCAGAATGCGGCAGTTCAGCCGAAACGCTGCCGACGATCAATTCAACCCGTGCGCCTGCATTGGCCGCTGCTTTTGCAATTGCAATTCCCATTTTGCCAGAGGAACGATTGCCTAGATAGCGAACCGGATCAAGCGCCTCTCTGGTACCACCAGCAGTCACTACCAGCGTCTTGCCTTTCAAGGGGCCATTGGTTAAGTAATCCTGTACCTGTTTTATGATATCAGCTGGCTCCGGCATGCGTCCCTTACCGGCATATCCTTCTGCAAGCATGCCTGCTGCCGGATCCATTACCATGACGTTATCTTGTCTGAGCCGCGCAACGTTTCTTTGTGTAGCCGGATTGTTCCACATGTGAACGTTCATGGCTGGGACTACGATCTTTGGCGCGCTGGTTGCCAAAAGCGTGGCTGAAACCGCGTCATCAGCCAGGCCTGCTGCCATTTTTGCCAACAGATTGGCCGTTGCCGGAACCACTAAGGCCAGCTCGCTCCAGTCCGCCAGTTCAATATGCGGCACCTGACCATTTAAAGTCGCCGCCCACTGATCGATTAAAACGGGATGCTTGGTTAGCGCCGCCAGAGTTGCCGGGCCGACAAAGCGGGCTGCATTTTGAGTCATCGCCACGCGAACCTCATGTCCCTGCTTCTGCAAGCCGCGAACAACTTCAACTGCCTTATAGACAGCAATCCCACCTGTCATATGTACCGCAATCTTCGTCATGTTTGCCTCCTTGATGAAAAATAAAAAGAGCAGCACCAAAACTTTTGTCTGGTGTCGCTCTTTGGCAGCTGCAACTAGTCTTGCAAGTCTTCCGTATGATCAGTATCAATCGTTACCTTGCCGGCTTCGATTTCTTCCAGCGCCATCCCGACTGACTTGGTTGAGTAGTAATGATCCAGCAGCAATGGATGATCTTGTGCCAATGCTTCGGCTGCGTGATTGTCCTTTGACTGATCAGCATTTTCGGCACGCCATTTATCAGCACGGTACTTATCGATTTCGTGAGCCCGCTTGCTTGCCAGCATAATCAGAGAGTAGCGAGAGTCAACGCGCTTGAGCAATTCATCGACTGATGGAAAAAGAATCATTTTTCTGAATCTCCTAACATTTCAAGGTAATCCGGCATTACGCGAGGTACCCGCAAGCGTTCGGAACGAATAATGTCTTTGATCTTGGTGACTGCATTGTCAACTTGATCATTAACCACGGCATAGTCGTAGTTCTGCATCATTTGAATCTCGCCGAAAGCTTTGTGGATTCGTTTGTTGATGACTTCCATGCTGTCGGTACCACGATGGATCAAGCGTTGGCGCAGCTCCATCAGATCCGGCGGCGTAAGAAAGATGAAGACGCCATCAGGACATTTTGAGCGAACCTGCATGGCACCATTGACTTCAATTTCCAAGAAGACATCTTTACCTTCGTCTAGCGTATCATTTATATATTTTAAAGGAGTGCCGTAATAATTGTCAACATACTTGGCATATTCCAGCATCTGCCCTTCGCGAATGTGCTGCTCAAACTCCTCTTTTGAAACAAAGAAATAGTCCTTACCGTTGACTTCGCCGGGCCGTGGCTGCCGCGTCGTCATTGAGACTGAGTATTGAAAATCATTGCCGGGCTGACTAAACAGCGCTTTTCTAACCGTTCCTTTACCTACGCCTGATGGACCAGACAAAACAATCAGCATTCCTCGCTTGCTCATATTGCTTCCATACCTTCTTTTCTCATAGCTCTTTTAATGTTTAATGATACCATATTCTGCAATAAATTCGGTCATAATTCAATGGAAATTTA
The DNA here is from genome assembly GCF_039955095.1 of Limosilactobacillus sp. WILCCON 0051. Taxonomy (NCBI): domain Bacteria; kingdom Bacillati; phylum Bacillota; class Bacilli; order Lactobacillales; family Lactobacillaceae; genus Limosilactobacillus; species Limosilactobacillus allomucosae. The sequence goes on from NZ_CP154878.1 coordinate 1,668,096, forward strand.
AAGATCCGCCTAATCAGCAGCTGGATTCTGATCTTGCTATTGCTTGAATTACAGCTCAAAACCATTCGCTGCTATTGAGAATGATCCTTCGTGCTTAAGAGAAGACTTGTATTAGGAATTCTTTTGACAAGCGCCTGCATTTGTTTGATGGCAGCCAGAGCATTTTAAAAATATCGCCTTGATGATGAAACGATCTTTTCTGGCCATGCTTACGGCGATTCTTTTTATTAATATGGCTGTCGATCATCTTGTTTCAGCAATGGTCATCTCAACATCAACTAAGCCGGCCAGTCCCTTATTTACCGGCATTTGGCCCGTTCATCTCAATAAATAAAAAGCTGTATTGAAATTATTGCTTGCTTTTTTGAACGCTTGTTCGTATACTATAGTCACAAACGAGTGTTCGGAGGAATGATCATGCAAAATCAGCGGCAGTCAATTATTAATCGTAGTACCAAAATTATCTCCCAAAGTCTGCACCATTTGTTTGAGCCGATTGAGTTCGCTCCTATTCCAGATTTATTAAATCCCCAGCCCGCTTTTCAAAGGAAAATGTTTATCCAAAAAGCATTGTCTGATCATCTGCTGGTCTATCTGCAGCTGATGCCTAAAACTGCTGCAGGCCAGCCGGTTGAAGTGCGCGGCTATTTAAAATCGCTTGGTCAGGATCGCTATTTGGTTCAATCAAAAAATCTTTCCTATTTCTTTGATTTCGATCAATTACGCTATATTGCTCATCCCTTATCCTAAGACTTGCCAAATGTTGCAGGTCTTTTTTTATGTCATTATGGAATAATTTGCGACATACATCTCATAATGAAACGTCTCGCTCAAATAAACTACAGAGTGTAGATTGTTATCTACATTCAGTAATGTTATATTATTCTGGTTAAAAAAAGTAAAGGAGGGATTTCATGACCAAGCGACGAACCCTTGATCGGGAAAAGGTACTTGCTACTGCTGAAAAATTAGCCGATGAACAAGGGCTTGAAGCTTTAACCATGCCCAATCTGGCTAAAGCACTCGACATTCGCTCACAATCGCTTTATAACTACGTCGCCAACCGTGAAGAAATGGTATCGCTGACTGGTGCTCGACTGATGCAGCAAATGTATCAGCAGGTCGTTGATGGCATTATCGGTCTTTCCGGTTCCAAGGCCTATTTAAAATTCGCGGATATCGTTCGTGATTTTTTACTGGCCCATGCTTCTTTATCAGCGATCCTGTACCATGCCCAGCGTTTTTCAACCGACTCGGCAATGTATCAAGAAATCAAGCGAATGATCAAGCTGGTCGATCAAGTCGTTGATGTAGATGGCAACCGGCTGATTTCTTCACACGTCTTGATTGGTGCGGTTTTAGGCTATATTTTTCTTGAAACGACACCACTCTACCAAGATGAAGATGAAAATGTTGCGACCGTCAACTACCATCAAATGCTTTTTCGACTGATTGACCCCGTTGAAAAAGCCTAGGACATGCAAGCCGCAATTTTGGTGCATTATTTTTTATATAAATAGGTAAGGAGAAATTTTGAGATGCGATTTATTAAAAACCACGTTGGATCCTTGATCGCGTGGATTCTCATTGTTGTGATCTCGATCTTCATGCTGCCTAACGTCAATCAATTAACGCGTGAGCACTCGACAATCTCACTGCCTGCCAACGTTCAAAGTGAGGTTGCCAGCACGATTGGCAATCATTGGGGACATCATCAAAACAATACCTATCAGGTTGTCGCCGTTTTTAACAATCAAGACGGTGCGATGTCCAAATCGGATCAAAAAAACGTTAACCAGACGATTCGCTATCTGAAGCGTCACAAATCCGAACTGGGCATCAAGAGTATGTTGACCCCATATGAAAACTCGGCTACCAAGAAGAACCTGATCTCAAAAGACAAGACTACCGAACTAGTTCAGTTAAACGTTTCTAAAAAGAAATCAGTTTCCAATATCAACAAGCAGCTTACCAAAGCCGTTAAGACGGATGGCATCAGAACCTATATTACTGGCGCTGACATCTTGCAAGACGACTTTTCGGGAGCCATCCAAGAAGGAATCAAAAAGACTGAGGTCATCTCGGTTATCTTTATCTTCATCGTCTTGGTACTGGTCTTCCGGTCACCGATCGTTCCATTGATCTCGCTGCTGACGGTTGGGGTTTCGTTCATTACCGCCTTTTCAATCGTTACCAACCTGGTTAAGAACTTTAATTTCCCATTCAGTAACTTTACCCAAGTCTTTATGGTTATCGTTTTGTTTGGGATCGGTACCGACTACAACATTCTGCTTTATGACCGCTTCAAGGCTAATCTGGGAAACGGCATGGATAAGTTCGAGGCGGCCAAAAACGCCCAGTGGAATGCCGGCAAGACGATCCTGATGTCAGGTTCTTCTATCTTGATCGGTTTCTCGGCACTGGGTCTGGCCCGTTTTTCAGTTTACAAATCCGCAGCCGGGGTTGCCGTTGGGGTTGCCGTTTTGCTGATTGTCTTGCTGACGCTGAACATGTTCTTTATGACCACAATGGGTAAGACCATGTTCTGGCCGGTTAAGACCTTCAACGGTGAATCGGAAAGTCCATTCTGGCGTTTTCTTTCTAAGCATTCCCTGGCCCATCCAATTATTGCATTGGTCTTGGTCCTGGCTGCTCTGTCGCCATTCTACTTCACTTATCAAAACAAGCTGAATTATGACGACACGGCAGAAATTGCTGACTCAACGCCATCCAAGCAAGGGTTCCTGATCGTTCAGAAGCACTTCTCCAAAGGAACGGCTGAGCCCGCCACGCTTTATATCAAGTCCAACCACACGCTGGACAACGAAAAAGACTTAAAGCTGATTGACCAGTTGACGGAACAGATCAAGCATACCAAAGGCGTTAAGACCGTGGCTTCCGTTACTCAGCCATCTGGTTCCAAGATCAAGAAGCTTTACGTCAACAGCCAGATGAAGACCGTTAACAACGGCGTTTCAACGGCTCGTAACGGGATTGGCAAACTAAGCGCCGGCAGTCAGCAGATGACAAATGGCCTTAACTCCGCCGCAACTGGTACCAACCAGCTGAACAGCGGGATCAATTCCGCGGCTACTGGTGCCAACCAACTGACTTCTGGTCTGGCACAGCTCAGTTCTGGCGGCAATCAAATGACCAATGGCTTAAACCAGCTTAGTGCCGGCAGTCAGCAGCTGGTCAACGGCATGAACCAGATGAGTCAGCAGCTTAGTTCTCAATTAACTGGCGCCAATGCCTCACAGCTTCAACAGCTGGAAAGCGGTCTGCCACAGATCAATAGCGGGATCCAACAGCTGAACAGTGCCCTGCAGAGTGCTGGTACCTCAATTGATACGACTGGCATTCAATCCAACCTGCAAAACGTTGCCAGTCAGGCTCAAATCATTGGCAGTCAGCTGGAACAGGCGGGCAATACCTTAAAGAGCATTCAAGGATCTACCGGTTCTTCCAGCTCAGCCAGTCTTGATTCTGTAATGACTCAATTTAAGGCTGCTGAAAGTCAAGCCAACCTGAACGATCAGCAAAAGGCCGTGATGGAAGGAGCTATGCAGCAGATTCTTAGCGGCATTCAAAGCCAGATTGCTTCTCAAACCAACAGTCAAACCAGCGCGCTGGCCAGTCAGCTGCAAAGCGTGGCTCAAAACCTGCAGACAGCTGGTAATGCCGACAAATCATTGGCCGGTTCCTTGCAAAACGTTGCCGGTTCGGCTTCCAGTCTGCAGAACCTTAATACGCAGGTCGCAACGCTAAAGACTCAGGTTGCTCAATTGGCTCAAGCCTCCAATGTTGCTCTGCCAGGTGCCGTTTCAGCCCTGCAGCAGTTAACCAGCGGCCTCAACCAGATTCAAAGCGCACTTGGTCAAGGCACCAATGCACTTGGTCAGCTTAACACTGGCATCAACAAGCTGGCAGCCGCATCGCCACAGTTGAGCAACGGCATCAACTCTGCCTACTCTGGCAGTCAACAGTTAAGTGCCGGGATGGGACAGCTTAGTGCCGGCAGTCTGCAGCTTAACACCGGTATCAACAAGCTGGCGCAAAGCTCACCACAGATCACCAACGGCCTTAACCAGCTGAACTCTGGACTTGGCGAGGGTCAAAGCTATCTGACCGGTCTGCAGAAGTCAGCAGCTGCTGAGACCTTCTACATTCCTAAGTCGGTTCTGCACAGCAAGACCTTTAAGCCAGCAATCGACAACTACATGTCATCCAACCGTAAGACCACTAAGATTACGATTGTCTTTGATACCAACCCTAGTGATGAAAAAGCCACGAAAGATGCCGAAAACATCTCCAACATGGCTCGCAAGTCATTGAAAGGCACTGCCCTTAGCAATGCCACGGTTGCCATGGGCGGTCAGTCTTCACGGATCAACGACATTAAGAACACGGCCAGCGGCGACTTTGTCCGGACCGCTGCCATCATGCTGATCGGGATTGGCATTGCACTGATGCTGATCACGCATTCGCTGCTGCAGCCGGTCTACATTCTGGGTTCGCTGTTGTTGGCCTACATTTCCTCACTGTCAATCAACCACTGGCTGGTCGGCATCTTCATGCACCGCAGCATGCTGGCTTGGAATACCCCATTCTTTAGCTTCATTATGCTGATTGCCTTAGGGGTTGACTACAGTATCTTCTTGATGACGCGTTATCGTGAAATCGACGAGAACAAGTACCTGCCAGGCGAGCGAATCTACTATGCCTGTGCAATCATCGGGACCGTCGTTATCAGTGCCGCTATCATCTTGAGTGGTACGTTTGCTGCTTTGATTCCATCTGGCATTCCAACGCTGATTGAAGTTGCTATGACGGTAATCGTTGGTCTGATCATCTTGGTAATCATCTTGCCAATCGTTATGACCAGCACGATCTACTTGAGCTATCCAATCCGTAATCACGTCAAGGATAATCAAAACAAGCGCAAAGATTAATCAAGCCTTAAATCAAAAGAGCTCGCTGACTGGCGGGCTCTTTTCTTATATCTTCAAATACTAGGCATTCTGCCAACGCTTCTTATCGTTAGCAGTCAATACAACCCTGATATTGATTGGTGCCGACTTCAGCATTGCATTTCTTCGGCAGCCAACTGATAATCGGTTTAACGGCATCAAGTTCACTGTTCATAGCGTTCTTAAGTTGGTTAACAATAGCTCTGGCAACTTCAGAATCGCCTGTTCATTGCATTTCTTCGGCAGCCAACTGATGATTGATTTAACGGCCTCAAGATCACTGTTCTTAGCGTCCTTAAGTTGGTTAAAAATAGCTCTAGCAACTTCAGAATCGCCTGTTCATTGTATTTCTTCAGCAGCCTACTGGTAATCGGTTTAACGGCATCAAGTTCACTGTTCATAGCGTTCTTAAGTTGGTTAACAATAGCTCTGGCAACTTCAGAATCGCCTGTTCATTGTATTTCTTCAGCAGCCTACTGGTAATCGATTTAACGGCTTCAAGATCACTGTTCATGGCGTCCTTAAGTTGGTTAACAATAGCTCTGGCAGTTTCAGAATCGCCTATTCATTGCATTTCTTCGGCAGCCTACTGGTAATCGATTTAACGGCGTCAAGATCACTGTTCATGGCGTCCTTAAGTTGGTTAACAATAGCTCTGGCAACTTCGGAATCGCCTATTCATTGCATTTCTTCGGCAGCCTACTGGTAATCGATTTAACGGCGTCAAGATCACTGTTCATGGCGTCCTTAAGTTGGTTAACAATAGCTCTGGCAGTTTCAGAATCGCCTATTCATTGCATTTCTTCGGCAGCCTACTGGTAATCGATTTAACGGCTTCAAGATTGCTGACTTTGTGAAGAAAGAGCCGTCTTTTTCTAATTACAGAGCTGAAATTACCTACTATTCTCTGATTTTTGACCAGTAGTAGGTAAGATGAATATTCGGCTCCCCTAACTTTACCTACTTAAGACGGTTTTTTTCCGAATCGTAGGTAATCATCGGTAAAAATGCATATTTTAGAGCTGATTGGGTCAGACCGACTTTGTGAATTACCTACTATTGCGTGATTTTTATCAAATTGTAGGTAGTGTTAGGGGTCCCTAACTCGATATACATTAATTTTTACCTACTATGCATCGTTTTTTTGAAAAAAGTAGGTAATGAACTTTTTGTCATATGACTTTATGCAAGTGATTTTGCATAATCGTTAAGTTTGAGCTGTTTGCCGGTGCTTTCAAGCCAATTGTCCATTGATTGGCTTAATTCAGAATCATCAGCTGACCATTTTTCAATGGCTAGTGCTGATATGTCAACCAGCATTATTTAGTATCATTGAAAAGCGGATGGGGTTTAATAAAAAGGGGCTCCACTTGCTCGCGGAGACCCTTTTTGAATTTTAAGACTATATCTATTGGTGTTCAATTCTAAGCTAAAAAAGGATAGCAAAGAGCCACCGTATAAATGAAAAAATAAAGCAGAGGGCAGCAATTATCAATAAGACAAGGCCCGATGAAATACCAAGCTGAATAGCAGTCGACGCCGTTCCACTCCTAATTGACGCGCCCGCCAGACTATCTGCAGCACTACTAGAAATAGCAATCGTTATTCCACCAATAATGCTCGTAAAAAGGCCAATTCGAAAGCAAAGACTGAAACTTTTAATCCATCCAGTCAGTGAATCGTCCTCAACCGTTTCGGTAATATTAGAAGCGCTTGATGCAGTGGTATTGTTTTTAGTCGCTCGGTTCTTTTTACTGCCGCTATTAGCCAACATGATAATCATTACCAAGATTACAAAACCGATAATAAAGATCATTATGTTATTCCCCTTAATTATGCTATCAGATCTATGTTATTAGGTCTTTGGAACCAGTTGATTACTTAGCAATCTGCTCAAACGCAGCAGCCACATCATGATTAGACGTTGGCTTTGCATTCAGCGAATAGCCATTGGTTGTTTGATCAACCAGTGCAACCGGCTGGCCATTATGAAAGGCAAAGAAATACGTTACCCGCATCGGCCCATCTTCTTGATCATCTGGCCGGTCATAATTATAGATTGCTACAACGTTGTAGTCATAATCACCATTGCCAGACGGTGACCATCCAACTGACACGGATTGATCATTGACACGGACACGACCTAAATCTTCTGGAAATGTTAATCCTACTTTAGTTGTAATCGGCGTTTGACCATCATATCTAGTGTATGACTGATTCATCTTTGGTGCCCATTCATCAAAGAATGATTCCAATTGAACATCCTTTTCATTATCCCAAAGCGACTCATCATTTACAGATTTTTTTGTAGCACCGGTACTGCTGGATGATGATTTAGCAGCTGCCTTCTTAACTGAATGACTGTTGCTTGACTCAGAAACAGAACTAGAAGATGAACTGGCTGCTGAACTGCTTGCTGATTCCGTCTTAGGTGCCTTATTCGTAATATGAGGCAAGCTAAAAAGGCCAATCGTGAGGTTTTTATTGGTAAATGGAATGCCAATCGTGGTCTGTTTTTCAGAAACAGTTTGTATTTTTTCGCTGACTGGATTACTGCAGCCCGCAAGCCCTAAAGAAAGCAGGATTACCGCAGCAGATACTGAAATTTTTCGCATAGATCCTTCCCCAATCAGACTAATCTAAAAGCTCATTTCCCATCGCATCAAGGTGCCATTGCGAGCCCTTGCGAGAGGTCAAAATCATAATGCTTTCGATAAACGTCCAAATTTCAACCCCAATAAGAATTACGGCACCAATAGCAATAATAATAGTAAGGAAACCCACAATCGTCAAAACCAGCTGCAAAATTGCTTTGTTTTTGTAGCCTAGATAAAAATTATGAACTCCAAATGCACCAAAAAAGAGGCCAAAGAGACCAGCTGCGATTTTAGACTTAGTACTTAATTTTCCTGTCGCAGTTGGTACCTCATTAATGATTGAGCTGACGGAATTCCCCTTTTGGTCACCATGAGACATAATGGCCTGCTTTTTTTCTTCAAATTCTTCTTGGCTAATGATCCCCTCATCAAGAAGCCCCTTATACTCCTTAATCTTTGCAACTTCTGAACTTTCTGCCATTGTTAATATCCTCCCAATATGAAAAATTAGTTTTTGTTTATGACTAGTCGTTGATTCATAAAAATTGTCAATAATCTATAGAGCTAAAAGACTGCTAAAATATTCTGTCATGAAAAATAATTTTAAATTTGACGTCTTTCAAGCGGGACTATCAAAATCCTAATTTACCAAACGAATAATTGCTCTTTCTTTAATCTATTACCAGACTAATAAACAAAAATTGGTTAATAAAATTAATTATAAGCATAATATATGCACGGTCAATGTTGTTTTTAGTTTAACTAATAAACTCAAAATAGTAATTAATTCCTAAATATAGACAAATTATCTAATATGGTTCATTTATAAAATAAAAGTATAATTATGTATTAAACAATAAAGTTAAACTTTTAGTATAAGCCATGCTAAGACTAGTAAGATCAAGAGCAGCCGTCCTTCTTTCTTAACACCTTTAAAGTCATGACTCACATCAATATATATAAAAAACAGGTTCGAGAAAATTTCTCGAGCCTGTTTTGCTTTTGTCCGATTGTCTTGTTATTCAGTTGCCGACATCCCTGGTTTGATTGCCGGCAATTTAGCATCACTAGTCGTAGAATGAACCGTCTTCTGCAAAAACTTTGGCCAGGCCATCAACTGCCCGCTTAAGTTTTTCCATTGAAGCCGCATATGAGATTCTAAAGTAGCGCACGGGAAGCTTAGTGAAAGCCGCTGCCGGAACGATAGCTACTTTAGCTTTTTCTGCCAAATGCTCTGCATAGGCCATCGAATCGCCATCAAAACTGTCTGGAATCTTGACCCACAGATAAAAGGCCCCCATTGGCTTAGTGTAGTGAAAACCAATCTTATCCATAGCGGTCATTAAGAACTGCCGCCGCCGATCATATTCTGCCTTCATTTGAGCGGTATCAGCCTTGCCATGACGGAGCGCTTCTTCAGCGGCATCCATGTTCATTGTGGCATTGGTCGAAATTGCGGCTTGATGTACTTTAGCCAGCGCTCCCAAAACATCACGCGGTCCACAGATATAACCAACCCGCCAGCCAGTCATCGCGGCATTTTTAGACACCCCGCTGACATAAAGAGTCTGGTCTGGCAGCAGCTTGGCCATTGGCAGGTGCTCGCCTTCGTAAAGCAGGTCGGCATAGATCTCATCATCCAAAATGGCAACGTTGTAGTTTTTGAGCAGATCAGCCAGCGCCCGGACCTCATCAGGCGTATAGGTGACACCGGTTGGATTGACTGGATAGTTGAGAACCAGCACCTTTACCTTTTCACCATATTTGTCCAACGCCTTTTTCAATAATTCCGGCGTCACCTTAAAGTCAGGCTCGGCAGTTTCCAGTTCAACCGCTTTGGCATCACGCAGCTCGGCATTGATTCGATAAAGCGTGTAGGCAGGACAAGGGATCAATACGACATCGCCGGGCTGACACAAACCGGTAATAATCGTACTGATGGCTCCACTGGCACCTTCTGTAACGAAGATTTCGCCTTCTGGATCATAGTGAAGGTCCAAGTCATCTGCCAGATATTCGCTGATTGCCTTACGCAGACCTAGTGTCCCCCAGTTATGTGGATAGTGCGTATGGTCGTCAAGAATGCTTTTGATGGCCGCCAGCTTGACATGATCGGCCGTTTTAAAATCTGGCTCGCCAACTGTCAGATTGACGACTTCTGGGTCACTGCCATATTTATTGTTAAGAACCCGAATCAGTGATGGCTTGGATGACTTTAAGCTTTCCGGAACCAGTGATGCAATTTTACTCATGGAAACTTCCTCCTTATGACATATCGATAAAAAATATCTACTTGACTACCAGCACATCGGCCTTGGCATGACGAACGACATAATCGGTATGCGACCCTTGCAGCATTTTTTCAACGGCATTGATCCCGGTACTGCCAAGGACGATCAGATCAATATCGTGCTGAGCAGGAAAATCATAGGCAAGCACGGTTTTAATGCTGCCAATGATCACCTCGGCACTGGCATCTGCTCCCTTATCCTGCGCTTTTTTCAAATAGAGCTGCAGCTGTTTTTTAGTACGATTGGCAAAATCCTGGTAGAAATCCTCATTGACTCCAAATGATGAATCCATCCCGCGGTCACGATTGACTACCCAGACCAAGTACAGCTTGGCTGAAAAAACCTTCGCCAGATCAACTGCTGTCTCAAAAGCTCGATCAGCACGTTTAGAACCATCAATCCCGACTAAAATTTTTTTGTAGGCCATTTTAATCAGCTCCCTTGTAGTTTGGATTTAAATGCGAATGCCGCCGACCGTAACCAAAGTAAAGCGCCATCCCGAGAGCCAGCCAGACAAAGAATCGAACCCAGGTTTCCCAGTTAAGCCCCGCCACCAGCGTCAGACAGAAAATAATCGAAATAATCGGGGTAAACGGAACGCCCGGTGCTTTGAAACCACGATGCAGATCAGGCTGCGTATAGCGCATGATCAAGATTCCCGCCGAAACCAGGATAAAGGCAGTCAGCGTCCCAATGTTAACCAGTTCGGAAAGAATGTTTAAGTTGATCAAGCCGGCCCCAAGCGAAGTAATGATCCCGAAAAACCAGGTCCCTTTAAAAGGCGTTTGGTGTTTTTCATCAACTTGACCGAAGAACTTCGGAAAAAGACCATCTCGTGACATTGAGTAGCTGATTCTTGACTGTCCATACAGCTGAACCAGAATAACGGTGGTCATCCCAAGAATAGCACCAATCGACACGATAATCGACAGCCAGCTTTGACCGGTCTTAGCCAGAACCGCCAGCACCGGCGCATTGATATATTTACGGAAAACCGGGTAGCGAACGACACCAGTCATCGTAAGCGTCATTAAGAAGTACAGAATCGTTGAGATAATCAGCGAGAGTAAAATCCCACGCGGCAAGGTCTTGCTGGGATTGATCGTTTCTTCAGCACTGGATGAAACTGAATCAAAACCGATAAACGAGAAGAAAACAATTGATGCCCCTGGAATGATCCCAGCCGCCGCGCCATTATGATGTGAGTACCACCCATATGGACTGAACGGATGCCAGTTTTCCGGCTTGATAAACCAAACCGTGCAGGCAATAAAGAGAATGATGACCAGCAGCTTGACGATTACCATGGCATCATTGACTCGCTTGGTTTGCGTGATCCCCATTGAGATGATCCAGGTAATGATCAAGACGACTAAGAATGCCGGCAGATTAAAGTAGCTGGTAACGCCAGGCGTGGTCCCAGCCGCCGCCGTTAAAGCCGTTGGAATGTGGAGACCGAAATTATCAAGCAGGTTGACAAAGTACCCGGACCACCCCACGGCCACCGTTGCAGCACTAAGCGCATATTCCAGGATCAGATCCCAGCCAATAATAAAGGCGATAATTTCACCAAATGCAATGTAAGAATAAGTGTACGCCGAACCAGCGATTGGCGCCATTGATGCAAATTCCGCATAACAAAGGCCAGCAAAACCGCAGCAGATTGCCGCAATCAAAAATGAAATGGAAAGGGCTGGTCCAGCAGTAAGGGCCCCTTTCCCAGTTAAAACGAAAATCCCAGTACCGATAATGGCACCGATTCCCAGGAAAGTCAGATCCCAGGTGCGCAACGTTCGTTTTAATGGTGATGCGTGACTAATCAAGACATTGATATCTTTTTTGCGTAGTAAAGATGTCATAGGCAGGCTCCCTTCTAATTAAAAATTAACATAAAGTTTATTTATTTTTAATCTAATAGTAAAGATGATCAGCTAAAAATGTATCAATCTTTGGACTGGAGCCGTTTTATGGTGAATAACGTTAAGCTTCCCGCTGGTTTGAATTTTTTTAATAAAGCCTTTGTATGATTACATTTTACAAAAGAAAGCGCTGTCAAGAAGCTGCATTGAATGATAATTAAAAGACGATCTATGCAATAGACCGCCTCTTTCAAATTTCATAATTAAATTTTAACTATCGATTCAAGCAAAAATGCCCTGCCATCATCAGCTTATTTCTGCTGATAATCACCGGGCATTTTTAATTATTATTTTTTATCTGACTCATAGAAAACTGGGCCATCATCTTCAGGTTTCTTTGGTGATGCGTCTGGGATAATCATTGCCGCAATCAGGTAAAGAATTACTGATGGCACAATCGCGGTGAAAAGAGCCAGGGCGGCAGTTACCAGTCGTACGATCGTTGCATCAAAGCCAAAATACTCGGCAATTCCGCCACAAACACCAGCGATAATCCGATCGTTTGATTTCGTCAGTTTTTTCATAATGATCCCCCTATCTAATCGTTACGTCACCATCAGAAGCAGTGACCTGCAGGCGATTTGACACGGTATCGTTTTGAGCAAGCGTGCCGCCACTGTCATTGGACTGATTGAACAAACGATTGTCGCCGTCGCTGACCGATGTCGAGTAGCCATCCGCTTTCGTATTCAATGCTTCCACGTCGCCATCCTTGGCTGTAATCGTGTAGCCATTGGCAATCGTGATGTCGTTAAAATGAACGTCGCCATCCTGAGTACTGAGACTGCCGCCATCCAAGGCAACGGAATTCATTGTAATATCTGAATCAGCCGTCTGAAGCAGCGTCTTGGTTAAAGCAGAATCGTTAACGGCAAGATCATTGTCGTTAAGATGCAGCTGGCCATTGTTGATCGTTACGCCATTAAAAGCAGTATCCGTATCGTTGAGTCGGAAGTCAGCCTGCTCAATTTCCAGATTGTCCAGACTTACCTGACTGGCATCATTGACCCGCAAGTCATATTTTTCGATCTTCATCTTGGCAGCCGGTTCTTGAATAACCTTGCCATCATTAACCCGCAGCGCCAAATGCTTGAGATTTACGTTCTCTGGTACCGTAATCGTCAGTTTGTCGTTTGCCGCGCCATGATAAAAGCCAGTTGAAGAAAAACTGAAGCCATTAAAGCTAAAGCCATGCTTGCGACTCTTAGAATTGATGATTACCGTGCCGTTTTTCTTTTCAATGGTTGGCTGATTGCTCTTTTCACCGGCATACTTAACAGAAAAGGTATTGCCAGATTTGACAACGACATTCATATCGCTTACGTCTGCCTTAATCCGCTCAGCCTTGGCATAGGTTCGAGTCTGCGTTGTCTTGGCCTTTGATACCACGTGCGGAGTCAAGCCATCAAAGATTACTGCCCGCTGACCATGCATTCCAATGCCAAACGCCAGCACAACAGCACCAATCAACGTGATAACCAGGCCGCTTACGATGGTCTTTTTCATTTTGCCGCCTCCTTTTTGATGTACTTGTAATAGACGTGCTGAACGAGGCGCGTGCATGCCTTAACGATCCAGACAGAGCATCCCCAGACGAGTGGAATGACGATCAGCAGCAGTCCTAATCCGATCAAGCCAATCCCTAGGTAGAAAAGTCCTGTCCCCAGGTTGGTAAACAAAAGACTCAGACCGGTAAAAATAGCCGCCGCCGTTAGGAAGATGCCACCCCCGGCAAGCGATATGACTACCACCACGCCACTAAAGACGACTGCAAAGATGGCAATCAGCACGCTAAGCAGGATCAAGCCGATAATCAGAGTTGCTGGAGTGGCCAATAGTGCAAGAATGATCAGCCACGTCGTCTTGATCTTGGTTTTTGAGACGACCCGCTGATCTTCAGCCTCTTCTTTGATGGAGTGATCAGCAAGTATCTTTAATGCAAGCTGACGCGGCGTTCCCAGTTCCTGTTCAATTTCTGCTTTGGTATCAATGCCGGCATCTGCCAGATACTCACTGTAAAATTCAACGATGTCATCAATCTCATCATCTGGCAGCTTGCGAAGGTAACGTCTTAACATCTGCATGTACTTTGCAGTTTCAGAAGTCATGTGTCTGTTCCTCCTTTACAGGATATTTGCTGGCCTCAAAAATCGAATCGAGGCTTTCCTTATAGTCTTTCCATACCTGCTTAACGCGTGCCAGATGTGATTCACCAGAAGACGTAATGCGATAATAGCGGCGATTGCGTCCATGATATGGCTGATCATACGTTTCAACGAACTGATCTCTTTTTAGCCGGCGCAGCACCGGATAAAGAGTGGATTCTGAAATCGTAATCGCTTTTTGCATGTCTTGAGTCAGCGCGTAGCCGTAGTAATCTTTACGTTCAAGCAGCGCCAGCACCAAGCCATCCAAAAGATCAGCTGAAACTTGAATTTTCATCTCTCGTTTCGCCTCTTTCAGTTTTATTTTATAATATTATACCGTATATAATATATCGAGGTAAATAGGTAATGTTGAAATTTCAATCAGCTGATTGCCAATTTTCCTGATAACATTTGCTCTTTTACCGTTTAGTCCACTGCCATCTTAGGAATCATTAAGCATTGAATAATATCACGTGATTACCATTTTTCGCTTAAAATAGCTACCGTTTCCTTCTGCTTCACCGACCATAGAACCAAGCTTCACGGTCAGCTGAAAATCAAATCATTCGCCCCACAGACATTGCGATGTACTCAATCATCTCTGCTTAGTAATCGATCTTGCCAAAATCTAATAACCAACTCTATTTTAACAAGATGTTTGCTTGCAGTTTTTGCGACTATCCGATGACTGACTCGATAATCGTAATTCAATTTCGATATTCATCATTTGTTTCTTTGACCAACAAGTTAATTTAATGATCAACGCTTGATTCTAAACGTTCAGGCATCTTTTGCCCTGATTGGACAGCTGACTTTGTGAAGGAAATTAGCTGCTAGTCCTAAAATTACCTACTATTCTTTAATTTTTTACTGGATGTAGGTAACTGTATATTCGATCGGTCTGACTTTACCTACTTCTAAAGCCTTTTTCCGAAATAGTAGGTAAACATCAGTAAAAATGCATATTTAGAAGCTGATTGGGCCAGACCGACTTTGTGAATTACCTACTATTACGCTTTTTTCGTCAAATAGTAGGTAGTGTTAGGCACCCCTAACTCGATATACATTGACTTTTACCTACTTATACATCGATTTTTAGAAAAAGTAGGTAATGATATTTTTATCATATGTTATTATGCAGAATTTTTTGAATAAATCACGGTTGCCAACGATCTTGCAGTGTCGAATTTCTTGCATTCCTTGATATCCATTGTTTTAGCAGAACTAAGACCGTTAGCTAAGCGATGTAAAAACGGAACTAAGATTTCACCGACTTTTGCTTCATCAAAGAGAGCTGCCTTCAGCCATAAACCGCGAATTTTAAGACACATGCCATTCTCAACTATAAACAGCAAGTCTTGAAACGCGCTCAACCGTAAATAGCAAGCTACTAAAAAATGGGACCCCAGTCGTTTGACAAGGAGTCCCATTTTAATTTTCACCAAACTGATTTGTACCCTTAACCGAAAATTCTGTGACCTTAGCAACAACAGCTGGATAATCGCAGCCATATTTTTCTCAAGCCAACTTCTGCACGTTCACGGATGTAAAGCACCGATCAGCTTAACGTGACGCACTCAGCAAATGCCAGACTTAGCGTGGATCATGAATGCGCCATCTGCAATAATTCTTTAGCATGCTCGCGGCTCAGCTTGGTAATCTCTTCACCTGAGATCATCCGAGCCAATTCATTAATTCGTTCTTCGGGATGCAGAATCGTAACGTGCGTCGTCGTACGATTGTTCTGCACGGTTTTTTGAATCAGAAAATGATGCTGAGCAACGGCGGCAACCTGCGGCAGATGCGTAATGCACAAAACCTGTGAATGCTGGGCAATCAGCTTGATCTTATCGGCAATGGCCTGGGCAACGCGACCGCTGACCCCCGTATCGACCTCATCAAAAATAATTGAGGTAACGCCCTCATGCTGCGCAAAAATTGTCTTTAAGGCCAGCATGACCCGCGAAAGCTCCCCGCCAGAGGCAATCTTTACCAATGGCCCCATGCTTTCGCCAGGGTTGGTTTGAATATAGAACTCAACATTGTCAATCCCATCCGGATAAAAGGTCATTGACTCATTTTGATGAAACTTAACCTCAAAGACGGCTTTGTCCATGTAGAGTTCTTTTAGCTGCTGATGAACCTGACCATTAAGCTGATGGGCGGCTTTTTGACGAACCTGGCTCAACTCACCGCCCAGTTTCTGCAGCTCGCCAGTCACTGCGGCCAGCTGCTGCTTGAGCTCATCATCTGAATCGGCGGTCTGTTCCATCGTTGACAGTTCCTTATGAATCTTTTCATAGTATGCCAAGACGTCTTCAACCGTATCGCCATACTTGCGTTCCAAGTCACCAATGATGGTCAGCCGCTCATTGATCTGTTCCAGACGGCCGTCATCAAATTCGAGCATGTCTAACTGACGACTGGCGGCATTGGCAGCATCCTGAAGCGAATAGTAGGCATCCCCCAGTGACTTGCTCAACTCATCATAGGCCGAATCAAACGGTGCGATTTCTTGAGCCTCATTCATTGCCTGGGCAACCTGATCAAGAACCGGCGCCTCACCTTCATTTAAGACCCCGACGACCAGCTGCAGGGCATTGTTGATCTGTTGAAAATGCTCTAAACGATCACGCTCGCTGGTCAGCTCATCTTCTTCATTGGCATGCAGATCGGCAGCACTGATCTCTTTAACCTGGTAGCGCAGCATGTCCAGACGCTGGGCCCACTGCTGCGAGTCAGCCTGCTTGCGGCTCAGCGTTGTCTTTAATTTGGCATAGCGCTGATAGGCCTCTTGATATTTGGACAACAGCGGCTTAACCTGGTCGGCGGCAAACTGATCGAGCATGTGCAGATGGTTTTCTGGCTGCATCAACTGCTGATGATCGTTTTGCCCTTGAATATCAACCAGATGAGCACCGATTCTGCGCAGCGTGGCAGTATTGATCAGCGCGCCATTGACCCGAATCACGTTGCGGCCATTGCGGTGAATCTCGCGTGAAATGATCAGCGTGCCATCATCACGTTCAATCCCCAGATCATCCAGTAATGCAAAAAAGCGCTGATCATCCGGCAATGTGAACTGGCCCTGCAGATGGAGCTTTTCTTCGCCATGCCGAATAAACTCCTGTGAGCCGCGATTGCCAGCCAATAAACCCACGGCATCGATAATAATGGACTTGCCGGCCCCGGTCTCACCAGTCAAAACCGTCATCTGATCGCTAAAATCCAGCGTTAAATGCTCGATAATCGCTAAATTATCAATTGTCAGTTCCTGTAGCATAGCCGATCACCCAGTCTAGCGCAGTGCCTGCAGCGTACGTTCAAATTCAACGGCGGCCCCGGCAGAGTGACAGACGATCAAAACCGTGGCATCATCGCCAATCGCGGTAAACACCGTGGGATATTTCATCTGATTGATCAGCATGGCGGCTACCGGACCGTTGCCTGGCCGCATTGACAAGGATACAAAACGATCGCTGCGCTTCATTTCCTGCAGCTCATTACCCATCACGTTTGCCAGCCGTTCTTCTTTATTGTCCTGACGCCGGGCTGGCAGGCTGTAGTGATAGCCGCCGCCTACGCTTGGCACCTTGAGCAGCTGCATATCTTTGATGTCGCGTGAAATCGTAGCCTGCGTGACGCGTATGCCGGATTTGGCCAGCAGCTTGACCAGATCTTCTTGACGTTCGACGTATTGATTGGAAATAATTTCTTGAATGTGTCGCTGACGTTCTGATTTTTTCATTGACAAAACCTCCAAAACTAATCCTGCTTGTTCAGTTCCGCATAAGCCGCGCTGATCGTTTGGTCGATGTCAACTTCTGGTGCGATGCGGCCTTCTCGATCAACCAGCTGCAGGTGCGCCAAAAATTCAATATTCCCTTGACCGCCTTTGATTGGCGAGAAATCCAAGCCCAAAACATCGAAATGATCAGCCGTCGCAAAGCCCAAAACATGCTGCAGCACTTCTTCATGCACCTTCCGATCACGAACGATGCCATGCTTGCCAACGTGCTCCTTGCCGGCTTCAAACTGCGGCTTGATCAGGGCCACGACTGAGCCGCCCATCTTCAGAATCTGAGCCAGTGGCGGCAGAATCAAGCTCAAGGAAATAAACGATACGTCAATCGAGGCAAACTCCGGCTGACCATGCGTAAAATCAGCCAGCTTGCTGTAGCGGAAGTTGGTCTGCTCCATTACCACGACGCGCGGATCGTCCCGCAGCTGCCAAACCAGTTGATTGGTACCAACATCTAAGGCATAGCTGAGCTTGGCGCCGTTTTGCAGCATCACGTCGGTAAAGCCGCCGGTCGAGCTGCCAATGTCCAGTACCACTTTATCTTTAACCGAGATGTCAAATACCTTGAGTGCCTTGGCCAGTTTCAGACCACCCCGGCTGACGTACGGCATCTTCTTGCCCTTCATATGCAGCGTTGTCGTAACGGGAATCTTTTGGCCTGGCTTATCAAGGCGCTCATTGTTCTTGCCTAGGATCTCGCCAGCCATTACGGCACGCTTGGCTTGTTCTCTAGAATCGAACAGGCCCTGCTTGACTAGTAAAATATCAACGCGTTCTTTTTCAATCATAATCTCGTCCTATAGTTTAAAGTATGCCAAAAATTGATCAAAGCCAGCCATTGATCGCCCTGTCAGTTCTGCCAGCTGCTGCTGAGCCGCTTTGGCCTGACTAAGGGCTTTTTGCAGCTGTTCTTTAGCGCCATCAAGCCCCAACAGTCCTGGATAGGTGTTTTTGTGCTCAGCAGCATCTTTTTGAGTTGCCTTGCCCATCTGTTCTGGCGTAGCTACTACGTCCATGATGTCGTCATAGATCTGAAAGGCCAGGCCAAACTGCGCGCCAAACGTTCCTAAAAGGTCAATGACTGCAGCCGGCTGCTCTGTGATCATACCGCCTGCCTGAACCGCGTATTTGAGCAGCGCCCCCGTTTTTTGGCGATGCAGATACTGCAGTTCGTTTAACTTCAGATGTTGGCCCTCGCCCTCAATATCGCGTGCCTGTCCAGCAACCATACCGCTGGGACCGGCAGCCTTAGCCAGAGCCAGCGTTAAATTCGCCCGAACGTCAACCGGCAGCTGATTATCCGTCAGCCATTGAAAAGCCAGCGTCAGCAAGCCATCACCAGCCAGCGTCGCCATCCCCGCGCCAAACTTGACGTGATTGGTTGGCTCGCCCCGCCGCAGATCGTCATTGTCCATCGCTGGCAGATCATCATGAATCAGCGAGTAGGTATGCAGCAGCTCTAAGGCACAGGCAGCCCGCAGCGCATTCTGGTCGATCTTTTTGCCCAGCATCTCAATCGTTGCCAATGTCAGTGCCGGCCGCAAGCGTTTGCCGCCCGCCTCAACCGAGTAGCACATTGATTCTTTTAAAGTCGGCTGGTCGATGTCCATTGGCAGAGCCTGGTCCAGATAGGCATCGATTCGTGTTTTAAGTTCCGTTATCGTGCTGACCATTTGCTCATTCCTTTCATTAATCTCAAGCTAGAAAAGATCAACGTTATCGTCCTGACCGTCTTCAAATCCCTGGCCGCTAAACTGCGAACGGTATCCCTGGTGTCCTGAGCCATCATCGTTGCGGCTGTCGGTTGGATCCTCGACTTCCTTGCCATCGTCTTTCATCAGATGGGCAACGGTGGCCTCAGCGTTTTGCAGCTGTTTTTGCAGACCGTTTGCCAATTCCATACCGGTTTTGAATTCGTTCAATGATTCTTCCAAAGACAGATTACCCTGCTGCAGCTCGTTGACGATTTGCTGCAGCTGACTCATCTGTTCTTCAAAGCTGGGTTGTTTTGCCATTTTTTACCTCTTATTGATTTTTTTGATTACTGCTTCAGCCGTACCATCACTAAAATGCAGCGCCACTTGATCATCGGGCTGCAGCTGATCGGTGCTGGCAACGACCTTATTATCTTCTTTAGTCACATAGCTGTAGCCGCGTGCCATCACTTTTAGCGGACTCAGTGAATCCAGCTGACTGAGCAGGCTTTTGAACCGATCGCCTGCCGACAGCAGCTGCTTATCCATGGCATGAACCATTGCCTGCTGCAGTTGCGTAAGCTGTTGTCGATTCTGCTGCAGTCGATTGGCCGGCGCATTCAATAAAAGCGAATCCAACAAGCGCTGCCAGTCGTGGCTGGTTTGAGAAAGGCGCCACTGCATGGACTGCTGCAGCTTTTCGGTCAGCTGATCAACATGCTGCTGTTCGCCTTCATACAGACGAGCGGGTTGAGAAAACACATAGCTGCTGGTCAAGACCTGCAGCTGCTGCTGAGCCTGCTGCAGTTGGTTCTGAATCGTATTCGCCATCTGCGTGCGGGCCCGCTGCAGTTCAGTCAGAATGTCCAGCAAATGCAGCTGGGTCGCCATTTCTGCCGCCAGTCCCGGTACCTGAGCCCGATAATCGGCCGCCAGATCACAGATGGTCGTATCAGTTTCATGACCAACCCCTGAGATTACGGGAATCGGGCTGGCCGCTACTGCTCGCGCCACGATTTCTGAGTTGAACGGCATCAGATCTTCTTCTGAACCGCCACCCCGCGCTACGATCAGCGTATCAAACGTGCCATTGATGCCAGCGCGCTGTATCTGGCGGGCCAGATCCTCAGCGGCACGCTCGCCTTGTACCTGCGCTGGATAAAAAACCACTTGAGCCAAGGGATTGTTGTTGCGGATCCGCGTAATCATATCATGCTTAACGGCCCCGTCATTGCTGGTCACAATCGCAATCCGCTTAGGGAAACGATTCAGCGGCCGCGGATTTTGCGCATGCGAAAATACCCCGCTGGCCTTCAATTTTTTATAGGTTTCCTGAAATGCCAGCTGGGCTGCACTGACGCCAACCGGCAGCAGGCGATTGACATAAAACTGATAGCGGCCGTTTCTTTCATAGACCGTTACTTTGCCGCCCAAGATAACCTCCATGCCGTTTTCTGGTGTGAAGTCGACTTTTTCCCAGTCGCTGCCAAACATGACGGCATCGATCACGGCCTGCTGATCTTCCGGTGCGTCATCATCTTTAAGCGAAAAATACTGATGACGTGCTCTTTGCTTAAAGTTGGTCAGCTTGCCAACGATCCAAAGATTTTTTTGCAGATAAGGATCAAAATCAAATTTGCGTTTGATATAGCGAGTCAGTTGATTAACCGTCAGGCAATCCTTTTTATCCATTAATTTCCGCGCTCCATTCTGCCAAATCAACCGTTTGTTCCATTAAAGAGGCGATCGTCATTGGACCAACCCCACCTGGAACGGGCGTAATCATTCCCGCGACCTCCTTGACTGATTCAAAGTCAACATCGCCAACGATCGTGCCATCATCCAGCCGATTGATGCCGACATCGATCACCGTGGCTCCCGGCTTAACGGCATCAGCCTTGATCAGATTAGGCACGCCGGCTGCGACGACCAGAATATCGGCTTCGCGCGTTCGCTTGGCTAGATCCTTGGTGCGCCGTCCGGTAATCGTTACCGTGGCATCCTCATTGATCAGCAGCGCCTGCAGCGGCCGACTGACCAGCGTACTGCGGCCAACGATCACAACGTCCTGGCTGGCCAACGGAACGTGGTAATGGCGCAGCATCGTCATAATCCCCCGCGGCGTGCAGGCAACTGGATAGTTACCCTGAACGTTGTTATAGAGCTTACCGACATTGATGGGATGAAAACCATCAACGTCTTTGAGCGGGTCAATCAGATTAACGATTGCCGTATCGTCAAGATGATTAGGCAGCGGCTCTTGAACCAAAATCGCGTGAATCGATGGATCGCTGTTTAAATGCTCAACTGCCTGTACCAGTTCAGCTTGCGTGGTTGAGGCCGGCAATTGTTCTCGTACCGACTTCATCCCCAGACTGTGCGCCTTTTTTTCCTTGCTGCGCGTGTAGATCTGGCTGGCTGGATCATCGCCAACCAAAATCGTTGCAATCCCCGGCGTAACGCCTTTTTCCTTTAGCTTCTCAATACGCTGCTTAGTGTGGGCGTTGACTTCTTTAGCCAATGCCCGACCGTCGATCAATGTTGCCACTAGAATCTCTCCTTATCAGACTGCATAAAAATTGCATATGTTTATATTCTAGCATTAAAGCCGCAACAAAAAAACTCATCCCCGCTTTGGAGATGAGTTTTTTGATTAATTTTGTTCACTTTCAATGCTGCCTAAAACACCATTGATAAAGCGGTATGACTTTTCATCGCTGAAGTCGTGTGCCAAGCGTAAGGCTTCGTTAATTGCCACGGCATTTGGTACCTGCGTGTATTCCAGCTCGTACAATGCCAAGCGCAGAATTACCAGATCAGGGCGAGCCAAGCGTGACAAGGTCCAGCCTGGCGCCAGCTTGGATTCGATCTGTGCGTCCAGTTCATCTTGGTGAGCCAAAACGCCATTGACCAGCTCTGGCAAGTAGGCCGGTGCTTCTTCATCAGGCTTGAGCCCCAAGCGTTCTGCGTAGATTGCCTCGCGATCGATTTCCGGATCCGAAGCCAATGCAAAAAGCGTTTGAAAGGCGCATTCACGGATCGCATGACGACTAATTTCCACTATTCTTCACCATCTTTGTTTTCGTGTTCCCCAAAAATATCATTGGGGTCAACCTGCTGCTCTTCTTTTTCCGTGATAACGCCCTGTACGTGAACGTTGACTTCCTTAACGCTCAGATCAGTCATCAGCGTAACCTGCTGCTTGATTTTATCTTGAATCTCAGCAGCAACCTTAGGAACGGAAACGCCATATTCCAAGTAAACGTCGACATCAATCGACAGTTCGTCATCACTGTTGGAAAGCTTAACGCCGCGACGATGGTCAGAACGCCCCAGTAATTCACTGACGCTGTTGGCAATCGAGCCATGCATGCGTGAAACGCCCTCAATTTGACCAGCGGCAATCCCTGCAATGATTTCTAAGACACGTGGAGCGATTTGAATCGTACCCAACGATTGATCTTCGCTGTTTAAGATAATGTTGGAATCTTCTGCCATTTGTCAGCCCTCCAGTTTTTTCGTCATTAAGACATCCTTTTAATTATGCACTATTCCGCCAAAATTGGCAACCATGCTAGCTTAGCGCGGTCAGTGCGAATTCGTCAATTACTTTTACATCATGATTGTACCAATCGTGAATTACCAAGTCCAATTGATTGACGACAAAGCTGCCAAATCGCAGTTGGTCCATCTTGGCCAAGTCAAAAAGCAGCCCGTCTGGATCGTTCAGCGGCGCTTTAAAACGGGCAATCGTGACATGACCTGATGCTGTCTGATAACGCTCAGCAAGCGGTAATTCTTTAGCCAGCTTTAAGCGCAGCGCCTCTCGCAGCTCAAACAGCTCATCAGAATAATATCCCGCTGCCAAAATACCGCTGGGACTGGCAATCAAGCCTTGCAGCGTGACTGAAAACGGGCGGCAATTCGCCAGCAGTTCTTTGATGCTGTTTTGATAGGCCGCCAAAACAGCCGGTGCCAGCGAAAAATCAGCTCGTGCTCCGATCAGATCCAAAACGGTCAGATGCAGATCGGCCAATGGATAACAGTAGAGATTGGGATTGGCGATTCGCAGCTTCTGCTGAGCATAGCCGATGTTTCTGCCGACATGAACCGGCAGCCGAGCAAGCAGCGTCAAGCCACGCCGCGGATCTGCCTTAACTTGACATAGATAAGGATCAGTAAACTGATTTTTTAAGATGGCTGCTTTGCCTTTTTGATCAATTGACTTATATAAACCGTCTAGCTCTTTTTTCATATTAATATTTAACGATTTCCAGCTCGGTTGGCGCCGTCGTCAGTACTTCAACTCCGCCATGCGTTACCAAAATATCGTCTTCAATGCGCACCCCGCCGATTTCTGGAATATAGATACCCGGCTCCACGGTAATGACCTGGTTGTTTTGTACGATCACATCGCTGGCATTGGGACCATAGCTGCTGGGCAGTTCGTGAACGCTCAAGCCAATGCCGTGACCCATGCCATGATTGAACTCATCGCCATAGCCAGCAGTTTCGATGATCTGGCGGCCGGCAGCATCCAACTGATCACCGTGGATTCCGACCCTGGCAGCTTCAATCACGGCTTGACGGGCCTCATTGACGATTTTATAGACGTCCTTTAGCTCTGGATCAATGTCGCCAATTCCAAACGTCCGCGTCATGTCTGCCGTATAGCCTTCAACAAAGTAGCCAAAGTCCAGCGTAACGATATCGCCATTCTCAATCACCTTGTCACCAGCGGTTGCGTGCGGCATGGCAGCGTTGGCACCACTGGCACAGATGGTCGGAAACGAGGCGGACTCGGCACCATGCTCCTTCATCCAAAAATCAAGCCGGTTGGCAACCTGTCTTTCCGTCATTCCTGGTTCAATAAAACTCAAGACGTATTCATAGCCAGCCGACTGTAAACGAGCAGCCAAGCGGATTTTTTCAATCTCATCTGGGTCCTTGATTGCCCGCATCGACTCAATCAGCCCATCAAAAGGTACAATATCGGCAGTCATAATTTCATCTAAGACGTCATAGATCCGGTAGTCAATCGTGTTTTCAAACCCGACGACCTCAATCTGCATGCCTTGACAAATCTGATTTAAAGCTCCCCAATAGTCCCGCGTGATCGTAGCCACGACCTCATCGCTGTCAAATTCCTGCAGCTCAGTAGCATAGCGATCGTCGGTAATCAAAATGGCGGCATCCTTGGTAATCAAAAGCTCGCCATCCCCCTGCATCAAGTCAAAGCCGGTAAGATAGAAAATATTTGCCTCATTGGTAACCATAAACGCGTCAATATATAAAGCATCAAACTTTTTCCGCAGCCGTTCAATTCGTGAAGCCATATTCAACAACCTTTCTTTTCATCATTTATCAATCATTATTTTAAGCCATTAAGTCGTCAACAGATGAACGAATGGACGTACTGACAGTTCATAAAAACGCTCATCTGAAAGCTGGTGCCGCTCATTTTCCAAAAAGCGGCTGGTCCAAAACTGACCGATGTTGAGCCACATAAAATTCAGTGCAATCTGCTCCGGATTCACGTCTGCCCGAATCAGGCCGCGCTTTTGCATCTGCTCAAGATATCGCGTGATCTGTTCTTGAATACTGTTTTTGGTCTGATGCGCCGCGGCATGCAGTTTCTGCTTTTGTACTGGGTCCTTGACCGTACTCATCAGCATTACCATTACATGCTGCTTGGGCCATTGCTTTCGAAAACATTTTGAAAAACTAATCAGATCGGTTTCCAGATCCCAAACCGGCTCAAAATCAGCTATGATGTCCATCAAGCTCTTGCGATACCTAACGATCAATCTCGTTGCCAAGCCAAACTTATCGCCAAAATGACGAAAGATCGTGCTTTCATTAACGCCAGCGGTCTGGGCCAGCTGTACGGTCGTCGTTGCGCTGTAGCCTTGCTGTTCAACCAACTGAGCAAACGCCTGCATGATTTTTTCATCGGTGGCTGACTTTTTTTTCATTGGCCCATCTCCTTTCCTGCTTAATTTTACTACATTGCAAGTATTTACTTGCAATGTTTTTTGAGTATAATAACTTCTAGATTAATTTCTGTTAATTTTAAATTAACTGCTACAATTTTAGAAGGTGAAAAGTTTGGTAAAAACCATTTATTATACCGAACCAACTGATGACGTAGTTCAAAGCGCGCATCAAGACTTTCAGCTGCCTGATGATTTTTGCTGGCTGCGCACTAAACCGGCTGAACGCTGCTGGTCTTTGATGGTACGCGGCAGTGCCAAAGCATTTGCCTATCTATATACTTATGGATATCGACAAACTCGAATCATCGGCCTGGAAAAGCTGAGACCCTACCAAAAACAGGGATACTTTGTCTATGGCAACCATACGCAGCCGATCAACGACGTATTCATGCCGTTTTTAGTCGGTCAAGCCCGGCATTTCTACGCGCTGGCGGCTCCAGCCAACTGGGGGATTCCCGTGATCGGCCCGCTGCTTTCTTTTGGTGGCGCGCTGCCGGTTGGCAATTCGCTTCACCAAACTGCGCAGCTCTTAAAAGCCGTCCAGAAAGTCGTTCAGCATCAAGGACATGTCTTCATCTATCCTGAAGCTCACGTCTGGCCGGCCTATACTGAGATCCGCCCTTTTCCCGACACCAGTTTTCGCTTTCCAGTCAAAACGCAAAGCCCGGCATTTTGCATGACGACGACCTATCAAAAGCCGCGTTTTGGGAAAAAGCCGCGGCTAACCGTTTTTATTGATGGACCGTTCATCCCTGCTAAAAACCAATCAGCTAAAAAACAGCAGGTCTGGCTGCACGATCAGATTCAAGCCGCAATGAACCAGCGCGCCCGCTGCAGCAGCTATGAATCCATCAAATACGTTCAAGAAAGAGGATGAAACCGTGAATATTTTATTTTGTGGCGATCACCGCGCCGAAGATGGCGTCTTGATCGTTACGCTTTCTCTGCTTCACCATGTCAAAGAGCCGTTAAACATCTACGTTCTTACCATGAAGACGGCTACTGAAACCCGCCGATACGAGCCGTTCAGCCAAAAAGCCGCCGATCTTTTGACCCAGCAGCTTCAGTCCTATAATCCACAAAATACGCTGCATCTAATCGACTGCACTGAATTATTCAATGAATCGCAGCCGTCAGCCAACATGAATTCCCGCTTTACGCCCTATTCCATGCTGCGTCTTTATGTCGACTTGATTCCCGATATGCCAGATCGCCTGCTTTATCTAGACAATGACGTTATCTGTCGTGAGCCTTTTGATGACTTTTACTATCAAGACCTGACTGGCGTGCAGGTCGTCGGCGTACTGGATCACTATGGCAAATGGTTCTTCCACCATCAAATGCGTATGGCCGACTATATCAATTCAGGAATTCTGCTTTTGAATCTGCCAGAGATCAAGGAAACCAATCTATTCGTCAAGGCGCGCCGCATGATTGCCACGCGCCATATGTTCATGCCGGATCAAGCCGCGATCAATCGCCTTTCGCACGCCAAAAAGATCGCGCCGCGGCGGTTCAATGATCAAAGGCGGCTTCATCACGACACCGTTTTTCAGCATTTTACCACCAGTTTCCGTTTCTTCCCGTGGTTCCATATTCTGACCGTTAAGCCATGGCAGATCAGCAACGTTCATAAAGATCTGCGGCTGCATGAATATGATGGTCTGTTGGAAGAATATCGGCAGCTTAAATCGGAACTATAAGGAAGGTCAACATGTCTCAAACAATTCCAATTTTCTATACGATCAGCGATGACTTTGCACCCTATGCCGCCGTAGCGATTGAATCACTCCTGCCTTACGTCTCATCAGACTACCAATATCAGATCATCATCGTTCATCAGGGCTTGCGGCAGGCTACGCGGCAAAATCTTAAAAGTCTGACGCGCGATAACGTTGAAATTATTTTTTATGAAATCAATGATGCCAAACTGGGGGCCATTCAAAATCGTAAAGAAAACTTTTTGCGGGCCGATTTTTTCACGCCCAGCATCTTTTATCGGCTGTTTTTAGCGGATCTTTTCCCGCAATATGATAAGGCAATCTATGTCGACAGCGATACGGTCTGGAACGGCGACCCGGCAGAAATGTTTGCTATCGCGCTCAATGACGATCTGATCGGCGCGGCCCCCGACCATTCCGTAGAACACGTTGCTCCAATGCAGACCTACATCAAAAATGCAGTCGGCGTACCGGCAGCTGAATACATCAACTCTGGCGTTTTACTGATGAATTTTAAACAGCTGCGTCAAGACGATTTTACTCAGCACTTCTTGTATCTGCTGCAAAAATATCATGTCGACTGCATCGCTCCCGATCAAGACTATCTAAACGTCATGTGCAGCGGACGCATTACCTACCTGAACGAAAAATGGAATGCCATGCCTAAAGATGATGAATTTGCTGCTGAACGCGTTGACAATCCCAAACTGATTCACTACAACCTCTTTTTCAAGCCATGGCATTTTGATCAAGTGATGTATGATCATTACTTCTGGCAAGCCGCTCAAAAAACGCCTTACGCCCAGCAGCTCAAAACGGTGCGGGCCCACTATACGCCAGCCATGCAGCAACTTGACCGGGAAAAATTGATGAGCATGCTCAATCACGCCGACGAGCTGCCGGAAAATCCAGTTACGTTTAAAAAGCTGCAGGACCAAGGAGAGCAGGTGCGGCTTTCATGATTATTGGCGACCATCGCGATCAAGTGATCAACAATATTGCCGATCACGCGCAGCAGGGCCTCTTTAACGAAAAAGTCGAAATTGACGACCCACAGATGACCTCAGCAGAAAGCCTAGATATCATTAATCAATTTTGGCAGGATCAGACTCATTGGCGCGCTCGCTTTGACAACTTGATTGCCAGAGCCACGATGCGTGGAATCACAGACTGGTTCAATCACGATACCACGTTTTGTGGACTGGAAAATCTCAAGCCGCTTTCGCCAACTCAAGGTGCAGTAATTACCAGCAATCACTTTAATCAGCTGGATAATACCGTCATCCGCAAGCTGGCCCAAAAAAATCATCGTCGCCTGTTTATCGTCATTCAAGAAACCAATCTTAAAATGGGCGGCTTGATCGGTTTTTTGATGAATCATCTCGATGTATTGCCACTGGCTAACAACGTCAACTATCTCGGCCGTACGCTGCCGCAAAAAATCGCGCAGCAGACCAGGCATGGGCACTGGGTTCTGATCTATCCAGAACAAGAGATGTGGTTCAACTACCGCAAGCCTCGTCCCGTCAAGCGTGGTGCCTACTACTACGCTGCCAGAGCCAAAGCGCCGATCATATCTTGTTTTACGGAAATCATCGACCTGCCCAAAACCGAAAAAAATAACGACGATTTTTATCAGACCCGCTATCGGCTGCACGTTCTGCCGCTGATTTGGCCAGATCCCGCGCTTTCCGTCAACGAAAACGCCAAATTGATGATGGAAAAAGACTATGCTCAAAAAAAGGCGGCGTATGAAAAGGCCTATCAGAAAAAACTTGACTATCGCTTTACCCCACACGATATCGCGGGTTGGCGCGGTTAATCATGTTTTTTAACAATTTTTTGATAATCTACTTGCATTTTGTAAGATGTCATGTAAAATAAGGGCATATTTAAAGATGCGTTGATAAATAACCAGAAAGGAGAGGTGCATCATGATTAAGTCTAATTTTGCTATGAACATGACTTGTTGCTGCCTTTTTCTTTCTGCGGAAAAGGCTTGTTTTGCATTAGTATAAACAGCCCAGTCGACAACTCAGTCGATTGCAAAGCCCCGCAGACTACTACAGTTTGCGGGGCTTTTTGTATCCATCGCACTTTAAATCACTACAAACTCACCGGTGAAAGTCTGATTGTTTAACTATCGCAATCGTTAGGAAAGGAGCACCTGATGACTAATCCGCATCTTAAAATTGGCATCTTAAACTTGATGCATGACAAGGCTGCCACTCAGCAGCGTTTTTCATCAATTTTTAAGACCCTTGATCCCACGGTTGAACTTACTTTTTTCTATCCTGTTGACCACTACCGCAATCGGCCGGTCCCAGAACTGGTTCAACAAATCTCTGAACCGCTGGACCTTAACAAAGTAAGTCAGCTGCAAGGATTCATCATTACAGGTGCCCCGATTGAGCAGATTCCGTTTGCACAGGTCGAATATCACGATGAGGTCACGCGCCTGATTGATACGCTGGTCGACCTAAACATCCCGCAGCTCTATATCTGCTGGGGTGCCATGGCTGCCGCTAACTATTTATATGGCATTGAAAAACGGCAATTGACCAAAAAATACTTCGGTGTCTTTGACAATGAGGTTTTGGTTGAAACCCCCGTTTTAAATGGCCTGACAGTTCCCTTCCCAGCACCGCATGCACGCTATGCCGAGCTGGACCATGACCAGATTCGCCAAACGCCTGAACTGACGATCAACGCCGTGTCCAGTGATGACTATCTGCTTTCGCTAACCGGCAGCGACAATCAAGACTTTTTGTTTGCCCACCTTGAATACGATCGTCTGGCACTATTAGCCGAATATCAACGGGAAACAGCTGCTCATCCCGATCGTCATTACGCATTGCCAAAGAATTATTTTAAAGACATTAATACGCTGACTGATCCCCAATTCAAGTGGGAAAAGGTCCAGCAGCTGTATTTTAAGAACTGGCTGCAAAAAACGGCTGAATATTCACAAAACGCACTAACCATTGCCTAAAGGAGAAAAAATCATGTCAAAAATCTACACTTCAATCGACCAACTGATCGGCAACACGCCTCTTTTAAAGCTTAACCGGATCGTTCCTGAAGATGCCGCCGACGTTTACGTAAAGCTGGAATTCTTCAACCCAGCTGGCTCCATCAAAGACCGGATCGCGCTGGCCATGATTGAAAAAGCCGAAGCAGAAGGCAAGCTCAAGCCTGGCGATACGATCATCGAACCAACCTCAGGCAACACTGGGATTGGGCTGGCCAGCGTAGCAGCTGCCAAGGGCTATCACCTGATTATCGTAATGCCAGAAACGATGAGCGTTGAGCGTCGCAAGCTGATGCAGGGCTATGGCGCGGAACTGATTCTGACGCCTGGTGCCGATGGAATGAAGGGCTCAATTGCCAAAGCCCAAGAACTGGTTGACACCAAAGGCTACTTTATGCCAATGCAGTTTGAAAACCCAGCCAACCCAGCAATTCACGAAGCAACGACTGGTCAAGAAATCATTGATGCTTTTGGCAAAGACGATCTGCCTGACGCTTTTGTTGCCGGGGTTGGTACTGGCGGCACGCTGAGCGGTATCGGTCACGCCTTGAAAAAAGTTGATCCAAACGTTAAGGTCTACGCTTTGGAGCCTGCTGAGTCACCACTGCTTAAAGAAGGCAAGGCTGGCAAGCACAAGATCCAAGGTATCAGTGCCGGTTTCATTCCTAAGACGCTGGATCAAGAAGTCTACGACGGCATTATTGAAGTTTCCAGCGATGATGCCATCAAGACTGGTCAAGCAGTCGGTCGTCTGGAAGGCTTCTTGCCAGGTATCTCAGCCGGTGCCAACATTTATGGCGCAATTGAATTAGCCAAGCAGCTGGGCAAAGGCAAGAAGGTCGTAACCGTATCTCCTGATGGCGGCGACCGCTACCTGTCCACTGATCTGTTCAACTACTAAAAATCAGCAAAAGCTCCAACTTGAGATTTTCTCAAAGGTTGGAGCTTTTATTATTGCATCAATAATTTTCGATCAATGCGGCCACACGATCCTGCAGTTCATCAACCGAATGTCGTCGCGATCGAGCACATTCCTTGGCTGGCCGGCCACAGATCAGGCATTGGCGCTTAGGCAGTCCCAGTTCGGTCCGCGATATCGAAACGGTCTGATCGTTTTGACGGCTCAAGACATCAAGATCAAACAGCCGATGAGCAGCCTGAGCCTCTTCAAATTCAGTCGTCAGCTGTTTGACCTGCGCGGCTGGGCCATCAACCAGATAGAAGCGTTCTGGCCCCGTCGACTCCCCTAGCCATTGCTCAGTCATCCTAAACTGAAACTTGGCGCCCAGCTGTTTTTCAAAAACTGCCAAGCCTGCCGCAAAAAAGTCCTTGATCGTTTGATTGTTCTTGATTGGTCCAGGAATATTCAGCTTAGCAGCAATCACAGTCTGATCTGGATATTTTGACGTCAGCTGATTCTGCAGAGCCACGCGTCGATCACGGTTTGCCAAGACGGCCGGGATTGATTGCGGCTTTCCGTTTTCAAATAAATGATTCATTTTATTATTCCTCATCTGAATTGCTTTGACAGCGCCAACCAAACAAAAAAGCTCAAGGCAGCTGATAAAACTATCAAATGCTTTGAGCTTAATTTTATTATTCGGCAACTGGGTAAACCGAAACTTTACGGTTGCTGCGACCCATGCGTTCAAACTTAACAACGCCGTCGATCTTAGCAAACAAAGTGTCGTCACCACCGCGACCTACGTTTTCACCTGGGTGAATGTGGGTACCACGTTGACGGTAGATGATAGAACCGGCCGTTACGACAGAACCGTCAGCAGCCTTAGTTCCCAGACGACGACCAGCAGAGTTACGACCGTTGGCAGTCGAACCGCCCCCTTTGTGGTGGGAGAAGAATTGAAGATCCATAATCATAGTTTTCACCTCCAGCTTGAAATTTGTTTTTAAGACATTTTTATGTCAATATTTTCAGCATACTGTTCTTGAATGTCAAGCATGGCATCCAAGAAGGTCTGCATTAAAATCTGGGAATCGTGTCCCGGATCAATAGAGCTGACCTTAAGCAAACCGCCATTCGCATGGTCTGCCGTAATCGTGGCAGGCTGCTTGACGACTCTTTCTAAGCCATTGACCGTTGCGATTGCCAAAGCAGAAACCGCAGCACAGACAATGTCTTGTCCATAATCGCCATGATCGGCATGCCCAGTCATCTCAAACGAAGCTATTCCATGATCCTGATTGGTATGAAAAACCGCGCGAATCATTGAATCACCCCATTAAGCGTTGATCGTGTCAATCGTAACCTTAGTGTATGGTTGACGGTGACCCTTCTTGGTGTGGGTGTGCTTCTTTGGCTTGTACTTGAAGGTAACAACCTTCTTTTCCTTGCCTTGCTTGTCAACAGTACCTTCAACAGTAGCACCGTCAACAAATGGCGTGCCGACCTTAACGTCGTCGCCGCCTACGAAGATAACCTTGTCAAAAGTTACCTTTTCGCCTTCTTTTGCGTCCAGCTTTTCAACGTAGATAGCTTGACCAGCTTCTACCTTGTATTGCTTGCCGCCAGTAACGATAATTGCGTACATCAGTTTGTGCACCTCCTTAATTTCTAAGACTCGCCGGCCGAGCAGCCGAAGCTTTTAAAACTCGGTTGCGTGCGGTTGTAGTTGTTGGTTCACAAATACAACGCTAATATCATATCAAAACATTTTGATCGCGTCAATAAAAATCAGACCAATGCTGAATAAAAAATCACCGTGGCGAAAAGGCCCGGTGATTCTCGGCTAGATTTCTAATGCGGATTTTACCTTACCATCAAAAAACGAGGTTAAAAGCATTCCCTCACCGCTGAACTGCTGCAGCATCTTCATCATACTTTGCGTCATATAGCGTGGCGTATAGATCATGCCATCCTGCAGCCAGCTTTTGATTACGCCCAGCACGGCAGATGCCAAAAATGAAACCTGCATTTTGACTGGAACATCGAAATCGTCAAATTCACTATCCAACTGTTTGGCATATTTCGTTAATTCCTGGCAGAGACGATCATAGAGCTGTGCATAGAAGAAATCATTGCGTTCATTATTCAATAAGACATCAAAGACTTCTGCACTGTTTTCAATGCATTGAAAGGCTTCATTTAAAGACAGTACCTGAACTGAGTTGCCAGAAGTTGAGATCTGACGCTCAACCATAATTTGTGCAAACAGATCATCCAGAATCTCATTCATTGCTGATTTGATAAAGTCGCGTTTGTCCTTGTAATGCAGATAAAATGTGCCTCGAGTAATATTTGCCGTTTCAGTAATCTTTTGGACGCTGATGTTTTCAAGCTTCTCATGCTTCATCAGATAAACAAGTGCCTTGCGGAGACTACTGCGGGTCTTGACTACACGAGGATCAACCTTGCTGCCCGTCATTGGCACTACGCCTCCATTCTTAAAAAAGCTCTTTAGGTTAAAACATGTAGCTGGTTTACAAACTTGTTCTACCGTTAGATTAAAACGATGTAAGCGCTTTGTCAATAAATTAGACTTCCATTAACATAAAAGGTTTTGCAATGGTCTAATTAACTGTGTTATTGACATTTTCGTGGAATATAATATACTTAATTAGGTCTGGGGCAATAGCTCAACTGGATAGAGCATTGGTCTTCTAAACCAAAGGTTGTGGGTTCGATTCCCACTTGCCCCATATAAGAAGCGTCAAAAATACTGATATAATGGCGTTTTCGATCATATAGACGTCCCAATAGTGTCCTAACGTACTAAAACGACCGTCATACGACAGTCGTTTTATTTTTTGCGCGGATCATTAATCTCAAGTGTCCATCCAACAACGGCTTTGTGAAGAAATCAAACTCCAAACGATTGTAGTAGCCAAAATTACCTACTTTATGGGAATTTCAGCCCTAGAGTAGGTAAATGTATATTCAGCCACCTTGACTTTACCTACTTAAAGCATCTTTTCTTCGGATCGTAGGTAAAAATGTATATTTAAGAGATAATTGGCCCAGACCTACTTTGTGAATTACCTACTATTGCGCATTTTTTATCAAATCATAGGTAATGTTAGGCTTCCCTAACTCAATATACAATGATTTTTACCTACTTATACATTGATTTTCGCAAAAAGTAGGTAATGATATTTTTGTCATATATATTATGCAGGATTTTTTGAATAATCCGGTCTGATAATCTTTGAATATCCCAATAGCTAAGTTGCTTCGAATCATCACCAGCTTCAGATTCTCTGACTGCAGGCATCCCTTCGTCAACCACCATCGACTTTAGCCGATGGTGGTTGACTATCCATAACCGGTTGTTAGAAATTTACCGGCTTGAATTAATGAGCTGCTGGCAGTCATGAAATCTAAGATTGAGAATTTGACCGCTGTGGCAGTGACTGTCGCTGAAAAATTGCCGATTCACCACTTCATTTGGCATGAATTGATAAAACATCAGCGCCATTTGATGTTCTAAAGCCAAATACTCCTGGTTATAATGAAAACATCAATTAGGCAAGACATTTATCAAATTTCCATGTCTCTGTCGGAAAAGGAAGAAAATTCATGCCCCAAAATACTGCCATCCTTTTAGGCGCGACCGGTGAAGTCGGCGGTCACATTCTACAAGAACTGTTGATGAGCACTCACTACCATAAAATCCATGTCGTTGGTCGCACTTCCATTAATCAGATTCCCAACCATCCTAAAATCGAAAAATCCATAATTGACTTTGAAATTCCCAGCGTAAACCCCAATATTTTACCAGGAGCCGATGTTTTCTGCGCAATTGGTACCGGCGATCGGCAGCTGTTTGAAAAAGTGGACTACGGCTATGCGTATAATTTTGCCAAACTCTGTGCCGGCAAGGTCAGAAGCTTTAACTTAGTTTCCGCAATGGGTGCCAACAGTAAAACTCATTATCACTATCTACAGGTCAAGGGACGGTTGGAAGACGATCTGCTCAAGCTCGACCTGGGGACTCACCGTTTCTATCGTCCATCCATGCTGATTGCTCCTGCACGTAATGACCTGACCATTAGCGATGCAATCTGGATCAGAATCTTTCAAGCAATCTCGCCTGTATTGATTGGACCAATGGCAGGATGGAAAGGCATCCGTCCTGCACAGGTTGCCCATGCGATGGTTAAAAATGCCGCAATTGAAAACAAGCAGACGGTTTATCTTCATAATGACATGATTGACTGATTTCCATTCCGAAACGATTCAAATTGCATGACTCGATACTCATAAAATTCCCTTGTCTTCATTGTTTTCTTTAATCTAACAGCAAGACAGGCACATGGTCATTCAAATCCCTGCTTGATAAAGTTTAAGATTTTATTAAGATGTGGTTTTATATTACAAAACCATTGCAATTTTTAACAAAAGTAACAATAATGAAACATATAGACAATGCTTTTGATGGGATCACAAAATGTTGCCACTCTTTATCATTTCGTTGATTCTTTCTTTATCTGTAGTTGGTCAAATCTTTTGGCAATAAAATCCCCGCCGCTAAGTCCCATATCTTAACGGCAAGAAGCATCGCCTTTCCTTATCAACAAAAACGGCATCCGTCAAATGACGAATGTCGTTTTTATTATCTGAAGAAACAGCTGGTTCCCTGACAAATCGTTTTTTAAAGCATTATAATCAGTGCTGCCTTCCTTTTGCGGCTCTGCAAAAAAACTCGCTAAAGCGTGATATCGGCTTTAGCGAGCTTGATTGACTTAATAGTTATCTTCTTGACGCTGAATATTGATCTTCAGCTTTTCTTCATAGGCTGCCATGATTTCATCTTCGGTAAAGCCAAAATCAACCAGCCCCAGTTTTAAGAACAGATGCCAGGCATGGCGGAAATCTTCTTGCCGATGACTGAAGTAGCTGCCATACAAGAAGTTTTTGATTGCCAGATATTCCTTGTTCCAATCTGGTACCTTTTCGGCCGGTTTGCCGTTTTTGATCCGGGTCAGCATTTGCTCATCCAACACGATCAGATGCGTCCACTGCTTTTTGGCGCTAAACAGCAAAAAGAAATTCAGCGCATCAACATATTCCTCTAATACCGTTTGATGATGCGTCCGGCCGGGAAGCTGTTTTCCTTGATGTTCCTTCCACACCTTGAACCATTCCGCGGCATTGGCAATCTCAGCCAGTTCAACGTCCAAGGCAGTAAAGACGTTTTGTACGCGAGCTTCGGCACCAAGTTGAATATCATGATCCTCATCCAGCTGCCAGTCAAATTCAATTGATTCGTGCAGCAACTTAGTAATATCTAACAAACTAATCTTCCTTTTCTTCTGCTTCTTTTGCTTCAGCCAAATCAGCAGCCGGCTGTTCGATCTGATCAGCTGGCTGGTCAGGCGTCGTCATCGTCAGGTTTTCCGGCTCATCAGCAGTAAAAATCATTGCATCGGTCCGGACAGCTAAAAATTCACGGTTGTCAAGATACCATTCGCGAACCAGCGGATAGTGCAGCAAGACGTCAAAAAACGAAACGCGCTCCTCACTGTCTAATACCCGAAAGCTCCATTCCTGGCTGTAGTCATCTGGATCAAAAGCCAATTGCAGACGGACGTTTTGATCCAACCGCAATTCGGCACCATTGTTTTGTGGCAGGCTCAACAGCATGTAGTCGGTATCCGTAGTCTTGACAAACAGTCGATCGATAATCGTCAGCGGCAGGTCCGGCTTTTGCAGACGGAACCGCGCGCCATTGCCGGTTTCTAAGATACCCAGATCAATCACGAAGTCCAGCTGTTTTTCCAGCAGCAGGGCAAACTTGATCATTGGCTGCACCACGGCTTGCAGATCCAGATCACTGAATTTCTGCGTCTGACGCACGATGAAAAAGTCAACCAGTGCCCGATTGCTGAACTTCAGAATCTGGTGCTTCAAATTCAGATAAAACAGCGGTTCATGATGATGCTGCTCGGCAAAGAAGGCCCCGCCATTACGCGGATCAATCTCAAAAGTAAACCGCTCTTGATCTTCCATTGGCGAAATCTTGGCCAGCAGCTGATGGTGAATATCGTTTTCTTCGATTGTCAAGCCAGACTCATTGTTTAATTCCAGCATCCGCGCCATTAAAAGCAGATAGTAGTCGGCTAGTTGATAATGCTGTGGAAACTTGACAAAGGCATTTTCCAGGCTGAGCCCTTCCAATTTTTCCGTTGCCGCAAGCAGTTCTTTAGGATCCTTGGTCGAAGTCAGCTGATTAAGCAGAGCCACATAGCGCTGACCAACTTCCAGGCCCTGCGCGATCGAATCACTGAGCGAGCGAACGCGATCAGCCGCCGTTGCGATCATTTGATTATTGCTCATCTGCACTCACCCCCGCTTGCTTGCCGCCAAGGCTCTTAAGATAGCTGGCATACAGATTCCGGTTGGCCAGTTCAAAGTCCTCAAACGTGCCAAACGTATCAACAATACTCTTTTGTTCATAGCTCAAGATTGTGTTTTCTTTGGACAGATCCAGGACTACACGCTCATTTTCTTTAATCGTATCAGCCGCTGTCCGTGATTCTTGTTCTTCATCTTCTAACTTACTGATCTGTTCAACGATTACCTGCCGTGCTTCACGATTTTTATTGGATTCAAACAAACCGCTGTGTGCACTGGCATCCTTAAGCTGACTCTGCAGTTCGGACCGCTTTTGTTCACGTTCCTGACGACTGTCAATCAGTTTTTGCAGACGATCGTTTTCACTGGAGATCTGTTCAATGCGATCACTGTTATAACGCTTGTTTTGCTTGCTCAACTCAAAAGCGCGCGCCAGCTTTTGGTATTCTTCCTGATCAAAGGCAAAGCGGATATTCAGCACGTCTAATTCGCCAAACCGCCGCCGATCCCACCAATTTCCAAAATAGATGCGGTAGTGACCAGTCTGGTATTCCTCGTAGTAAAAGAACGGATAGGCCCTGCCCAAATATTGAATCAGGTTGGCACTCAAAAAATTGCTCAACTGGTCAGCCAGATCATCGACCAGGTTCATTACGCCCTGTTCGTTTGGCTGCTGCTCGCGATGCTCAATTTCAGCAGCATAGCGTTGATTGTCCAGCAATTGATATACCTTGCAGTCATCATGATGATCGACCGCGGTTTCCAATTCTTGCAGATACTTGATCTTGACAGCAATTTGCTTATTGATTGCTTGGCTTACATCAAGCGCACCATTTGTCTGTTCAACATTTGCCATAGCTTTAACTCCTTAATTTAATACTGATTTAATCTTAGCGGATTTTTGACAACTTTTAAAGCGATTAATCCAGGTAGTTGGAAAATCTTTACCATTGTCGATAACGGTTGCAAATTTATCCAGAATGACTATAATATAGTTGTTCGAGTATTACACATATGTGGACTACTCGAATGTCAAGAAAAGAGGCGAAACTATTATGGCACGTAAGTTGAGTAAGCAAGAACGAAAAGAAATGGCCCGCAAGGCTATGGAAAAGCGTGGCAACAAAAAGCCTAGTGGTTCAGGCTTCGCTAAGCTGGATGCAGATGCCAAAAAGCTCAGTGAATAGTTTTTGTCACGATTCTGATTTAAAAAACGCAGCGTCACTTGCAACGCTGCGTTTTTTTCGTCGCTAAAATAAAAAGACCTGCAGCTTGGCAGGCCTCTTTGGCAAAACACAAATTAGTATTGGAGCATGTACTTTTCACGTTCCCAGTCAGAAACGTGTTGACGGTAACCATCGTATTCACGCGTCTTGGCCTCAAAGAAGTTCGTGTAGAGGTGTTCGCCCATTGATTCACGAACGACTTCATCAGCACGCAGACTCTTCAAAGCATTGTGCAGGTTGGATGGCAGATCCTCAATGCCCTTGGCTTCACGTTCTTCTGGCGTCATCATGTAGATGTTTTCCGTAACTTCCTTCATTGGCGTCAGGTTGTTGCGCAGACCGTCCAGACCGGCTTCCAAAATAGCAGCAATTGCCAGGTATGGGTTAGCCGTGCAGTCAACGGAACGCATTTCAACCCGCGTTCCCATCTTGCGGTCGTCTGGGATCCGAATCAATGGTGAACGGTTGGATGCAGACCAGGCAACGTAAACCGGTGCTTCATAGCCTGGTACCAGACGCTTGTAGGAGTTGACGGTTGGGTTGCAGACTGCCGTCAGTGCGCGAGCGTGCTTCAAGATACCAGCCAGGAAGTGGTAGGCCGTATCAGACAATTGCAGTTCGCCCTTTTCATCGTAGAAGGCGTTGTTGCCGTCCTTGTCAAACAGCGACATGTTGGTGTGCATCCCAGAACCGTTGATGCCAGACAATGGCTTTGGCATAAACGTGGCGTGCAGACCATGCTTTTTAGCAACTGACTTAACAACGAACTTGAACGTTTGAATGTTGTCAGCAGCTTCCAGAGCATTAGCGTACTTAAAGTCGACTTCGTGTTGGCCAGGAGCAACTTCATGGTGAGCAGCCTCAACGTCAAAGCCCATCTTTTCCAGTGCCAAAACGATGTCGCGACGGCAGTTTTCACCAGCATCGGCAGGTTCCATGTCAAAGTAGTTTTCGTTGTCGTTTACTTCAGTCGTTGGATTGCCCTTTTCATCAGTCTTGAACAAGAAGAATTCTGGTTCTGGACCGATGTTGAATGAAGTAAAGCCTGCCTTCTTCATGTCGTCTAAAACGCGGATCAGGTTGTTGCGTGGGTCACCAGCAAATGGCGTGCCATCAGTCATGTGCACGCTGCAGATCACGCGGGCTACCTTACCGTGTTCCTCACCCCAAGGAAAGACCAGCCAAGTTGACATGTCAGGGTAGAGGTACATGTCACTTTCATTGATGCGGACAAAGCCGTCAATTGAAGAGCCATCAAACATCATCTTGTTGTTCATCAGCTTGTCTAATTGGCTGACAGGCAGGTCCACGCTCTTAGTCGTACCAAACAGATCTGAGAACATTACCCGCAGAAAATGAACGTTTTCCTTTTCAACCAATTCATGAACTTCTTCTTTAGTGAATACGTGTTTTGCCATTTTATTCCATTCCTTCCACAATTGCTACTTCACAACTAGTTTCAGATGGCTAGACCAATTAAGGGATTGGTCATTGCTAATGCTTATGTTCAGCCTTCCCTCTGATTACTTTAATAGCCTACCAATTGAAGGGGAATAAGTCAATTTTTGATAGGGCTTTCACGGGCGATCGCGTTGATTAATTAGTTTGACTAACGTTTAACTTTAATTTTTTAACCAGTTTTTAACGACGGCTTCAATTTCATTAGTCGTATTCCGACCACTAACCAGATCATACCATTGAACGTTCATCTTATTTCTAAACCAAGTCAGTTGGCGTTTGGCATAGTGACGAGAATCCTGCTTGATTTTGGCCACCGCATCATCAAGTGTCGTCTCACCCTTAAAGTACGAAAACAGCTCACGATAGCCGATTCCTTTGCCAGACTGATAGTTTTCACCGCCCTGCTCATACAGCCAGCGTGCCTCATCCAGCAGACCATTTTTAATCATCAAGTCGACCCGCTGATTGATCCGCTCATATAAAACCGAACGTTCTGTCGTCAAGCCAATCAGCAAAAATTCATTTGCCGTTTTAGTCTGAGTCTGCTGTGAAAAAAGATGACCGGTTTTTTCAATTACCTCCAAAGCTCGAATGATGCGCCGCAAATTGCCCGTTGGAATCTGTGCTGCTGCTTGAGGATCTTTTTTTCGCAATTGATCCCACACGTATTCAGGACCGTTTTGCGCTGCTTTTTCATGCCAGTAGTCACGAATTCTTTGTGATTCTTCATCAAAATGATCCGCGCCCAATGCCAGATTTTCCGTCAGCGTCTGCAGGTAAAAGCCGGTTCCGCCAACGATCATTGGCAGATGCCCTTTATGTTCAATCTGTTCAATCTGTTCGTTGGCCAGTTTTTGAAACTCAGCAGCGGAGAATCTTTGGTTAAGGTTGCGAATATTGATCAAATGATGCGGTACGCCCTCCATTTCCGCTGGCGTAATCTTGGCCGTGCCGATATCCAAATGGCGATAGATCTGCATTGAATCACCTGAAATCACCTCGCCGTTTAAATGATGCGCTAATTGAATCGACAGCGCGGTCTTGCCGACTGCGGTGGGACCAACGATCGCAATTGCTTTAGTCAAATTTAACACTTCCTTGTCTTAAATTACTGGTAAATCAATCAAAAATCGGTCATAATAAAGCCAAATGACATAAAGGGGGCTACTCTTTTGAAAAAATTTACACGTGGTTTTATCCTGGGAACCTTAACGACGCTCGGTGCCGTAGCAGGCAGCGTAGCAGCTTTCCACAAGACGGTCGTTAAGCCCATCGAAGAAGAAGAAAATCGTTTTGATGAGAACCGTCGCGCTGCTAATCGCAAGGGACGCTCTTCTCACCAGCTGTAATCCTCTTAAGATTATAAAAAAGGCTGTTGCAAGCTTGCAACAGCCTTTTGTTATCTAGTCAGCGTATTTGGCTTTCTTCGTCTTGCCGTGCCATTCTGCATAGCCGCCCTTTAAGATGTAGAGCTTGTGGTAGCCTTTTTTGGCCAAGAAAGTCACGGCCTGCGTACTCAGCTGCATGCCGTC
Source organism: Limosilactobacillus sp. WILCCON 0051 (assembly GCF_039955095.1). NCBI lineage: Bacteria > Bacillati > Bacillota > Bacilli > Lactobacillales > Lactobacillaceae > Limosilactobacillus > Limosilactobacillus allomucosae. Next base: position 1,709,795 of record NZ_CP154878.1, read on the forward strand.
ATCATAAAGATAAACCGGCAGATCTGGCCGCAGTTCGCCATACTGCTGCTTAAGGTAGATGTATGGAAGACTGCGGGCGCCCAAAATGTGCCCTTTATCAAAAGCATCCTTTTGCCGCAGATCGATCACCTGCGCCTTACGCATGCCCTCACGGAAGGCATCTTCATCCAACACCGTGGCATAATGCTTGCGCCGATAAGCACTGATCCCAGCACTTACTCCCCAGCCAACCAAAATTGCCAACACGATGATGTCAAAAATCAACCATCCCGAACTCATTCCCAGTACCACAACAATTTCCTCCAAACATGCTTGTTTTAATCTAAGAAAGGCAATTCATCACGTATTAAACGTGCTTCCTTGCCTTTTAATAGCTTTCAAATAAATAGTTTATTTTTCATCAGCGATAAAGTCAAGCGCCAATGAAGCAGCCCCAATCACGCCGGCATCATTGCCCAGCTGAGCCAGTTTGAGCTGCGTGGAAGTCCGTACCGTTGGAAAAGCGAACTTTTGGAAGCTTTGTTGAACGCGCTTAAGCAGGAATTCACCAGCTGCGGAAACCCCACCGCCGATAACCACCGTTTCAGGGTTCAGCGTGTTGCTGATGTTGGCACATGCCAGCCCCAGGTAGTACGTAACCTTCTTAACGACTTCGTTTGCCAAAAAGTCGTTTTCCTTAGCCAGGTCAAAGACGATCTTGGCCGTAATCTCGTCGCCATTGTCGATCATGGCCTTCAAACGACTGTTGCCTTCGTATTCTTCAGCTGCATCCTGGGCCAGGTGAACGATCCCGGTAGCAGAAGCGTATTGTTCCAGACAGCCGTGGTTGCCGCAGGTACATTCATAGCCGTTTGGTTCAACGATGATGTGGCCAACTTCACCACCAGCACCATTGACACCATGAACCAGCTTGCCGTTGGCGATGATCCCGCCGCCGACGCCAGTTCCCAGCGTAATGAATACCACGTCGTTACCTTCATGACCGGCACCCTTCCAGCGTTCGCCCAGGCCGGCACAGTTGGCATCGTTGTCCAGAGCAAACTTCAGGCCAGTACCTTTTTCGATTTGCTCCTTGACTGGCTGCAGCGTCTTCCAGTTCAGGTTGTAGGCGCCAATAACCGTTCCTTCTTCGCGGTTAACCGTTCCTGGCGTCCCCATGCCGATCCCGATAAACTGGCTGCGGTCCATCTTGTACAGATCAATGTGGTGGTTGATGGATTCAATAATGTCGGGAACGATGTGAGAACCCTCATCCAAAATGTTAGTCCGCAGCGACCACTTTTGTTGGATTTCGCCTTGGTCCGTCAAAATAGCAAACTTGATCGTGGTCCCGCCAAGGTCAACACCGATTAACTTCTTGTTCATGCTCTAATTTCTCCTTTAACCTCAATAAATCCCTTGCCTCAATAAGGCGATTTGTTTTCTTGATTCAGTTCTTCCTCAATGCGATGCTCTTTTCTTAAAACCAGTTTGGCCTGCATGTATAAATCCTTGTCCAAGACACCTGCTTGATAAAGATTGTCAACTTCGATGGCCATCAGCTCAATATCCCAAAGTCTTTTGCCAACGTAGACGAAGACGTTGAAACGTTTTAAAAGCTGTTGAACATCATATAGCGTGCGAATCTCACGAATTGGTTTCATTTTAGCAATCCCATTTCCAAAAAAACTGTAATCGTTACAATCAATATAGTGCCACTTAGAAAGCGTTTTAGCAAGTCCATCCTGCCCAAACGCGGTGCACCAACCACGGCTGCCATAAAGAATCCACCTAAAAGCCCGCCTAGATGACCGGCCAGATCGATTCCCGGCACCAAGATGTCGGTTCCAAGGTTAAGCAGCACCAAAATCAAAAACTGGTGGGCCAGCGAATGAATTGCCGGCTCATCCCAAAAGGCCAGTCCCAGCATCAAAAAGGCGCCAAACAGGCCAAAAATACCAGTGCTGGCACCAGCAGAAATTGACTGTGGCAAAAAGACCGCACTGGCCAGATTGCCCATCAGCGTACTCATTAGATAAATCGCCAAAAACCGCCAGTGCCCAAACAGATTTTCAATATACATGCCGATAAAATAAAGCGTTACGCTGTTAACTACCAGATGCGTGAGTCCAATGTGCACGAATCCCGGCGTAATCAAGCGCCACCATTCTCCTGCTTTGATCAGTGGCGTGTAGCGCGCGCCAAATTCAATTAGAACTTGGGAATTAGTCGAGCCGCCCGCCAATGTCATCAAGATAAATACGATGACTTGAATCAAAATGATCAGACTGGTAAGCGGTGCTTTTTGCCATGCTTCTTTCATGTTTATTCCTGCTCTAGATTAGGTTAATGACCTGACCAATCCTAACGTCATGGTCCTCAACTGGCCATTCAGCTTCATCAGCCAGCTGAGTCGTCAAAGCCAAAGAAACCGTCTTGCCCGAATAGTCAGCCAGGTAGCGGTCGTAATAGCCGCCGCCAAAGCCCAGCCGCTTGCCATCAGCAGTAAAGGCCACTCCCGGTACAACAATCAGATCGATCTCCTGTGGTTTTAAGACCGTCCCTGCCAACGGTTCCAAGACGCCAAATCCAGTTTCTTCAAATTCGGTATCCTCATCAATTTGAACAAACTCCATTTGCCTTTTCGGCAGCGTGCGCGGAACCAGCACTCTTTTTCCTTCATGCCTTGCATGCAGAATCAGCGGTGCCGTGTCCAGCTCAAACGACTGGCTCATGGTCAGAGCAACCGTCTTGGCATTGGTCCACTGCGGCAGATCGTAAAGCTTTTGCGCTAGACGATGCTGTTCGCGCAGCCGCGTATTTTGATCCAGCTGCTGCAGCCGGGCAAGATACGCCTTGCGCATTTCCTTTTTTGAATGTGTCAATTTTCTCTCTCCCTCCGTAAAACGTATTGACAGACGTTTACAAAAGGTTATTATCACCGCTAATGGCAATTTATGCAAGCGTTTTTGCACAAAAATTGCAACCGTTCGCATAATTTGCACCAAAATACCAAGCTGGTTCCCTAAATCAAAAAAGCAGTCTTCTCCTTAAAAACCAGCTATGCCAGCAATTGATCTGCCAAACGAAAACTTTCTTCAACTGCCATGAATTTCAGATCAGTATCGTAATCAGACGTCATCATCAAGCTGAGAAGACGCGTCATCAGTCAGACATGCTTCTTTTAAAAAAAGAAAAAGACTCAACTGCCAGTCAGCAGCTGAGTCTTGGTTAGATTTGAATTACTTGGTTTCGCGGTGCAGCGTAACCTTGCGTTCCCGTGGGCAGTACTTGTTCAGTTCAAGACGGTCCGGGTTGTTACGACGGTTCTTGCTGGTCAAGTAAGTCCGTTCGTGGCATGAAGTACATTCAAGAGTAATGTTTACACGCATTGGTGGCAACCTCCAAACTTTTTTCAGATTTAATTGGTTATTCGTAACCCTAACTCGTACAACTATATCATCAATTCGCTGCTTTGACCAGAGTTTTGTCCAAGATTGTTAAGGAAATTCCCTTGACAGCTATAATTTACAGCTCTATTGATAATCTTTCGAGCTCTTAACATCCTTCCAAAAGGCCTTAAAGATCTGCGAAGCCATCGTCAGGTTGGCCCCGCCATCAGAGTTGCTTGCGCCTGGAATAGCCAGGGCAACTACGACCTGTGGATTGTCAGATGGTGCATAGCCGGCAAAGCTGAGCGTAACCGTGCTGTTGTTCTTGTAGAACGTTTCGGCCGTACCAGTCTTACCAGAGATCGACGGTGTATCGCTAGCCAGCTTCTTACCAGTAATGTAGGTACTTGAGCCGTGAACCACGTCATAGAGACCTTCTTTGACGATTTTCCATTCAGCGGCAGTGGCTGGGATGGTTCCCAAGACTTCCGGCTTAGTAGTATATTCGATAGCTCCCAGTGAACCATCCTTGTTGGTCCCCCGCACCTGCTTAACGATGTATGGCCGCATCCGATAACCGCCATTGGCAATCGTGGACATGTACTGAGCCAGCTGAATCGTTGTATAGCCGTCGTAGTTACCATATGAAAGGTCAAGGGCCGAACCGATATTGGACTGTTTGGAAGGGCCCTCATAGCCGGAGCTTTCGCCTGGCAGGTCAATCCCCGTCTTAACCCCTAAGCCGAACATCTTGAAGTAGTAGCGCAGCTTGGTAAAAATCGACGGGTCAAGATCAATCGCGCCACCAGAGACATATTTCATGCCCCCTTCTTTCATGGCCAGCTGCATCATGTACGAGTTGGATGAAACTTCCAAAGCCGTGGCCGCATTCAAGGCAATGTTGGCACTGCCAGTCTTGTTGAACCAAGAAGTCTTGGCACTGGTTCCGGCCAGCTTGATCGGCATATCAGTCAAGGTGTTGTTGCTTGGCGTGATTACCCCGCTCATAAAGCCACCCATGATCATGGCACCTTTAACAACCGACCCCATTGTAATCGGATGGTTGATGGCACCGATCTCATCGGTCGTCTGCTTGCCAGTCGTTGGGTCCCGGTCAATCCCAGCCATTGCATAGATCTCGCCGGTATTTGGATTCATTACGACGGCATAGACCCCGGTTGAATAAGAAATCCCAGCTGACGAGTAGTTCTTTTCCAGAATGCTTTGAACCTGCTTTTGGAACTTGGAATTGATCGTCAAGACCAGGTTGTCGCCCTTCTTGCCGGCATACTTAACCTTTTCTTTGGTGGTATTGCCAGTCGTCGTAACCTCAGTCTGCGACTTTGAGCCGGCTAAAGTTGATTGATAGAGCTTTTCCAGATAGCTTTGCCCAACGTCATCGTTTCGCGAGTATCCTTGAGCAAGCATGGAATTCAGCTCATCGCTCGGCAGCCCGGATGAAAGCGTCCCGGTTAAGGTTTGAATGTCTTTGCCCTGTGGATAGTTTCGCGTCCAGGCTTTCCCAATCTTAACCCCTGGCATTTCGCTCAGATGCTCGCCGACTTCAGCCAATTCTTTAGCGGTAACGCCGGTTGACTTGATATAAGTCGTCGACAGCGAGTAGGCGCCGCTCATCGCAGCATAGATCCGCGCCTTATTCTGCTGCAGCTTGGTCAGCTTGTAGACTTCTGGGTGCTTGTTCAAGTAGGCCAATGCCTTGTTGTATTGACCATTGCTGGTGACCTGACTGGACAGGTGCAGCTTCTTGACAATCGCCTTCAGATTATCGCTGTCGGCCAGATAGTAGTCTTCTGCCTGACGCTGCGTCAGCTTGGTCTTAGTGCCAACGTTGACGTAATTACCGAGGCGATTGGCGATCTTATACAGATCTGCACTGGTAACGTCAGCGCCTTTAGTATAGGTAATTGCCTGATGGACCTGATTGCCGACTAAAACCTTGCCGGATGAGTCATAGATCATCCCTCGCTGAACATTGTTGGTCTGCACGGTAGTATCCGAGCTTTTAACCTCAGCTTTAAAAGATGATCCATTCAGCACCTGCAGATAAAACAGGCGGGCAACCAAGGCCAGTAAAAGGAGCGCTACGATCCATAGCAAAAAGTTCAATCGCGACGGAATCACGGATTGCGCGTTTTTTTTGCCCTTTTTGCGTTGATCGAAGATGCCCTTAAAGCGATTTAAGAACTTCAATTTTAATAATCTCCTTAGACAGAATAAGTCTATTTTAACAAATTTTTTGCAGCACGACCGAATCGAACTGCAAGATTGTCCTCAAGAGTTTAACTATACTCTTTTATTTGCAAGATTAAACCTATTATGAGATGATTTAACGAATTTTAAGCAAGGAAACCACGAAGTTTTCACACTTTATGGCTATAATGAAAAACGTAATTTTCATTCCTAAAGATAAGGATCTGTTTTGATATGACACATACCGTTCGTCAGCGCCGTTTGGTTTTGCTGATCAGTTTTTTGCTGCCCGTCCTGATTATGGGCGGCTACTTTGCCTATCGCGGCATGGCACCATTTGGCAGCAGTACTGTCTTGACTGTAGATCTTGGTCAGCAGTATGTCGACTTTTTTGCCTATCTGCGCTCGTCGCTTCTGCATCATCCCAGCAGCCTGCTCTATTCATTTAGCAAGGGGCTGGGCGGTGAGATGTGGGGTACCAACGCATACTACCTTTGGAGCCCGTTAAATCTGCTGCTGCTTTTCTTCCCCGCGCAGCATCTGGCCAGCGGCATCGCTATTCTAACGCTGCTGAAATACGGACTGGCTGGCCTGACGATGGCCTGGGTGCTTGACCGCGAAAAGATTCAGCAAGGGCCGCGCATTTGGATTTTTTCAACCCCCTACGCCTTAATGGGCTGGATGGTGGCCAACCAGTTCAATCTGCTTTGGCTGGACGTCTTGTTTCTGCTGCCGCTGATCATCTATGGTGAGCGCAAATTATTGTTCGGCCGCAGTCCCTGGACCTATACGCTGTGGCTGGCAGTGGCCTTGATCGATAACTACTATATGGCCTGGATGGTTGCCATCTTCACCATTTTATTTGGAATTTGGACGATTGCCAGTGAAAAAACGACCTGGCAGTGGCAATGGCATGCAGCCGGCCATACCCTGGGACGCTATCTGGGCAGCTCACTGCTTGCTGGAGCCATCAGCGCGTTCGTTCTGCTGCCGACTGCCTATGCCTTAACGCAGAGCAAGGGCACCTATACGACCACGTCATGGAACTGGAAGCTTGAGTATAATCCATTAAAGATGCTGGCCAAGCTGGTGCCTGGATCATTCAATTTCAATCAGATGCCAAGCGGTCAGCCAAATATTTATGTTGGTATGCTGATTATGCTGGGCGCCGTCCTTTACTTTTTCAATCGACGCGAAAAAATTGCCGGTCGTCTGACAGCCGGTCTGATTACCTTGTTTTTGCTGGCCTCTTTTTGTATCGAGGCCCTGGATCTGTTCTGGCATGCAGGTCAATTCCCTGTTTGGTATCCGTATCGCTTTTCCTACCTGTTTTCATTTTGGTGCATCTGGCTGGCCGCGCGTACTCTGCAGCCTGATTTTCGGATCAAATGGCCGACCGCGCTTGGCCTAGCGGTTTTAGTCGGCAGTATTTTTGCCTACCTGATGCTAAAACAGGTCAGTCATCTTTCGTATATCAATCGCAATCAGCTGCTGATCGGGCTTGGTTTTGCAGCGATTGCCATTTTGGCACTGTTGATTCCGCGTTACGGCAATTCGCGACTCTATGACCTGCTATTGATTTTGTTGGCGGTCTGTGACGTCAGCACCAGCGCATTTACGGCGCTAAACAACATTTCTTATGTCTCACAGGCTGAGTTCGGCAACTATACCAAAGAACTGGATAAAGCCGTTACCAAGCTCAAATCGCTGGACAGCGGCCTTTATCGAACCGGCAAGACCTTTATGCGGACCAAGGATGATCCATTCCAAGCTGACTTCAACAGCGGCGATCACTTTGGCTCAACGCTGGAACCCGCTCAGCCGGCATTTATGGGGGCAATTGGGCAGCCAGATGGCGATGGCTTTATCACCTACACGGATGGCACGCAGGTTACCGATTCACTGCTGGGCTTTAAGTACTTCTTACAGGAACGGCATAATGGCAAGCAGAATGGCAGCACCGTTTTGCCGCAGACCAGTCTCAGACCTGATCTCAAGCAGCAAAAAACGATTGCTCAGACTTCAATGGTCAATATCAAGTCCAATCAAGCTGCACTGCCGATTGCATTCGGTGCCAGCAGCCAAGTCCTGAATCTGACGCATAACACGCTGGATCCATTGGCCTATCAGTCGCAGATCTTCCAGTCGCTGGCGGGTCGCGGCGTCAATCAGTCGCTGTTTTTGGTCCAGAACTTTAACCACGTCACGTTTGGCAATGTTCAATCCGCCGTTCAGATTACCGGAACCACGTTTAAAAAGCGCAATCTGCTGACGCCGGCAAGCATTGAGCTTGAGTTTACCCCGACGACCAATAATTCCTATTACCTGACTTTAGGCGCCAACGTCAAGAACAATGCCACGATTACGATTAACGGCAAGGCCCTGACTCAATACGATACCTATCGCAATACGGTAACGGTCAACGTCGCCAACCATGCTAAGGGTAAAACCATCAAGATCGTCTTTAGTCTCAAGAACTCAACGCTCTGGATGCAAAACGTCAGTCTCTACATGCTTAATCAAAAAGCCTTCAATGCCAGTCTCAAGACTTTAAAGCAATCGCCATTAAAGGTCTCCAGCTATGCCGCCAACCGAATTTCGGGCACGGTCAATCTCAAAGCTGGCCAGGATCTTTTAATGACTACCATCCCTTATGATCAAGGCTGGCACGTCAAGGTTGATGGCAAAACCGTTACGCCTAAAAAAGCTTTGAGCACTTTTATGGCAATTCCAATGTCGACTGGTAAACATAAGGTCTCTATGTACTACATTCCACCATATCTGATCTTAGGAACCACGATCAGCCTGCTGGCAATTGGCGGCAGCATCTGGTGGCTTAAGAAAAGCCGACAAAAGCGCTAATGTTATATTAATTAAAAAATAAAAGGATGACGCAGCTGACGTCATCCTTTTTTGATGGTTTTGATTTTAGTCATCAATTTTAGCAGCATTGAGCATCAATGAGCTGGCAACTACCGAAGCCGAGCTGAAGGCCATTGCCAGACCAGCCAGTGCCGGGCTGAGCACCAGTCCCCAATGCGCAAAAACGCCAGCTGCAATTGGAATACCAATCAGGTTGTAGATCAGCGCCCAAAACAGATTCAGCTTGATGCGCGCAAAGGTTTTTTTAGCAATCACAAGCGCCTTGACGACATCCTTAAGACTGTTTTTAACCAAGACGATGCCGCCCGTTTCAATTGCGACATCAGTTCCCGACCCCATGGCAATCCCAACGTCTGCGACTGCCAGGGCCGGCGCGTCATTGATCCCGTCACCGACAAACGCCGTCACCCCAGACTGCTGCAGTTTTTTGACCTGTTGAGCCTTGTCACCGGGCATTACCTCGGCAATCACTTCATCGATACCGACCTGTTTGGCAACTGCTTTGGCTGCCCGTTTATTATCACCGGTAATCATCACCGTGTGCATCCCCTGCTGCTTTAGTCTTGCGATGACTGGCTTGGCAAACGGCTTCGGTGCATCTTGAATCGCGATCAGGCCAATGATCAGTCCATCTTGACCAACCGCTGCCGTTGTCTTGCCAACTTCCTGGAGCCGTTCGATTTGATCCTGCCATTCTTTGTCAAGCGGCTGACTGGCCAGCTGAGGCTTCCCGACAAAAACCTGATGCCCATTGATCTGGCCGGTAACGCCCTGCCCCGCTCGATTTAAAAATTCAGTCACGTCTGGCAAGGCGATTGCCTGCTTTTGCGCTGCTTTTACGATCGCATCAGCCAGTGGATGCTCTGAAAGCGACTCTAAGGCGGCTGCCAGCGTTAAGACTTGCTTTGGGTCGCCAATCACATCCGTTACGACCGGCTGTCCCTGCGTAAGCGTACCGGTTTTATCAAAGGCAATATTTTTAATATGACTGGCAGTTTCCAATACTTCGCCGTTTTTGATCAGAATCCCCATTTTGGCCGCGCGTCCCGTCCCAACCATCAAGGCAGTCGGCGTAGCAATTCCCAATGCGCATGGACAGGCAATTACGATCGTTGAAACGGCAAAGGTCAGTGATCTGGTCAGCGTGGCATCCAAAAAGACATTCCAGATGGCAAATACCGCAATCGCAATCATCAATACAATGGGAACAAAAACATCAGCGATTCGATCAGCCATTTTTTGAATCGGCGCGTGGCTGGATTGGGCATGTCTGACAATTTCGACGATCTGAGCCAGCATGGTATCCTTGCCAACCTTTTCAGCCGTGTACTCTAATATACCGGTTTGATTAAGCGTCCCGCCGATTACCAGATCGCCAGCCTGTTTTTCAATCGGCATGCTTTCACCAGTAATCATTGACTCATTGACCGTTGAATGACCCTTAACGATTCTGCCATCCGTTGCAATCTTTTCTCCTGGTCTGGTCAGCAGCCGATCGCCAATCTCGACTTCTTCAATCGGAATCTCACTGGTTTGACCGTTTCTGATTACCGTGGCCTGCCTTGCCTGCAGTTCCAGCAGCTTAGTCGTTGCCTGCGATGCCTGTGTGCGCATCTTGTCTTCCAGATACTGGCCTAATAAGACAAAGACGATAATATAAGCAGCACTTTCAAAAAACACGCCTTGATGATGCATCAGGGCACCAATGCTGTAAAGATATGCCGTCAGCGTTCCTACCGCAACCAGCGTGTCCATGTTGGCATGATGATGCAAAAATGCAGCCCAGGCACTTTGAATAAATGCACGCCCTGATATCAGCATAATCAAAGTCGTCAGTACCAGCGCAATCCAGTCACCGTTTGGCAGCATCGGCCAGGCAAGCAGCATGGCCAGCATGTCGTAAAGCATTGGCAAAGAAAGCAAAAGTGCCAGCCAGAAACGTTTTTTGATGCTCATCATTTGACGATCACCTTGCCATGAAACATATTCATTCCACAGGCAAATTCATACTCACCGGCTTGACTGGTGTCAAACTCAATCTGGTGCAGCTGATTTTGCGGCAGCTGCTCATTGATTCCCTGTTCTGGAAAAACTACTCTTTCCAGGCAGGATGAAGGATCCTTGCGATAAAAATCCAATTCGGCCGGCACGCCCTTTTTTAAGACGATCGTACTTGGCGAGTAGCCGCCATTGACCTCGATCCGAACTTTTTGATCTTGACCATTATTATTAAGCCGTGCTGTCATGGCTTTTTCTTGATGATGGCCAAAGAACCACCAACCAATTGCGACAATCAAAATTACAGCTATCAATAAAATCATAACTTTAAGCATTTGTTGAGCCTCCTTTTTGTTTACACATGTAATTATTAATATAATCAGTCTGCACTTTTAAATTACATTTGTCAACAATAAAGGAATAAAAAATCCCCACTTCATTTTGAAGCAGGGAATTAGTCTTCACCAATACGATTTGACAAAGACCCAATAAATCTTGCCGATCAGATGGCAAAGGTTTACAGATTACTTAACTTCCAGAATCTTGACATTCATCGTCCCATTTGGAATCTCAATTTCAACCTCTTCGCCGACCTTGTGACCAATCAGGCCCTTAGCCATTGGCGATTCATTGGAGATCTTGCCGTTCAGCGGGTCAGATTCAGATTCGCCAACGATTTGGTAGGTTTCTGGCTCTTCATCTGGCAGTTCCTTAAACGTTACCTGACGACCCATCGAAACCTCGTCGGCAGCCACGTCATTGTTGTCAATGATCACTGAGTATTGCAGCATGTGTTCGATCTGTGAGATCCGGCTTTCAACGAATGACTGTTCATCCTTGGCAGATTCATATTCAGAGTTTTCCGAAAGGTCACCATAGCTGCGGGCGATCTTGATTCGCTTGATTACTTCTGGGCGCCGTACCAAGCGCAGGTTTTCCAGTTCTTCTTCCAGTTTCTGCTTACCTTCAGCCGTCATTGGGTAGCTTTTTTCTTCAGCCATTTCAACAACTCCTTTAAATTTTCCTAGATTTCTTTTTTGAATTTCGTCTTTTGCAACGTTAACATGCTCAACATTAATTGTAAACCATCATTATGCTTACTTTAGTTCAGTATGACCGCGCTTAACCAGAATGTCGCGAACCTTAGTCGATAAAAGATCGATTGCGACCTGGTTCTCGCCACCTTCTGGCACGATCAGATCAGCATAGCGCTTGGTTGGTTCGATGAATTGGTGATACATTGGCTTAACCGTTGCCAGATACTGACCAATAATCGAGTCCAAAGAACGCCCGCGCTCTTCCATATCGCGCTGAATACGGCGGATGATACGAATATCGTCGTCGGTATCAACATACACCTTGATATCCATCAGATTACGGAGCCGCTCATCATCCAGGATCAAAATGCCTTCCAGGATAATTACGTCTTGTGGTTCAACATGCACGGTCTCCTTAGCCCGCGTGTAGGCTTTGTAATCATAAACCGGCATTTCAACGGCTTGATTGTGCCGTAGTTGTCCCAGCTGCTCGACCAAAAGATCCGTATCAAAGGCCAAAGGATGATCATAGTTGACCGCCTTGCGCTGTTCCATCGTCATGTCAGCCTGGTCGTTGTAATAGGTATCTTGAGTAATAATCTGGATGGATTGTCCATGCAGCTGATTGTAGATGGCTCGGCTAACCGTGGTCTTGCCACTGCCGGAGCCACCCGTTACGCCAATAATGATTGGACGTTTGTCATCATTGTTCACGCTAAATTCTCCTTTATTTATCAATACGAAACTTAGTATAGCGCAGCCAGATAGCAGCGACAAGTTTATTCAGCAGGATTTGTCGCGGTCGCGGGTTTTTGCTGCAGTTTTTCAACGATCTGGGGCGTTGACTGGCTTCGTTTCAAATAAAAGCGCCCCGCCTTAATGCCCTGCGTCTTGTGCGTCTGCAGGTAATAGTCGAATACATAGGCATTGCGAACCAGTTTCTGCTTTTTGAGCAGCGTACCGGCCTGTTTATCGGTCGCACCTTTAGGAATCACAACCACGCGTCTGGTCTGGTCATCAGCATCTACCGGCAGCAGTTCATGATTAAACCAGCCATGCGCAATCAGGCCACTAACGATCAGAATAGCAATCAAAAGCAGGGTCACGATGTTTTGGCGACGAATCTGTTGTTTGGTAAAATGGGGCATTTTAAGTTCCTCAAACAAAATAGCAAAAAGGGACCGCCTTTTTAGACGTTCCCTAATTAATGACTGCAATTAACGAATTTCTGCATTCAAAACGTTTTGCAGGTGTTTTTCAACTCTGGCAAAAGCTTCATTGACTTGGTCTTCTGTCAGCGTGGTATCATCGGCTTGATAAGTCAGCGTGTAGGCCAGCGACTTCTTGCCGTTTGGCAGCTTGGCTCCCGTGTAGACATCAAACAGGTGAACGTCTTTGAGATATTGACCGCCTTTTTGGTAGATCAGATCAACGATTTCTTCATTTGTCACGTCCTCATCGATCAGCAGCGCAATATCACGCGTTACGGCTGGGTACTTGCTGATATGACGGTACTGTTTTGGCAGCTTGTCGGCAGCCAGCAGTGCTTCGACGTTCAGTTCAAAGACATAGGTTGCTGGGATCTTCAAGTCCTTGGCCATTTGTGGGTGAACCTGACCAACGAAGCCAATCAGCTTGCCGTTTAGCAAAATATTGGCCGTCCGACCAGGGTGCATCTCAAGCCGAGTGCTGTCAGCCACGTATTCAATCGTGCCGGCAATCGCCATGTTATGCAGGTAGCGTTCGACGATTCCCTTGATCTGATAAAAGTCAACCGGACGTCGCTTTAGATTCCAGCTGTCAGACAACAGACTGCCTGCCATGGCCCCGGCAACGTGTTCTTGTTCTTCAGGACGCTCGCCGCCTTTTGGAATGAAGACGCGACCTTGTTCATAAAGCGCGATGTCTTCTACCTGACGCGTGGTATTGTAAGCTACGTCAACCAAAAGACCACTGATGATGCTTTCACGAGCCGTCGTGTGATCAGAGCTCATTGGATAGTCAAGCTGCATTGGTTCAACGGCTGGTTCAATCGTAAACTGCTGAGCCTGTTTTTCATTCATCAAAGAATAGCTGATTGCCTGGTTCAATCCCATGCTCTGTAATGAATGGCGCGTGGCCTTCAAGAACTTTTGGCGCTCGTTTAATCCGCCCAGCGTCCGCGTCATGGTTGGCAGGGTTGAAGGAATGTTGTTGAAGCCGTACAGACGAGCGATTTCTTCGTTCAGATCAGCTGCAATGCTGATATCCCAGCGCCGTGCCGGTACATTTACGACCAGCGTATCGTCATCCGATTGCGTGTAGGCAAACTTTAGGCGATCAAAGATGTTTTCAACCTGAGCCAGTTTCAGATCCGTACCCAGCACGGCATTGATCTTAGTCAAAGACATCGTGATTGGCGTTGACTTGATTGGCGCCTCACTGCCAGTAACGATGCCCTGTTCAACCTCACCGTCAGCCAGCTGCTGCAGCCAGTAAGCAGCTTCGTTCAGAGCCGTTTCAACCGTTTCTGGATTAATGCCCCGTTCAAACCGCATTGAGCTTTCGCTGTGCAGATCCAAGCGGCGAGCCTGCTTGCGAACCATGACTGAGTCAAAGATAGCCGCTTCTAAGACCACGTTTTGCGTCTGATCACTGACCGCCGTGTTTAAACCACCCATCGTTCCGGCCAGGCAGACCGGCTCGTCGTTTGAGGTTACCACGATGTCTTCTTTTTGCAGCGTTTGTTCTGCCTCATCAAGCGTTACGAACTTTTCGCCCTCATGCGCATGCCGAACGCTGAGCTCATGAGCTGGCAGCCGATCATAGTCATAGCTGTGCATTGGCTGACCATACTTAAGCAGGATATAGTTGGTAACGTCCACGACATTGTTGATTGGCCGAATGCCTGCATTCCACAGACGAATCTGCAGCCACATCGGACTGTCGCCCAGCTTAACGTTCTTGATCACCCGAGCTTTGTAGGCTGGTGCAATCTGTGGATCAGGGATCGTAATCTTCAGCAGGTCAGCAGCTTTTTGCGGACCGTTTTCCTTAACGTCATGTGAAACGAAATTGTTTGGCAGATCATAAATCGCGCTCAGATCATTAACGTTGCCATACATACTCAGCATATCGCCCCGGTTAGGCGTCAAATCAGTATCAATGATCGTGTCATCCATTCCCAGGTAGCCAAAGACGGCATCGCCCACCTTGGCATCGTCTGGCAAGAACCAGATGCCTTCTTCATAAGCCTTTGGTGCAATCTTGTCACTAAAGCCGATTTCCTGCAGCGCACACAGCATGCCGTTTGATTCTTCGCCACGAATCTTGCCGCGCTTGATCTTGGTGCCGTCTTTCAGCTTGGCACCAGCTAAGGCAACGATAACCTTCTTACCGGCTGCCTGATTAACATTTGGTGCACCACAGACAATTTGAACGACTGCCCCTTCGCTGATCTTGACCTGGCACAGATTGAGGTGATCAGAGTCTGGATGCGGCTTGACCGATTCGATCTGACCCACGACGATATTGCTCAGGCCATCACTTGGCGAGTAGACCTCATTAATGTCAACTGAGGTCAGAGCCAGCTTTTCAGCCAGCGCGCCAGGTTCAATCTGGTTCTTTTCAAGCGGCAGATATTCATTTAACCATTGGTATGAAACTTTCATTGAAATTATCCTTTCTGATCAAATTGCGTCAAGAAGCGCATGTCGTTTTGGTAGAAATCACGAATGTCTTCAACACCGTATTTAATCATGGCAAAACGGTCCGGCCCCAGTCCAAAGGCAAAGCCGCCATATACGTCAGGATCAACGCCTGACATCTTCAAAACGTTTGGATGAACCATCCCGGCACCCAAGACTTCAATCCAGCCGTTGCCTTTACAGATAGCACAGCCCTTGCCCAGGCAGTTGAAGCAGGTAACGTCGGCTTCAACGCTTGGCTCGGTAAATGGGAAGTAGCTTGGCCGCAAGCGGACCTTCAGCTGATCGCCAAACAGGTTTTGGGCAACGACTTCCAGCGTCCCTTTCAAGTCAGCCATCGTTACGTGCTCACCGACAACCAGCCCTTCTACTTGATGGAACTGATGACTGTGCGTGGCATCATCAGTATCGCGCCGGTAGACCTTGCCTGGCGAGATCATCTTCAGGGGTCCCTTGGAAAAGTCGTGTGTTTCCATCATCCGGGCCTGCATTGGCGAAGTCTGCGTCCGCATCAGAACTGATGGCGTGATGTAGAAGGTATCCTGCATGTCGCGGGCTGGGTGATCCTTGGGCAGGTTCAGCTTTTCAAAGTTGTATTCTTCTTGTTCAACTTCATCGCCGACTGCGACTTCATAACCCATCCCGATGAACAGATCAACCAATTGATCAATGATCTGCTGAATCACGTGCGGCTGACCTTGTGCAACCGGTGTTCCCGGTAAGGTCACGTCAATTGACTCGCTTTGCAGCTTAGCGTTCATCAATGCCTGTTCCAGACTGGACTTTTTGTCTTCTAAAGCCTGCTGCAGCTCATCGCGAACCTCATTGGCAAACTTACCGACTTTTGGCCGTTCTTCAGCGCTCAGATCACGCATGCCGCGTAAAACGTTGGTGATTGGCCCTTTTTTGCCCAGCAGCTTGACCCGGATATCATTGACGTTCTTCAGGTCATCACTGTTTGCAATTTCATTGAGACCTTGTTGACGCAATTCTTCAAGTTTTTCTCTTAAACCCATCAATTTTCCTCCTTAGCGTGGCCACAAAAAAACTCGTCCTTCGACGAATCGAGGGACGAGTTGTTCGCGGTACCACCCTGGTTTATGACAATGTCATACGCTCAAATGACTGATAACGGTCGTCAACCGGGATACAAGGTACCGACTCCGGAAGTGAAATTCACTGATGAAAGCAGAAATGACTTGCAGTCGATGATCATTTCTCCCTAGATGCCGTCGGTTCAGCTACTAATTTCCATCAAAGTCGTTTTAGTTAAATATAAGGCTATTTTAGGCAATCATGACAACGCGGTCAAGTCCTAATTTTAGTCTTTGCCGCACCACTGATCGCTCCATTCGTGCACGGCTTCCATGACTGGCGCCAGATCACGACCTCGTTCAGTCAGCGAATAATCAACCCGACTTTCCCCAGGATAGGTATTGCGTGAAACAATTCCGTCTTCTTCCAGTTCCTTTAAACGTTCGCAAAGTACCCGGTCGCTGCATTTATCAACGTGTGCGGCCAGATCCTTGAAACGCTGCGTATGTTCATGCAGCAAGACTTCAATGATTAATCCATTCCATTTTTTGCCCAGCATGGCAAACGTTTCAGTGAACTTTGGACATAGTGTGAAATCATCCTGTTTGACCTTTACTTGATCCATGTAATCTTCCCCTCTTCAAAACTAAATCTTTTTACTGTTTTTGGAAGGAGTCGCATGCCAATTCACAATTTCTTTTTGCTGCTCAAGTTTTTTGCGCAGTGGGCCGAAAAACTCATGCTCAGCCTCGTAGTTGTCAACCATTGAAACGATCAGGCTCTCCATATAGCGTGGTACGGCCATCGTAGCGCCAAACATGTGCTTTAAGATAATATCGCGCTCTTTTTTGTTTAGATGCGTAATCTTTTCGGCATTGCGCAAAGCAACCCGTGGATGAATAAAGGCATGCGATCCCAGATTGAATTTGGTAGTTCGCCAGTCATAATAAAACAGATCGTGCAAAAGTCCGGCGCGAGCAGTGCTCTTGTAGTCCAGATGCATTTTCTTTGCCAGCTTGTAGCTGTCGAAAGAAACGGCAATCGAATGCTGCAGGCGATTGGAATGATGATGCTGCTTATAGTGCGCAAGCCTTTTAACGGCCGGCTGTTCCAGCAGATCTTTGACCAAGGATACATATTCTGGATCTTGACGCCATTCGTTCTCGGTTTTCATAGTAACTGGCCCCTTCCTTTATTTGTCAATATCATACATGATTTGCCATCAAAAATAAATTAATAAGCTCTTATAAAATGTAAGTATTAATAGTAAGCAACTCAGCAGGATTGACGACAACTGAGGATTTAGTTTTGGGCGTTCAGCTGAAACATTAAGATCCCGGCTGAAACTGCGACATTGAGCGACTCTGCCTGACCACGCATTGGAATGTACAGGTTATCCGTCGTCTGCTTTAAAAGCTCATCGCTCATTCCCTGACCCTCATTGCCCATAATCAAGGCAAAATCAGTTCCAGGATGCACATCGCGGAAATTCTTGGCGGCTGGATTAAGCTGCGTGCCATAGACTGGCGACTGCTGCTGTTTAAAATCGGCAATCCACTTGTTTAGATCGCCTTCAAACAGCTGCAGGTGAAACTGGCTGCCCTGCATGGAACGGACTACTTTCGGACTGCAGAAGTCAGCGGTCCGATCGCCAGCAACTACTCCCGCAAAGCCGGCCGCGTCAGCAGTTCTAACCATCGTTCCTACGTTGCCTGGATCCTGCACCCGATCCAGCAGCAGCCAGGCACCCTTTAATGGCAGATCTGGCTTGCGCTTGAGATCCGGCATGTCAACGATTGCCACGATGCCTTGGGGCGTAATCGTCTCCGTAATATGACGCATGATTTCAGGCGTGACCTGATAGACCGCTTTGACCCGTGATACAATATCACTATGTTCAGCCAGCGCTGCCTTGGTGCCGATCAGCTCATGAATCGTCAGTCCGCTTTGAATGGCTTCTTGAACCAGATGCCAGCCATCCAGCATGTATTGACCGGTTTGCCGACGGTACTTGCGCGTCTGCAGCTTTTTCCAGTTTTTGACGCGTTGATTGTGAATTGAAGTTAATTCTTCCATAGTCTAATTTTTCACCTCAGTTTATCGTTAACTTAATTATACCATTATCCTAATGATCCTTGATAATCGTCAACCGCTTATGGGAGGGGTTTTTATGCTTAATTATCATATTGTCGTCACTGGCCGCGTCCAAGGCGTTGGTTTTCGCTGGTCGACTCACGAACTGGCTTTGCAGCACGGTCTGGTCGGCCAAGTCAAAAATGAATGGGACGGCAGCGTGACGATCGATGTCCAAGGTCCAGCCAATGCAGTCAAAATGTTTGTCAAAGAAGTTCAAGCCGGTCCCAACCCATATGCCAAAGTCACCGGCATGCAGATCGAGCCGCGCGCCATTGAAAGCGACTGGCAGGACTTTAAAATGCGGTGATCTTGTTGAAGTTGCTAGATTTTAAGCCCTTTTTAAGGTAAGATACAAAATGTTAAATTTATTGAATTCAAAGGAATGAGCTATTTAAAATGAAGAAAAAACGTCTCACCGTGGCCACGCTTTTGGGCGCCATGCTGCTGATCTTAAGCGGCTGCGTACGTACCGACAAGCATGGGCATCCAATCGGCTGGGTCTACAACTACATGGCCAAACCCATGCAGCATCTGATGACCTGGCTGGCTCAGCACATGGGAAACAACTATGGCTGGGCAATCGTCGTGATCGTTGTGATCGTCCGCTTGATTCTTTTGCCGGTCATGATGAGCCAAATGAAAAAATCAACGCTGATGCAGGAAAAAATGGCAATGGTGCAGCCGCAACTGCGTGAGCTGCAGCAGCGGCAAAAAGACGCCAAGACGCCACAGGAACAAGCCGCGGTCAGCCAACAGATGATGCAGCTCTATCGTGACAACAACATCTCAATGACTGGCGGAATCGGCTGTCTGCCATTGCTGATTCAACTGCCGATCTTTGCTGCCCTGTACGCAGCCATTCGCTACTCGCCAGATCTTTATCATGCTACGTTCATGGGAATGCCTTTAGGGAAGCCAAGCGCAATTTTGGCAATTCTGGCGTTTTTGGCCTACATGGTCCAGGGTTGGCTTTCTATGATCGGCGTACCTAAAGAACAGCGCAAGCAGATGGGCGCTGCGATGCTGATGAGTCCCGTTATGATCCTGTTTATTGCCTGGTCCTCTTCTGCCGGATTGGGACTGTACTTTGTGGTCAGCGCCCTGTTTGCCATTCTGCAGACCTGGCTGGTAAATACCTGGCGACCAAAACTGCGTGAAAACATCAAACAAGAAATGAAGGATCACCCAGTTAAGCTGCCAGACCCAATTCCGGCTCAGCCAGCTGCCGCCAAGCCGACGACTGATACGATCGAACAGCTCAAAAAGTCCCCGGCCAAAACCAAGCCGGCTGCCAATAAGAATCGGCGTCGCAATGCCGGCAAGCAGCATCATCATTCATCCAAGTAGTTGATCCTAAAGCATCGCGGTCTGATCGTGACCCGGTGCTTTTTATAATCAGACCAAAATCATTAGAAAGGAAGCTCGTAATTATGATCAAGCCAATCTGTCGCAACCTGCAGATTCTAGCCCAAAAAGCTCGCCCCGCCACCAAACAAGACATCCCTTTAGCTAAAGATCTTTTAGAGACGCTCGCGGCCAATTCCGCGGATTGCGTTGGGATGGCAGCCAATATGATCGGCGCGCCGGTTGCAGTAATTGCCGTATCTTTAGGACCAGTCAGCGTAGCCATGCTGAATCCAAAACTGACGATCAAAAAAGAGCCTTACCAGACCAAGGAAGGCTGCCTCAGTCTTGATGGTCAGCGCCCAGCAACTCGCTACCAGCAGATTGTCGTTGAATATTTTGATCTTAACTGGCAAAAACAGTCGCTTTCGTTGACTGGTTTTGCTGCCGAGGCCGTCCAGCATGAGCTCGATCATTGCAATGGCATTATCATCTAAATCATCAGAGCCGATTTATCTCAACGATTCTTTTTTGAGACGAATCGGCTTTTTATTTTTGATCTGATGCAGTTCAACCATTACGCTGACCGGTTTTTATTTTATAATATGAGCAAGGCTTGTCTAATCAGCGATCCTAAAGCAAAGGGATGGTAAGAATTGAAACATCATGAATCGATCATCGGCGAGTTAAACAACTACATCGTCCGCAACGTTACCGCTTCGGTCGGCCTTTCAATCTATATTCTGATTGATACGCTTTTTATCTCAATGGCTGCCGGAGCAATGGGCTTGACCGTCTTGAACCTGGCGCTGCCCATCTATAGTCTTTTCAGCTGTACTGGCCTGCTTTTGGGCGTGGGCGGCGCCGCTTATTTTTCATTGAACAAGATTGACCATCCGGAACGCGTTAAGACGCTTTACAGTGAACTGGTTATTTTTGCCGTTTTGCTGGGGACCGCAGTCATTATTTTAATCAATCTGTTTACACAGCCGCTGGCAACGATTCTGGGGGCCAATGATCAAACCATGGGCATGGCAATCAAATATCTGCGGCTGATGTCAATTGATGCGCCGGTTACCATGGCCAACTACATCACCGTTAATTTCGTCCGCAATGACAATCACCCCGGCTTGACCATGCGTGCTGCTTTGATTGAAAGCTTTGTCGTCATCATCTTTGACTGGTTCTTTATTTTTGGCCTGCATCTTCAGATCGAAGGGGCCGCTTTGGCAGCAGTCGTTTCGCCAGCAACCAGTCTGATTGTGCTTTCTTTTCATAAACGTTTTCCATATCGGCAACTGGAATGGCACTGGGTCTGGCCAAGGCTCAAAACGCTTAAAACGGCTGCCAAGCTTGGCGTTTCAGCCTGCTTAAACGAATTGAGCACCGGCGTTTCAATCTATGTCTTCAACATGGTTTTGCTAAAGCTCAGCGGCAACTACGCCGTGGCAGCTTATGGCGTGATCTCAAACATCGCCATCGTCACCATTGCAATTGCCAACGGGGTCGCTTTAGGAGTTCAGCCGCTAGCCAGTCGCGAATATGGGACGCGGCATTTTCGCAACGTCCGACTGGCTTTAAGACACGGTATAAAAATTACGGCGGCAATTGCAGTTTTGGCATTTATCGCCTTGGTGGCATTCCGTCATCCGATCATTACGCTGTTCAACCATGATCATTCTCTACAGCTGACCCGCTATGCCATGGCGGGAATGCCGATCTACTTTACCAGCACTTTATTTTCAGCGATCAATCTGTTGATGATTATTTTCCTGACTGCCATTAACTGTGCCACGCTTTCATTTTCACTATCATTTTTAAGAGGCTACGTCGTCTTACTGCCGGCCATCATTCTAATGGGGTGGCTGTTCGGCATTAATGGCGTTTGGGCTGCCGTACCAGTAACGGAGCTTTTGATCACGCTGGTTGGCTTTTTCCTGGTTCATCAGCAGGATCATCGGCTCAAACTGATGGAAGACGCCCAAAGAAAATCAAATCTGACTGAATCAATCTAAAATATAAAAACCTCGCTTCAGCTTTGAAACGAGGTTTTTATTTTGTTTGCAGCAATTAAATATTGCGCTTATTTGTCTTTTTCAATCGGCTTTTCCTTCACGATCGGTAAAGTAATCCGAAACAGCGATCCGGAGCCGACCGTACTTTCAACGGCAATATGACCATGATAGCCTTCTACCAGCCGCTTGGCAATTGCCAGTCCCAGACCGTTGCCGCCTTTTTTGCGACTGCGAGCCTTATCAACGCGATAGAAGCGGTCAAAGACATGCAGCACGTCTTCTTGGGGAATCCCCTCGCCAAAGTCCTGAACGCCGATTTCAACGGCATTCAGGTTGCGTGATAAGGAGAGATGAACTTCCTTGCGATCCTTAGAATATTTCACGGCATTGTCAAACAAGATGATCAGAATCTGTTCAAGATGATCACGATAGATGTGTACTGGAACGTCTTCATGCAGATCGTCATCAAAACGGAAAACGTAGTCAGGGTACAGCATCTTGAAATTGTTAAAGACCTGTTCAACCACGTCTTTAACCTCAGTGACGGCATCGTGAAACTTAACGTCAACTTGTTCGGCACGGGTCAGATCAAGCATTTCTTTGATCAGACTGTTCATCCGTGTCGTTTCTTTCAAAGCGGCGGCAATTGACTCATCCAAGACCTGAGGATCATCCTTGCCCCAGCGCTGCAGCATTTCCATGTGTCCTTGAATAATGGCAACCGGCGTTCTGAGCTCGTGTGAAACGTCACTGACAAATTGTGTTTGCTGATCAATATAGCGCTGGGTCTGATCAAGCATTTGATTAAACATGCGTGATAATTCGCCCAGCTCGTCATTTAATTCAGTAACGTCTTTTGGCACGCGCGCATCGCTGGTTGGATCATCTCGTACCACTGTCAAGGTATCATGAATATCATTTAATGGACTCAGCCAGTAATAAGACAGGAAATAGCCCAGCAGGCCGCTGGCAATCACGACCAGACAAAGGGCCAGCACCGAAATCAAAATCAAGCGTTTAAAGACTTGATAGTACTGCTTGAGATCATTTTCGACCTGAACATAGCCAATGATCGTGCCATCATGCGACAGGATCGGCTCTCGGCCAACCATAATCCGATGATGGCCGCCCTTGACCATTTCGGTTTTGGCTTGTTTGGACGTTTTAAGCGGCAGCGTGGCCTTGGCAGTTTGGAAAATCTTTTTTCCATTACTGTTCATCACGGTAACCGTCACTCGTGAATTGCTCAAGCCCTGGACCAAAGGCTGACGATAAAATTCGGTCGTGCTGTTGAGATTGGTCTCATGCTCAAAAATCGACCGCACCTTGCCCTTGGTCAGAGAACTTTCGCCAGCATTCCCCAGCTGACGCACCACGACGGACATATTATGATTAAGCTCGCTGCGTTCTTGCTGTAGTAGGTTTTGCGTGAAGGCACTGAACAGCGAAATCACTACGATCATTGAAATGATTAAAGATCCGATGGCCGTGCCAATGGCCCACTTTACCTTGAGCGAAACGAAGCGAGATGATTTTGATTGCTTTTCGCTCATAAAGACCCTTCTTTATCGACTAGGAACGAATTACGTAGCCAGTACCCCGCACGGTTTGAATATAGCTCTTTTCGCCAGGGCGGTCGATCTTATTACGCAGGTAACGGATATAGACATCCACAACATTGGTCTCAACCTTGGAGTCATATCCCCAGACCTTGCTGAGCAGTTCCTTACGCGACATGACAACATTGATGTTTTCCATCAGAATCAAAAGCAGTTCATATTCACGCTTGGTAAGATTAATGATCTCATCGCCACGACGAACGACGCGGTTTTCCTTTTCAATCGTCAAGTCTTTATACGTAACCGTTGTCTGATGACTCTTGGCATTGCCGCCTTCAATGCTGATTCGACGCAGCAGTGCCCGCACGCGGGCCAGCAGTTCTTCGATGGCAAATGGCTTAACGATATAGTCGTCGGCACCATGATCCAGGCCAGAAACCCGGTCAATAACTGAATCGCGCGCCGTCATGATAATAATTGGCGTGTCCTTGACTTCCCGCACGCGACGGGCAACTTCAATCCCGTTCAGTTCTGGCAGCATCAAATCAAGCAGAATCACGTCAAAGTCCTGATTTAAGGCAGCATCCAGTCCGGCGCGGCCATCCAGCTCGACATCGGTTTCGTATCCTTCATGCTTTAATTCTAGTTCTACGAATCGTGCCAGGTTTTCTTCATCTTCAATAATTAAAATCCGACTCATATTAAAACGCTCCTCGTTTAAATTGGTGGGTCTTACTCCCACATAATAACCACACCAATTTTATCACAGAAAATTAATCTGCCCTACCTTTGAGATTAATTAAACTGTGTTAAAATTAAAATTTCTTCAATCTTTAACATTCTTTACATAAAAAAAGACCTTCCCAGGTCCGGCGCCTCGAGAAAGGTCTTTAATCGAATAAAATCGACGTGATTAGTTGTTTTCAACAGCTTGCTTGCCGTTGTAGTAACCACAGCTTGGGCAAACCATGTGTGACTTGCGCAGTTCACCACAGTTTGGACATGGAGCCAAGCCAGGCACAGTCAGCTTGATGTGACCACGACGATTGCGCTTACGCGTCTTGGATGTCTTCCGTGCTGGTACAGCCATGTGTGACACCTCCTTCAAATAATCTATCCACTAGTGGTTTTTAACCGTTCGCTAATTTTGGTTATCCTGATCAGGAAATAAATTTTTTAGCTTAGCGAAACGTGGATCAACATGTTCCTTATCCGGTACCTGATTGATATTGTCCTCGGCAACAACTTCCCAGCCTTTGCCATTTGGCATCTGCGAGCTGTTTTTTTCATCTTCGGACAATACCTGCATTGGAACCTGCTCAATGATATTTTCCGCCAAAACATTGTCAAAATCAATCGTGTCATGCGGATCAGGTAAAACGAAAACCAAGTCATCGTCTTGATAGCGACCAACATGCGTTTCATCATTGACATAGGTTTCGACAAAAGCAAAATCCAATGGCAATTCGACCGGTTTCAGCGAACGGCTGGATGGTACGGTCAGCGTTGTCTTAACGTTGACGCTTAAAGTAGCATCACCCTGATCATAGACCACGTAGCCGTCAACCTCAACAGGCTGACAGTTAAGGACCTGATTAGGGAACCGTTCTGTCAGTGATGCGTTTAGATCAAAAGTACTTTGAATATGCAGCGGCTCATCATGATAGCGATGAAGTTCAGCCAACGTCCATTTCACGGTACTAACCTCCTAATGCAACAAGCGTTATTATACTAGTCCCAAGTTTGCTTGTCAATGTTTATTCCTTGACACCCTTAACAATCACCGGCGCATGCTTTAAATCCTGCTCAACCGGCGTAAAAGTCTGGTAAAGCTTGCCTGCGCGATAGTCGAGATTGAGCAGATCGTCACGCAGATTTTGATCAATCTTGGTTAAAAGCGGCAATTCAACCTGCTTCTTAATCGAATGCAGATAGTCTCTGCCGCGTTCATTAAAACCCAAAACATGCAGATAGGGCCGTTTAAGATGATCACTCACCTGCGACTCGGTAAGCTGCAGGATCGTATACAGATAGACTCTTAACAGATGCGCATAGGTATAGCGCTTTGTTTTGACTGCCTTCATAAAGCCAGCAAAACTCAGATTACGCTGAGCCGCGTCTTTCATGCGATATTCCAGTCCTTCTGCCATCTGATAGATCTGGGCCAGCTGCTCGACGGGGGCTTGAATCAGCTGATTGCGCAGCATTGGATACATTGCATCCCAGCTTGGCACCTGCTGAAGCTTTTGCAGCTGCTGGGCCGTCTGTACGGGAACTGCCTGCTTAAAATCGCCATGCTCTAAAACTGCTTGCCGAATCGCACTGGCACTGGCAATCTTTCCCTCAATGCGCTCATCATGGTACTGACTGCCACGCCGCTGAATCGGGTGCAGACGAAGCGGCAGCCGCTCCTTGATCTGTGCCTTATAATAGCCAAATGACAGGATGTCGTTAGGATCAGTCAATGACAATCCGGTCTGATTTTTCAGCTGTTCATTAAACTGCGTGGCAAAAGTCGCGTTGTACTGACTAAAGCCGCTGGCCGTAAAGTTTTGCTCCGCGGCTACCAGCTGCTTAAAATCCCATTCTGGATGTTCAGCACCAAAGACCACGTCATCAACTCCTAAGGCCGCTAACAGTTCCAAGGCTCCGGCCGCAAAACGATGGGCTGGCTGCACGGCCATAAAGATCGGCAGTTCAACGACCAGGTCGACGCCGTTAGTCAGGGCCGCCTGTGCGCGCTGCCATTTGTCAAGCAGCGTTGGTTCGCCGCGCTGCGTAAAATTGCCACTCATTACGGCGACGACAACTTCAGCATGGGTTAGCTCCCGCGCTTGGCTGAGGTGATAGCGATGACCGTTATGAAAAGGATTATACTCGGTTACCAACCCCACGGCATGCATCAATTCACCTGCTTTCGACAAGTAAAGAACCAGCGCGTTGTTTTTTCATCAATCGCTTGGCTGCCAAAATCAGCTTTAACCTCAATCTGATTAAAGCCAGCCTTTAAAAGCGCTTCTCGCCAGTCCTTTAGCTCATAGGCTCGTTCAAAATGCGTTTCATGGAGCCGCTGATAGTGATCATCAGGCAGGCGGTTAAAAAAGGTTAATTCATGGATCACGCCATGCTCAACGTCATCATCGGCATAGCTGCGCCATAAAAAGGCCCGCTGCTCATCAGGATCTTCATAGTTGTACATATAGCCAGGATAGATTTCATCGGTCTGATATGGCGTAATGACGTCAAACAGCAGCCAGCCATCATCTTTTAAATGCGCCGCCATCTGTTTGAGCGTTGCCTGGACATCGTTAAAATCATCCAGATAGCAAAGCGAGTCGGCAAAGCAGGTAATCGCATCATACTGTTCCAAGCCGTTCAGATCACGCATATCGCCTTGTACCAGCGTCATTGGCACCTGTGCTTCTTGGGCATGCTTAAAAGCCAGACTCAGCATCTCTTCTGAAAAATCAAAATCAACGACCTGATAGCCATCTTGTGCCAATAAAACGCCCAGTCGTCCTGCGCCCCCAGCAACGTCCAAAATCGTCCGCGCGTTTTTTGGCAGCCGGCTCTCGACAAATTCACGCCATTGCTGATACATGTCGCTTTCAAACAATTCATCGTACAGCTGAGCAAACGTTCCGTAAATCATAGCTATTCTTTAACCCATTCGCTCAAGTCAACCAGCGGCGCGTCGGACCAAAGCTTTTCCAGATTATAGTAATGGCGCGTTTCTTCACGAAAGACGTGTACGACAACATCGCCAAGATCAATCAGGATCCACTGTGCCTCCTGCTTGCCTTCGACGCTCTTGATATCGACGCCGTTTTCATGAGCGGCTTCGATAATCGCGTTGGCAATGGCTTGGACCTGACGATTGGATCCCCCGGTCATAATAACGAAATAATCAGCCATTGGCGTAATCGCATCGACTTTTAAGGCCGTAATATCTTCGGCACGCCGACCATCAGCTGCCTGTACGGCCATTTTTAATAATTCTTTGCTGTCCATTAATCAATTTCCTTTCCATATTGCGGCACCCATGCATTAAAGGTTGCCAAAGTCTGTGGATGAATCGGGGCATTGTTTTTGATCAGGTAAAGCAGCGTATGCTTGGTCTGATAGGCAACGCCAGCTCCCAGATCCTGCCTGGTAAGCTTGCGCGCTTTTTTTACGGCCGGAAAGTCACGACCTGGTTCAATATAGTCTGCCATATAGATGATCTGCGCCAGCTTGGTCATGTAGGCTGCCCCCGTTGTATGGAAGCGAATGGCGTTCAAAATATCTTCATCATGCACGCCCAGTTCGTCTTTAACCATCTCAGCGCCGACAAAACCATGCCAGATTGCGTTGCCATAGTTTAAAAGATCAGGATCCAGCTTTTTGGCCTTGATTACCTTGATAAAGTCCTCATCAGCACGCTGCTTGGCATAATCATGACAAAGTCCGGCAATGCTGGCCGCTTCTACATCAACGCCATATTGTCCTGCCAATTCAATTGCGGTTTTCTCAACACGCAATACATGTTCAAAACGCTTATCACGCAAGGCGGCCCGCAGATGCTCAATCAGCTCTTGGCGCGTCATTGGAATCAAATGCTCTTGATAAATCAATTCATCACTCATGATATAGCTGATGCTCCTTAATATATTCGGCAACCTTATCGGGAACCATATAGCGAATCGAACGGCCCTGCTTGATCCGATCGCGAATATCGGTTGAACTGAAGTCGACGCCTGGTACGTCAACCCAGATCACCGGATACTGCGAGTCATTTTGAGCTCCAGGCCGCCGGACGCCGACAAAGTTTACCAATTTAACCAACTTATCGATCTCGTGCCATTTTGGCAGATAGTCTACCATATCGCCACCGATAATAAAGTAATAGTCGGTATCGGGGTGCTTTTCTTTTAGATATTTCATCGTATCGTAGGTATAGCTGATGCCGCCCCGCTCAATTTCAGCCATTTCAATGCCAAACAAAGGATTGTCCTCAATTGCCAGCTGCAGCATATTAACGCGGTCTTCAGCATCAATGGCCTCTTTATGATCAACATGCGGCGGGATCATGTCAGGCATGAAAAGCACCTTGTTCAATAGGAGCGTTTTGCCAACTTGATCCGCTGCCAGTAAATGAGCGTTATGCACAGGATTAAACGTACCGCCATAAATACCGATTCGCTTGCGATGCTGAAAGCTGGTACGCTGAACTTGCGGCTTAGGGATCGCAATCGTTGCTTTAGCCTGCTGCAAGAATCACACCTCGTTTCTAGATGCGTTCAACACGCTGTGAGAGTTCCCGCAGCTTGGGATTGCTTGATACCTTAAACAAAACCAGCACCCGGCCGATCTCTTGCACGACTTGGATATCACTGTTTTGTTCAATGAATTCTTTGACATCGCCAGTCGTTTCATCGGCATTCTGCAAAATGCTGACCTTGATCAGCTCACGCTTGTCCAAGGCACCATCCAATTGTGCAAGCCAAGCCTGGGTTAGACCATTCTTGCCAACTGCAAATAATGGCTGGAGATGGTTAGCCTGTGCACGCAAAAAACGCTTCTGCTTTCCGCGAAGATTCATAGATTATTTTCCTTTCTGTGATTAAATCAGATCATTGCACGACGTACCAAGACATCGACTCCCTTAGGCGCCCATCCGGCTACCGTCGTGCCAGCTGGTACCGTGATCCAGCCCAAGCCCTCAAAGACCAGATCGCTTTTTTCCTTAATGGCAAACTCATGCCGTTCAAGCGGCGGAAAATCTGCCATTTCATCACTGGTTGGCGGCGTCAGTAAATCGCCACAGTGTTTTTTGTAAAATTCATCTGCATTGGCCAGTTTGGTCCGGTGCAGCGGCAGACTGTTTTCAAAATAGGCTACGATACCGGCATGTGGTCCCTTGACGTAATCAAAACGAGCCACGCCGCCTAAAAAGATGGTCTGTGAATCATTAAGCTGGAAGGTTCTCGGCTTAATTTCCTTTTGTGGGGCCACGATCTTTAGGTCCTTAGCCGATAAGACATGCGCCATTTGTTCTTGATGAATGATCCCTGGCGTGTCAACCAGCTTATGACCATCATCCAGCGGAATCTCGATCTTATCCAGCGTCGTGCCAGGAAAACGCGAAGTCGTAATCAAGTCTTGAACCCCAGTCTGCTGCTTGATGATGGCATTGATCAAGGTCGACTTGCCGACGTTGGTTACCCCAACGACATAGACGTCGCGATCGGCACGATGCTTTTCAATCTCAGCCAGCAGCTGATCAATCTGATGGTTCTTTTTGGCCGAGACAAGCAGCGTATCGATTGGCCGCAAACCAGCCAGATTAGCCTGTTGCCGCAGCCAGTCCGTCAATTTGCGCCGGCGCAGCGAACGAGGCAGTACGTCTTCTTTATTGCCAACCAACAAGACTGGATTGTCATTACCCACAAAGCGGTGCAGTCCCGGAATCAGACTGCCATTAAAGTCAAAGATGTCCACGACATAAACGATTAGGGCGTGCGCATCACGAATATGGTTTAACAGACGCAAAAAATCATCATCAGTCAAAGAGACTGGCGCGATCTCGTTGTAATGACGCAGTCTAAAGCAGCGCTGACAGTAAAGCTCACCTGTTTCCAGTCCTTTTTTCAGTGCTGAATTGGGCGTATATCCCAAGCCATCCGGATCAGTTGTCTGAATTATCGCGCCACAGCCAATGCAGCGCAGTTCTTCATCATGCATTTCTGTCATCTATTTAAGTTCCTCCTGCCAGTCCATATCTGGATACTGTTTTTGTAAATCCTGCATAACGAATTTTTCCATAAAACGATTTGGCCGCGTCACCCACTTATCGGTTTCAATCAGCGGCTTAACCAAGATACTGCGAATATGAGCATGATTGGCGGCGGCCACGTCGGTCAGCAGCTGATCGCCAACCATTACGACCTCAGAAGTTGCCAGGCCCAGCTTCTTACGTGCCCTTGTAATGCCAAAGCTAAGCGGCTTAAGTGACCGCGCAACGTATGGCAGATCCAGCTTTTGAACTGCCTTGCCGATTCGCGCCCGACTGTTATTAGAGACAACGATCAATGGAATTCCTGCCTGATGCAGTTCTTCCATCCAGGCCCGCAATTCTGGCGTCCCGTTTGGATTGTTCCAGGCAATCAATGTATTGTCCAAATCACTGAAGACGGCTCGGATACCTTGACGCTTGAGAGCCGCTGGCGAGATCTCATAAGCGCGTTCAATCATCCAAGTCGGTTTAAACATTTCGAGCATTTTCCACCTCGTAAAAAATTTCTAATTTTAATTATACCGACTAACCGGTAAGGGTTCAATTAACGTGCCATCCAAAGGCAGCGGTAAAAAAATAAGGTCAGAACATTAACTGCTCCAACCTTATCAATGTATTAAACGCAAATTAGTTGAGGGCCTTCTTAGCTTCATCAACTACGGCCTTAAAGGCTTCAGCGTCGTTAACAGCCAAGTCAGCCAGCATCTTACGGTTCATGTCGATGTTAGCCAGCTTCAGGCCATGCATCAGCTTGCTGTAGCTGATACCATTTTGACGGGCACCCGCGTTAATCCGGGCAATCCACAATTCACGGAAGTTGCGCTTGTTAGCCTTGCGGTCACGGAATGCGTACAGACCGCTCTTCATAACTTGGTCCTTGGCAGTCTTGAACAGACGGTGCTTGGAACCAGTGTAACCCTTAGCCAACTTCATGATGCGCTTACGACGTGCGCGCGTAACAGTTCCACCCTTAACTCGCATAGTGGTATCCTCCTAGATTGTTTAAAAATTATTTAATCGTAAAATGCCCTGATTACTTGGCAGGAAGCATCTTCTTGTAACGTTTTACGTTGGACTTGTCCATCATGGAAAGGCCACGCAGTTGACGACGTTGCTTCTTCGTCTTACCGTGGAAACGGTGGCTGGTGAAAGCTTGGGCACTCTTGAAGCCACCCTTGGCAGTACGCTTGAAACGCTTAGCAGCAGCGCGATTAGTCTTCATCTTTGGCATAACTATTTCCTACCTTCTTAATAATTATTTTTTTGCCTTATCAGCAGCAGGGGCCAGCGTTAAGAACATGCTGCGCCCTTCCATCTTTGGCCGTTGCACAACCGTTGCGATGTCCTTAGTTTCTTCGGCCATCTTTTCAATCATGTCACGTCCGATATCCTTATGGGTAATTGCCCGACCACGGAAACGAATCGAAACTCGTACCTTGTCGCCCTTTTCGATAAACGTCCGCACACGCTTCAGCTTAACGTTGAAGTCGTTGGTATCGATCGAAGGACTCAGGCGGATTTCTTTAACCGTGACCGTCTTTTGGTTCTTGCGGGCTTCCCGTTCTTTCTTTTGCATCTCAAAACGGTACTTCCCGTAGTCCATAATCCGTGCGACTGCAGGACGGGCCTTGGGCGCAACCAGCACCAGATCAAGGCCGGCATCCTCAGCCAGCTGCAAAGCTTCACGTTTGGACTTGATGCCCAGTTGTTCACCATTTTGGTCGATCAGACGAACTTCCCGTGCACGAATACCGTCATTGACAATCATTCCTTGAGCTATGGCAACACACCTCCAATTTTACTAGCAGAAAGATCAAGCAAAAAAAGCGGAATGCATACTGCACCCCGCTAAACTCCATTGACAAAGGAATGCCAACGGTCATTTAAACTCGTCAGCCCGGCAACTCTGGTCACCAAGGCGAGAAGCGGGTGCTTCTGCTTTTTCTTTCAACAGATACTAATATACTAAACCACTTTAACAATGTCAAGCAGCAATTTAATTGCCAGCCCGCATATTTTCGCCTTCAATATAATACTCGCGCGACAAGAAGCGAATCCGCTGCATGATCCGCTTGGCTTTCAAAGGTTCACGCGCGCCTTGCGCATCAATTGCCAAGTGCTGGTCTTCCAGCTGCTGCATGGTAAAGTTGGAACTGAAAAACGTCGGCAGTTCTTCTTGCATTCGGTATTCCAAAATTACGCCCAAGACATCGTCACGAACCCATGCCGACATTGAATCGGCGCCAATATCATCCAGCATTAGGATCGGTGCCTTTTTGATGGCATCCCGCCGTTCATCAACCGTGCCATCCTTGATTGCGCCTTTCATCTCAACGGCAAAGCTTGGAAAATGCACCATGGTTGAGATAATGCCGCGTTCAGCCAAAGCATTGGCGGTGGCGCCTAACAGGTAGGTCTTGCCAACCCCAAAGTTTCCAGAAAGATACATTCCGGGTTGAAACTGGCCCGGACGATAGGTTTTGGTAAAATTGATCGCCGCCTGCAGAGCATTGACGCGATCGTCATTATCACGAATTACATGAGCAAAATCGGCCTGGCGAATAAATTTAGGCATCCGAACGGTCGTTACGCGCTGCCTTAACTCGGCAGCCTGCTGCTGTGCCTTAAGCTGAGCGGTCGGCACATAGACGACGTCAATTCGGCCGGCGCTGACGACCAGCTGAGGAGTATAGCCAGGTGCAATGCTGGTCTGATGATTTTGGAGCAGCATTTTTTCATGGTAGAACTCATAAAGTTTTGATCCGCCCCGCTTGATCTGCTCATCAGTCAGTTCAGCGCGGTGCTTACGCAAAAAGCTCTGCACCTCAGGATCTTGGTAGGCCTTTTTAATCAGTTCCTGATACTGAGGTGAGCCGCTTTGCCCGCCGATAATTGAGTTAATGGTTTCTATGATAGGACGCATTGGCAATCCCTCCAATCATTGTTTTTGATCTGAACTGTTTTTTTGCTGATCAAGTTCAGCCAGCATTTGGTCAATCTTAGCAAGTTTTTCAGCAGACGGCTTTTTATTTTTGACTTTTTCCGGATGTTTTGCCCATTCCGGCAGTTCCTCGTTGATATTGCTGCGGCCGTTTGAGTAATAGCGGCGCTTGGGCTTTGATGAAGCCTGCCTATCATTGTCCTTTTTATGATTCTTGATTTCACGAATAGCGTCAGCTGCCGTCTTCACTCCCGCCTTGATCCAGGCATTGGCAATCCCATCTGCCAGACTGGCCTTTAAGGTGGTATTTTCTTTTTGGACGATTATATGATAGATCAGTATGTTGACAACCTCACCGGGCAGCTGCCCCTGCTCAACCAAGCGCGTCAAGGTGTTGCGCTCATTTGGCGAAACATAGCCAGAACCGCTTGACTGCTTGATTCCAGCCAGATAGTCATAAGGTGCGTACTGGCGTGCCGTCTGAATCAGGCTGCGCTCAACCTCGCCCAGGTCGGTTAGATCCTCAGCTGTCGCCGGAATTGCCGGGGCTGGATCGTCTGGTCTGCGCAGCGTGCCGGCATAATGGGCTGCAATGCCGCGTTTTAGAGCCTGAGGCTGCAGAATGCCGCTTCTAAAATCCGTCGCATCGTATACCAGGCTGGCCATGCTGCTCTCATCAATACTATAGAGAACGCTTTCTGAGATGATCAGTTTCCGCTGCTCCTTAACGCTTTGCAGATCAATACCACGATTTCTCAGCTGATCAAGCAGAAAGTTGAAGTCAAAGCTGTTAGACGGTAATTTTTGGATTGTCTGACTTTCAGGAACCGCCGTCGCTCTGGCATTATTTAAAATTGGCCGTTCCGCATCCCAGGCCGCACGATCAGGTCGAAAAACCTCAAAGTAGTCATGGGTCAGATTATGCATACGGCTGGTATCGAACTGATAGCGTCTTGAGCGGGCAACCAGCTC
Source organism: Limosilactobacillus sp. WILCCON 0051 (assembly GCF_039955095.1). Lineage (NCBI taxonomy): Bacteria > Bacillati > Bacillota > Bacilli > Lactobacillales > Lactobacillaceae > Limosilactobacillus > Limosilactobacillus allomucosae. The sequence continues at coordinate 1,743,758 of NZ_CP154878.1, forward strand.
GTCAAACCGCTGCTCGCCAATCTGCTGGAGCAGCCGAACGCTCAAAAGATCATCATTAATGAATTCTTCAGGCGTCATCGTAGGCTGCAGAACGTAGACATAGACGCCGCCAATCTCATCTTGCTGATAAAAAGTCTGCAGCATTTCAACGCCCTCCAGACTATTACGGGCCTCAGCAAATTGAGCAACCCCCAGATTCAAGCGATCCAGCATGATGCTGTGGGCCTGGCGCTTGGTCAGCATTGGTTCGGGGACCAGCTGACTTTGCAAAGCATAAAAAAGCCCCAGCGCGGTGGGACTCAGCAATGGTTGGTAAAAATCAATAAAAGTCGCTTGGTCAAACCGTACAAAGTCTGACGCAGCGGCCACGATAAAGCCGGTTTGCGGCGTCAAGCGCCCTTGCACTTCAGCCATAACGACTCCTCCTTAATCAGTCTTGATGCTTTTGATGATTCTGGTTGATCATGGCCTCCAGCTCATTCATAAACGCATCGACGTCTTTAAACTGCCGATAGACGCTGGCAAAACGAATGTAGGAGATCTCATCAACGTCTTTGAGCGCATTCATAACGTATTCGCCAATCACTTGACTGGAAACCTCATTTTCCCCACGTGAGCGGACGCGTCTTTCAACCTCATTGGCGATGCTGGTAAGTTTTTCCATGCTGACGGGACGCTTTTCAGCCGAGCGGACCAACCCGTTTAAAACTTTTTGGCGATTGAATTCCTGCCGCGTGCCATCTTTTTTGATTACTAAAAGCGGCGTTTCCTCATAGCGCTCAAAAGTAGTAAAGCGAAAGCCACAGGTTGCACATTCGCGGCGGCGACGAATACAGGTGCCATCTTCACTGGGACGACTGTCAACCACGCGTGATCCGTTATGATGGCAGTGTGGACATTGCATACCGAATTCCTCCTGTCAATAGGTTATGCATTTATCTTATCACACTTGCGATCATTTTTGCTGACTTACTCGTTCAACCAGTCTTGCCACTTGAAGACGCGTTTGTGCAAGCGAGCCATTGTTGTCGATTATCACATCGGCACGCCGCATTTTTTCTTCTAAAGGCATCTGAGCATTGATTCTTTTCAAAGCAGCGGCTTTAGTACAATGATCTCGTTTCATCAACCGCTCAAGCTGCGTTTTGCGATCAACGACTGCCAAAACGGTCAGATCGCATTCCTGATCCAGCCCAGTTTCAAACAGCAACGGCACATCTAAAACCACCACGGGCAGCCCTTGTTTTTTAAAGCCGGCCAGCTGTTTATCGATTGCTGCCATAATCAGAGGATGCTCGATTTGATCCAGATCGCTGAGGCTTTTGGGATCATCAAAAACCACGCTGCCCAGCGCCGCGCGATCAAGCGTGCCATCAGGCTGAAGCACTTGGCTGCCAAAGCGGCTTATGATCTGTGCCAGGCCAAGACTGCCAGGCATAACGACTTGACGGGCTGTCTGATCGGCATCAATTACCGGCCAGCCGACTTCTTTAAAGATATTGCTGATGGTTGACTTACCGCTTGCAATCCCGCCCGTCAGACCGATTACCCTAGTCATTTCTGATCACCTGCCCAAGCCTGACAATGAGGACAAAAAGTCGTGCCACGCTGAGCTACCTTGATCTTAACCAGTTTATGTCCGCATCGTTCGCATTTCTCGCCGCCGCGACCATAAACTTCCAGCTGATTTTGAAAGGCGCCAGCTTCACCAAAGGCATTCATAAACGTATGCACGGTTGTCCCCTTGTATTTAGTCGCCTTGGCAATCTCTTTGATGATATTGTCATGCAGCGTCTGAATCTGCTCGTCGGTCAGCGTATTAGCCGGCTGTTCGGGATTAATGCGGCTCTGCCAAAGAACCTCGTCGCAATAAATATTACCCAGTCCGGCAACGTGATCCTGATTTAGTAAAAACGGCTTGATTTTACTGCGGCTCTTTTTCAGAATTCGTTTAAAATAGTCAACCTTAAAGTCTTTGGCAGTTGGTTCTGGTCCCATAGTCTTTAAGCCGCCGACCTGCATCTCTTCACCGGTTTTAACCAAGCGCATGCGGCCAAACTTGCGCGTGTCGCGATAGCAAAGCTCCGTACCATCCGTAAAATGGAAAACTACATGCGTATGCTTGTCGATTGGACCATCATTGAGCTGGCGATAATAGCTGCCTTCCATCCGCAAATGTGAAACCATGGTCAGATCATTGGTAAAGCGAAACAACAGATACTTGCCCCGCCGATCAATCCGTTCAATCGTCTGACCAATCAAGGCTTGCCGAAACTCATCGATGTCGTTTTCAATCGTTTTCCCATAGTAAATGTCAATCCCTTGAATCTTACGGCCCGCGGCAATATTCATCAACCCTCGGCGTACGGTCTCTACTTCTGGCATCTCTGGCATTTGATCGTCCTCGTTTCTTTTAGAATCATTATCGATTATAGTTGATTTTCAGTTTTCAACCAATTTTTTGCTCAAAACGCATTCCAAAGCAAAAGCCGCGGCTAGCCTTGACTGCCACGGCCTAAAGCTTTATTTATTTTTTCAGATCATACCAGGTGTCGCCATACTTGCTTTCAACCTTTAGCGGTACGTCCAGCTTGAAGGCCGAATCCATAACCTGCGGCACCAGTTTTTCCAAAGTTGGAATCTCGGCAGCTGGCGCCTCAAAGACCAGTTCGTCATGAATCTGTAAAAGCATCCGCGCTTTAAGATCATGAGCCCGCAGCATCTTGTCCATATTGATCATGGCAATCTTGATGATATCGGCCGCGCTGCCTTGAATTGGCGTGTTCATCGCGGTTCGTTCGGCAAATGAGCGCTTGGCAAAATTCTTGGAATGGATATCGTCCAAATAGCGCCGCCGATGCGTCAGTGTTTCGACATAGCCCTTTTCGTGAGCCGATTTGACGATTTCCGTAACGTATTTCTTGACGCCAGGAAATTCCTCAAAGTAGCTTTCGATAAATTCATGGGCCTGCTTGCGCGTAACGTGAATGCTTTGTGAAAGGCCATAGTCGCTAATGCCGTAAACGATCCCGAAATTGACCGCTTTGGCATGACGACGCATATCAGGCGTAACCTCTTCGCCCGGCAGCAGATGAAAAATGCGTCGTGCCGTACTTTCGTGAATGTCCTTGCCATCAATAAAATCCTGCTGCAGGTTCTTGTCGCCGGTAATATGAGCCAAAACCCGCAGCTCAATCTGTGAGTAGTCAGAAGAAAAAATCTTCCAGCCCGGCTCGCTTGGCACGAACGCTCGCCGAATCTGACGACCTTCTTCCAAGCGTACCGGAATATTCTGCAGGTTTGGATCAACTGAAGACAAGCGGCCGGTTGCCGTCAGCGTCTGCAGATAGCGGGTATGGATCTTTTGGTCGCTGCTGTGGATAACTTTCAGCAGTCCTTCGATATAAGTCGACTGCAGCTTGGCAATCTGCCGATACTCCAAGATATGACCAATAATCGGCGAATAACCCTGCAGCTTTTCTAAAACCGCAACGGCCGTGGAATAACCAGTACGCGTCTTTTTAATAACCGGCAGCTTCATCTTGTCAAACAGAATCTCGCCCAGCTGTTTGGTGGAGTTAATGTTAAACTCCTCACCCGCTTCTTGATAGATGATCTGCTCAATTTCGGCTAAGCGCTCCTTTAACTTGCTGCCCATCTCTTTAAGCGTCTGTGCGTTGACCTTGATGCCAGCAATCTCCATTTTAGCCAAGACATAGGTCAATGGCAGCTCGATGTCTTCATAAAGCGGCATCTGCTCATGTTCCTTAAGCTGGTCATAGATTGGGGCGCGCAGTTCGTGAATGGCCCGGGCTTTTTGCGCTAAATGAGTAAAGAAGACCTGGTCGTCAGTTGGAATTGCCCGTTTGACGCCTTTGCCATAAACCTCTTCATCGCTTTTGACGTCATAGTAGTCATGGGCGTGAGCCAGCTCGCCAAGATCATTGCTGTTATCGCTTGGATCAACCAGATAAGAAGCCAGCAGCAGATCAAACGCCACAAAATTCAGATCGATTCCCAAGCGGTGGAGGCCAACGATCTGTGCTTTGGCATTAAAAACGTCTTTTGTATATTGATCGCTGGTCAGAATCTTTTTGACTGGCGCGGTCTGCAGCAGACTTTCATCACGACTGACGAGCCATGTTTGACCATCACCAATTACAAAGCCGGCAAACGTTGAAAGATGATAGTTTTCATTCGGCATTTCCAGCTGAAAGGTTACGTGATGATCCAAATCTGCTAAAAGATCCAGATTGTCAGCCGTCAGTTCAGTATATGCGATTTCCTTTGTATCCGTGGCTTCTTCAGCACTTGGCGCAACGTTCATCTTGCTTAGAAATGACTTAAAGTTCATTTCTTGATAAAACTTGATCAGTTCTTCGGTCTGTACGCCTTGATACTTCAAATCATCCAGACCAATCGTCAGCGGAGCGTCACGCCGAATCGTGGCCAGATCCTTGCATTCACGGGCAATCTTTTCTTCATTGATCAGATTTTCTTTCCGCTTTGACTTGCGCATCTGATCAATATTTTCGTAAAGCCCATCCAGCGAGCCATATTCTTGAATCAGCTTCTGCGCGGTTTTTTCGCCGATGCCTGTAACCCCTGGATAATTGTCGGAACTGTCACCCATCAGCGCCTTCATATCGATAAACTGAGTTGGCGTCACGCCAAATTTTTCTTGAAAATGAGCCGGCGTGTACATTTCGGTCTGCGTCACGCCTTTAATCGTTACGGCAACCGTCGTCTTATCGGTTACCAGCTGCGTCAGATCCCGGTCGCCAGTTACGATCAAGGTTTCATCACCAGCCTGATCGCCGAGTCTGGCCAGGGTACCGATAATGTCGTCGGCTTCATAGTTGGCTAATTGATAGGTCTTGATTCCACAGGCATGCATCATCTCGTGCAGATATGGCAGCTGTTCAGTCAGCTCAGTCGGCGTTTTGGCCCGGCCGCCCTTGTAGTCAGCATACATTTCCGTACGAAAGGTCTGCTTGCCAGCATCAAACGCTACCAGGGCCTTATCCGGCTGATAGTTAGCCAGCACGTGATCCAGCATCAGTTTAAAGCCATAGATTGCCGCGGTATGAAGACCGTTTTGGTTGGTAAATTTGTCGATTTGATTATGCATTGCAAAAAAAGCCCGAAACGCAATGCTATTGCCATCAATCAACAACAGTTTTTCTGCCATTTAAACTACCTCGTCCTTTGTTTTCTTTCTTGATTGTAACAGACTTTCACCACTCCTGACATTTTTAGAAGCCAAATCTATCCTGATAAAAACTAAAGCTCCGCACCATTTAAGGATGTAGAGCCAATCTAAATTTTATTTAATTAGTTAGTCGCGACGATCGCTGCCCATGCCGAAAATCTGCAGCAGCTGGATGAACAGGTTGATAAAGTCCAGATACAGCTGCAAGGCTCCCATAATTGCCAGACCGGTAACTGAAACCTGATCTTGGTAGTTAAGGTAGATGTTTTTCATCTTTTGCGCATCGTAAGCCGTCAAAATTACGAAGATGATTACGGCAATGTAGGAAAAAATGTAGGTAATGGCTGGACTGTTTAAGAACATGTTGATCAAAGAGGCCAGAATCAAAGCGATCAAGGCTGCCGTAGCATGAGCCCCAAAGCGATCCAGCGAGCGTTTGGTAACCGTCCCATACAGTGCCATTACCACAAAGATCGTTGCCGATGAAACAAAGGCTGCCGTAATATCAGCGCCAGTATAGAAACCAGCCAGCAGTGCAAACTCGATCCCATACATAATCGATAGGACCATCAGCATGATAAAGCTGCCAGTTGGATTGCGCGTGGCACTAGCACTGATTCCCATTGACAGGGCAATTGGCAGCAGCAACAGCAGCCACATCATCCCCGTGTGCTGAGAAAAGTAGCCAAACACAGCAGCTCTAAAAGTCGTCATTACCAAAAACGAACTGATGGCCGAGACAAAAACCGACAGGCCGACAAAGCCGTACATCTTGGTCAAAAAGCCATTTAAGCCGGCTTCATTGACAACGCGTCTTCTTTGCTCGGGCTCTGGTGTAGAGTTGAACATAAACTCCCCTTCTTTCAATTGAATTAAGCAGTCAAACTAATTTGACCAATATTGTCTTTTATATAAAAAATGGTAGCAAATGCCACCATTTTCGACAAGTGATTTAATCATTTGCTAACAAACTCTTATACTTGTCCTCGTATTTTTCAATGTCGCCGGCTCCCATAAAGACAACAACGGCATCATGGTACGCCAAAAGCTTGTCCATGGAATCCATGTCAATGCCCTCGCTTTGCGGAATCAAGTCTTCCAGATCCTGGCTGGAGACATGACCGGCATTTTCACGAATCGAGCCAAAAATTGGCGTGACAAACGTCTTGTCAGCAGCGCTCAAAGACTGACCAAATTCTTTAAGGTAGGCCTGCAGGCGGCTGTAGGTATGCGGTTGGAAGACGGCCAGCACCTGTTTATCGGGATACTTTTGCCGTGCTGCATCAATCGTCGCCTTGATTTCGCTTGGATGATGAGCATAGTCATCGATCAGCGTCATATCGCCAACCCGACTTTCTGCAAAACGCCGCTTAACGCCGGAAAAGCTGGCCAGCCCTTTGGCAATATCAGTCAGGTCAACTTTTTCCATGTAGGCAACCGCAATTACGGCCAGGCTGTTCAAGACGCTGTGCTCACCATAAAGATGGATTTCAAACTCGCCCAGCTTCTCATCTTTAAACCAGGCTTCAAAAGTGGATCCTTGCGGCGTCCGTTGAATATTGACCGCACGGAAGTCGTCTTTTTCACTGGTACCGTAGTAATAGACTGGTACATCCAGCTGCAGCTTGCGCAGATTTTCATCATCACCCCAGGCAAAGACGGCTTTTTTGACTTGTTTGCCATACGTTTCAAACGAATCACGCACGTCATCAATATCCTTAAAGAAATCGGGATGATCAAAGTCAATATTGGTCATGATGGCGTAGTCTGGATGATAGGCCAAAAAGTGATCCCGGTATTCGTCAGCTTCAAAGACAAAGAACCGCGAGTCAGGCGTGCCAACACCTTCACCGTCTCCGATCAGATAGGTCGTTGGCGCAACTGAGCTCAAGACATGCGAAAGCAGCGCCGTCGTACTGGTCTTGCCATGGGCACCGGCAACGCCAATGCTGGTATACTGCTCAACTAATTCTTCAACCGTAGCGGGATAGCTTTGAACCTTGTCGCCCAGTTCCTTGGCCCGCACGATTTCTGGCTGGTCATCGCTAAAGGCATTTCCTTGCACGATCGTCATCCCCGGCTTGATGTTGGCTGGATCAAAATCGTGAATCTGAATGCCGGCTTGTTCCAATGGTGCCTGCGTGAAGGTTTCTTTTTCAATATCCGAGCCTTCAACATGGCAGCCGCGATCATGCAGCACCCGTGCCAAAGCAGCCATCCCGGTTCCCTTGATGCCTACAAAATAATAATTCTTTTCCATAATGCCGTTTTTCCTTTCCTTGCCGCCAACTAGGCAAACAGCTGATTGCCGCGTGCAAAGTCAAAAGCATCGCCAGCTTGACCAAAATCATCAGGCAGAATCAAGCAGCCAGGCTTTTGCGGAGCATTCTTCAAGTTCAGTTCACGAGCTGCACAGATCATCCCATTGCTTGGCACGCCAACCAAGGCACCTGGCCAGATAATCTGACCGCTTGGCATCATGGCGCCAACCTTGGCAACAACGACCTTAACGTGTTCGGCAATGTTAGGCGAGCCGCAGACAATCTGGACCTTCTGATCGCCCAAGTCAACTTGCGTAATGTGCAGATGATCCGATTTTGGATGCTTGGTCATGGATTCAACATAGCCGATAACAAACTTTGGCGTTTCATCAGCCGTTAATTTTTCATCAAAACCAGCTGCTTGAATCTTTTCATTCAGCTTTTCGACCTGATCCTTGCTTAAAAAGACCTGACCGTTTTGCTCCTTGAGTTCTGGCAATACCTCACTGGCTTTCAGAAAATTGTAGCCAAGCAGACTGCCATCCTGAGCACTGACGATCTGAACTACGCCTTGATTTTGCTTGACGTTTTGATCAGCGGCCTGACCAGTTACGACTACCAAAACATCACCCATCTCATTTGGGTTATAGCTTGAAATTAACATCAAAAATCCTTCCCTTGGCATCGCTTTGCAACGGTGCTAAAAATTCTTTTTCGCTTCGTCAAAAACTTTTGACAACCAGACTAAATTGTACCACACAACCCGCACTCATGACCCCAGTCCATCAAAAAATGGCGACTTGCCGGCCGCCATTTTTGCTTATTTTAAATTGCTCAAGAAATCCTCGACCTGCTGCTTGGTCTTGCGGTCCTTATTGACGAACCGGCCGATTTCTTGACCATCACGGTAGGCAATAAAGCTTGGAATGCCCATGACGTTTAGTTCGGTTGCCAAATCCAGATTTTCATCACGATCAACGGCATAAAACTTAAAATCGGCAAAATCTTTTTCGACTTCTGGCATGGCAGGCTTGATAAACTGGCAGTCAGGGCACCAGTCAGCAGTAAACATCAAGACGACCTGCCCTTTCAAATATTCCTGCAGCTGTTCAGCATTAACTTTAGGCAAAGCTTCCATCACAGAACACCATCCTTTTACTTATTTTATGTAAGTATAGTCTACTACAGGTTGAAAGACAATGCATAATGATCTGCCTTTGTGTTAAAATTGTTACATCCAATCTACTTTGGGTCAAAATATGGCATAGGCTAAACGAAAGAAGCGATTGAAATGAATGATTCAAATGGTTCACTTAGCCCATGGATGATCCCGCTTACCTTAGGTGCTTCCGGTATTGCGGGCTTCTTTGCCGGCAAGCTGGTGGGCAACCGACGGCGTTCCGCAAACACGATCTTAAAAATGATTACCAATGACTTTAAACGCGAAGGCACGGTTGAGGGCAGCTGGATTGATCATCAGCCGATTCCCTATCGTCAGTTTGCCGTACGGACTTTGGTATATCGCGGTGGCATCCGGCGCTTTGAAGACGATCAGCTGGTCAGCTACGAATTCTTGGCAGACGCCAGTACTGGTACGCTGCTGAAACTAAAGCGCATCGATAATTAAGCAATACAAAAGGCTGTTGGATTTCTCCAACAGCCTTTTTTTGCACCATCTATCTGAACATGATGCATGGCCGATTGTCATTCATAACTGCCGATTATGATTTAATTGGAATCTTTTGATGTAAATTGCACTATAAACTGCGGTCAAAGCAATCAATTTTTACTGAGATTGGAAACATCAATGGCGGAGTGGATGGGCATCGCATTGATGATCTAGATTTATCATTTGGCACGACAACCACTTACTCAGCCAAGCTGCACACTATCTTGACCAAATAATGACTTGTCGTATTGAAGCTTAACATTATTTAATGCGTTTATCGCTATTAATGGAGTCAGCATCTGCATCAGCGGTTGAATGGGGTCCCGCCGAAAACATCGTGCACTAAGCGATTTTTCGTGATGCAGCATACTTGATCTGACAAATTATCAACTATTTATCTTTGCTTTTCTAATGTACCCGGACATAATCAGCAGTCATCTTCGGGTTCCCCCCTGAATGACAATTAAAGTATAGCGGTTAAAAACGTTTTGCTCCTATCAAAATCTAACCCTCTTGAGCATGCAAAATTGATAGTTTCTCCATAAGGTTTTCTGCATAAGCAGTCGTACGCAGGCGATACAGACTGGTCCGCAAGCGTTCGATTCCTAAAAAAGGATTATCCAAGGTAATCAAGAAACGCTGGTTGTTTGAATTGGTATCGGCTAAAAGCTCCCAAAATTCATGGTCAGCCAAAATCATGCTTTGCGGTACTTGATTGATCTGCTTAAGCTGTTCGGCGCTAAAATAACTGCAGCTGCTGATCTGAAGGCGATTGCCAAATTCTTGACGCATCATTTGAGCCACCACTTCATAATCAGCCCGCGATTTGGTAAAGATATATAGCGGCGTGGCAGGAAGCTGTTCTTCAATCAATGGCAGCAGCTGTCGCGAAAAATACTTGATCTGATTATCATCAACCAGATCTGACCAATGATTTTGCCGGCACCACCTCATAACGATCATTTTCACCAGCTGATCAGTCAATCTCTGCGACTTGTTTTCCATTTGATAGTCCAGCTGACGTTCAATTACCAGATTCTGCAGACCACCCATAAAGTGCAGACCAAATCCATTAACCGTTTCTTTAAAGGCTGCCGTTTTGATCAGTGGTTCTCCCCATAGCTTGGCAAAAGCATCCGTCAGCTGCCGAATCTCAGGAAGCTGCTGCAGGATCTCGCGAAACGTTGCTCGCTGCAGGATCCAGGCATCATCACGAAACAGCTCGTTGGCAACCGTCAGATAGACCAGGTATAAATAGTCATGATCAAGCGGCGTCAGTTTAAATGACAATTGCGGCTGCAGATATTCATCAACCATGCGTTCCAATTGCTGATGCGCTTTTTCTTGACAGACCGCCCGCCAGAAATTATCGGTTGGCAATTCCAAAGACTGGTCATGCCGCAGCCAGGTCAAAGCGATTAGATGATCAAACATGGCAAAAGCTTGCGGCATCTTGTCCAACAGTGGTTTTACGCCAGGGTTGGCTGCAATGACGAATTTTTTTACGATCTGCTGACTGGCCGAACCGAAATCAACACAGTCAATGCCATAATGACAGCTTAATGCCGCAATCAAGTAGCGCTTGCGATATTCTTGACCGCAGATCTGACCACGCCGAATCGTCAAGCCAACCGTCTGCAAAAAATCCTTGCATTGCCGCTGCAGCCGGTAAAAAGTCGGCTCAGAAAAGTAGTGCTCCTGACAAAACGTCGTCACCGAGCGTCCCCGGTGATTAAGCAGATAGGCCATCACCTGCAGCACCTCGGACTTTTGATAGAGCTGTTTTTTTAATTCAAACAGCTGACCCGGACTGGTTAAAGAAAGCGAGACAACCGCATCACTGATCTGAATACGTGCTTGCGGCTGCAGTTCTTGATTTAAGGTATTCAGTTCTTTTCTAAGCCGGGCCTCGGGAATTCTGGTCAGTTCTGCCAGACGATGCAGCGTTAACCCTGAACGATCAAACAGCAAGGTCAGCAGATGAACGCTCACTGCTACGTCATCTTCCAAAAAACGTTCCAGCATCAGTTGACACCTTTTTCATGCAGTTTCTTAACCAAGCCGGCAGCACTGCCCTGATCGATTACCAAGACGTTGGCATAACCGGCTTTCAGTGCTCCCGCGGCGGCCTGCGTCTTAGCAGGATTAGCAATTACCAAAACGCGCTGCGGGATTTTTTTCAGCTGTTCCAGATCAATGCCGATCGTCCGCTGATTGATCTGTGGTGCCACAATGCTGCCGTTTTGATCGATAAAACGCGAAAAAACGTCACCAACTGCATGCTGCTGCAGATACTCCTGCTCGGCTTGACTGAAGTACCCTAAATGAAACAGCAATGCCGAATCCCGTACCGTCCCGACCGTAAAGACCGCGATATCGGCTTGCCGACCAAGATCCATGATGTATTTGATATGCGTATCCTGCTCAACCAGCTCCTTAGTTTCTTGGTGATCAAAAATAACCGGCAGCGGCAGATACTGTGGCAGCGTGTGAAAAGCACTGGCAAAAGCATTGACGCTTTCAAAGGCATAGTTTTTCTGCTTGGTATTGGCAACGCTGCCCTTTAACTGAACCACCGTGACCCCATGCACGTCTTCAGGCGATAGATGCTGGGCAATGGCATGGATCGTTTTTCCCCAGGCCAGCCCAATCGTATCGTCATCCTTAACGATTGTCTCGATGTATTCGGCAGCAGCCGCGCCAACCAGTTCCAACAGCTCGCCGCTGGCCGTCATCTCTGAAGGCACGACAATGACCCGTTCTAAATGATAATAATCCTTTAGCTCCGCGGCCAGCTGCTGAGTCGAAACCAGCGGATTGCTGATCTTGATCTGGACAATCCCGCTTTCCCGCGCATATTGCAGTAATCTTGACACCGTGGGCCGTGAAAGATTCAACTCGGCTGCGATCCTGCTCTGGCGCCAGTCATTTTGATAATAAAGCTGCGCGACTTTAACGCTTAAAGCCCGCTTATCAGTTTCATCAATCATTATTCCCATCCACCTTCTGATTTTGTGCTGTTTATATCAATTTTACTAAAGAAAAGACGGCCCGTCAGTAACGGACCGTCTTTTTCAGTAATCGATCGTATATCAATCAGTTTGAGCAATTGCCGTTTCCAAACTGATTTTGATCATATCGTTAAAGGTCTTTTCCCGTTCAGCAGCCGTTGTCTTTTCTTGACTGCCAAACAACAGATCACTGACCGTCAAAACCGAGAGTGCTCTAAAATGCAGTTTGGCTGCCAGCAGATAGAGCCCTGCCGATTCCATTTCTGTACCGATCACGCCATAATCGGCCAGCTTCTTCATATCAATATCATCATTATAGAAGCGGTCAGCAGCAAAAATATCGCCAACCTTAGGCTCAATTCCCATATTCTTAGCCACGTGGTAAGCCGTGTCAAGCAGCTTGAAATCAGCCAATGGAGCAAAGTGAACGCCAGCCGCAAACGAGTTGGCAACGACTGCCGAATCAGTTGACGAACCCGAAGCCAGGCAGACATCCCGCAGCTTGACGCCAGGAGCCATGCCGCCGCATGAGCCAACCCGAATAATCGTCTTGACACCGTAAAAACGTACCAGTTCATTGATATAGATCGACATGGAAGGAATTCCCATCCCCGATCCTTGAACCGAGATGCGATGGCCCTTGTACTCGCCTGTATAGCCAAACGCATTGCGCACGCTGTTGACCTGCTTAACGTTGGTTAGAAAGTTTTCAGCAATATATTTAGCCCGCAGCGGATCCCCTGGCAGCAGAACCGTTTCAGCGTAATCACCGTTTTGTGCTTCAATATGTGGCGTACTCATTGGAATTCCTCCTTATATTTTATCAATAATTCCTATTCAATCGTCTCGTGAATCAAAGTTGGCTGCTGAGCTGATTCTTCAATGGCAACGGCTTGATCCAGCAGTTCTTTGACGTCATCGATATCTTCGCGGTTGCTCCAGATCGTCATGATTGATTCGCCTTTTTGAACCGAATCGCCAATCTTTTTATGCAGCTCGATCCCAACCGCGTAGTCCAGCTGATCATCGGCTTTTTGACGACCGCCGCCCATCAGCATGCTGGCCATTCCAATCTCATCTGCTGTCAGCTTGGCAATTACACCATCTTTTTGAGCGGGATATTCAATTTGATACTTGGCATGCGGCATCAGCGAGTAGTCGTCAACCACGTTTGGATCACCATGCTGAGCCTTGATCATTGCCTTAAAGCGAGCCAGTGCCGAACCATCAGCAATCGTCTGTTCCAATTTGGCACGGGCTTCTGCCAGACTGGCCGCCTGCTGCCCCATCACGACCATGCGGCTGCCCAATTCCAAGACCAGCTCCAGCAGATCTTTTGGCCCGTTGCCCTTTAAAAGATCCAGCGTTTCTTCAATTTCCAGCGTGTTGCCGATTTTGGATCCTAAAGGCTGATTCATATCCGAGATTACAGCTTCGCACTTCAATCCGGCCTGCTTGCCGATTGCTACCAATGCCTTAGCCAGTTTCACAGCGGAGTCTTCAGTCTTCATAAAGGCCCCGGCACCGGTCTTAACGTCAATCACCAAAGCATCGGTTCCAGAAGCCAGCTTTTTGCTCATAATCGAACTGGCAATCAACGGAATGGAATCAACCGTATCGGTAACGTCGCGCAGAGCATAGATCTTTTTATCAGCTGGGGCGACGTCACGCGTTGCGCCGACGATTGCCAGCTTTTCTTCGGCAACCTGCTTGATGAAATCCTGCTCGCTTAATTCAACTTGAAAACCCGGAATGGCCTCCAGCTTGTCCAGCGTTCCCCCAGTGTGACCAAGCCCGCGTCCCGAAATCATTGGCACCGGAATTCCCAGCGCGGCGACCATTGCTGCCAGTGGCAGACTTGTTTTATCCCCCACGCCGCCAGTCGAATGCTTGTCGACCTTGATGCCAGGAATCTCTGATAAATCGAGGCGCTCGCCGGAATGCATCATCTTCATCGTCAGCTGTGTCTGCTCACGATCCGTCATTCCTTGAAAATAGATGGCCATCAGCAAAGCACTGATCTGGTAATCAGGCAGCGAGCCATCGACTACGCCATCAACAAAGAACTGCAGCTGTTCATCGCTCAAAACGCCGCCATTGCGCTTTTGGTCAATTACATCCACCATTCGCATGATGAATCCCCCTTTAATAATTAGCTAGTTTTCAATCGCTGATAAAAAGCTCGTGCCAACCTGATTGCCGGTAACGCCAAAGTTTTCCATGATCGTTGCGCCCAAATCGGCAAACGTATCACGTGTTCCCAGCGATTGGCCTGGGTGTTTCATTGACGGCGAATAGGCCAGCAGCGGCGTTACTTCTCTGGTATGGTCGGTGCCGCGGAAGCAAGGATCATTGCCATGGTCTGCCGTGATCAAAAGCAGATCATCTTCTCGCATGTTTTCAAGCACCGTTCCCAAGCGTTGGTCAAAGTCCATCAAAGCCTTGCCAAAGCCCTCTGGATTGCGCCGGTGACCATACATGGCATCAAAGTCGACCAGATTGACAAAGCAGAAGCCATGAAAATCTTCTTTCATTACATGGTCAACGTGATCCATGCCATCCATATTGCTTTCGTTGTGATAGCCTTCCGTAATGCCATGACCAGAGAAAATGTCGTTGATCTTGCCAATTCCAATGACGTCCAGACCGGCTGCCTTCAAATGATCCAGATCAGTCTCACCGGTTGGCTCCAAGCTGAAGTCATGCCGGTTAGCCGTTCTGACAAAATGATCCTTATCTGGGCCAACGTATGGTCGTGCAATAATCCGGCCAACCGTATATTCAGGACCATTGACCAGTGTCCGTGCATAACGGCAGATGCGGTAGAGCTCTTCAACCGGAATAACGTCTTCATGTGCCGCAATCTGCAGCACCGAGTCGCCCGAGGTGTAGACGATCAAATCACCGGTTTTCATCTGCTGCTCGCCGTAGTCATGAATAACCTCCGTCCCAGAATATGGCTTATTGACGATTACCCTGCGACCAGAAAAAGCTTCCAGTTTTTGAATGATGCTGTCAGGAAAACCGTTTGGGAACGTTGACAATGGCTTTTTAACCGGCAGCTCCATCATTTCCCAGTGACCATCCATGCTGTCCTTACCGGCTGAAACCTCGGCCATTTTGCCAAAGCAGCCCATTGCCGGATCAGCTGCTGGCACGCCTTGAATTGGATCAGCTGGCCGAATGTTGCTTAGCCCCAGTTTAGCCAGGTTGGGCAATGCCAGCTTGCCTTGATACCATTTACCGATGTGGCCTAAGGTATCTGCACCGTCATCACCGAACTTAAGCGCGTCGGGTGCCTCGCCAATACCTACAGAATCCAAAACAATGCCAATTACTCGTTGATACGTCATAATCTTTCCTCCCCTGAATCGATATTAAGCGACGTCTCAAATCATTGATTATTGCCGAGCAGCTTCTTCCAAAATCTGGACTGAAGCAGAAACGCCCAGCCGGTTGGCACCTGCCTCAATCATTGCGTAGGCCTCATCCAGATGGTGAATACCACCAGAAGCCTTGATCTTAAAGTCCGGACCAACTGCCTGACGCATCAACGCAACATCTTGCGCCTTAGCACCAGCAGTTGAAAAGCCAGTTGAAGTTTTAACAAAATCAGCTCCGCCAGCTACCGTCAGCTTGGAGGCAATCGTTTTTTCCTCATCAGTCAACAGGCAGGTTTCAATGATTACCTTCAAAAGCTTGTGATGAGCATGAACGGCTTGGGCAACCTCGCGAATGTCCTGCTCAACGATATCTTGGTGACCAGATTTCAATTCGCCAATGTTGATGACCATGTCGACTTCATCAGCACCGTTTTCGATGGCATCAACTGCTTCGGCAACCTTGATCTTAGTCGTAGAAGCCCCCAGCGGGAAGCCAATAACCGTGCAGGTGTTGACATCCGTATCCTTCAAGCGATCAGCAGTATGCTTGACCCAGTATGGATTGATGCAGACTGAAGCCGTGTTGTATTTGATGGCTTCGTCAATGCATTGGTCGATCATTGCTTGAGTGGCGTCTGGCTTGAGCATCGTGTGGTCCATGTATTTGGCTAGTTGTGCTACTGTAAGTTTCATTTTTGTAACCCCTTTCATTAGTGAACGCTTTTACTATACCACGTTTTGAAATAAATTCCATACTTTTATAGAAATTATTTTCCGAAATTATATGAACGATTTTTTAAAAGCAATTAAAAACGGCTCTGCCATGGGAGTTCTCCCGTGACAAAGCCGCTTAAAACATAATCTTCTTTGATTGGCATCCAACGCTTTCTACAGTTGATAAAAATTCAGCCACATCTTTTATTCAATAAATTCTGCATAATGATATATGATAAAACCATCATTACCTACTTTCCGCCAAAAATCGATGCATAGTAGGTAAAAATTAATGTATATCGAGTTAGGTTATCCTAACATTACCTACAATTTGATAAAAATCGCTCAGCAGTAGGTAATTCACAAAGTCGGTCTGACCCAATCATCACTAAAATATGCACTTTTACCTACGATTCGAGAAAATGACGCCTTCAGTAGGTAAAACTAATCAAATCGAATATGCAATTACCTACTTAAGCTCCAAAATCATCGTAAAGTAGGTAATTACAAGCTTCTAACCGGGCAAAGACAGATTCGCTTCACAAATGCGAGCATAAACGTCTTGCAAAAAAGGTATTGATAGTCTGCCAAAATAAATACTGATCCCTCAAACGATTGGTATCGCTAAAGAATGGCAGTTTGACTGTTAACCATTTTAACGATTTTAAACCTGCCAGGCAGCTCCGTTTAATGACCAAACCAAAAATCCGGCAGTGATGTTGAATCAATGCCAGACTGTACTGTTTCAATATTAAGCAAAGTGAGCCTTCAGTTTGTAGATTGGCTGCCCTTTTGCCGCAAATTTTTGTTCATATTCCGTTTCAACGTTATTTTCATTTTCATCGCTGTGATGCAGATCCAGCCAAACACCATCATACTGCATGCCATAATTATTCATGCTGACCAGTGAAAACTCAAAAAAGCCCATGTTGTCAGTCTTTAACTCAATCGTTCCCTTTGGCACCAAAACCTTTTCATAATTTGCCAAAAAGGTCTTGTAGGTTAATCGACGCTTGGCATGTCGCGATTTAGGCCATGGATCGGAAAAGTTCAAAAACAGCCGATCGATCTCGCCATCCGCAAAAAACTCATCCAAACCCGCTCCATTGGCACAGATAAACTGCAGGTTCGGCAGCTCTTCATCTTCCAGCGACTTTTTCAAGGCAATCCCAGCCACGGTGGAAACCACGTCTAAACCGATAAAATTAACTTCCGGATGTGCCTTGGCCATGCCGATTGCAAACTGACCCTTGCCCATGCCGACTTCAAGCCAGATTGGCTGCTCTTTGGCAAAACGGCTCTGCCACTTGCCCTTAAACTGAGCCGGATCAGTGGTGATTTTTTCAGGATGGGCCTCAATCAGTGGTTCTGCCCATTTTTTGTGTTTTACTCGCATTGGTTATCCTCACTTTTGCATTTTCTTTTTGAAATAAAAATTAATCAGCCAGTACAGCTCCAGACCGCCTAGAATCAGACAGCTCAATAGACTCATCCAGTCAAGTTCAGTACCAAGACTGGCCAAGATCAGCAGCAGACTCAAGCTGATCATGACCTTTTTTAAAAGCGCCTGGAAATCAGTCAGCTGCGTGGCTTGCTCAATCGGGTAGAGATGAGTAAAGACATTGTTTTGATAATGCTGTGCAAATGGCATCAGCTGCATGGCAATCAAATAAATAAACAGCAGTGCCAGTAAGCAGCGCAGCCAGCCCAATGGCACGAAGAATACGATCAGCATCCCGACAATCGTCAATCTGCCTACCAGGCCGCTGGTTTCCGTATCCCGCAAAAAGCCGCGTGCATATAGGTAAGACCAGGCATGATCAGGAATCGTCAGCCAGCGAATCAAGCCATTGGCCCAAGTCCGACGCTTGATCCCGCCTTTGACGCTGGGCACGTCGGTAAACAGATTAAAGAAACGATAGACGTCATACATTCGCTTCTGCTCGGTATCAACGGCCGCTCGCCAGTCCAGATCCTGCTTTTGCAACCCAATCTTAATGACCAGATAGCTCAGCACCGCGCCCACGCAGCCCCAGACCGGCGCAGTCAGCCAGCCAAGCATACCGATTAAAAGCGGTGCGATCCATTGTCCCAGCCGCAGTTGCTTGGCATGCCGCGACCATTGCAGACTCAACTGGGCTTTGGCCAACTCCATCCAGGAAAGCTTAGCAACAAAGCCTGCCAAGAGCAATTCCAAAATAGCTGGCGCGGTCAGCTTGATGTCAATCAAGGCTAAAGGCAGCGCGATAATCAAAAGCCCCAGCGACATCAGCTCGCCCAGTATTAGACTGTATGAAAACGCCTGATTGAGGTATTTCTTGATGCCATCAGACTGAGGCAGCAAAAATACGGGATCGGCTGGTTTCAGCAAAGTAGCAAAGCGGCCGACCTGCATTACCAAAACGAACCATAAAATCAAAAGCCAGCGAATCCACCATGCGCCAGGGCTGAGCGTCTTGAGCCATTGAGCATAGGTATAGGCCAGTGCGCCAATCATAAAGAACAGCGCAATCGTGAATTGATCATTAAATACCAGCCGCCAATACTTCATCAGCCGCAGCAGATGGGCTTGCCGCCGTTTCTTAAAAAGACTATTCATCGCTCTCATCCCTTGCCAGGCGCAGATAAATGTCATCCAGCGTTTCTCCGGCGCCAGCGGCTTTTTGTTGCAGCTCCTTTAGCGTACCATGCGCCTTTACCTGACCATGCGCCAGCAGAATAAAGCGATCACAGTAGCGCTGCGCCGTGTCCAAAACGTGCGTCGACATCAAGATACCTGCTCCCTGTGCCTTTTTTTCCTCAATCAGATTCAACAGATCATGAACTGCCAGTGGATCCAGACCATAAAACGGCTCATCGACAATGAACAGCTTGGCGTCCGTCATAAAAGCACTGACGATCATGACTTTTTGCTTCATCCCCTTGGAAAAGTTGGCCGGAAACCAGTCCAGCTTATTGTCCAAGCGAAAGATTTTCAGCAGCTGATGGGCTTTTTGCCAAGTCAGATCTCGATCCAGGCCATATGCCAGCATCGTCAGTTCCAAATGCTCTTTTAGCGTCAGCTCATCATACAGGATCGGCGTTTCCGGCACATAGGCGATTTGACGCTTATAAGCCGCGGCGTTTTCCTGCAGATTTTGACCATTTAAAACAATTGATCCAGAAAACGGCCGCAGCAAGCCGATAACATGATTGATCGTCGTTGACTTGCCGGCCCCGTTTAAACCGATCAGACCGACCAGTTCGCCTGGCTGCACGTTAAAAGAAACGTCTTTTAAAACCGGCAGCTGAGAATAGCCACCCGTTAAATGTTCAACTTCCAGCGCCATTGTCATCCCTTCTTTGTCTTTCTTGCTTGCCTAACCGAGTAATTATACCATATTGATTATAATCGACTAAGGGTGCAGTTTTTGGAAAATTCGTTTATACTTAAAAAAAATTGAAAAGAGGTATTCTCAGAATGGAAGATTGTATTTTTTGCAAGATTATCAATGGTGAGATTCCTAGCTACACGGTCTACGAAGATGATGTCGTCAAGGCCTTTTTAGACATTTCGCAAAACACGCCTGGCCACACGCTGGTCGTACCAAAAAAGCACGTTCAAGACATCTTTGAATATGACTCCGACTTGGCTGCTGCCGTATTTAGCCGACTGCCAAAGATTGCCCGGGCCATTCGCGACTCCAACCCTGACATCAAGGGCATGAATATTTTAAACAACAATGGCGCCGTAGCCTACCAGTCCGTTTTCCATTCCCACATTCACCTGATTCCGCGCTACAGCGACCAAGATGATTTTGGGATTACGTTTTCGGACAACTCGGGCCAATATGATGAACAGAAGTATCAAGCTGTTCAACAGGCGATTATCGATCAATTCGGTGACTAGCCATGTTCGACGACTTCAAAAACGCTGGTCGCGATACTTTAAGCGCTGCTAAGAATCTACAGACGCAGCTGGTTAAACTGAATCAGAGCGTAATCAAGCTGAATCAGGCAATGGATGGCGTCAGCGAGTTTACCCGTGCTGCCCAGCATGCCGTTGATCTTTGGCAGTTTAAAAATGAACCGCGACTGGCCAAGATTCAAAAACTGCTGTCAAAATATCAAGCATAGCCAAAATGGGACCCCCTGCCTTTAGACAAGGAGTCCCATTTTAATTTTTCTAATGCTGCCAAAAAAGGATTGCATCTGATATGCAATCCTTTTTGATTAGTTGCTTGAGCTGGAAGCTGAGTCAGCACTGGAACTGGATTCCGTGCTTGAACTAGAGCTGGAAGCCGAACTCGAACTCTTGCTTGAGCTGGAAGTCGAGCTGGTTGAACTGGAGCTGGTCGTCAAGTATTCATCCAAGATGTTCTTCAAGTCGCTGTCCTTGATCGAAACATTGCCCTTCTTCAGAACCTTGGAGACAACGTTTTGCAGGAAGGTCGAATCATTCATGTTTTCTTCGACGATCTGCTGTTTCAATTGCGCGATGTGGTTGCTCTTCTTACCCTTGGCTGGGTGCTTGATCATGTAGATGACCTGGTAGCCGCTGTCGGTTTTGACCGGCGTCGTCGTGTATTCGCCAGTCTTAAGCTTAAAGGCTGCCTTCTTGTAAGCTGAGTCAAGCGAGGTATCAGTGTTGTCAAAGGCTGCTACCTTACCACCATTGCTCTTGTTTGAAGTATCTGTTGACTTTTCCTTGGCCAGTTTCTTGAATGCCTTGTACTTGTCGCCAGAAGTGTTGTTCAGCTCATCAATGATTGCTTGAGCATCAGACTTTGAGCCAACCAGAATCTCCGCCGTCTGAACCTTTGGCTGGTACTTCTTCCATTGCTTGTTCAAAGCCTTGTTGGAGAAGTTGGAGTAGTGACGAACGGCCGCTTGCAATAACAGGTTAGAGCGAATCTGCTGCTTAAGCGTCTTGGTAGTCAGTCCATTTTGCTGCAGAACGGTTGAGAATGATGAACCGTATTGCTTCTTGTAGGCATTGTATTCACTGTTGACCTTGCTGTTGGAGACTTGTGAGCCATACTGCTTTTCCAGCACCTTATCCAAGATCATCTGCTGCAGCACCTGCTTACCAGCAGAAGTCTGCTTCATGCTGCTGTAGTATTCGCTTTCGGTAATCTTGCCACCGCTAGTCGTTGCAACAGCCTTATTGCCACAGGCAGCCAATGGCAGCATTAAAGAAATTCCGGCTAAAATTGCCAAAGCTTTTTTCTTTGCGTTCACTAAATTACACATCCTTTAGTTTATTAAGAATTTACTCGTGATAAATTTACCAGTCTAATATAACACAACCGATCCCAGATTAAACCCGGCTTAGACAATGTTTAGCTTTTCTTCAAAGTTTCTTCATTGGTCGGCCGATAAAAGCGGCGATTATCCAAGCTGAATAAACGATCCGTATACTCGCCAGGCGCAGTTTGCTTCAAGGCCGTCTGAATCGTCATGATTGAGGCATCCAGCTCATCTAGATGATGCAGAATCTCGGCTTCTAAAAGCTGAGGCCGCGCCGGTGAGCCATATTCCAGCAGACCATGGTGAGAAAGAATCATATGCCGCAGCAGAATTACCTTGGGTGCCTCGGGATCAAGGCCCAGCTCATCACAGGCCTGCACGATTTCGCCGTCCAAAAGCGAGATATGCCCAATCAGATTCCCCATCACGGTATATTGGGTCGCGATCGGTCCGCTTAGCTCAATGGTCTTGCCCAGATCATGCAGCATTGCCCCAGTATAAAGCAAGGCGGCATTGATTCCCGGATACTGAGCCTCAACCGCGCGCGCCAGCCGCAGAATCGACAGCGTGTGAAAGGCCAAGCCGCCCACAAAAGCATGATGGTTGCTCTTGGCTGCTGGATAAGAGAATAGTTTATCGCCATGCTTGCTAAACAGATGCCCGGCAATCTTTTTCCAAACCGGTTCATCGATCAGATCAAAAAACTCGCGAAAACCCGCTTTTAACTGAGCCGTCGTTTCTGGAGCCCGCGGAACGAACAACAGCGGGTCATGCGGCTCATCGTCACTGGCCAAGCGAATTGTTTCAATCTTGATCTGGGGCCGGTCGCGATACGTTTCACGCTGTCCTTTAACGCTGACGACTTTGCCAGCCTGCAGTTCGGCAATGTCTTTTGGTGCTGCATCCCAGCGCATTCCGCCAATCTCACCGGAAGCATCAGCCAAAGTCAGTGCCAGGTAAGGCTTGCCGGCACTGGTAGTCTTAGCCGCTGCCTCTTTGATCAGGGCAAAAAGCTGCATTTCCTCGCCATCTTGGTATTGAGCAATCAATTTGGCCATTTTTTCACCGCCTTTAAAAAACGGAACCGCAAGCTACGATTCCGCTTTAAAAACTATTTTTCCGCGCCGCCGTTTTGTTCCGGCATAGCTTCACGATACAGTTCCGCAATTGGTGCCGTAATCGTCTTGCTGATCTGTTGAATCATGTCGTCAAGCTGGCGTTCTTTAACCATCAGATTTTTAATGGCGTCTTTTTGACCAACTTCTTTAGCCAGGTCTTGAACTTCCTTGATTTCTTCTTCCGTCAGCTGAACGCCTTGCATTTGCTTTTGTTGAGCCTGCATCTGCTTTTCTTGGAATTTTTGGAAAGTACCAAATGCATCCTCATCCTTTTTAAGTTCTGCAAAAGCTTCCTTCAATGCTTGGAATTCCTGCGTTTCCCGCATCTGGCGCTCCATTTCGTTTGCCGTGTCGTAGATATTGACAACCATAATCGGCCTACCTCCTATAATTCATTGCTTTTTAGATTGTAACATTATGCATCGTTTAAGGCAAAGCTACTGAAACATTGACTGCAAAGAGCTCCACCAGTCGCTGGCCTTTTGCTTGAGCGTGCTGCCGCTGTCGTTTAGGTTGTTGGTAAAATTGCTCCACCAACTGCTGCTGGTCTTATTTTGCTTAGCCGTAGCCTTGGCCTGCGCATCCTTGACCGTAAACTGCGTACCAGCCGTTTCTGGCAGAATCGCGCTCATTTCAGCCTTGTAGAGCACGCTGATGTTTTTGCTGGTAACGTCAGCCAGCTGCTGAGACTCAGTCGTACTGTCATAGCCTTCCCAGGTTGCAACGACAATGTCTGGCGTGTAGCCGACGATCCATTTGTCGCGATCACCATCGCCAATTCCCGAATCGGTCGTCCCAGTCTTGCCGGCCAGCTCATAGCCGTCTGGTTTTGCCGATACCCCGGTTCCATGCTTGAAGACGCCCAACAGCATGCTGGTCATCTCATTGCTGATCTTTTTAGAGATGATCTGCTTAGCAGGTTTGGCTTGATAACGCTTGATCACCTTGCCGTTTGCATCCTCGATCTTGACGATATAGTGCGCGGTTGGCAATTTGCCGCCATTGGCAAAGACCGAGTAGGCACGAGCCATCTGCTGAGGCGACACGCCGTTTGACATCCCGCCCAGCGCCAAAGCCAGGTTCTTGTCGCTCTTTTCAACCGGCAGTCCAAACTTCTCAGCCATCTGGTAGCCGGCATTGACGCCAATCTTGTTCAAAAGCCAGACTGCTGGAGCATTAAGACTCTCATACAGCGCCTTGTACATTGGCACGCTGCCGCTGTACGTGTTGTCATAGTTTTTCGGCGTATAGTGATTGCTGCCATAAGACGTCTTTTTGTCCTGCAGCGTTGAGTCATAGAAATATCCTTTTTCCAGTGCTGGTGTGTAGACGACGATCGGCTTAATGGTTGATCCAGGCTGCCGCCGCATTTGGGTTGCTCGGTTGTAGCCTCTAAAGACGTGCTTGCCGCGACCGCCGACGACTGCCGTTACTCCGCCAGTCTTGGGATCCATGGCAATTGAGGCTGATTGAACCATCGTTGAGCCGGTGGAGCTGTCTGGGAAGTTGCTGTCGTCATCGTAGGTATCCTGCATGGCCTTTTGCTGATTTTGGTTCAGCGTCGTGTAGATCTTGTAGCCATTGTTCATAATGTCTTTTTCTGACAGATGGTAAGTATTGACGGCCTCGCTGATTACGGCGTCAAAGTAGTATGGATACTTATAGGTGTCAGGACTGGTATAGCCATTGGTAATCGTCAGCGGTGTCTTTTTATAGGCATCAGCCTGCGACTGGGTCAATTTCTTGTTTTCGACCATCAGCTGCAAGACCACGTTCCGTCGCGACTTGGTGGCAGCCGGGTGCTTGACGGGATCATAAATTCCTGGCGAGGTCAGCATCCCCGCTAGCGTGGCCGCCTGGGGAACCGTTAACTCGCTGGCGTCTTCGTTAAAATAACGCTTGGCCGCGTCCTGCACGCCCCAGACGCCATTGCCAAAGTAGGCATTATTGAGATACATAGTGAGAATCTGTTTTTTGGAGTATTGATTCTCAACTTCAATCGCAATAAAAATTTCCTTGGCTTTCCGCGAAAAGGTCTGTTCCTGACTCAAAAAGGCATTTTTTACCAATTGCTGGGTCAAAGTCGAACCCCCGCCCGAAATATAGTCGCGACCCAACAGCTTGTTTTTGACCAGCAGCAGTGCCGCCCGTCCCAAGCCGCGAACCGAGAAGCCGTGCTCTTGATAAAAGCGACGATCCTCAGTTGACAGCACTGCGTCAGGTACGTTTGCAGAGATCTTGCTAAGCTTGACGTAGGTTCCCTTTTGCGAATAAAGACTGCCGGCCGACTTGCCCTTGCTGTCGTAGATCATGGTCGGCTGTTCCAATCGGCGCTCCAGATCCTTGACATTGGCTGTCTTGGCAACAAACGTCAAATAGATGCTGATCACCAAAAACAGCGACATTAGGACAACGATAATCCAGCGCGTCAGCTGAAAACGATGCCATAAATATTTAAACCGCGTCCAAAAAGCATGCCAGGTCTTGCCCAGCCAAGCTTTAAAACGTACTTTCCAATCAGATGTTGGTTGTTTCATTTAAATTTTCCTCATGTTTCAAATTCACCACGTAATTTTATCACAATCAGTCCTTTTTGGAATCAGTCGCCAAGTCAGTCCAGTAAAACTTATCCAAAACGCAAACAATCATGCCTAAGACTCATCATTGAAAATCAGCTGCTGGTATCATCAATTTATCAAAAAAGCTCCTCACTTCATTCATTGAAGCAAGGAGCATTCTTGATTGATCTGGTCTGGTCAGAATCGATAATCGTCTGGCTTTGACTGCCAGCAGCTGTCAGCCATTAAGATATTGAGACCGACTACATTTCGTCTGGAGCCTTAACGCCCAGCAGTGCCAGAGCAGACTTCAAAACGTCGCTGACCGCTTGAACCAGTGCCAGCCGCGCCAGTTTTTGGTCGTCGTCAACCAGGATCCGCGTATGAGCGTAGTATTGGTTGAAGGCTTTGGCCAGTGACAGAGCGTACTTGCCGATCAGGGATGGGTCGTACTTAACGGCAGCCCGCTTGATCGTTTCTTGGTATTGTCCCAAAAGCTTGATGATGTTCCAAGATTCTTCGTCATTAAGCTTCAAATCGGCCCCAGCAAGATCTGGGTTGCCCGCCTTGCGCAGCAGACTCTCAGCCCGAGCATGCGCATATTGAACGTAAGGACCGGTTTCACCTTCAAACTTAACGGCATCTTCCAGCTTGAAGTTGATTGAGTTGGTCCGTTCGTTCTTCAAATCATGGAAGACGATTGCGCCGACGCCGACTTCTTGAGCAACTTGATCGGCATTTGCCAAGTCAGGGTTCTTTTCGGCAATTTGTTGACGAGCCAGCTTGATGGATTCGTCCAGCACTTCTTCCAGTTGAACGACATTACCCTTCCGCGTTGACATCTTCTTACCATTCAGCGTCATCAGACCAAATGGAATATGGTGAATCTGCTTAGACCAGGTAAAGCCCATCGTAGCCAGCGTAGCCTTTAATTGTTGGAAGTAGTAGCTTTGTTCGGCACCAACAACGTAAAGCGACTGTTCAAAGCCGTACATCCGCTTTCTGAACAGAGCCGTAGCCAGGTCACGCGTCATGTACAGCGTTGAACCATCTGACTTTTGAACCATGGCTGGATTCAAGTCGTACTTGGACAGGTCAACGATACCGGCACCACGACTCTTTTGCAGCAGGTGCTTGTCGTTAAGCAGCTGCAGGATTTCATCCATCTTGTCGTTGTAGAAGGCTTCACCATTGTAGGAGTCGAATTGAACGTCCAGCATGTCGTAAACCTTCATGAAACGCTTCAAGGATTCAGCCCGGAACCACTTCCACAGACGAACGGCTTCTTCATCGCCATCTTCCAGCTTCCGGAACCATTCACGACCAGCTTCGGCATATTCGGGATGTTCGTCGGCTTCCGTGTTGATCTTAACGTAGTATTTTTGCAGCGTGTTGATTGGGTCAGCCTTGACAGCTTCTTCATCGCCCCACATTTCGTAGGCGGCCATCAGCTTACCAAATTGGGTCCCCCAGTCGCCAAGGTGGTCAATCTTGATTGGGTTGTAGTTGACCTTCTTCATGATGTTGGCAATTGCGTTACCGATAACCGTCGAACGCAGGTGACCCATACTCATTGGCTTGGCGATGTTTGGTGAGGACATGTCGATCGTAACGTTGGCTTGGTGACCAAGATCCAAGTCGCCGTAGTGCTCTGGGTCAGCCAAGATTTCCTTTAAGATCCCTGCACCAACATTGGCCTTGTCCAAGAAGAAGTTGATGTATGGACCAGCCGCAACGACTTTTTCAAAACCAGTTTGGTCGATTTTTTCAACCAGTTCACCGGCAATCATCTGTGGCGCCTTGTGCAGCTCCTTAGCCAAAAAGAAGGTTGGGAAAGCGTAGTCCCCGTTCTTGCTGGTTTTTGGCCGTTCCAGCTTGTTCTTGATGTCCTCAATGCTCATGTCTGGCAGTGCAGTCTGCAGCGCCGTAGCAACCTGTGTCTTTTCGTCCATGTTTAACCTCCTAAATAAAAAACGCCTCCAACGAACCCCAAAGTCCATTAGAGACGAGAAATTTCCCGCGGTACCACTCTAGTTGAATGTGCAACATTCCACTCAAATGATATTTAAATGTCATGCCAAAGCGCGTTCAAGAGACCAGCTGCACCTGCCTTCCAGCAACGCAGGCTCGCTTGCCAGCGGCTACCTCTTTAATATTCTTCAGCTTTTTATACAATTTCAGATTATACCAGTTCAATAAAAAAAGGCAAGTTACATGTTTGTTACGAGAATAAATTTTTCAGTCGCGCGATTCATCTTCTCAGCTCATGCGTTTTTAAGATGCCGAATCTTTCAGTCGTGCGATCCGTTTTTCCAATGGCGGGTGCGTATCAAACAGCTTCATCAGCCAATTGCCTTGCATGGCATTAAAGCAGATGGCATTGGTGGCCGCATCGTCAGTTGGCATCTGGTGATCATCATTTTTCAATTTCTCAAGTGCACTGATCAAGCCACTAGGATCACGCGTTATTTCTACTGACCCGGCATCAGCCAGATATTCACGCTCTCTTGAGATGGCAAAAAACGCGATCTTGGCCAATGGAATCCCGACAATGGCAATCAAACCGCCAACCACTGCCAGACTGGCCCCGATCATCCAAAAAATCAGCTTGATGATCCCAGCCCTGGTTTTGACGCTCATCAATCCCAGACCAGCAATCAGCAGCCCCCATCCCGAATAGCGAACCAGCTCAAGCAGCGACATCGCAATCGTGGTAACTCGGATATCATAGTTTTTGATATGCGCCAGCTCATGTCCCAAAACACCGCGCAGTTCTTCGTCATTCATCATTTCAAGCAATCCGCTGGTTACCGCTAAACTGGCATGTTCAGGGTCACAGCCGGTCGCAAACGCATTGGGACAATCGATCGGCAATAGATAGATTCTGGGCAGCGGCAATCCACTGGCCAAGCAAAGTTCCGTCACCAGCTCATAAAGACGCGGGGCAGACTTTTCATCGATCTGCCAACCACCATTGATTTTCATCAAAACCGTCGCCGAATGCCAGTAAAACCAAGACAGATAACCAAAACCAACCAGCCAAAAGATCCACATCCAATCAGTACCAAATGCCCAGGCAAACACTAAGCCAACTGCCAAAACGATAATTGCCATAAAAATCAGCAGCCAAATCGTATGTCGGCGATTACGAGCAATCTGTTCAAACAGCATTTTCGCTCCCCGCTGCAAAAAACGTGTGCAATGTAGTTATTTTGCGATTTTAACTACATATCTGAAGACTTAAATACAGACGTTTTTCTTATTGCCGTTATCGCCGGTATTCCGATATTCCAACGAGGGAGTAATCGTATTGACCGACGCAGATGCCGAAACATCACTCCTGCAACATCTAAGGAAGGCTCTCGCCAATCCTCGGGTACAGCTAACCCGTGTGGCCTCGATTGCTCAAGGCCATTAACATTCCTTTCTTTTAAATTTATAGTGCCTTATTCAATTTTGGATGCTCAATCAGTGCTAAAAGATTAAGCATCGCATTGGTGTCCCGATCTACAACTAAGTTATAGTTGGGACATTTTTTGTTATAGCAAACAAACTCATTATGTTTGGTGCCATATTTCTTGTTGCCATACAGCGTAATGCGTTCATCGCCTCGCTTAATGGTGCCGCAGACCGCACAGCGCTGAGTAGATGGATATAGTTTATCAGCTAGAATCAGTTTGCGATCATACCATTTGCACTTGTAAGTCAACATTTGCTTAAACCTGCCAAACATGGAACGATGCACTCCCTTAGAAGCTACATGGCTCATTAGCATGCCTTTGACAGACAGGTTTTCAATTACGATTTGATCATAATTATTAACCAATTTGGTCGTAAATTTGTGCATAAGGTCATTCTGGATATTGAACGCTTTGCGATAGCATGCTTGAAGCTTGGTTCTCGTCTTCAAATAGTTATTGCTTTGCGTACTGCCAGTAACAACCCGTTTATGTGCTAATTGACGTTGATAATGTTTGATTTTTTCGTAAATGCGTTCCAACTTTTTTGGAAGAACGTTTTGTTGACCCTCCGTATAGTTGAAATGACCGACATTAACATCAACTGACGTATTCTTACCAGTTTTGGGTAATGCTTTTTTAGTGGCGACTTTAAACGGTACAGCTGCATAGTAACGGCCTTTTTCACGGAAATAGCTGACTATGCCGATTTTATCGGACAAAGGTTGCTCACTTAATTTAAAGTCTCGCCATTCTTCACTTGGAACAAGACTTTTCTGAGGACGTTCCAGACGCAGTAAACCGTCTACAATCTTGCTTTGATCGCTTTTAAAGCCCTGGCGTGGTTCTCGACGGGAATGAAAATGCGGCTTTCCCCAATCAGGCTGTGCCTTGTCAAAAAAATTCTGCCAAGCATTGCCCAAGTCCTTAACGGCAAGGCCAAGCAGGTGGGCAGAGCGCTGATATTGCCAATCCGCTTTGTCGTGTACCATAATGTCACGAACCATCTTCCAATTTGGAGCAGGATTTAGATGAACGTCGATATGTTTTACCGTGATTTTTCCCGTCTTTTTATTTTGTTTGGGAATAAATTTAGTCCATAGAATTTTGTCGTAAATCTTATGAGCAAGATACAACTCATTCCATATTTCTAAGGCTTGGTTCCAACAATAACGACGATAATCAATAGCCTCATCCAAAACCTGTTTCATAGTCTTATTCGGATGCAGTTCGTAAACCACCGTTTGGATTGTATCAGTCATTCTTATCACCGTCTTTCAAGCTAGGATCCGTCTCAATCTGTTTTTTATAGCGACGTAAGCCGTATAAGCGACTGGAAAACATATGGATAATACTGGTCAGATCGTCAACCAATTCCTTATCGGGGCTGGTTTTAGGATTATTAACCACGATGATCTCTGCACCATGACGCTTGCAAAAGTCAGCGAACCAATCAAAGCCAAAGCGGACAAAGCGATCCTTATAAGTCACATAAATTTTATCAACCTTGCGATCTTCAACTTCTTGTAACAGCTTATTCCACTTAGGTCGTTTGTAATTGAGCCCACTGCCAATATCTGTAATATGCTCATCAATAATAATGCCCTTAGCATTGCAATATTGAATCAAGAAATCCATTTGATCCACTAGATCACGTTTTTGCCCCGCTGATGATACTCGCGCATAAGCAATGTTTTTACGGTCTTTCTCACTGATCCCTAGATACTTATTCAACTGTTCTTGAGTGTAGTAACGCCGATTGGCAGCATTTCGATAAGCCTTGATGCGCCCCTCTCGATCCCAGCGCTGCATTGTTGAAACTGAAACACCAAGCAGTTCGGCAGCTTGGCTAACCTTATAAATTTTGCTCAAAATAGATTCACCTCACTTTAGTAAGCTAAATCTAGCATAACACATTTGAATACTTTTATTTATATTAGTTGCGTTTTTAACGATTAGCAATTAACCCCTATGCATTAATTATAATACAGAAAGGAAGCGATCTTACGCCCAGCATCATTTCAAAATATGTAGATAGATGCGTTTGACCAAAATTGTCTGCGAGCTGCCTTTTGATGGGAAAGCCCTGGTCCTCATCAAGTCTTTTTGGTTGATGGATGGGAGCTGTCACCATAAATTCAGTCGTCAGCTGCTTTTATGATCATCAGTGAACTGCCTTTGTGAAGAAAATAAGGACTTAATCGGCTATTGGCCAAGAGATTACCTACTATTTCTTGATTTCTGGCAGAAAGTAGGTAACTGTATACTCGGCCGATTTAACTTTACCTACTTTCGCCACCTTTTTTCGAAATAGTAGGTAAAGATGCATATTATAGAGCTGATTGGGCCAGACCGACTTTGTGAATTACCTACTATTGGGGGATTTTTGATCAATAGTAGGTAATGTTAGGACAACCTAACTCGATATACATTAATTTTTACCTACTATGCATCGCTTTTTCGAAAAAAGTAGGTAATGAGATTTTCGTCAGATGTTTTATACAAGATTTTCTGCATAATAATCGTCATTATGGCAATTTTTGGGAGTGTAAAATTGTTTGTGTAAATTTAAAGGAGGAATTGAAAAAGGGAAAGCCCTCCCCGTATGATTGAACTGCTAAAACCAATCAGAATACGGAGGCTTTCCCCATGGAAGATTCTATCAAAAATATTATTACCGCGCTACTGGCAGATGACGATTCTGCTTTGAAAGAACTGTTTCGAGCCCAGGTTGAAGATGCCGTGGATCGCTTCGTCATGACGCAGGTAGCGACCTACAACGATCAGAACTTGTCCAGAATACGCCGAACCCGCACTGGAATTACCGGCTGTAAGGACACGCTTGACACAATGTTTTAAAAACCAGGCTTCATCATACACAGAGGAAGATCCCTTTTTACACAAAATTATAGACACACCCCAGTTTTTGATGTCAGTCAACCAATCTACCGACGAGACATCACTGTTTTAGATTGAGACATTCCGATACTGGTCAACTAATTTACTGGTGAGCCATCACCGTTTAAGGTAATTCAATAGTAATCGGACGAACCCGATATTTAAAATTATCGGATAAACAAAAAGGGATGAGCAGACTGCTCATCCCTTTTAACTAAGCGGGTAACGAGAATCGAACTCGCGACACAACCTTGGGAAGGTTGGGTTTTACCACTGAACTATACCCGCAAAAGCTAAGTAAAAATAACTTACTTAGCAAGTATACCTCATTAATTTAAAAATGTCATCAAGTAATTTGATTTTTTTAAACTAATTCTTGTCGGCTGGCTTTTCAATGCGTACCTTTGAAGAGCGTCGTGCCCGCGTCGCCTTTTTGCCAGTCGTCTTTTTAGCCTCTTTTTCGGCTTCTTCTTTCTCTGCTTCCACTTCGGCTTCTTTGTCTTCTGCCGTCCGTGGAACTGCCTTTAACATCTTGGCCTCATCTTTGCGAATGATTGCGCGACCGTTCAATTCGTTGACACCGCTCTGGTCAGACGGATCGTAGTCTTGAATGGCAATCATAATCGAGTTTTCATAAACCTTTTCGACTTCCCCGGAAAAGTCATGATCCATGGGGCCAAACTTCTTGCCTTTGACAACATCGCCAATCTTGTAAAGCATGCAATTCACCTCGTCAATTTCCCGATTGATAGCAATACATGATAGTTTACTCTTTTTGCGGCAAAATTCAAGCATCACGTATCAAACCCGGCTTTATCAGCCAAAAAATGATAAAATTTAAGCAGCTAAAACTTTAAAAGAGAGGCCTTTCAAATGATCAAAACCCTAACTTTAATCGATGCCATCTGTGCGATTGCTCTTTTCGCCACTGCTTTTATGGGACTGCATGCCAAAATGGAAAAGCGCGTCAGTGACTGGTTCGTCCTCACGCGCTTGGCATTGATCGTTGCGGCCATTACGGCTCTGGCAACGACGCTAATGTTTTTCAGTCTGCATCCGCTGCTGTTCGTTGGTCGCATCATCTGGTTACTGGTCGTGCTGCTTGCAATCGAGGCCGCCTTTCGACAAAAACGCGAAACCTTTGGCAGTCCCTGGCTGTTTGGGGCTACCTACCTGATCTTAATCATCAACGTCATTATCAATATTTGGTAATCAAAGCCGATCAATCAGGATTTATCCGTCCAACGCTGCAAAAAGGACCTAATGATGCGATCGATCTTAGTCAGTGCTGATATTGTTGATCAGCCGCGCTGCCAATACCCAGCCGTAATCGTATCGATCATTTTTACCAGCTGACGCGTTTCTTCAATGTCATGAACTCGCAAGACCCGACCACCATGCAGATACATGTAGGTTTCCGCAATCAGCGTAACGGGCAGCCGCTCATCTTTTGGCAGATTAAACAATTTCTTGCCAAAGCCCTTACGTGAGATGGCAACCATGATTGGCCGGTTAAGGTAGCGGAATTCATCAATATTGCGCATCATTGCATAGTCCTGCTCACCATCGGCAACTTTCGAATAGCCGATTCCCTCATCAATAATTACCCGATCCAGGTTAATGCCGGCTTCTGAGATCTTAGCCAGGTTATGCTCAAAGAAGTGCTTCATTTCAACGGTCAGATTGCCATACTCGCGGTCCCGGCTGCTGTGCATCGTTACCAAACCAGCGCGACTGTTCTTTAACAGCAGCAGTTTCCGCTGATCGTCAAAGGCCTGCACGTCGTTGATGATATCGACGCCCATTTCCAGAACCTTTTCCATCACGGGCAGCTTATAGGTATCAACGGCAATGGCTACATTGGGGAACTCTTCCTGCAGCATTTTGATTCCAGGAACGATCCGCGCCAATTCCTCTTCTGGCGAGACTTCTTTAAATCCCCCCGGCTTGGTGGTTTGACCGTTAACCTCGATCACATCGGCACCTGCCGCAACCATTTGGCGAATATGTTCACGCATGGCTTCTGGAGTATTGTAGCGTCCGCCATCATAAAACGAATCGGGCGTAATATTCATAATGCCATAAATAATTGGCTTAGCCGAAACGTTAAAGTCAAACCGGCCCGCGCGCCAATATACAGTATGATTAGCCGCAATCTTAGCCAGCGAGCGGCACAGCTCCTCATCAGCCGGCCATTTACTGGTTGCACGGTGAGCCATTAAATGAAAGGCCGTCAGTGGCAGCATGAACTCAACCTTGCCTTTTAAATGCGCAATGGCAGCATCAAAATGATTCAAAAAATGGGCAACTTGATTGGTCAGTTCATCATCTTCGCATTCCCAGGTTAAAAAAAGCATCTGCTGATTATGAGCCAGCTTGTCATAAATTGCTGAGGCCAGTGGAGACAGGTTAGCAACGTTTGTATTTTCAACAATTTTCATTTCGATGTTTCCTCCATTAGGTCTAAAAGATTCTTAACGGCACGGCTGCGATGACAATAGGCAGCCCAACTGGCAAAATCCATCTCGGCCAGCGTGTGATCAAGGCCATTTGGAATCAGAATGCGGTCAAATCCTGAACCCTCATTACCATGCTGAGCCGTGGCAATCGTTCCGCTCAATTTTCCATGAGCAATTTGAACGACCTGACCATTTCTTGCCAGCGCAATTACGGTTTTCATGACAAAATGTCGATCGTGACCATTAACCAATTGAATAATACCATCATTCATATCGCTTTTGGTGGCAAAATGCGGGGTCAGCTGACGCGCAGTCTCAATCCCAAACCTTTGCGGAAAAGCTTTCAATTCAAGTCCAGAATCATCAGCAATCACGTTTTGATCAGGCAGCAGCCGGCTGATGAACTGGGCTTTTTTAGCGGCGTTTTCTTCGTAGCTGCGCTTGCCTTCTGCTGGAAATTCTTGCCGCGCCGTCAATTGATCGTAGGCAATTCCACGGGCGCCGTAAAATTCCAGAATTTGACCGATTTCACGCTGCTTGGCTGGATTATGAGTTGCAATTACAAAACTCTGTGTCGTCATCTTAAATTCTCGCCTCAATTTCCTTGATCAGATAAAACGATCCCGTTATCAGCACCATGCCATCAGGACCTGCCAAGGCAACGGCTTTTTGATAGGCAGCCCAGGCATCATCAATCACCATGGCAGTCGGCAGATACTGATGCAGCTCCTCAGCTGGCAGAGCACGCTTTGGCTGATCTGGTGTTGCCAAAATTATCTGGGCATCCAGCTGGGCATATTGCCGAGCCATTTGAGCAACGTTTTTGTCCTTTAAAAATCCCAGTACCAAGACTAGTTTTTTGGGGTACCCCAATTGATTGAGCGTTTGAATCAACCGCGATGCCGCGTCGGGATTATGCGCCCCATCCAAAAAACATTGCGGGTGCGTACCGATCTGCTGCAGCCGCCCGGGAATCGTAATCTGCGCCAATACTTTCTTGATCTGTTCTGCTGTGATCTCTGTACCGGTTTGATTCAGCCAATCAACAGCCGTCAATGCGGTTTTGAGATTATCCAGCTGAAAAGCGCCTAAAAGCCTAAAGCTGCATACTGAGTCAATGGCTGCCGTCTTGATCTGCAGCTGCGTTTTCGACCAGCTTTGATCCAATACCTTGACTGCGACCTGCTTTTCACTGTCCAAAAATTTCACCTGGCATGCCTGCGCCTTTTTTAAAATCTCTTGAAAAGCAGCCGGTTCTTGATGCGGCGCTAAAACAACTGCCCGACTGCCCGGCTTGATGATGCCAGCTTTAGCCTGCGCGATGTCTTTGATGGCAGGTCCTAAAATTCGCGTATGATCAAGCGCAATGTGCGTGATGATCGCCAGTTCGGGAGCCTCAATTGCATTGGTGGCATCATTTTGACCGCCCAAGCCGCACTCGATGACGGCCCAGTCAACTTTTTGGTCGGCAAAATACTGCAGCATGATCAGCGTCCACCATTCAAAAACGGTTAGATCAGCCGTCGTTAGCTCAGCGGGCAGCTGCCGTTTGATTTTTTCATAAACCGCAACAAAATCCGCGCGTTCAATCATTTGACCATTGACTTGAATCTGCTCGCGCTGATCAACCATTGCTGGACTGCTGAAATGACCGACTTTTAAATTCGCGGCCCGCAAAAAATTAACGATCAGACTGCCAGTCGAGCCCTTGCCATTGGTGCCGGCAATATGAATGATTCGGTACTGACGCTCAGGATGATTCAGCTTTGCCAACACCCGCTTGAGCATGCCCACCCGATCGTTGTCGCCACCGCGCATCTGTGGATTTAGACTGGCAATGATTCGTTCATAGCTCATTTGACCAGGTCCTTAGTCTGCATTAAAAACTCTTTGCGCAGTGCCAGGTCATCTTTAAACTCACCGGTAAATTTAGAAGTATAGGTAAACTGACCGGTCTTATTGATCCCCCGCATCTCCATGCACATATGCCGAGCCGCGACCTTGATTGCAATTCCTTTAGGGTTTAAGATCCGCTGCAGCTCATTAGCCAGCTCAGTGGTCAGCCGCTCCTGCATTCCAGGCTTTTTAGCGACAAAATCGACCAGTCGCGGAATCTTGCTTAAGCCGATGACTTTGCCGTCGCGTGGCACATAAGCGACGCTGACATTGCCAAAGAACGGCAGCAGATGATGCTCACACATTGAATAAAACGGAATCTGCTGGATCAGGACCATCTCTGGCTGATCATCAACATGAAAAGTCTTATAATTGCTGAAGTCTTCTGGCTGGTGGTTCAAAGAGGCAAAAATTTCAGCATACATCTTGGCAACCCGCTGTGGCGTCTCTTTAAGGCCCTCACGCTGAGGATCCTCGCCAAATGCCTCTAAAAGCTCACTGACCGCGTGCTTGATTTTTTCTTGATCCATAATTTCCCCTATTCTACTGGACGAATCCAGTTATGATCCGTGGTGTTTTGCAGCAGCCGCTTGATCCAAGCCTGGTGTGCCGGATCATCATCCATCACGTCTAGCAACGGCTGCAGGACGAACCGGCGATTCCCCATTTCAGGATGCGGAATCTTTAAATTCGCCGTCTGCCATTCCTCATCTTCATAAAGAACGATATCTAGATCGATCGTCCGTGGTCCCCAGTGAATCAGCCGCCGTCGATGCAGCGACTTTTCAATGATCTGCAGCCAATGAAGCAGCTCAAGCGGTGTTAGATTGGTATCCAGCGCAACGGCGATATTTAAAAAATCATCCTGCTTGACGCCGCCAACTGGTTCGGTTTCATAGATTGGCGAGACCTTCAAGTTTTGATTGGCCGGATTGCGCATCAGCAGGTCCAACGCGCGCGCCAGATTGTCAAAACGGTCGCCTAGGTTGGTGCCGATGCTTAAGTAGGCCCGCTTAGTCATTGTTAACCCCCACTACTTCAATTTCCACGTTGTCAAAAATACCATCAATCGGCACACTGTATTTGCGAATTCTTAAAGTAACCTGCTGCAAGCTTGGGTAGTCTGCTAAAATCTTTTTTAAAAGCTGATTGGCCACGCTTTCGATCAAGTCAAAAGAATGCGTTGTAACAAATTCTCTAATGGTACCATAGACATCCGCATAGCTGACGGTTTCGTTCAAATCATCATGCTGAACCCGTTCTTCAATTGGATACTGCATGTCGACGTCAATCTCCAGCTTTTGTCCGAGTTTCTTTTCTTCGGCAAACACGCCGTTATAGGTATGAAACTTCATATTATTGATCCTGATGCGCCCGATGATAACCCTCTCCTTACCTGGTTTCAAAATTCAATACAACCATCATACCGCACCCATGCCCGATGCAAAATCTTTATGCTAAAATAAATATTGATAAATTTTAAGGAAGTGAAGCCATGTTCTTAATGACCGAAAATCTGCCATCACCGCATAAATCACTTGGCATCGTTAACGCAACCAGTCACTTGATGCTGCCCAGCGAGGCCATCGATGAATTTGAGGCCTTTGATCAGCTTTTTCCAGCCGTTGAGGAGAAGCTGAAGCAAAAAGCAAGTGAAAAAGGTGCTGATGGAATCGTTGGCGTCCGGTTTACCACCAATGTCGCCAACGTCCAAGTCGCGCCTAAATTTCTGGTCTTAACCGGTTATGGAACGATGGTGCAGCTACTGAATCAAAAAAGTTGATTTTTTTTGGTAAATTCGCTTGCAATATTTTGCTATTAACGATATAGTTAATATCGTTGTCTTAGGCAACAGATAATCAATTAAAATTGAGATGCCCCAGTGGCGGAACTGGCAGACGCGCAACGTTCAGGTCGTTGTATGGGTAACCATGTACAGGTTCGAATCCTGTCTGGGGCATTGGCTTTTATAACCTTAACTTAACATTTCAAATGCCCCAGTGGCGGAACTGGCAGACGCGCAACGTTCAGGTCGTTGTATGGGTG
This sequence comes from Limosilactobacillus sp. WILCCON 0051, assembly GCF_039955095.1. Taxonomy (NCBI): domain Bacteria; kingdom Bacillati; phylum Bacillota; class Bacilli; order Lactobacillales; family Lactobacillaceae; genus Limosilactobacillus; species Limosilactobacillus allomucosae. Next base: position 1,781,670 of record NZ_CP154878.1, read on the forward strand.
ACCATGTACAGGTTCGAATCCTGTCTGGGGCATTGGCTTTTATAGCCTTAACTCAACATTTCAAATGCCCCAGTGGCGGAACTGGCAGACGCGCAACGTTCAGGTCGTTGTATGGGTGACCATGTACAGGTTCGAATCCTGTCTGGGGCATTGGCTTTTATAGCCTTAACTTAACATTTCAAATGCCCCAGTGGCGGAACTGGCAGACGCGCAACGTTCAGGTCGTTGTATGGGTGACCATGTACAGGTTCGAATCCTGTCTGGGGCATTATTCAAGCAGTCGTTGTGATACGGCTGTTTTTTTATTTGCTTGATTATTTTGACGTCCCACCATCAAATTTCATCTATAAATCAGTTTTTTCCAATATTGACACTAGGCTCGCGACCATCATCAAACCAGATCATTAGCCAATTCAATTTTCAGCCATCAACATGCCTACCATAGCCAGCCTTTTGTCAGCTATTATAAAATGGCATTAAAAAAGCGATCGGCACTGCTGCCGGTCGCTTTTTAAGCGTGCTGGTCATTGACCACTGACTTTCAGTAAAATCAGGTAGCCAAACCAGATAATGCCAAAAACAAAGATTCCTAAAACGATAATCCGCATTGTCTTTTCAAACCATTCAGGCATTTGACCACCACCTTATAGTTTGATCATAGCGAATTCACTCGTTATTTTCAACGAAGCCAGGATATTTTATAAATCCAGGCACAGTTTTTGATCGTGGAGGGCTTGAGCAATTTGATCGCGAACCTGAGGCGTGCCATTGAGCTTGGGACCATTGACCTGATCAGTAAACGTATCGATGCGTCGATTGGCATCCCGCAGATCATAATAGGTATTTACGATTTGGTCATAGTCTTTTAAGCTGGCTGGATCAATATCTTGATACTCATTTTCAAAAACGATCTTGTCCAATGGCAGTCGAGGCTTTAGCTGCGGTTTTTGATCCGGTACGCCCAGCTGCAGCCCCAAGGTTGGAAAAGTATGCTTAGGCAGATTCAGCGTCTTGATGATCTTAGCAGGCTCGTTTTGAATCGACCCTAGAATCACACCGCCCAACCCCATGCTTTCCGCGGCATTCAAAACGTTTTGCACGGCTAGGACGGTATCTTCATAGGCTTGTAGAAACATCTCGGTCTTTTCAATACGCCGATCGTCAAGATTTCCTTGATGATGCCGGATCAGCTCATTACGATGCAGATCGGTGATAAACATCAGTAATTCGCCTTCCGCCCCAACATATGGCTGGGTACTGACAGCACGAATCGCGGCCCGTTTTTGCGGATCGGTTACCCGAATGATCGTCATCTGCTGCAAAAACTCGCTGCTGGAAGTCTGGCGTGCAACTTCCAGCAGGGTTTTCAGCTGCTCATCAGTCAGCGGCTGATCCTTAAACTTGCGAATCGTGCGGTGATTTAATTGATGATCGATAGTAAAGTTATGAAGCATGCTTTCGACTTCCTTTTTGTAAGAAATTTTCTATACTTTAACGCCGAATCGTTCATCATTCAAGTAGCAATTTTTGTTTGCTCGCTCAAGCTTGCCTTTAATCGAAAGTTAAAGCGTCGCAAACTTTTCGCCGCCTCGTTCTTCGTCAACATAGAGTTCACGCGGTAAAATATTAGGATATTGATGCCACTGACGAATGGATAGGACACCGCGACCATTTGATAGCTTGCGCGGTTTGCCATCATTGGGATAAAAGACACCGGTAATCTGGTCAAAAATCAGCGTTCCAACGGGATTGTCAGGATTTTTAAAAGTGACGCCCCATGTCGTTGCATTGCAGACTTTGGCATTAATCATCAAAACGCCATCTTCAACCTCCATGCTGATTCGATAGTCAATTGGAACAAAGCCGTCCAGTTCGCGCATAAAAGCCCAGTTACCATGTTCAATCGTTAACTGACCTTCTGGATAGTGTCGCTGCGTCTTCAGATCATAAACGGAAAGATCCTTTTTCCCCAATCGCATGTCATAAAAGGACGTATGCATCTCATCAAACGTTACGAATCCCCAGTCTTCCCATCCGCCAAGCTCGGCTGCTGACGAGTCAACGGCGACATAGCGTTCTCGCTGCCCAGTGCCCTTGACGTGTATTTTGCGACCCTTGATCCAGATATCTCCCTCACTGTCACCTGCCCAGTTATAGCCATAGGTAATAGAATGCTGTGTTAGATAAGAAGGCTGTTTGCGACCATACCATAAAGGATATCCATACGGTCGATGATATAGGTCAGCTCGATATTGTCCATCTTGAGTGTTGATCATAAAATGCCAGGTATGATCATCAAAGCATTCAACTTTAAACTCATCCCCACAGGCAACCTGGACACTGTGGGCTGTTTGTTCAATCTTCAAGGTTCCCTGCGGATTTTTAATCATTTTAATCAGACCTGGCTGGGGAAAACGCGCCAACTGATAGATCGAGCCTGGCAGCTGTTTGATAGTCCCTTTCCCCTTTGTCCATTCAATTGAAACCAGATCTATTTTTTCTTGTGCCAAAGACAGGATTGAGCCGCCCAGTGAATACAGTTCACCATCATCACCCGTGACATGAAATCTAAAGAGCCAGTCCAAAAAACCGCTGCGAACGTTTTCGACAACGCCATTTCTTGCCTCATCAGCCAGCGTTACTTGTGGATTTTTAATTCTCATCGTCAACCATCCTTTCGCTGTCAGGTCCTTGATTACACGTTTACCAAAATTTACTGCTTCTTGCTGACGTAAAGGTAGACTGGATAATCCAGCACGCAGATCAGCAGCCCGATACAACCGCAAACCAGACCAATGATCATCTCCTCTGTACTGACGCTTCCCCGCATGGTCTTGCTCATACCATATCCCATCAGCAGTGCCCCGGCAACGCCAATCAGCCAGATCAGCGTAATGCTCCAGTCAATCTTGACCTGCTTGCGCGGATGCGTGCGCCGATAGATTGGAATCATCAGCAGCAGAATCAAAAAGCCAACTACTGATACGATGATCCCAGTGCGAAACAGCTGCCATTCCGGAATCAGACACATGCACATGCCAATCGCAAAAACCAGACCGCCAACCGTACCAATCATAATTTCCCAAAGTGTATCTTTTTTCATATTATCCTTCTCCTTTAAATTCTTAACTGATATCTGTGATTTTTAATATAATATGGATAAATGAAAAAAACAGTCATCAATCAAAGGCGATTTGTTGACTTAATGGAGCGAAGATATGAAACCAGCTAAAAAACCATCACAGCTTAAAATTGAAGACGTCTTTTTAAAACTGGCCCAAGACCAGCCCGTGGAGCGAATCACGGTTACTCAGATCTGTAAGCTGGCTAAGGTCAACCGCACGACTTTTTACGCCAATTATCTGGATATTTACGACCTTAAAGATAAAGTTCGTGAACGCATGATAGCTGAATACTCTAGTTTGTTTGATGACCAGCGCGGGGCTTCACAAGAAAACTATCTGCGGCTGTTTCAAAGCATCCAAGCCAATCAGACTTTTTATAAGACCTACTTTAAGCTTGGCTTTGATATTGACTACCAGATCGTTCATTATGATCAAGAACTGGCGGCTAAGCTCTATAATAATCAGTTCATCGATTATCACAGTGAGTTCTTTCGGGCTGGCATTACTGCCGTGATCAAAAAATGGCTGAATAACGATTGTCGCGAAAGCCCTGCAACGATGCTGAAAATCATCCAAGCCGAATATAAAAATCCGGCTGTTTTAAATCAAGACTAGTCTCTAGCATCAACCAGCCTTTAGTTCTTCCATTTTGAAAAGAATCATTGACTTTCCCGCCGCCATAAAGATAACCAGCAAATCAGTATTTTGATCTAGCTGGTCATTTACGTTCCAGCCCAAGCGATGTGCTGATCAGTTCATAATAAAAGGCATGCTCCGATCTAAAATCGGTCGCATGCCTTTTTAATTGAGTTTGTTTTTAAGTTGACTAGACACTGGTATTGCTAAAACATTCGCCGCTGCATGCGTTCTTCTAAACGCTGAATCTGTCCTTCCAGATAATTTGCCTGACGATGCATCGCTGCCATCGTTGCATCCGGATCATTAAACACCTCAAAAGCGCGATTTCGATAGCGGCGGTGCTTTTCAAACTGCATTACGCCGATTTCCTCCGCGCTGGCCACCAGACCGTCGTAGCGCTTCAGCATGGTCTGCAGCTGCTTTTTAGCGCTGGTTTTGGCATCTGGCTTGGCATTATCAGTCGCTGACCGCTGTTTTTTTGACTTGGCGCGCATTTTTGACCGATTTTTTTCATGCGGTCTTGTATTCACTGACTGCTGTTTTTTAGATTTAGTACGCTGACGCTGCTTAGCTGAACCAGACGCCGGATTTAAAAGCGGCTGGTGATTGATCACAGCCGTCAGATTTTGAATGTCTTCAGTCAAAAGCGGCAGCTGCGCCTGTTGACAAGCCTTGATGCGCTGATAGTGAGGAATTGATTTGCCAGCCTTGAGCGCCCGTTGGTACAGTTCTGTCGGGAAATCGATCCCGCGCTGATGCTTTGCTAAAATAATGGCCTGCTCGCTTGCCGAATAAAATGTCTGCCAGTTGTTCATGAAATTCTTCCTTAACTAGATTTGATTCTTTTAGCTTAACATAAAAATGCACCGTCACTTTCGACGATGCATTTTTCATTGCAGACTTCAGTCAACCACCATCGGCTAAAGTCGATGGCTTGTGGGCAAACACCCCAGTATTGAGTATCCGAACCACAATTTGCATAGATACGGATGATTTACTCAAACAGCCGCAGTTGCTTGAGCAGTGATCGTCTAATTACCAATGCCTTTTACGTCCCCAGGTTGCCATAGGGACGATATATCTCAATAGTTGTTAGATAGTTAGCCTTATAATGCTGTAATCGTTCACTTTGGTTCTTAGTGATACAGTTACTAAGTCAACTACTATCTACAAGTATTCTATCATAGTAGGCCTATCCATCCCATTACTAAAGTCACGGGATTTCCGGCTAGTCATAATTAAAGCATTATTTCGTGTAATCGACATTCTTGGTTTCTGGCGTCAATACCCAGGCAACTACCGAAACTACTGCCAAACCGAACATGTACATCCCAGCGTAGTGCAGGCCAAACGCAGCAATCAGCCAAGTCGTGATTGTTGGAGCTACGGCTGCCCCAACCACAGCAGCCAGATTGTAGGTGATGCCGGCGCCGGAATAGCGAACCTTAGTTGGGAAAAGCTCTGGCAAAACCGCGCCAACCGGGCCATACAGCGTGCCCATTACTACAAAGCCCAGGCCTAAGAACAGCAGCATGCCGACCATGTTGTGCTGACCTTCCAAGAAGTATGGGAAGACCAATGAGAAGACGACCAATGCGACCGAAGCCGTCATCAAAACCTTCTTGCGTCCGACCTTGTCCGCCAGAACCGAAGTCGCCATGATCAAAACGGCAAATTCAACGATGGCTGCCATCAACAGCAGCAAGAACTCAGAATGACTAAAGCCCAGTGCCGTCGTGGCAAATGAAAGTGACCAAGTCGTCAGCGTAAAGAACATTGCGTAGGTAGCACCCATCAAGAACGTACCTTTTAAGATCTCGCGCCAGTTTTCCTTAAAGACTACTTTTAAAGGCGAGCGCGTCGTGTTGTCGCGTTCCTGGGCCAGCTTAAACAGCGGCGTTTCCTGCAGACGGCGCCGAACGTAGAGACCGATTACGACCAGAACTGATGAGGCCCAGAAAGGCACCCGCCAGCCAAAGCTCATCATCTGGGCTGGCGTCAGAACCTTTTCCAAGACATAGAACAAACCATTGCAGATGAAAAAGCCGATTGGTGCTCCGACTTCAGGGAAAGCTCCATAAAGTGCCCGTTTGTCAGCCGGCGCGTTTTCCGTAGCAACCAAAACGGCACCGGACCATTCACCGCCCAGGCCGATCCCTTGAACAAAGCGGCAAAGGCACAGCAGCAAGGCACCGCCGACCCCGATGCTTTGATAGCCAGGAATAAAGCCGATCGCCACCGTGGCAACCCCCATTACCAAAAGCGATACGACCAGCGTCTTTTTCCGGCCTAAGCGATCACCGAAATGACCAAAGACAAATGAACCAACCGGACGCGCGACAAAGGCAACCCCAAACGTCAAGAGACTCAGCAGCGTGGCCAATAATGGCGTCATCTGTGGAAAGAATACCTTAGGGAAATAGGCTGCCGAAGCCGTCCCGTATGCATAAAAATCAAAAAATTCAATGGCTGTCCCCATCATAGATGCCAAAATTACCGTTTTAACCGGGTCGCGTTCCAGTTTCTCATTATTCACCGTCATTCGTTCTGTTGCGTTTTCCATAGCCATCCTCCTGTGTTTTTAATTTGTAAGATCGTATTTCTGCAGCTTGGCTTCTTAATGTCGCTAATGTCGCTTTCCATAAAAATCACCCCTAAATAAAAAGCAGCCGACTGTTTCATGAACAGTCAGCTGCTGGCAGACAACCATTTGCTGAACCGTTCGCATCATCGAGGGCGGTGATGCGAACACGTCAAAAGATCCGCATCACCTAGCTAATAATGCGAATAATAATAATATTGGACAATTGACTGGTCTTTTCAGCAAACATCATTTTCTGCCTCCTCTGTTTTGATGTTCTAAATTTACCACGTGTTTTATTAGATGTCAATTATAAAATTAAAAAATAATGTGAGGATTTTAATTTTAATTTCGATAAAACAAAAAGCCGACTGATTTCTCATGCCGGCCTTCATATTCAACTTCAATATGGATACGCATTGCGATAGCGCCGACTCAAACCAGTAATCACCAGTACCGTCAGCAAGCCATAGACAGCAGCCACGTAGCCAACGCTTCCTAAAGACAGATAATGCACCGTTTCGGCAGCCGTAAACGATCCCAGCGAGATGCCGATATTGGCAAAGATCGAATTTAGAGAAGATGCCAGATCAAGCGACTGTGGATAGTCTTTTTCGGCAATGTCTAAAAACATCAGCTGCGTTGACGATCCATAACAGGCCACCATCACGCAAAGCATGGCAATCAGAGCCACGCCCAGCCAGCGATACTGAAAACTTGGTGCCAGCCCTGCCAGACAAAGCGTCATTAAAACATAGATCTTAGGCAGTGACTGGATTCCGCGATGATCAGCCAAGTAGCCGCCAAACTTGTTGCCAAACATAAAGAAGATGCCCATACCAAACAAAAGCCAGTTGAGCCAGGTATTATCAAAGCCCATCATATTGGTAAGCAGCGGTCGTACGTAGGTGTAAAAAGTATAGTCAGCAGCACATACCAAGACGATAAACGCGACTCCCATCAAAACCCGCGAATCGCGAAACAGACTGAACTGTGAGCGCAGACTGCCTCGAACCTGTGGCGTATCGCGGGGGGCCAGCCAAGCCAGCATAACAAAGGTCAGAATCGTCAGCCAGGTAATCATCCAAAAACTGTCATGCCACGAAAAAGTCGTACTGATCGTTGTTCCAATCGGCACCCCGATGATCGAAGCAATGCTAAAACCAGCAAATACCCACGAGACCAGGCTGGCCCGTTTGTCGCGCGGTGCAATATAGTTGGCCATGACCAGTACTAACGAGATAATAGCCCCTGCCACTGTCGCCGTAAGCACTCTCGAACCCATCAATGACCAGAATCCCGTTGCCAGCGCCGTCCAGGTATTGCCGATAAAAAAGATCAGCATTAAGACCAAGAGCACATGGTAACGATTAAAGCGGCTCGCTAAAGTCGTAACGATTGGTGTCGAGATGGCATAAATCAGTGCAAACAAAGTAACGGTATAGCCAAGTGATGAAAGCGAGGCATGAAATTCTTTTGCAATATCGGGCAAGACCCCGACAATCATATATTCATTACAGCCCAGCATAAATGCAACAAAGACAAACAGCAGCGATTGCAAGCGATATTTAGTCATTGGACTCCCTTCACCGACTTCGGTATTCTCGAAAAAACACAGCAATGGCTAGTTTACTTGTTTTCATAATGATTTTCAAGAACTGTTTTCAAAAAAGCCAACTATATTTTGCATCAGGAGGACTTTAACAAAATCAAGGCTTTGAATGCAGCCGCTATTCTTCGTTGATTGCTAAGGTTCGCATGATGCTGGGTCTATCGCGTTGCTGGCGGATCTTGTGAAAAAAATTAAGTTGAGTTCGCTGGAAGATGCAAGTTTACCTACTATTTTTTGAATTTTAATAAGCAGTAGGTAACTGTATATTCAATTGACCGAATTTTACCTACTTCCGCCAGCTTTTTTCTGAATCGTAGGTAAAAATGTATATTTATGGGTTGATTGGGTTAGACCGACCTTGTGAATTACCTACTATTATTGGATTTTCGGCCAATTATAGGTAATGTTAGGGATCCCTAACTAGATATACACAAACTTTTACCTACTATGCAGCGCTTTTTTGCTAAAAGTAGGTAATGAGTTTTTTTCAAATATTTTATACAGATTTTTATGAATAATGATCACTGTTGAGTGTTTTGCCGCAGCGATGGTTCCGCAATCTCCACTAAAGATCAGCCGACCATTTTTCACCGGCATTGCGGTTGGCTCATTTGCGCATCAGTCCCAGCAACTTGCTAAAATAACTGATATTTAACTCCAACCAAAAAGGCCCGCCTCTTAATTGAGACGAGCCACTTTGGGAAGGAATCTGCTACTTTGCGCCAAGCATACAATTTTCATACTTAACTTAAACACATTTTTGATTCAATCTTCCGCAAAGCTGCATTATTTTTATTTAGTACTGGTGCACGCTGGTAACCACACAATTACAATCCGATGCTTCTGGTCACTCTTACGCTGCTTCTAGGCCTACTCGATGACTTCAGCCACCAGCTTCAGTCGAAACCGCATCACGCGCTTCGCTGAATATATCTCTTATCCTTCCACGCCTATAATATACCACATTCTGTAAGCGGTTGCAAGGATTCGATAAAAATTATTTTAGCTGCCGATCATAATCAAGCTGCTATTTGATCACCGCTGGCAGAATCAAAAGGATGGACACTAGATTATTGATTAGATGAATCCCGATTGAATTGGTCAGATTACCCGTCGAACGGTAAACATAAGCCAGCACGCAGCCCATATAAAAATAGATCAGATAACTGATAATGTTGCTGCTGGCATGGACCAGCGTAAAAACCAGCCCCGACAGCAGAATCGGCAGCCAAAAATCGCGAGCGTTAAAAAACAGATTCATAAACAGACCGCGAAAAATCAGTTCTTCAGCAAATGGCGTCAAGCACACGGCTGAAAAACAGACCAGGACGCTGACGATCGGACTGCCGCTCATGGTGTCAATGATGGCTTGATTATTGGCCGTCTGCACTTGATGATAGATCAGCCGGTTTAGATTACCCAAAACGATCTCGCCAGCTACAATTGCCAAATAGCCGCCAAGAATCGTTTTGGCATGGGCAAAAAAACTTTGCGAGCGATGATTAAAATGATCATAGCGACGATACAGTCTTTGTCCCCAAACAATAATCAGTCCGAAAAATCCTAGATACAAAATCACCCAAAGAATCGTCAGTCGGGGATGCTCGGTAATGTTGCGCGCGGCTTCTGGCGGCATCAGAATCAAAACGCAAAACGCCGAAAAAATCAGTAGAGCGCGGGGAAAGCTTGGTCGTCTGTCAGTCGGCATGCTGTCACTTCCTTATTGGTTTTTCAATCGTTGATCAGGGCCTCGATCCCAGCTTGAAAACGGGCAACCGGCTCATCACCGGCTTGCTGGCGCTGCGTGTCGATCAAGCGCTGCATTTCAGCGGCCTGCGAGACTGCCTGGACGATCTTAATAGCCATTTTATCAAATTCAGCCGCGGCATAGCGATTTTCATCCGCAATCAGGCGCGGCTCATGCATTGTCTCATTAAATCCCAGAATCAGCATGTTGTTTTCAAACGCCGCCCGCACGGCATCCAAGATCTCATCACCTTGGTTGATATCTAGATAAATATCGCATTTTCTCATCAGATCGCGGGCCTTATCCATCTTAACGACTGGATATAGATAGACATTTTCATACTTTTGCATCCCCATTAAGCGATCGGACATCTCAGTTATAGCTGCAATGTGAAACTCAAACTGCGGCAAGATCTTTACCAGATTTTCCAGCTGCACGATCTGATCTGAATTGGTTAAGATCAGAATCGCGGGTCGCAGCGAATTCCCCCGTGGATGCGGATAGACGATGCCTAAATAGTCGGTCGCCACATGCTGATTGGTTTTAAAAAGCTTTTGGCGATTCTGCCAGACGCGATAGTCCTGGACAATCACATGCCGCGTCCGCGTTTCATTTTGGTAGATGTAGTCAAGATTGCCCGGTAGTTTATTTTGCACCGGTTCATGCCAAAACAGCGTATCATGACCTGAGTTAGGCAGCTTTAACGTCGTCAGAAAACTGGTGCTTAGCGTATTATAAAAAATCCGATCCAGATTCAGGCCGCTCTTTTGCAGATAATTACTGACAAAATCCGGCAGACTCTTAAAATGACGGCATTCCTGACGAGTATTCAAAAACAGGCTGCCATTATCCAGGTGCGATTCGATTACTACCTGGCCCTGCTCATCAAAAAACTGCTTAAGCCAGGCCCGATTATCTGCCCAGCTGGTTTTAGCAAACAAACGGCCAAAGCGATCATACTCATCGACCCACTGCAGCTGACCGCTCTCATTTAGCCAGCGCACCTGCTTGACCTGCCGCGTGTTGTCGTTTTTGGTAAAAACAACGTCCGCGCGTTTATGATTCAGATCATAAATCTGCGCGCCCTTGCTGCTGCCAACGATTCGCCAAAAACGCGGCACCGGAATCTGATCAAAATAAAGCGGCTGGCCTTTGTCTGAACGCGGACAATAGTACTGCAGCGGCGATTGAACGTTGCGCGGCAAAAAGCCATCATCATGAATTACCACCGTGGGAAGCTTTAATTGTGCAATCAGCTGAGCCAGTCTGAAGTCGCGCGCAGCCTGATCCCATTTATCAAACAGATTTATCATTTTGCCACCTCGTTTACCAGTACTCGCCATTTTTGAGCAATCTTTTCATCCAGATATGGCTGGGCCAGTTCATAAGAGTGCTGACTAAAACCAGCCGCCCGCTGATCATCGCTAAAGAGGCTGACAATCGCGTTCGCCAGTTCCCTTACCTTGCGTTCCTCTGACCAATCTGCTTGATATGGCAGCCGATAGCCGTTTTGATTTGGATCAATAAACGTCTGATTGCCATATGGAACGTCAAAGCCAATCATCGGCAGACCCGATCCCACGGCTTCCATCAAACTCAAGCCAAATCCCTCGCTGGTTGAAGCCGCAATATAGCCAGCATAGTGCTGATAGATCGCGGTTAGATTCTGCTGTCCTTTCAAATGAACGTATTCATTGGCCTGCAGCTCATCAATCAAGCGCTGCAGACTGCGGTACTGTGCTCCTTGACCATAAATATCCAAAGAAACGTCTTGAATTGCTCGTTTAGCCTGCACGACAGCCTTGATCAGCCAGTCAACGTGCTTTTCGCTGGCCAGGCGAGAAGCCGTGATCAACGAATGCCGACGTCGTTTCTCGTATGGCATCGACATCAGTTTCGTCAGGCTGCCCACCGGAATCGCGGCAATTTGCGGTGCCTGATGCTGATATTTTTTCATCTGTGCAGCCAGGACGCGTTTTTGCGCCGGTGTTGAGACGATAAAACAGTCGGTCTGATCGGCATGCGTAAACTGGTACTCGTAATAGTTGTTCCATAAAATGTTCGTCTGATTGGTATAGTGCTCATCATAATGCTCGGCATGCACTACAACGCCAAGTCTTGCCGGCGAATGCATCTGGTACCACAGCTGGCCGCTGACCAGTCCTCGCCCGTCTTCACGATCCAAGATAACCAGATCCTGGGCAGTAAGCTTTAAACGGCGAATCATTTCAGCATACAGAGCCGTTTTAGAATAAAAAATCTGGTCTTTCAGCTCAAAGACCTCGTTGGTGCCATTAACATATTGATGATAGGCAATCGAGCCATCCTCATTATAAAAGTCGCGGGCATAGACATGATTGCCTGCGCTGAGGTATTCGGTTACGTATCTTATGTATGAATAAAATTCCCGCCGCACCATCTGGGAGTCAACCACGTATTCGGCGTAGTCAATGGCCTGCGTTGCCAGATCATAGATACGGACATTGATTCTTAGATTTTCATCAGGCAGCCAGTAGTGGACTACCTGCTTGCCATCCGCGAAATTCTGCACGGTAGCTTCAACATTGCGCTCCGCAAAATGCTGCGCGCGTTTAAACTCGCTTAGCGGATAAGTCGTGGGCGCGATCTTGACGTCGGTAAAAAAATTATAGAGCCAGATTATGTCTTGATCATGAAAACCAAGATTGCGCGTCAATTCTGCAATGTTATTAGCCAAAATCAAATCGGAAAAAATAAACTTTGTCGGAATCTGCAGGCGAGAAAACACTTTGGATCGGTAGGCCTGTGCGTATTCAACCCCGCTGCTGGCCCAGCCAATCCCCAGATTTACATTATAGACTGTCATTTTTAAGACCTTCTTTTCCAAACGCTTAATAAAAACGAGATCAAGTCATCAAAGACGTTGATCTCGCTTTTTATCATCGGTAACGCCAAAAAGTCTGATTTTTGACTAGTTTTGACTGGCAGCTTCAATTTCTGCCAGCGTTGGGATTGATGGCAAAGCTCCCATCCGCTGAACCGTAATTGAGCTGGCCCGCTGAGCAAAGATCAATGCTTCTTTGATGTTGCTCATGTCGGGCTTTAACTGAGAACTCAAGGCACCAATAAACGTATCACCGGCTGCCGTAGTATCAACTGCGTGTACCTTAAAGGCTGGCACAAAGTCATAGCCGTTTTGCGTGCAGTAGAAAGCACCCTTGCTCCCGACTGTAATGATCAGGTTCTTGACCCCCATCTGTGCAAAGTGACCAGCAGCTTCAAGCATTGAAGTCTCGTCTGCAATGATAACGTTGGTCAGCGTGGCACATTCGGTTTCGTTTGGAATGATCAGATCCGTAACCTTCAAGATTTCAGGGTCGATCTTGGCCGCTGGTGCCGGATTCAAAATCGTCTTAACGCCATGCTGCTTAGCCAGTTTAAATGCCTCCAGAGTTGTTTCCTGTGGCGTTTCAAACTGCGCGATCACAAAATCGGCGTTTGCAATGGCAGCCTGAGCATTATCAACATCAGCTGGGGAAACGCACTGGTTGGCCCCGCCATAAACCAAAATACTGTTTTGACCATTGTCATCGAGCAGAATCGTGGCCGAGCCAGTTCCGGCATGCTCATCTTTAGTAATGTAGCGCGTGTCGATATGATTTTCGCTTAATGAGTCAATCATAAACTGACCTGCTTGATCATTGCCAACCCGGCCAACAAACTTGGTATCTGCACCAGCACGCGCCGCAGCAACTGCCTGATTGGCCCCCTTGCCACCAGCGGCACTGCTCTTGCTTTCGGATGACAGCGTTTCGCCAGGCAATGGCATCCGCTTGATTCGCAGCGTCGTATCAACGTTCAGACTACCAACGACCGTAACTTTATTCGTCATTTCAAAGTCTCCTTTGCGTTTTGATGCAATCAGCAAATTAGTAAATGCTTTTATGTGTGATTAAATCAGTATTTCTTAACTACACTATTTTAGCATATCAGCTTACGTGCAAACAAGTCTATGCCTGCTTGGTACTATCTCTGACAACCAGCTTAACGCCGAAGTAGGAAGTCTGAATGGCCGTATCTGGGTTTTGAATCCGATTAAACAGCATCTTGGTAGCCTGTTCGCCGATTTCGCGGATTGGCTGTTGAATCGTTGTTAGTTTTGGCGTGACGTATTCAGCCAGGTCAATGTCGTCAAACCCCACTACCGAAATATCGTCTGGCACGCTGACGCCATTTTCGGCCAAGCCGCGGTAAAGCCCGATCGCCATTTCATCGTTGGCCGCAAAGACTGCCGTCGGATGCTGCGCCAACACGCCCTTAGTACACGAATAGCCGCCGTGCTTGGTCAGCTCGCCATAAATCACGTCGGTCTGATCGTTAAAATCAACATGGTGCTTACGCAGGCCGTCAATCAAGCCCCGCAGCCGGTGATTCAAGTTGTCGGTCATGTTTTCCGGCATGATGCTGACCACATGCTGATGTCCCAGACCAGCCAGATGCTCAGCTGCCAGATAGCCGCCTTGATAGTCATCAATCAAAAGTCGGTCCCCGCCATTGGCCTCGTTTTGGTCGAACAACAGATACGGAATATCGTTTGGCTTTAACAGCTGTTCAATCGTGTCGGTCGTAATCGAAGAACTGGCAATGATCAAGCCATCAACGGCTCGTTCAATCAAGCGGCCAAGATAGTAGCGTTCCAGTTTTTCCTCATGGTTGGCACTAAAAATCAGCGGCATAAACTCGGCTTGACGAGCTGCTTCCTGCACACCGCGAATAAACGTACTGAAAAACGGATTGCCGATATTAGGTACCAAGACGCCAATCGTTTTAGAAGAGCGCATGATCAGATTGCGCGCGTTAAAATCAGGAACATAATTCATCTGATCGCGCAGTTCTAAGACTCGCTGCTGTGTGGCTTGGCTGAAGCGCTGCCCCTTGCCGTTTAAAATCTGCGATACCGTCGTGACCGAAACCCCAGCAGCCTTTGCCAGATCGCGAATTGTTACTTTGTGTTTCATAATGTGTGCTTTCCTCTTGTTTCATTAGTAAACCTATTTACGGACAAGTTTACCACATATTTACCAGCTGACCTTTAAATAATTGTAATAAGCCAATAATTTTTTTAATTTTGGTGAAAAATGCCTTCCATAATCGCCTTGGTCTGCATGGCCTGAAAACCACGCACCCGCAGATAGTCAATCTGGGCCAGTAAAATATCATAGGTCCAAAGCGACGAAAGATCATGCTCGTTATAATAATGCAGCGTCAAGCCGATATGCGTCAATTCATGCACCATTCCTTCAAAGTCATCGCGGCCCTTGTATTTTTGCGTGCCAATCACCACCGGCAGCTCATGGTCAATGGAATCTTTCAAAAGCGTGTTCAGCAAGTTGACATGCCTAAAATCGTGCTCACGCAAAAAACGCTGCAGACCAAAAACATCAAAATAGCCATATTCTTGAGCTACCTTGCTTTTATAAGAACAAGTCGTTAAATAGTCGGTCTGGCTTCTAACGGCATGAATGCTTTTGATGCGAACCAGCGTCAAGCCATTGATCTTGCAGTCCCAATCCAAGGTCATCAGTAAAACGAACAGCGGATCCATGGCAATCACGAACCCAACGTTAAAGGTATCGTCATCGGCAAAGTTATATACCTCGACTAAGGTTCCCTGCTGCTGGCTGATTGTCAATTGCTCGCGAATCTGTGGCTCATTCATATGTTCAATCATTTTTAACGTCCCTTCAAAAGTTGCTGTTTTTATTTTGCCTGTTTCAAATGTAAACGGCAAATTTTTTTGATGCGCTCAATTGCCCAGATGATGCCTTGTTGACCCTCCTTGACTGTCAGCTGCCCACAAAATATGGATTTATTTTATGGGCAGACACTATATTTTGTAGTAAGATGGTCAAGTTGAATTTTTATGTAAAGAGGGGCCAACATGGTGATTATTACAGCAGGAATGATTGGGGTCGGCAAAACAACGCTTACGGCTAAGATTGCCGATCATCTACACACGAAAGCCTTTTTTGAACCGGTGGGCGAAAATCCGGTATTGCCGCTTTACTACAAGGATCCAAAACAGTATGGCTTCCTGTTGCAGATCTACTTTTTAAACAAGCGCTTTTCCATGATCAAGCAGGCATTAAGCGATGACAACAACGTGCTGGATCGCTCAATCTATGAAGACGCGCTGTTTACCAAGGAAAACAACGCGGAAGGCAACATCTCTGATACGGAATTGGACGTTTACCTAAAGCTGCTTGACAACATGATGAGCGATTTGAACAAGCTGCCTAAAAAAGCGCCTGATTTGATGGTCTATTCAGAAACTTCTTTTGAGACCATTCTCTACCGAATCAAAAAACGGGGACGCGACTATGAACAGATCGACAACAATCCTGAGCTCAAGGACTACTACTACAAAATGTGGAGTGCCTATCAAGACTGGTATCAAGAATACGATGCCAGTCCTAAGATGAAGATCGATCTTGATAAATACGACCTGGAAGATCCGCAAAACGCTGCTACGGTTCTGGGGATGATTGATGAGCGGCTGGCCCAGATTCGCTAAATCAATCGCTGCATTTAAACCGCTGATTGACTCGGCATTACCGATCAGCCAGCAGAATAAAACCATCGCTTGAGTCGACTGACTACGCGGTGGTTTTTATTTTAGATACATTCGCCGCAGCACCTCTAAAATGCCGACGCTGCCAATCCCACTGGCAAACGGCAGCCAGGTATGCTGACGAACGGCTTTTTGCGGCTGCTTTTTGGGCGTAGGCTTCGTTGATTCAACCAAGGCAGCCGTTTGATGCTGCTGATGGCGTTGACCCGTTCTTGGCCGACTAAGCGATGAATTGGCTGCTTGGCTGACTGGACGATCAAAATGCGTCAGCTGATAGGCTTCAATCAGTTGATTCAGTTTTTGGTCATAGTTAGGATCCGTAGCATAGCGCCCCTTTAAAAAACTGGTTGCCGATCGATAGGTAGGTGCACTGCTGCGATGAGCCCCGGCATACATCGGCTGATCCAACACGGCAGCATAATCGCTTAACGAAGCTTTTTCATCGGTATAGCTCTTAAAGGTTCCGGCAACGATGGCTGGCTTACCACCGAGACATTCCTGTGTCATCATTGAAACACCATGACCATGCCAGGTTCCCTTGATGCCGAATAGATTATGATGAACTCGGCTTAACTCGCTGGTTCCCCAATTGCTTTCCAGAGCGGCCTGGGCAATCAGAACCGAAGCATAAAGATCATGCTTTTGACCAACTTTTTGCGCGATTGGCCCCAGATGCGCGATAAACCGAGCCTGATCCCTGGTCGGACAAAGCGGCGCGTAATGCTGATTTGTGCTTGGCACTTCACTGGCCGCTTGATCAGATGGCAGCTGAGCACTGTCTTGATCGGCTGCCTGTTGTTCATTGCCTGCTGATTCATTGTTATCGGCACTGTAGTCCGCAACTGTCTGATCATTCAAGACCGGTATGGCATTTTGCTGCGATTCCTGCACGCGCTTTAGCCAATCAGCGTGCTCCAAGGCCAGCTGTCTGCCATCTTTAAAGCCTTGACAATAAGCCGTTTTAATTGGTTCTTGATCTGGCGGCAGCTGCGGCTTAGCGGCCATGGCATCTTGTAATCCTTGCTGATAGGCAGTTTGACATTTTGTCAGCCAGTTGTTTTTAAAGTCATCCCCCATGCCGCCATCATTTGAAGAATCAATGACCGCCGGCAGCTGCACCTTAAAATCAGTCCCATTCGACTCATTGTCTACTGTTGTCTGGGCTGCCAAAGCCGGTGCCATCAGCTGCAAAACCATCGTCATCGTTGCCAGACTAGTCAGCCAGATTTGTTTTTTGATCATAGTGAAATCATCCTTTCTTTTGCTCCTGATATTCCATATGTCAAAAAACGCTGATTGGCACTAAAAAACCTGCCCCAATTTCTTGAGCCAGGCTGAAACTAATTAGCAAAATAAAACAACCGCACTGTCTTAGGCCCAGAAAAAGCTTGAGACAGCGCGGTTTTTAAATTAGATTAACTCTTAAAGATCAATTTGTCCGTTATTTTAATTGGACATGGCATCATCAAGATTAATAAACGATTACCGGTTCATATTGAGTTAATGAATCGTAAGCCGTTCCCGCGTCACTGGTATGCATATTGACACAGCCATTTGAGCCGTTGTTCAGATAAGCCGTGCTTGACCAGTCCGTTCGCCAGCTGGCATCATGGAATCCACAGCCGCTATCGGTAAACGGTGCCCAGTAGCTGACTGGCGAGGCATAGGCTGAACCGTTGTCGCTGGTACCGCGCAAAGTAGTGTTTCGCTGCTTATACATAATGTACCAGACTCCCTTAGGCGTATCATCGCCACTGCTATGTTTACCAGTAACCACGCTGGCATCAAAAACGCATTTGCCGTCTTTATAGAACCAAACGTGCTGATCAGAAATTGAGACTTCTGCATAGGTATTGCCGATACCATGGTTTGATGTCGTGCCGTAGCCAATGCCGCCAGTATTATAGCCAACACCATAGACGTCGTTTTTGGCATTGACGCTGGTCTGGTGGTTGATCAAGGCTTTGGTTAAAGTAGCCGCGGCCTTGGTTTCACTAAGCCGCCAGCCGTATGAACC